>NZ_JAERUC010000135.1 GCF_016745505.1 Streptomyces silvae | reverse complement strand
GACACCTCGTGGCTCGGCTGGCGCTGGTGCTTCTTCATCGGTGTGCCGTTCGCGCTGGCCGGGATCGTCCTCCTCCAGCGCACCCTGAAGCTGCCGACCGTACGCCGCCAGGTCAGGATCGACTGGCTGGGCGCCTTTCTGATCGTGGCCGGCGTCTGCGCGCTGCTGATCTGGACGTCCCTCGCGGGCAACAGCTTCGACTGGGCGTCCTGGCAGACGGCCGCTCTGGTGACGACCGGGCTGGTGCTCCTGATCGCGGCGGTCTTCGTCGAGCAGCGGGCCGCCGAGCCGATCATCCCGCTGGACATCTTCCGCAACCGCACGGTGACGCTCACGACCCTGGCGAGCTTCTTCGTCGGTATCGCGATGTTCGCCGGGACCGTGTTCCTGTCCCAGTACTTCCAGATCTCGCTGGGCAAGTCGCCGACCGTCGCGGGGCTCATGAGCCTTCCGCTGATCGGCGGTCTGCTGGTCTCCTCGACGATCGCCGGGCAGATCATCTCCGCCACCGGCAAGTGGAAGGTCTACCTCATCGCGGGTGCCGTCGTCATGACGGCGGGCCTCGGCCTGCTCTCGACCATCGACGCGGACACCCACTTCGGACTGCTGAGCGTCTACATGGCGTTCATGGGCATCGGCGTCGGCATGCTGATGCAGAACCTCGTGCTCGCCGCGCAGAACGACGTGCCCGCGCACGAACTGGGTGCCGCGACCTCCGTGCTGTCCTTCTTCCGCAGCCTCGGCGGCACCATCGGTACCAGCGTGCTCGGCGCGATCCTCGCCAACCGGGTGGCCGCCGAGATGACCAAGGGCCTCGCGGAGAGCGGGCTGCCCGCGGCCGGCGGCGGACACGGCAGCGCCGTGCCCGACATGACCAAGCTGCCCGAGCCGATGAAGCAGATCGTCGAGCACGCGTACGGCGTCGCGACCGGCGACCTCTTCCTCATCGCCACCCCGTTCGCCTTCCTCGGTCTTCTGGCGGTCCTCTTCATCAAGGAGAAGCCCCTCAAGACGACGAGCGGCATGGAACGCCTCGCCGCCGAGGAAGCCGCCGAAGGGGCGGCCGCCGCCACCGTGCCGGCTCCCCGGAGCGCCGCGGACGACGGCGTCCAGGACACCACCCCGGGCGGGGTCGGTCTGCGGAAGGACTGACCCGTACGGACGTACGGACGGATGACACGAAGGGCCCGGTGCTGGTGCGCCGGGCCCTTCGGACGTGAGGTCGGGGGAAGCGGCATCGGGGGGACAAGCCGCTTCCCCCGGTGAGAACGGGGACCGTAGGCCCTCGCCGCGGTCGGGGGGAGTCACGCGGTGGGGACCTCGTGGAGGTCCCGTTCCTCGGGCCACGCATTCCTGCCTCTGTCGCGGGCCCACCGACCATCCTCCTCCCCGCCGTAAGCCTCGCCCGCCGACAAAGGGCCCGAATCGACGGGTCCTTCGACCCTAAAAGCCGCATCAGTGATCGGAAACGGCCCTCGGATACGGCCATACGTGCGGCTAGAATCACCCGACTGCACAGGTGATCGAAGGGGAGGGGCGGGGCTGTGGTGCAAGCGAGGAAGATCGCGCTCTACATGATTGTGGTCTTCGTGCTGTACACGATCATCACCTCTCCCGAGCGGAGCGCCGACCTCGTTCAAATAGGGTTCGAGGGTGTTTCGAGCGCCGCGCAGGGCGTCGGAGACTTCATGTCCGAGCTCGTGAAGTAGGAGAGACCCCATGATCCGCCACCTGGTCCTGTTCAAGCTGAACGACGGCGTCGAGCGGGACGATCCGCGGGTCGTCGCGGGCGCGGAGGCCTTCCGGGAGCTCGGCGGGAAGATCCCCGAGCTGCAGTTCTGGGAGTGCGCCTGGAACATCACCGACCGGCCGATCGCGTACGACTTCGCCATCAATTCGGCCGTCGCCGACGAGGACGCCCTCAAGCGGTACGTCGAGCATCCCGACCACCAGGCCGCCGCCGGCCAGTGGCGCGCGTTCGCCACTTGGGTGATCGCCGACTACCCCTTCTGACCCTTTCCGGTCCCCGGTCCCGACAGCCCCTCCCCTACAGGAGAGGGGCTTTTCGGCATGTTTAAACCAAAACGCCCTCAACACGACTCCATGCGGTGCTTGCACACAGTGGACATGTCTTGTGATGCTATGACCGCTTTTGACGGATGAGTTGACCGTAGTTGACCGCAAAGGGGTGGCGACACCGTGCCGGCCAGTACAGCGCCTCAAGTCCCGCCCCAGAACGTCCAGACGGACGACATCCAGACCGAGACCCCCGACCCCACGACACCCGCCAGGACCCGGGGGGCGGACACCAGAGCGCTGACCCAGGTGCTGTTCGCGCGGCTCAAGGACCTCGAAGCGGGCACCCCGGAGCACCACCGGGTGCGCACCGCGCTGATCGAGGCGAACCTGCCGCTGGTGCGGTACGCGGCGGCCCGCTTCCGCAGCCGCAACGAGCCGATGGAGGACGTCGTCCAGGTCGGCACCATCGGCCTGATCAACGCCATCGACCGCTTCGACCCGGAACGCGGCGTCCAGTTCCCCACGTTCGCCATGCCCACCGTGGTCGGCGAGATCAAGCGCTACTTCCGGGACAACGTACGGACCGTGCACGTGCCCCGGCGGCTGCACGAGCTCTGGGTCCAGGTCACCGGCGCCACCGAGGACCTGACGACCGCTCACGGCCGCTCACCGACCACCGCCGAGATCGCCGAGCGCCTGAAGATCTCCGAGGACGAGGTCCTGGCCTGCATCGAGGCGGGCCGCTCGTACCACGCGACCTCGCTGGAGGCGGCCCAGGAGGGTGACGGGCTGCCGGGGCTCCTGGACCGGCTCGGCTACGAGGACCCGGCACTGGCCGGGGTCGAACACCGCGACCTGGTACGGCATCTGCTCGTCCAGCTGCCCGAGCGCGAACAGCGGATCCTGCTGCTGCGCTACTACAACAACCTGACGCAGTCACAGATCAGCGCCGAACTGGGCGTCTCCCAGATGCATGTGTCAAGGCTTCTCGCCAGAAGTTTCGCCCGACTTCGATCCGCAAACAGGATCGAGGCGTAGCTGGAACGGGTAGACCCCGAGAGGACCGGATCCGGGGGCGTAAAAGCCGCACACCCCCTGTTTCCAGCGCGGTTCCGGCGCTGACTTGTCGACAAGTCACTACAGCGTGTTGCCGACATGTGACATTCTGCTGGAACCGCGTTTGCCGCAGCCCTACCTCCGGTATTCAGGTGGAGGCTGCGTTCCTCCGATGGTCGTGGCCACCGCGACCGTCCGCGACCTCAAGGGGGTGGCATGTCCGCAGAACAGGGCAGCTCGAAGGTGCTCACGCTCACGAAGAGCGTGCCGGCACCTGCCGTGCTCACCAGCTCGCCGGAAGCCATCGACACCCGCACCCTGTCCCGCTCCCTGTTCCTGCGGCTCGCCGCGCTGGGTCCCGCCTCGGGCCCCGACGGAACGGACAGCCCTGAGCGGGCCTATGTGCGGGACACACTCATCGAGCTCAACCTCCCGCTGGTGCGGTACGCGGCGGCACGGTTCCGGAGCCGTAACGAACCGATGGAGGACATCGTCCAGGTCGGGACGATCGGTCTGATCAAGGCGATCGACCGTTTCGACTGCGAACGGGGCGTGGAATTCCCCACGTTCGCCATGCCGACCGTCGTGGGGGAGATCAAGCGCTTCTTCCGCGACACCTCGTGGTCGGTGCGGGTGCCGCGCCGGCTCCAGGAGCTGCGGCTCGCCCTCACCAAGACCAGCGACGAGCTCGCCCAGAAGCTCGACCGCTCGCCGACGGTGCCGGAGCTGGCCAAGGCGCTCGGGGTCTCCGAGGAGGACGTGGTCGACGGCCTGGCCGTGGGCAACGCCTACACGGCCTCCTCCCTGGACTCACCGTCCCCGGAGGACGACGGCGGCGAGGGCTCGCTGGCGGACCGCCTGGGGTACGAGGACGCGGCGCTGGAAGGCGTCGAGTACCGCGAGTCCCTGAAGCCGCTGCTGGCCAAGCTCGCCCCGCGCGAGCGGCAGATCATCATGCTGCGCTTCTTCGCCAACATGACGCAGTCCCAGATCGGCGAGGAGGTCGGCATCTCGCAGATGCACGTCTCCCGGCTGCTGACCCGGACGCTCACGCAGCTCAGGGAGGGGCTCATCGCCGACTGACCCCGGCGGGTCCGCAGCAACGGCTCACGAGGCCGCCGGGGCACCACGAGCGCCCGCCCCGGCGGCCTCGCCGTGTCCGGGTGCCTCCCACGCCGTACGACGGGCGTGCGGGCGTCTCCGGCGTACGGGCTCGCAGGCGCGTCCGGGGGCGAACGCGGACCGCTCCCGTGCCGGCGTGCGGTGCGGGAGCGGGTGCGGAGGTGCGGCGTACACGCTCACGTGGACGCCCGGCAGGCCCGCGGACCCCGCAGAGGGGCGACGGGCCGGCCGTGAAGGGGACGCGCGGTGGTCAGCCGAGCGCGAGCCAGGCGACCGCGCCGAGGACGACGATGACCGCGACGACGGCCACGATCACCCCGGTCTTCGAGCCTGACGAGGTCGCGGCGGGCTGCTGCCTGCGCTGCGGCTCGCCCTCGTCGACAAACGCGCGGAACATCTGCGTGCTGCCCGCCGGGTCGTGAGTGCCCTCGGGGCCCGGCTGCGGGGCGTGGGGGTTGTGTGCCATGGCCCAGGACCCTAGCGAACGCAGGCCTTCCGCCCAACCCCCGGGGCCCCGGCGGCCGATGCCCCTCCTCGGCGCACACGGCCTCTTCACCCGCCCGCCGGAGCACTTCGCACCTCCTCCACGAGCCCCCGGGCGCCCCCTCCTGTGGCGAGGAACACATCCGCCGGGGGCCCACCCGCTGTGCGCTGCGCGCTTGACCGGGCACCTACACAGGCTTTTGCGTTCCTTTACTTCTGCAAGGCCCATTTCGTTTGCCTGCGGCAACCAACCGCTTCTATCGTTGCCCTAAGCAACAAGATGACCTCGCGAGACGTCTGGAGGGCCAGTGGCGGCACGGAGCCAGTACGAAGAACTGGCCCGGCAGCTCAGCGCCGTCGGAGCCGTCAAGCGGGGGCTCGTCCGCATCCTGCCCTCCGAGTGCCCCGGTGGCACGGCCGGCGTGCTGACGCTGCTGGCCAAGTACGGCGAGATGCGGATCACCCGGCTTGCCGAGCTCCTGGCCGTGAACATGTCGGTGACCAGCCGTCATGTGACTCACGCGGTGGAGAGCGGCTGGGTCGAACGGTTCCCGGACCCGGCGGACAAGCGGTCCCGCATCCTGCGGCTGACCCCCGCGGGCGAGGAACTGCTCGACGAGCTGACCCGGCGGACCACGGAGATGTTCGCCCACAACCTCATCGACTGGTCCGACGAAGAAGTCGGACAGCTCAACACGTTGTTGTCCCGGCTGCGCGACAGCTTCTCCTGCCGCGGCTCCGGAGGATGCACCCCCGGAAAGCACAGCGGCGACTGCCGCGCCGGGCACGCCGACGACGTACACACCCGTACACCTGTGTAACAGAAGCAAAGACAAGGATTTAAATGGCTACGACCACACCATCCGGTGTGCGGGGCGGCCACGCCAAGCACGGGGCTGTCGAAGCCCCTTCCGGCGCGCCGATGACACACCGGCAGATCATGGAAGCACTCACCGGGCTGCTGCTCGGCATGTTCGTCGCGATCCTGTCGTCCACGGTCGTCTCCAACGCCCTGCCGGAGATCATCTCCGACCTCGGCGGCGGCCAGAGCGCCTACACCTGGGTCGTCACGGCCTCGCTGCTGGCCATGACCGCCACCACCCCGCTGTGGGGCAAGCTCGCCGACCTGTTCAGCAAGAAGCTGCTGGTCCAGATCGCCCTGATCATCTACGTGGCCGGCTCCATAGTCGCCGGCCTCTCCACCAGCAGCGGCATGCTCATCGCCTGCCGTGTGGTGCAGGGCATCGGCGTCGGCGGTCTCTCCGCCCTCGCCCAGATCGTGATGGCCGCGATGATCTCCCCGCGCGAGCGTGGGCGCTACAGCGGCTACCTCGGCGCGGTCTTCGCCGTCGCCACCGTCGGCGGCCCGCTCCTCGGCGGTGTCATCACCGACACCAGCTGGATGGGCTGGCGCTGGTGCTTCTACGTGGGTGTGCCCTTCGCGATCATCGCGCTGATCGTGCTCCAGAAGACCCTGAAGCTCCCCGTGATCAAGCGCGAGGGCGTCAAGATCGACTGGTCCGGCGCGTTCTTCATCAGCGCCGCGGTCTCGCTGCTGCTGCTCTGGGTGACCTTCGCGGGCGACAAGTACGACTGGGTCTCCTGGCAGACGTACACGATGCTGGGCGGCACCGTCGTCCTCATCGCGCTGTTCCTCTTCATCGAGTCCAAGGCCCGCGAGCCGATCATCCCGCTGCGCCTCTTCCGTAACCGCACCATCACGCTGGCCTCCGCGGCCTCGCTGTTCGTCGGTATCGGGATGTTCGCGGGCACCGTCTTCTTCAGCCAGTACTTCCAGCTGGCGCGGGACAAGTCGCCGACGATGTCCGGCGTCATGACGATCCCGATGATCGCCGGTCTGTTCCTCTCCTCGACGATCTCCGGCCAGGTCATCACCAAGACCGGGCGCTGGAAGGCATGGCTGGTCAGCGGTGGCTTCCTGCTCACCGCCGGCCTCGGGATGCTGGGCACCATCCGGTACGACACCGAGTACTGGCACATCGCGATCTTCATGCTCGTCATGGGCCTCGGCATCGGCATGATGATGCAGAACCTGGTCCTCGCCACGCAGAACCAGGTCGCCCCCTCCGACCTCGGTGCGGCCAGCTCCGTCGTCACGTTCTTCCGTTCGCTCGGTGGTGCGATCGGCGTCTCGGCGCTGGGCGCCGTGCTGGGCAACCGTGTCACCCACTACGTCAAGGACGGCCTCGCCGACCTCGGCCCCGAGGGTGCCGCGCTGGGCCACGGCGGTACCGGTGGCGGGGGCATCCCCGACCTGGACTCGCTGCCCGGTCCGCTGCGTACGGTCATGGAGGTCGCCTACGGCCACGGTGTCGCCGACGTCTTCCTGTACGCCGCGCCTGCCGCGCTGGTCGCCTTCCTCCTGACGATCTTCATCAAGGAGGTCGCCCTGAAGACGAAGGCGGGCAACGACAGCACCTCCGCCGAGGTGCCGGCCACGGCGCAGGCCGTCGAGGCCGCCGAAGCCGCCGTGCCGGTCGCCGCGGGCGCCGCCGGGTTCGCCCCGGCCGACGCCTTGGAGGAGACCGCCGCCACCAAGGAGCTGACCATTCAGGGAACGCCCGTACGCGGTGTGGTGCGGGGCGCCGAGGGCGCACCCGTCGCCCGCGCCGCCGTCACGCTGATCTCGCTGGGCGGCCGGCAGCTGGGGCGCTCCGTCGCCCAGGCCGACGGCGGCTACGTCCTGGACGCGCCGGGCTCCGGCAGCTACGTCCTGATCGCCTCCGCGGACGGCTTCCAGCCGCAGGCGTCCACCGTGGTCGTCGGCGAGGAGCCGCTGGCCTTCGACATCCTGCTCGCCGGTACGAGCGGTCTCTCCGGGACCGTACGGACCGCCGAGGGCAGCAGCCCGGTCCAGGGCGCCATGGTCGTGGTGACCGATGTGCGCGGCGACGTGCTGGCCACGGGTGTCTCGGGCGACGCGGGTGAGTTCGCCTTCGGTGAGCTGATCCCCGGTTCGGTGACCGTCGCCGTCACGGCCGCGGGCTTCCGTCCGCTGGCCCTGCCGGTGGAGGTCGGCGGCCAGGGTGTCACCCGGGTCGACGTGGCCCTGCGGTCCGGTGCGCTGGTGCGGGGTGTCGTCAGGGCCGGCTCCGGCCGGGCACCGCTGAACGACGCCCGGGTCACGCTGATCGACGCGGCCGGCAACGTGGTGGCCTCCTCGACGACCGGGGAGGACGGCGTGTACGCCTTCACCGACCTGGACGCCGGTGAGTACTCCGTGATCGCGACCGGCTACCCGCCGGTGGCCGGCTCGCTGACCGTGAGCGGTACCGGGGTCGACGGTCACGACATCGAGCTCGCCCACCCGGGCGAGTAACGACCGGAAGATCCACACAGACCCCTGGCGGAACAGCACTTCGAGCGGAGAGGCTGTGGCCGCCGGGTGGAAATGGGCCCCGTGGCGGGAACGGCAGGCAGGGGACGGCCTGCCGGCCCCGCCCGGGGCCCGACTCATTGCGACCGCGGTCCGAGTCGCTGCTTCACGAGTGATTTGAGCAAGGAGAGAACACGGGATGGGACTTCGCGCACAGGTACGTACGCGGGACGGCTGGGCCGTCCAGCACGCGGTCGTGACGGTGACCGACATGACGGGCACCCAGGTGCTCCGGGCCGCCGCCGACGAGAACGGAGCCGTCCGCACCGACGACCTCCTCCAGGCCGGCGCGTACACGGTGATCGTCACGGCGGTGGGTTACGCCCCCGCCGCGTCCACCGCGCTCGTCACGGCCAGCGGCCGCGTCGAGGCCGGGACCGTGGTGCTGGCCCGGCAGGGCGGCGTGGAGCTGCCGCCTCCGGGCACCTGGTCGCTGGACCCGGTGCACTCCTCGGTGGCCGCGGTCGCCCAGCACCTGGGGATCTCCAGCGTGCACGGCCGGTTCACCGAGTTCGGCGGCCGTATCGAGATCTCCGAGGACGTGCAGAACTCCCGTGTGGAGGCCTTCATCGCCTCCACCAGCATCGACACGGGCAACGCCATGCGGGACAAGCACCTGCGCTCGGCGGACTTCCTGGACGTGGAGGCGTACCCGGAGATCACCTACCGCTCCCGGGCGCTGACCCCGGCCGGGCCCGACCGCTGGACGGTGCACGGCCTGCTCACGATGCACGGCATCGCGCGCGACGTGGACCTCGACCTCAGCTACCTGGGCACCGGCCCCGACCCGTGGGGCGGGGTGCGGGCGGCCTTCCACGCCACGGCGGAACTGCGCCGCGACGACTTCGCCATGAACTACAACCAGGTGCTGCAGGCGGGCATCTCCGCGATCGGGACGACCCTGCGCGTGGAACTCGACATCCAGGCGGTCCAGGGCGACTCCGTCCAGGGATAGGACCGCTGGGAAGGCCCTGGGACCGGCCCGGGACCCAGGGCCTCGCGCCACGGAAGACCCTAGGCTGGTCCGCATGGCACCCAACATCGCGACCAACACCGCCGTGGAACTCGGGGAACTGCTGGACTTCGTGCGGCCCCGGCACCGGGCGATCCTGCTGACCACCCGGTCCGACGGCCGCCCCCAGGGCTCCCCGCTCACCTGCGGCGTGGACGACGCGGGACGGATCGTCGTCTCGACCTACCCCGAACGGGCCAAGACCCGTAACGCCAAGCGCGACGAGCGGGTCAGCGTGATCGTCCTGTCGGACGAGTGGAACGGGCCCTGGGTCCAGGTCGACGGCTCGGCCGAGGTGATCGACTCACCGGATTCGGTCGAGCCCCTCGTCGAGTACTTCCGCAACATCTCCGGCGAGCACCCGGACTGGGACGAGTACCGGGCGGCGATGCTCAAGCAGGGGAAGTCCATCATCCGGATCACCCCGGAGCGCTGGAGCCCGATCGCCACCGGCGGATTCCCCGCCCGCCTGGCCGACGGCGGCTGACCGCACCGATGACACCGCCCCGCCCGGGCCCGCTCGCGCGGGCCCGGCTGCTGACCTCCCCCTCCGTCGCACCGGCCGTCGTCCGTGAGCTGGAACGCCTCACCGGACGCCCGGCGGAGACGGACCTCACCACCGCGCCCGACGGCCCGTTCGTCTGCGTGGGGAGCGTGCTGCCCGAGGCGCTGCGTACCCCGGACCTGCTGTGGTTCCACAGCGTCAACGCCGGTACGGACGCACTGCTCGCCGCCGGGCCCTGGCCCGAAGGGGCCCTGCTGACGCGGACCGTGGGACGGATGGGCGAGCGGATCGCCCAGTACACGCTGGCCTGGATCCTCGCCGAGTGCCAGTCCGTGCCGGAGCACACCGCGCAGCACGCCCGGTACGAATGGCGCCGCCTCCCGTCCGAACTCGCCGCCGGCCGGACCGCCGTGGTCCACGGCACCGGACGCATCGGCGGCGCGGTCGCCTCCCTGCTGCGGTCCTGCTCCCTGCGCACGGTCGGCGTGAGCCGTACGCCCCGCGCCGCGCCCCCGGGCTTCGACCGGGTCGTCCTCGCCGGTTCGGACGAGGAGACCGCGGCGCTGGCGGAGGCCAGGTGGGTGGTGTCGACGCTGCCCCTGACCGGGGCCACGGAGGCCTACTTCGACACCGCACGGTTCACCGCGATGCGGGGCGCCACCTTCGTCAACGTGGGCCGGGGCGCGACGGTGGACATGGCGGCGCTGGAGGCCGCGCTGCGCGGCGGTGCGGTCCGCCGGGCCGTGCTCGACGTGCTGCCCGACGAGCCCGCGGACCCCGGCGACCCCGTCTGGCGGCTGCCGCGCACGGTGATCACGTCGCACTCGGCCGGCATCACGGCCGACGAGGACGTCGTCGCCGACTTCGGCGCCTGCTGGGAGGCGGTCGGCGAGGGGCGTACGCCCGCGCTGGCCGTGGACACCGGGCGCGGCTACTGAGGGAACGGGCCCACGGGTGGCGCGCCGGTTCTACGGGTGGCGCGCCGCGTTCTCGCACGTCGCCTCGATGCCCGCGATCAGAAGGTCCAGCGCGAACGTGAAGTCCCGGTCGCGCATCTCCTCCACCGTCTCCCCGCCGCGCGCGTCCATCAGGTGCTCCGAGGGCCGCATGGCCCGGTGCAGCTCCGGGTCGGCGCGGATCGTGCCCATCGCCCTCGCGAAGTACTCGTCCTGGGTGAGCCCGGCCTGCACCGTGCGCTGCACGAAGTGCCCCTCGGTGGTGCCGAATCCGTAGACGAACTGGAAGACGGCCGCCATCGCGCCCGTCTGCCGTTCCAGCGGCAGCCCGGTGGCCCGGACGACGTCCTGGACGGCGTACGAGAACAGCATCGAGTGCGGTCCGATGTTCAGGAAGCTGCCGACCAGGCCCGACGCCCAGGGATGGCGTACGAACATCTTCCGGTAGCTGGTGGCCAGTTCGCGCAGCCGGTCGCGCCAGTCGGCGTCCTCCGGGGTGGCCGGGATCTCCTCGTAGAGCGTGTCCAGGGCGAGTTCCAGCAGGTCGTCCTTGGTGTCGACGTACCAGTAGAGGGACATCGCCGTGACGTCGAGCTCGGCGGCCAGGCGCCGCATGGAGAACTTCGCGAGGCCGTCGGCGTCCAGCAGGCGCACGCTCGCCGCCGTGATCCTGTCCCGGTCCAGGCCGGCCGGCTGGTCCGCCTTGCGGGTGCGTGAGGGTGTCCGCCGGTCCAGCCACACGCTGACCCGGGAAGGGCTGTTCGCACCGTCTGCCGCGGACCCCATGACGCACGCTCCTTGTCTTGCGGTGGCACTCCTGCGTACCGGCTCCCCCGTCCGATGCTATGCCCGCGGGCCGGAGCTCCCGCTCCGCTCGGCCCGCCTCAGCAGGACCGCGGCCAGCAGACCGCCTGCCAGGACCGCTGCGGCGCCGACCAGTTGGCTGGTCTCCAGGCCCGAGGCGAAGGCGTCCGTGATGCGCTCACGGTCCGCCGCCCCGTCGGCGGCGGCCAGCGCAGCCGGCAGGGAGGAAGCGCCGACGACGCCCGGTACGAGCGCGGCGAACCGGGAGTTGAGCACGGCGCCGAGCACGGCGACCCCGAGCCCGTTGCCGAACTCCGCGAGCGTGCCGTTCACCCCGGCGCCCACGCCCGCCTTCTCCGGCGGGATGGCACTCATGATCGCGTTGGCCATCGCGGGCATGGCGAGCGCGACGCCCGCACCCATGACGAGCAGGCCGAGCAGCATGCCGCCGTAGTCCCGCCCGCCCAGCAGGGCGATGGCCGCGAGCCCGGCGGCCAGCAGGCTCATCCCGGTGCCGATGACGGCCGGCGTCCCCAGCTTCACCACGAGCCGGGCGCCGAGCCCCGTGAGGTTGAGCGCGACGACGGTGAGGGCGAGCGGGGCCGTGCGCAGCCCCGCTTCGAGCGGCTCGTAGCCGAGGACGAACTGGAGGTGCTGGGTGAGCAGGAAGAGCGACCCCGTCATCCCGAACGCAACGAGGATCGCGCCGGCGACCGCGCCGGTGAACCGCTGGTCGCGGAAGAAGTGCATGTCCAGCATCGGGTACGGGACATGGAGCTCCCACAGGACGAATCCGGTGAGGACGGCGATCCCGGCGAAGGCCGTCAGCAGGACGGGCCCGGAGCCCCAGCCGTGCTCCGGGCCGGAGATGATCGCGTACACGACGGAGGCCATGCCGAGGGTGGAGAGCAGGGCCCCGACCAGGTCGGGGCGGTCTCCTTGCGGGTTCCTGGACTCCGGGACGAGCCGGACGACCGCGATCAGGCCGATGACCGCCACGGGGATGTTGACCAGGAAGATCGCGCCCCACCAGAAGTGGTCGAGCATGGCCCCGCCGATCAGTGGACCGGCCGCGAAGCCGAGCGAGCTGACGGTGGACCAGATGCCGATCGCCTTGACGCGCTCGGTGTCGTCGAAGATCTGCATCACCACGGCGAGGGTGGTCGTCATCAGCAGCGCGCCCCCGACGCCCATGCCCGCGCGGGCGGCGATCAACTGCCCGGAGGACTGCGCGAGTCCGGCCGCCAGCGAGCCGACCCCGAACAGCGCGAGCCCCGCGACCAGCATCTTCTTCCGGCCGTAGCGGTCGGCGGAGCTGCCCGCGGTGAGCACGAGCCCGGACTGGACGAGCGCGTAGGCGTTGATCATCCACTGCACATCGGCGGTTGAGGCGTGAAGGTCGGCGGTGAGCGAGGGGATGGCGACGTTCAGGACGGTGTTGTCGAGCAGCACGGTGAGCTGGGCGAGGCAGATGACTCCGAGGATCACCCAGCGGCGTGCATGGCCGCCCGCGGGTGCGAGGCCGTTCTGCTCGGCGGCGGTCGCCGTCATGCGAACTCCTGGTTCCGGTGCACTCGTACGGTGTAAGGGACGTGTTCCTGTACACCGTATGGCATTGCCTGTACGCCGTACAACACATCTCCCCGTGGTGCCGGATCCGTCCTGGTGACGGCGGAGGGCGGTGGCCCGGAGCCTCTGCTCCGGGCCACCGCCCTGTTCCGCCGCTCTGCCCGCCGGCGTCAGCTCGTGGGCTGGGTGAGGTCGTAGAAGGTCGCGCTTCCCGCGGTGACCTCCTTGAAGTTCTCCTCCACCCACGCCGTGATCTGGGAGGAGGTCCCTTCGCCGCCTCCCATGCCGCCGCCCGAACTGCTGGAGATCAGGTAATGGATCTTGCCGTCCTCCACGTACTTCTTGAACTGGGCGAGCGTCGGGGACGGGTCGCTGCCGTTGAATCCGCCGATCGCCATCACCGGGTCGCCGGTGGCGAGCTGGTAACTCGCGGCGTTCTGCGAACCGATGGCCGCGGCGGCCCAGGTGTAGGCGTCGGCGTTCTGCTTCAGGAGCGTCTTGGCCTCGGAGTCGACGGAGGAGCCGTTGAGCAGACCGCCCATGCCGCCGCCTCCACCTCCGCCCATGCCGCCCTCGCCCGTGCCACCGCCGGGCATGCCGCCCTGCCGGCCGCCTTGCTGACCACCGGGCGCCTGGCCCTGCGTGCCCTGGCCCTGGCCCTGGCCCTGGCTCTGTCCCTGGCCCGGTGTGCCGCCGCCGGGGAAGCCGCCGCCCTGCGCGTTGCCGGGGGTCTGGCCGCCCTGTGCGGTGCCCGGGGCCTGGCCGCCCTGCTGGGTGCCCTGGCCGGGGGGCTGCATGCCGCCGCCGGGGCCGCCCTCACCGCCCCCGGGGCCGCCGCCCCGGCCGCCGCCGGGACCGCCCATGCTCGCGCCCGACGGACCCGCCGTGACGATCGATCCCTGGTGCCCGGTGTTCAGCGTGCTGATCGTGTACGCCGTCGGCCCGGCCAGCGACGCCGCGAGCCCCAGGCCCGCCACGCCCAGCACGAGCGCCCGGCCGAGCCGCACCGCGAGCAGCAGCCCCACCGCGGCCATGAGCCCGCCGATCAGGACGGCCCAGCGCAGCCACGGGACGTAGTCCGGGGTGCGCCCCAGCAGGACGTACGACCAGACGGCCGTCGCCGCGACGGTCACCCCGAGCGTCGCGCCCGCCCACCACTTGCCGCGTTCCTCCCAGAGGACCGTGGCGCCCATGCCGACCAGCGCCGCGATGTAGGGCGCCAGGGCCACCGTGTAGTACTGGTGGAAGATGCCGGCCATGAAGCTGAAGACGAGAGCCGTCATCAGCAGCGAGCCGCCCCAGGCGAGGAACGCCGCGCGGGCCGTGTCGGTCCGCTTCGCCCGCCAGGTCAGCCAGACGCCCGCGGCCAGCAGGATCAGCGCGGCGGGCAGCAGCCACGAGATCTGGCCGCCGATCTCGGAGTTGAACATGCGGCCGATGCCGGTCTCGCCCCAGCCGCCGCCCTGGCCGCCGCCACCGCCGCCTCCGACGCTGCCGGTCTCCTCGCCGTTGATCCGGCCGAGTCCGTTGTACCCGAAGGTGAGTTCCAGGAAGGAGTTGTTCTGCGAGCCGCCGATGTACGGGCGCGAGGAGGCGGGCCACAGCTCGACGATCGCCACCCACCAGCCGCCGGAGACGACCATCGCCAGCGCCGCCAGGCCGAGCTGGCCGAACCGCTTGCGGACGGACACCGGGGCGAACACCGCGTACAGCAGGGCCAGCGGCGGCAGGATCAGGAAGGCCTGGAGGGTCTTCGACAGGAACGCCAGCCCGACCGCGACACCGGCCCAGACCAGCCACTTCGTCCGGCCGGCCTCCATCGCGCGCAGCACGCAGTAGACGGTGACCGTCATCAGGAGTGCGAGCAGCGCGTCCGGGTTGTTGAAGCGGAACATCAGCGCGGCGACCGGGGTCAGCGCGAGGACCACCATGGTGATCAGCCCTGCGGCGGCGCTGAAGCGGCGGCGTACGGCCCCGTGGAGGACGCCGGCCGCCGCGACGGCCATCAGGACCTGGGGCATGAGGATCGCCCAGGAGCTCAGGCCGAAGATCCGCACCGACAGGGCCATCGGCCAGAGCGTGGCCGGGGGCTTGTCGACGGTGATCGCGTTCGCGGAGTCCAGCGAGCCGAAGAAGAAGGCCTTCCAGCTCTGGCTGCCGGCCTGCACGGCCGCGGAGTAGAAGGAGTTGGCGTAACCGGACGCGCTCAGATTCCACAGGTACGCGAGCGCGACGACCAGCAGCAGTCCGAGGAAGGCGGGCCTCGCCCAGCGCGGGTCCTCGGGCCTGCCCCGGCGGATGCGCCGTAGCAGCGGTTCCCGTCCGCCCGCGGCGTGCGCGGGCGCCCCTGGGGTGTCGGGCGGGGCCTGGAAGTGGCCGGAGTGGGTGGTGGCGGCGGTCATCGGGCGTCCCTCAGTTCGTGTGCGGCACCCGTGCGGGCGTCCTGGTGGTCGGTGCGCCGGTCGCTGCGGGCGTCCTGGTGGTCGGTGCGCCGGTCGGGGAAGACCCAGGCGCGGAAGAGCAGGAACCGCAGCACCGTCGCCGCGAGGTTGGCCGCGATCAGCACGGCGAGTTCCGTGCCGTGCGACGCCGATCCGGACGCCGTGCCCAGGGCGGCGAGCGAACCGCTGGTGAGCGCGAGCCCGATCGCGAAGACGACGAGTCCCTGCGCCTGGTGGCGCACGGCCCCGCCCCGGCCGCGTACGCCGAAGGTGAGCCTCCGGTTCGCCGCCGTGTTGGCGACGGCGGAGACCAGGAGGGCCGCCGCGTTGGCGAACTGCGGGCCGAAGCCCAGCCGGAAGAGGGAGTACAGGGCGAGGTAGACCAGGGTGGAGAGCGCGCCCACCACGCAGAAGCCGGCCAGCTGCCGGGCGAGTCCGCGCGGCACCCCGGGCACGGCCCGGTCGCGCGGGTCGTCCCCGAAGGGCCGCGCCAGGCGGTCCAGCGGCAGGGCGCCGGTGGCCAGGGCCCGGCCCACCCGCCAGACGCCCTTGAGGTCGTCGGTCGCCGTCCGCACGATGTGCACCGTGGAGTCGGGGTCGTCGACCCAGTCGACCGGCACCTCGTGGATGCGCAGCCCGGCGCGCTCGGCGAGGACCAGCATCTCGGTGTCGAAGAACCATCCGGTGTCCTCGACCATCGGCAGCAGCCGCTGCGCGACCTCGCGCCGTATGGCCTTGAAGCCGCACTGGGCGTCACTGAACCGGGCGGCCAGCGAGGAGCGCAGGATGAGGTTGTAGGCCCGCGAGATGAACTCCCGCTTCGATCCCCGCACCACCCGCGAACTACGGGCCAGGCGCGAGCCGATGGCCAGGTCGGAGTGGCCGGAGATCAGCGGGGCGACCAGCGGGAGCAGGGCGTTCAGGTCGGTCGAGAGGTCGACGTCCATGTAGGCGAGCACCGGCGAGTCCGAGTGGGACCAGACGGTCCGCAGCGCCCGTCCCCGGCCCTTCTCCTCCAGCCGGAACGACCGCACCTCGGGGATGAGGTCCGCGAGCCGGGCCGCCACCCGGGGCGTACGGTCGGTGCTCGCGTTGTCCGCCACGGTGATCCGGAAGCCGTAGGGGAACGTCCGCGCCAGATGGTCGTGCAGGCGCAGCACACACGTTTCGAGGTCCTTCTCCTCGTTGTACACGGGGATCACGACGTCGAGGACAGGTACGGGGGCGGGAGCGCCGACCGCTGCGGCCAGGAGGTGTTCCCGGGCCGGCAGGGTGCTCCAAGCAGTGTCGGTTCGCATGGGACCCACACTCACCAACCGCGCTGTCACATCCGTGTGCTGAGCCTGTGGTGCGTCTGTGAGTGCGCGGCGGAAGCGTCGCCGGCTGTATCCGCCCAGTTCAGCGGCGTGTCACCGAACTGTTCGCCTTGGGTGCCGCCATGGCTCTCCGCCCCGCCGGCGTACACCGCGTCCGCCGGCAGATGGACGGCGAACACCGTGCTGCCGGGCACGGAGCGCACCTCGGCCATCCCGCCGTGCGCGGCGACCACGGCCTGCACGATGGCGAGGCCCAGCCCCGTCGACCCGGCGTGCCGGGAGCGCGAGGCGTCGCCGCGCGCGAATCGTTCGAAGACCCGTGGCTGGAGCTCCGCGGGGATACCCGGCCCGTTGTCCTCGACCTCCAGCGTCACCCAGGGCAGCTCCCTGCGCGCCTGGCGCACGCGGACCGTGACGGTGGTCCCCGGCGGGGTGTGCGTACGGGCGTTCGCCAGCAGGTTGACCAGCACCTGCTGGATCCTGGTCGGGTCGGCGAGCACCGTCGCGGGGACCTCGGGCAGCTCCAGCCGCCAGTGGTGGGCAGCACCTTCGGTGGTGCGGTCCGCGACCCGGGCGTCGCTCACCGCGTCGATGACGAGCGGGGAGAGATCGGTGCTCTCGTACGAGAGCGGCCGTCCGGCGTCGAGACGTGCCAGGAGGAGCAGGTCCTCGACCATGCCGGTCATCCGCTCCGCCTCGGACTCGATCCGTCCCAGGGCGTGCCGGGTGTCGGGCCCGGTGTTCTCCCGTCCGCGCCGCGTCAGTTCGGCGTAGCCGCGGATCGAGGCGAGCGGGGTGCGCAGCTCATGGCTGGCGTCCGCGACGAACTGCCGTACGCGGGTCTCGCTCTTCTGCCGTGCCTCCAGCGCCGAACCGACATGGCCCAGCATCCTGTTGAGGGCCGCCCCGACCTGGCCGACCTCGGTACGGGGATCGGCCTCGGCGTCCGGGACCCGTTCGAGGAGGGCGACCTCGCCGCTGTGCAGCGGGAGTTCGGAGACCCGGGTCGCGGTGGCGGCCACCCGGCGCAGCGGGCGCAGGGCCACACCGACCATGGCGGCACCGGCGATCCCGGCGGCGATCAGCCCGGCGCCGGTGACGCAGACCTCGACGAGGATCAGGGTGGTGACGGCCTTGTCCACCTCGGCCGTCGGGATGCCGACCAGGACGGACGTGCCGCCTCCGGACGCTCCACCGGCAGCCGTGCCACCGCCGGACGCTCCGCCGACGGGCGAGTCACCACCGGACGCTCCACCGACGGATGTGCCGCCGGACGGGACGAGCTGCACGCGGTAGCGGCCGAGCCCGGGGAGCTCGACGTCGTGGGGTTCGCCGTCCGGGGCCACGTCGGCGCCTTCGAGGGCGTTCTTCTGCGCGTCGGTCAGTTCCTCGGTGCTCTCCCGGGCGTCCGGTCCCTTGACCACCTTCGATTCGGTGACGGACCCGCCGGAGACCACGGCCCCGAAGGTGTTGAACGCGCCCCTGCCGATGAAGGCCAGCGGTTCCTCGTCGCCGCCCTCCGGGCCGCCCCGGGCGGCCTTGCCGCTCCCCGGCGGAGGCTGCTGGGCCACCCTGGCGATGTCGCGCAGCTGGTCGTCGAGCTTCCCGTCCATGTAGCTCTGGAAGGCGATCGCGGTGACCGAGCCGATGACGGCGGCGACGACCGCGATGAGCGTCACCGCGTACACGACGAGCCGGGTCCGCAGGGTCCAGGGACGCTTCACGGTGCTCCTCCCGCCGCTCAGGGGCCTACTCACCCGGCTTGATGAGGTATCCCGCCCCACGCCGGGTGTGGATCATCGGGGTGCGCCCCGCGTCGATCTTCTTGCGCAGGTAGGAGATGTACAGCTCGACCACGTTGGCCTGGCCGCCGAAGTCGTAGTTCCAGACCCGGTCCAGGATCTGCGCCTTGCTGAGCACCCGGCGCGGATTGCGCATCAGGAAGCGCAGCAGCTCGAACTCGGTCGCGGTGAGATGGATCGAGTCGTCACCCCGGCTCACCTCGTGGCTGTCCTCGTCCAGCACCAGGTCGCCCACGACGAGCGTCGACTCGCTGCGGACCGAGGCGGTGCCGGAGCGGCGGATCAGCCCGCGCAGCCGTGCCACGACCTCCTCCAGGCTGAACGGCTTCGTGACGTAGTCGTCGCCGCCCGCCGTGAGCCCGGCGATCCGGTCCTCCACCGAGTCCCGCGCGGTCAGGAACAGCACGGGCACGTCGTTGAGCTCCCGCCGGAGCCTGCCGAGCACGGCCAGTCCGTCCATGTCGGGGAGCATCACGTCGAGGATCACCGCGTCGGGGCGGAAGTCGCGCGCCGTACGGACGGCACCCGCGCCGTCGCCGGCGCTGCGGACCTCCCACCCCTCGTACCGCAGGGCCATGGAGAGCAGCTCGGCAAGCGGCGCCTCGTCGTCCACGACCAGTACGCGGACGGGATGACGGTCGGGCCTGAGCAGTTCTGTGCGCCCCTGGGGCGAGGTCGTGGTCATGGCTCAAGCCTGTGAGACGGCCGTGAGAGAGACCTTTCGCCCACCTGTGAATTTCCTGAGAAACGGCGCGAGGGGCTACCGGAACAGCTCGCTCGCGTTCCCGTGGCAGACCGCCCGCAGCCACGCGTCGCCCAGCCCGAGCCGCTCCAGGGCGTGCAGCTGGTGGACGTACGGGTACGGAATGTTCGGGAAGTCCGTGCCGAGCAGGATCCGGTCCCCCAGATCGGCGAGGCGACCGCGGAGTCCGGCCGGGAACGGGGTGAAGCTCTCCGTGAAGTCCGTGAACGCCATGGTCGTGTCGAGGCGCACGCCGGGGTACGCCGCCGCGAGCTCCAGGAACTCCGCGTACTCCGGCATGCCCATGTGCGCCACCACCAGCTTCAGCCGGGGATGCCGGGACAGCAGCCGCCCGATGGGCTCCGGGCCCGTGTACGCGCCGGGCGCCGGCCCGGACCCGCAGTGCGTCACCACCGGGATGCCGGCCTCCGCGAGCAGCCCCCAGACGGCCTCCAGCAGCGGGTCGTTGGGATCGTAGGCCCCCACCTGGAGGTGCGACTTGAAGACGCGCGCCCCCGCCTCGACCGCCTCGCGCACATAGGCCCCCGCGCTCTCCTCCGGGAAGAACGTCGCGGTGTGCAGGCAGTCCGGCACGCGCGCGGCGAAGTCGGCCGCCCAGCCGTTCAGCCAGGCCGCCATGCCCGCCTTGTGCGGGTAGAGCATCGAGGTGAACCGGAGCACGCCGAACGAGCGCAGCAGCGCTAGGCGTTCGTCCTCGTCGCGCCGGTAGGTGATCGGCCACTCCAGCCCGGTCAGGGGGCCCGCGGAGTCGAAGTAGGCCCACACCTTGCTGAGCACCCGCTCCGGCATGAAGTGCGTGTGTACGTCGATGATCCCGGGCAGCCCGAGCCCCTGCCAGAACCGCACCACGTCCTCACGGTCACGGTCATCGATGCTCATCCGCCCCACCTGCCTCGTACGTCACCGGAACGATCCCCGGCGACGATCTCAGAACAGGCCGTCCTGCACACCACCGGCCCCCAGGGCCACGACCGGCACACTGATCCCGGCCCGCGCGTCGGCACCCACCAGGTCCCAGCCGGTGACGAGCCGCGTGTCCAGCACGACGATCCCCTCGGCCGCGGTCTCCAGGTGCAGATCGGGCCCGGCCGCGGCGACCAGCCGCCCGGCCACCACCCCGCCGGCCACCAGCCCGGTCACCACCCGTGCCGCAGGACCCGCAACGTCGAGGCCGAACACCCCGGCGTGGTCGACCGGCTCGAACGGCAGCCGCTCCAGCGCCTCCGGCCACCCGGCACCCTCCAGGGCGGCGGCCCGCCGGTACAGCGTCCCGATCTCGGCGGCCCGTTCCGCCGCCCCCGGCAGCTCGGCCCGCGCCGCGCGCTTGCGGGCGTACGGGATGCGGTCGGGCACCCCGAGCGCCGAGCGCAGCAGCTCCTCCGTGCGCCGCGCGGCCATCAGGGGACCGCGCCCCAGCCAGCTGAAGACCACGGCCCCCTGCTCCCGCAGCCGGGCGGCGCCCCGCGCCTCCCCGGTGATCCCGACCTTGACCATGCCCGGACCGAACCAGGCCAGGTAGACGCGGTACGGGCGCGGGTCGTCGGCGATCGTGTCGGCGGCCACCGAGTGCGCCCGGTCCAGCCGCGCGCACTCCGCGCACCGCGCCCCCGTGCTCCGTACGGGAACCGCGGCCCCGACCGGGCACGGGTTGCCGCGCGCCCCGACACAGTGCCGCTCCCCCTCGGCCCGGAACCCGAGCTCCTTCCCGTACGCCAGGACGCTCACCCGTCCCGGCCCGCCCCCGTCGCCCCGCGCCCACCCGAGCGCGGGCCCGTCGTGGGGCCAGCGCAGCCCGGTGCACCGCCAGCCGCTCATGCCACCCCTCTCGCACGTGCCTCACGCCCGTGCCTCACGCCCGTACAGATCTAGAGTAAGTTTCTAGAGAAACGCTCCAATTACCGTCTCCGGCGGTCCACACTGACCCCGTGTCCTTACCGGAGATCCCACTCTCGCTCACGCCGATGCAGGCCGCCGACGGCGCCGTCGTCACCGTCCCGCTCCCGACCGGCCCCACCCGCGTCCACCTCCCACCCGTCCAGGACGGCGACCTCGCCCGGATCCGGATCGACGGCCAGGAGGTGCTCCTGCGCATCCGGGTCGCCCGGCGCGGCTCGCCGCTCGGCCGCGCCTGGCCGGGGCTGCTCGGCATCGCCGCCGTGATCGCGCTGGCGGTGATCCTGGCCACCGGGCTCGACCACGACAGCACCCCCTCCCGCCCCTCGGCCGCCTCCTCCTCGTCCTTCGATCCGTACATCGACGACCCGTACGCGGAGGACACGAGCACCGAGGACCCGTACACCGAGGAACCCGCCGCCGCGGAGACCGAGGACGACGAGACGGAGGAGACCGAGGACCCCGCGACGGAGGACCCGTACACGGAGGACCCGTACGACACGGACGACGAGGCCGCCCCCGAACCGTACGAGAACGGCACCTGCCTCAACGGGACCCTGCCGGACTCCACGACCGCGCAGGAGGTCAGCGGGGTGGACGAGGTCTCCTGCTCGGCCTCCGACGCCCACTACCAGGTGATCCAGCGGTTCTCCTTCACCTCGGACATGAGCAGGTGCGAGGCCAACTCCGCCACCCAGTACGCCTTCTCGTACCGCTACACCCTCAACGGGACGGCGATCAACGAATACGTCTACTGCCTGATCGGCCTCGGCTCGTACGCACGCTGACGGCAGCCCGGCACTAGGATCCGGTCCATGGCTCTGACCATGAACGACATGGACCGGTTCGAGGCCTTCATGCCCCGCCTGGAGGCCATCGCCTACCGCCTCCTGGGCTCGGCGAGCGATGCCGAGGACGCCGTGCAGGACACGTTCCTGCGCTGGCAGGCCGCCGACATCGACCGCATCGAGGTCCCCGAGGCCTGGCTGACGAAGGTGCTCACCAACCTGTGCCTCAACCAGCTCACCTCGGCGCGCGCCCGGCGCGAGACCTACGTCGGCCAGTGGCTGCCCGAGCCGCTGCTCGCCGGTGACCCGATGCTCGGCCCCGCCGACACCGCCGAGCAGCGCGAGTCCGTCTCGTACGCCGTCCTCCGTCTCATGGAACGCCTCTCCCCCAACGAGCGGGTGGTGTACGTGCTGCGGGAGGCCTTCGACTACCCGCACCGGAGGATCGCGGAGATCCTCGACATCACCGAGGCCTCCTGCCAGCAGATCTTCCACCGCGCCAAGAAGCACGTCGCGGACGGCAAGGCCCGCGCGGACATCGACGAGGCAGCCGCCCGGCGGATCGTCGAGGAGTTCCTCGCGGCCGCCACCAGCGGCCGGACCGAGCCGCTCGTGCGGCTGCTCACCGACGACGCCATCTCCATCGGCGACGGCGGCGGGAAGGTGCCGGCCCGCGCCAAGGCGTTCGAGGGAGCGGTCGCGGTCGCCACGTTCATGCGGGGCCTGTTCAAGCCCGGCAAGGCCAAGCGCACCATCGCCGGCGGCTCGGCCGAGGTGTACGCCACGACCGCCAACAACGCCCCCGCCGTGGTGGCGGTCGTCGACGGCCGGATCATCGGCGTCATGTGCCTCCAGGTCACCGGCGACGGCATCGCGACGATCCTCAACCAGGTCAACCCCGACAAGCTCGAACGCGCGACCGCGCGATGGGCGGCCTCCGACCACGGAGACCCCCTGTTCACCGCCTTCTGACACCCCCCACCCACACTGTGACCTGCTTCACACCACCTACCTGTCAGGAAAGGCGGGGCTGCCCGGTTCAAGGGGTGAAACCGCGCGAGACAGGAGCAGGGAAATGAAGCACCGCATCATCGTCCTTGGAGCCGGCTACACCGGAGCCTCCGCCGCCGGCCGCCTCGCCAGGCGCCTGCGCCGCGAGGACGTCGCCATCACCCTCGTCACCGCCGAGCCCGACTTCGTCGAGCGCGTCCGGATGCACCAGCTGGCGACCGGCCAGGACCTCAGGCCCCGGCCCTTCAGCGAGATGTTCGCGGGCACCGGCGTCGAGCTGAGGTTCGCGCAGGTCACCGGTGTCGACGTCGGCCGCAGGACCGTCGCCGTCACCGACGCGGACGGCGCCGGGGAGCTGGAGTACGACAGCCTGGTGTACGCCCTCGGCAGCGGCTGGAACAGCCAGGGCGTCCCCGGAACCGACGAGCACGCGTACGAGATCGCCGGCCGCCCCGGGGCGCTCCGGCTGCGCGAGCGCCTGGCCGGCCTGGACGCCGGAGCGCCGGTGGTCGTCATCGGCGGCGGCCTGACCGGCCTGGAGGCGGCGACCGAGATCGCCGAGACCCGCCCGGACCTCGACGTCGCACTCGCGATCCGCGGCGGGCTCGGCGACACGTTCTCACCCAAGGGCCGGCAGCACCTGCGGAAGGTCCTCGCGCATCTCGGCATCACCGTGCACGAGCACTCCGCCGTCACCGCCGTGGAGGCCGACCGCGTCACCACCGCGGACGGCACGTCCCTCCCCTCCGCGGCCACGGTGTGGACCACCGGCTTCGCGGTCCACCCGATCGCGAAGGCCACCGCCCTGGAGGCCTCCGACACCGGCCAGATCGTGGTCGACGGGGCCATGCGCTCGGTCTCGCACCCGGACGTGTACGCGATCGGCGACGCGGCCCTGGTGCAGGGCCCCGGCGACAAGCCGCTGCGGATGTCGTGCGCCTCGGGCATCCCGACCGCCTGGCAGGCCGCCGACTCGATCGCGGCCACCCTGACCGGCGGAAAGCCCCCGACGGTGCCGCTGCGCTACTTCAACCAGTGCATCTCCCTGGGCCGCAGGGAAGGCCTGATCCAGTACGTCACCGCCGACGACCGAGCCGTCCGAGCAGCCCTGACCGGCCGCCTGGCCGCGCTCTACAAGGAACTGGTCTGCAAGGGCGCGGCCTGGGGCGTGGCCAACCCGACGTTCGGCCTCCCGTCCAAGCGCCGCCCGGTCATCCAGAACCGGACCCCGGCCATCGCACCGCTCACGGAGTCAGCCTGACCATCCGCCGCCTGCGGGGCCCGGGCACCGCCGAGCGCGGTCGACCGGGCCCGGTCGGGAGGCATGCGGTGAGGGGGCCACACCGGGCGTACAGGCAGGGCGGCCGGGACAGTCAGGCCCGCTCGTCGTCCTCCGCCTCGCCGTCGCCGGATGTGTCGGGCTCAGGGGTCGTCCTGATCTGCAGATGCCCGTCCGTGCCGAACATGGCGATCAACTGCGACAGATGTGCCCGGGCCATGCTGCGGCCGGAGATCTCCCCCGGAGTCATTCGCACACCTCCAGGGCCGCCCAGACGATCTTGCCCCAACGTCGCTTGTCCGTCCCCCAGTCGGCAGCCAGCGCCGCCACCAGGAACAGCCCTCGCCCGTCCTCGTCGTCGTCGCCTGCCGCGCGCTCTGCCGGCCGTACCTGGGAGAAGTCCGCGACAGCCACCCGTACCGTCCGCAGGCCGGTTCGCTCCACCAGCACGCGGATGGATCTTCCCCGTGCGTGCCGTACGGCGTTGGCGACCAGTTCGGTCGTGACCAGAGCACTGTCCTCGGCCAACTCCTCCAGCCCCCAGCAGGAAAGGGCGGCATGCGTGAGGCGCCGGGCGATGGCGGCACTCTCCGCTACGCGCGGCAGCGTCTCGCTGTAGCCGGGGTGCCCGGTCGGGCGAACCTGTGTTGCCGATTGCGGCATGTCGGTCCGCTCTTTCAGCTCGGCCGAGCCCCGGGGCCGGTCGCACGGCCGCCGGAGCGCTGTCCTCTCATGGAAGCGACATGCCGGTCACGCTGACAGGGGCGTAACGTCCCACTTTCAGCCCGCTATTCGCCGACCCCCAGGAACTCTGCCAACGGCCGGAGTCCCGGCGGGTGATTGGGGAGCGCCCAGAGGTCACGCACGATGGCCACGGCCAGCGTGTGGTGCCGCATCCACGTCGGTGCCACGCGGCGCAAGGACTCCAGGGTCTTCACCGCTCCGGCCGCGTCCCCGGTGTCCGAGTGGGCTCGGGCCACGTCCAGCAACAGCCACGTCCGCCAGGACGGCGGCGTGTCCTTGCTCAGCCGCATCCCCTTGGCCAGCGCCAAGGCATCCTGCGGGTGGCCGTACTGGACGGCAAGCCGGACGCGTTCGATGCGGACCGACGACGGGCTGAAGACACTGACCATGCGGTTGTCGCCGTGGTCGGGCAGCTTCGCGACGCGGGCGGCCTCCTTCTCAGCCGTCTCCATCATCGCCGCCGCCCGCTCGTAGTCGCCGCTCCGGGCGGCAGACGTGGCGGCGCTCATGGTCAGCGCACCCCATACCTTCAGGCCGTCGGCCACGTCGGTATGCCCCTGGTCCGCCATGTCGTCGGCGGCGCGGAGGGCGATGCTCAACGCGTCTTCCAAACGCCCTTGCCGCTGATAGGTCCACGCCGTGGAGTTGACGATCATCGGCAGGAGCAGCGGGTCGGAGGACTGTCCCGCAGCCTCTGTCGCGCGTTCCAGACTGATGAGAGCGAGGTCGGTCTTACCCATGCGCACGGCGACGTGCCCGGCGAGCTGAAGTGCCTTGCCCAGAGCCGCAGACCCGGCCCGCCGGTCGGCCTCGTTGTCCGAGGCCGCAGCCCCACGCGCATCCGCAATCAGCTCCGGCAGCGCCTTCATCACCGTGTCGAACTCGGCGGAGTGGTACTGGGTCCAACCGTCCGCGATCTGCTCGCGCAGAAGGTCCAACGAGAAGTCGGGACCTGGCGGCTCCGGCGCCGGCTGCCAGAGCACCGGCATGATGGCGCGGCGCACCGCCACGAAGCGCGGCCCGTCGCTCTCCCCGGTGGAGGTCACGGCGGGCGGGTCACCCAGAAGCGTGGTCAGCTCCACACCAAGGCCGTTCGCCAACGCGTGGAGTGTGGGGAGGCGGGCCGAATGCTTCCGCCCTTGTTCGAGCTGCCGAATGACATCGACGGACACATCGGACCGCTCAGCCAGCTCTTCTTGCGTGAGGGAGCCCAGCCGACGCAAACGGCGCAGGGTCCGTCCCAGGTCATCGTGTGCCACGCCGCCACGGTACGCCCGGCAGGACCGGGAACGGGCGCCGATCAACGGCAGCCTCCCTCACGCTCCTGGTCGTCCACGATCGATACGGGCACGGCGCACCCCGGTGAACTCGTACACCAGCACCTCCTCCACGATCCGGTTCGTGTAGAGACGGCGGGTGTCCCTCTCACCGAGGTTCTCCAGAGCGGCCAGCACCAGCCCCGGGTCCGTCACAGCGGCCGACCGTAACTGGACGACCTCCGTACGCGTCAGCCCGTCGATGCCGTCCACCGGCACCGCGCCGCCGGCGGACTCGGCGGACGACTCCCGCACCTCGGTCACGGCCCGCCGGAACGCCTCCGGCGGCTCCGCATCCCCATGTCCCAAGGGCACTTCCCGATCACGCGCCAGAACCGCAGTGATCCAGGCCGCCGGTCGGACCGGCCGCCACCCGACGGCCGAGCCGCAGAGCTCCGCCGCGATGTCGCGGACATCAAGGCCCCGGTCGATGAGCGGGCGCAGCGCATACGCGAGGCGACGCAACCCCTCGCACTGCGTCCAGTCCACGAGTGGTCGCACCTGCCGGGCGACGGCGATGTCACAGGCGACCTGGAGCGGAGACCGCCGCCGCCCGCGATCGGCTGTCGCGCGCCTGCGCGACGTGTAGTTCGACTTCCCACTCACATCAGCTGTACGTCGGTCGTGGTGGGGCGCGGAAGAATGGGGCGCACAGCCGCCTGAACTGCGCTTTCCCGAAGCCGAGTTATCCACAGCCCGACGCCTCTCCTGCGCGGCTTCCACCGCACGATCCCGGCCCGCATCCGTCACCCCGCACACCCGCGCCCCGTACCCGGCGCCCTCCAGACGGTGGCCCATCGCCGAGTCGTACGCGGCCGGGATCGTCGCCGCGTAGATCGTCGCCATGCCCGCGTACCGGCGGCCGGGCAGGTGCAGGTTCCGCTTGGTCCCGTGCCGCTGCCACACCAGCGCGCCCAGCTCCCGCAACACCCGGACGTGTCGCTTCACCGTCGCCGCCGACACCCCGCATCGGGCAGCGGTGCCCTCCAGGTCGTACAGGACGAGGCCGAGCCCGTAGTCCATCCGCCCGGCCAGATCGCGCGCGACGGCCAGCGTCGTCGCCCCGGCACGTCGGTGCAGGCCCGCCTCGACGAGCCACACCACGGCCCGCAGCCACGCGCCCGGCTGAGCGCGGCGGGAGGCCGTCGTGTCGAGCTCTTGCAAGGGGCGGGGCACGGGGATCCATGCCGAATCCGGGCATGCTGAAGAAGCGCAGCACGAAGCCGCGCCGGTGGGGTGGCGCATCACAGTCCGTGGGGTGTGGGGCGGCCGGCGAGGCCGCGGGGATCACAGAAGAAAGGGCCGTTCCGGACGGCTCAGGGCATGGGTGCGGTCACCACGCGCGTACTGGCCAAACGATCGGACGCGAATCCTTCTCGTCAGGGTGAATCTCGGATCGGCAGAGTGATGACCCGCCGGTCGCTACGGCCGGGCGGCGGTCTCCACACCGCCCGGCCGTTCTCATCCGGCGGCAGGCCCTTGCGCTTCCCGGTCGGCCCTGCGCCGCTGCGCTCCGCTCTGGCCCTTGCCGATCTGCTGGGCACGAGCGGCGGAGATACCTCCGAGGAGCTGCCCGATTTCCTTCCATGTCCTGCCTTGTTCCTTCAGGGCATTGACGCGCTGCTGCCGCAGTTGTCGGAGTTTCGTCTGGTAGCTGGGCCAGTCCTCCAACGCCCGCGACACCGCCACGGCGCACGCCTCGTCGTCCTCGATGTCCCTGAATGCCGCGATGGCTTCCACGAGGCGCTTCACCTCCTGGGTCTGCTCAGGGTCATTCGTCATTCCCGCGCTCCCTCCAGCGGCGCGGCCAACACGACTGTAAACCCCGGGCTTGACGCGATTCAAGCCCGGGGTTTAACTTCGTTCTCGCGAGGCCGACCAACGGTCCCGTAGCAACAGAACGGCCCCGGCCCGGAGTTCGCACCTCCACATGGCCGGGGCCAGTCAGAACCCTGAGATCACCAGGAGACCGACCATGCGCCATCCTTCCACCCCGGACTCCCCGCCCGACAGGCGGCTCGTCACGCTGCCGCCGATCGTGGCGCTGTCCGCACAGCAGCAGCGAGGCGTGCACTGCGTCTTCTGCGGTACGACCCTGTGCACCGGGGCGGTCCGCGACCTCGGCCCGCAACTGATCGAGGTACATGGATCGGTGGTCCGCTGGTTCCCCCGCAGCTGCCTGTCCTGCCCGAAGGAACAGGAATGCCGCTGATGTGCGACCGCTGCGGCAGGCCGATCACCCCCGGAGACGAGGAGCACCTGCTGATCCACGGTGCGTCGGGGGCGGGCGGAGTCGTCACCGTCCACAGGAGACTCTGCGCCCGGCCACGGACACGCTCCGCTCCTGATCGAAGGAGTTGACGCACGGCAGACGAACGACGGTGTGGGTGCCAGGCACTGACGCCAGGCCCTCGACGCCCGGCTGTCAGTGCCGCATGGGACTGTGCCGCCATGACGACAACGACAGAGCTCACCCTCTTCGCCGACTACTTCCAGATACACGTATCCGACGCGGATTCGGACGGCGATCTGAGCGACGCATGGACTGAACAGGCCGTTGCCGATCACCTCGCTGTTGCACCGGACGCGCTTGGCGTCGGCACGGTGGTCAATGTCGACGTATCCGTCACTGTCGTCGTTCTCCCTCAGGAGCCGAGTGATGACAGCTCGGAATTCGATCACGTCGTTGAGGCCAGCCTCGATGTGTCGTTGGGCCATCTGACGGTTCTGGGCTGCACGGACTACGCCCCCGAAGCGGCTACCTTCGAGGTCCCACCTGGCTGGAACCGCATCCGCGTGTCCCGGAGCAACTTGGCTCGGGCGGCTAAGGCTGACGTCGACTCTCACGAGAGCCCCGAGACCACTGAGCAGATCCGGATCCAGGTGTGGGCGGCCCCGGAAAGCCCAGCAAAGATCATCAAGCGGTGGTCTTAGCCCGACGGGCTTTGCACACGCCCGGCGGGCCGGAGCGCAGCAGCCGGGCGCTTTGACGAAGTGGGGAGACTCCTGGCTCGCTATGCCCCCGTGGCTTCGAGCGTGGCACGGTTGGCCTTGATACGTGCCGCGAGGGCGACCAGCGAGCACTCGACTCGGGCCCCGGTGATCGGGTCGAAGTCCGACACGGCAGGTGCTGCCGGGAGGTAGTCGGAGGGATAGATTCCCCAGCCTTCGATCAAGCTCCAACCAGCCTGGACCTCGGCGGCCTCCCCATCGGCAGACGTCACACGGAGCCAGGCCGTGCACTGGTCGGAGAAGTCGTACGGCAGGTAGGCAGTACCGCCTCCGCCCCTGAGGTCGGCAACCTGCGAACTCCACTGCTCCAGCAGGCGCGAGAGCCTGTGGCCAAGGCCTCCGGGGACGCTTGGAGAGTCGTCCAACGCAAAGTAGTAGGAGTCGCAGCCGTGTTGGTAAGTACCGATGCACAGGCGGAGGTCATTGTGAGACCCCTTCGTGCGGACACGGTCAAAGTGCAGCGCGACATCCGTCGACATGAGTGTCCCCCTTCAGCGAGCTCGTGATGAGGTGCTTGCCCTCGTGGCCCCGCACGTGAGGCCGGCCCGGCCAACCCCACCATGCACTCCTCCTGCCGAGCCCTGCCCCCCAGCCGTGCGCCACTTATGCCCCCGCCTGTACGCGCCGCCTCGGCACACGCCCCCGAGCGGCACGAGCGGACACGGTCCACGGGGTGCGTTTCGCCGCCGTACGACAACGCGAGAGGCCCCCAGGATTTCTCCTGGGGGCCTCTCGCCTGCTGTGCACTCGGCAGGATTCGAACCTGCAACCTTCTGATCCGTAGTCAGATGCTCTATCCGTTAAGCTACGAGTGCGTGTCCTTGGCCTGAGCCTCGGTCCCGCCTCCCGGGCTTTTCTGCCCTGTCGGCGTTGCGAGAACAACATTACATGACCTGCGCCGTGACGCGAAATCCATTACCCAGACAGCTGCTGACCTGCGGAAACAGCGTTCTGAGACGACCTTCCGCGGCCCGGGTACGACCGAAGCCCCGTGCCTGGGGCACGGGGCTTCGGGTTGCTGCGGAGGCGGAGGGATTTGAACCCTCGATGGGCTTTAAGACCCAAACCGCATTAGCAGTGCGGCGCCATAGACCGGACTAGGCGACGCCTCCAGCACACCCCGCGCAAGCGCGGGTGGTGCGTGCAGATGATGACACAGACGAGCGCGGTGTCACCAATCGCCGCCCACGGTACTAGGCAGGTGGGCGGCGAGGCAAAGCGCCCTGCGGGGGTGTCCGTCCGGGCTCCGGCCGGGGTCACCGGTCCGGTGTTCCCGCCCGGCCCGCCGGACCATCGATCAGATGTTCGTGGGGACTCTTCCGGTCGGCCCAACCCGAGTTGCGCAACGTGCGGGCGTAAGGAGCGTTAGAGAGGACGAGGGCTCCGCCCTCGTCCGTCACCCCCGTGTGCCCGGCCCGCGCCTCCACCCGGCGCGTACCGGAGCAGGCCCGGCGCGCTCCTGGGCGCGCCAGAACAACAGGAGCCCCGCATGCTGCGCCGTCTCACCCTCACCGCCGTCGCCTCCCTGGCCGTGCTGTCCGCCGCCGCGCCCGCCGCCACGGCCGCGTCCCCTCTCGTACCGCTGCCCCCGCTCCCCGTGCTCCACGGGGACTGGCCGACGGCGCGGGACACCACGACCCGGCTCACCGTGACGGTCTCGGAGTCCGGCAACCCGGCGGCCGACGGCGTCTTCGAGCTGGAGTGCGACCCGGCCGGCGGCAGCCACCCCGCCGCGCAGCGCGCCTGCGACCTGCTGGACGAGGCCGCCGAGGCGGGGGACAACCCGTTCGTGGCCACGGACCGCAACGCCATGTGCACCCAGCAGGCCGGCGGCCCGGCCGCCGCCCGGGTCCAGGGCACCTGGCAGGGCGAGGACGTCGACGCGCGCTTCAGCCGGGCCAACGGCTGCGAGATCTCGCGCTGGAACAGCCTCGTGCCCGTACTGCCCTCCGCGCGGTAGCCGCTCCCGCGCCACCGGGTAGCCGGTTCGGCTCAGCGGTGTAGCCGGTTCGGCGGGGCGTGCGCCGGGGACTTCGGCAGGGTCCGACGGCGCGCACCGGGGCGCGAAAGGGGCGCCCCGGACGCCTTGCCGGCCCGGTTCCGGTGCCGTCCGGGGTGGTCCCCGGCGGACCACCGGGGCGCATCCGCGCACGTCAGAGGGGGCGCTCGCCGTCGTGGCACAGGCCACCGGCGTACACCGTGTGCACAGAACCTTGGTGAGAGCTCCCCCTCATCCGCCGCCCGCCATGCGCTCCCTGCCTTTAGACTCCTCCAGTGACAGCCTGAGGCCCGAGGGGCAGGATGGGGCCCGCTGTCGGCAAGGTGCGGTATTCAGGGAGGAAGCGTCTCGTGAGCAGCAGGCCATCCCGAGGCGCTGCTCGCCTCGCAGCCATACTCGACGCCCTCCCGGACGGGCTCCTGCTCGTCAACTGCAACGGCACGGTCGTCAACGCCAACACCATCGCCCTCGAAATGTTCGAGACCCCGGGCACCGCGCTCGTGGGGCGCGGACTGCTCGATCTGCTTCCGGAGTTCGACTCCAGGCTGATCCCGGGGTCGATGCGCAGGCCGGACGCTGCGGACGAGCAGGGCAGGACCAAGCCGACGCGGATGACCGCGCGCCGGACCGACGGCACGGAGTATCCCGTCGAGGTCACCAGTGCCTCCCTGGACAGCGGCCAGGCCGGTTACAACGACATCCACTCCAGCTACACCGGCGACGAACTGCTCATGCTCGTCGTACGGGACCTCTCCGGCACCGTCGACACCGAGGCCGAGCTGGCCCGTTCGCAGCGCCAGACCGAGATGATCCTGCGGGCCGCCTCCGAAGGTGTCGTCGGCACGGACACGGACGGCCGGGTCGTCCTGGTCAACCCCGCCGCCGCCCACATCCTCGGCTTCCGCGCCAGCGACCTCGGCGGCAAGGAGCTCCACCCGCTGATCCTGCACTCGCGCGCGGAGGGCGAGCCGTTCCCGTACGAGGAGTCGCCGCTCGCCGACACCCTGCGCTCCGGTCGCAAGCACCGGGTGCGCGGGCAGGTGCTCTGGTCCAAGAGCGGCGCGCAGGTCCCGGTGGACCTGACGACCGCGCCGGTGCGGGACGGCGACCAGTTGGTCGGCGCCGTCATGACGTTCACCGACCGCAGGCCGTACGAGGAACTGACACAGCAGCACACCGACGAGGTCGCCGGGCTGACCGAGCGGCACGCCGCCGAGATCGCCGAGCTCACCGAGAGCCACCGCGCCGAGGTCGCCGCGCTCACCGAGCGGCACGCGGCCGAGTCCGCCGACCGGACCGAGCGGTACGCCTCCGAGCTGGAGGAGCAGTCGGAGCGCCTCACTTCACTCGAAGCCCAGCACACCCAGCTGACCGCCGTGCTGGGCGAGTCCCTGCGCGGGCCGCTGGAGGAGCTGCGCGGCGAGTTGTCGGCCCTCGCCGCCGACCCGGCCGGCCAGCTCTGGCCCGAGGCCAACCAGATCCTGCACCATCTCGCCGCGGGTTACGCGCGCATGACGACGCTCGTCGACAACGTGCTGAGCTACCAGCGCCTGGACACCGGCGCCGAGGAGCTCGTCAAGCAGACGGTGCTGCTCGACGCGGTGGTGACCGCGGGCATCGACGGTGCCGTCGAGCTGATCGGCCCCGGGCGGGCGCAGTTCGCGGTGCACGCCCCGCCGATCGAGGCCGAGGTCGACGCGGGCCGGCTGATCACGGCGCTCGCCCATCTCGTCGCCGACGTGGCCGGTGTCGACTCGACCGGCAAGGCCCGGCCGGTGCCGGGCGGCGGCTACGTCGACTCCACGGTCGTGGTGGCCGCTGCGCAGCGCGGTGACGTCGTACGGATCGAGGTGCGCGGGCCGTTCGCCGGGGGCGACCCGGTGCACGTGCCGATCGTGCGCGGGATCGTACGGGCGCACGGCGGTGTCCTCCAGACGCACGAGATGGCCGGGATGAGCGGCAGCGCGTACGTCCTCGAAGTCCCGCTCGGTACGGGCGCGGGAACCGTCACGCCGCCCGCACCGCTCGCGGTGCCCGAGGAGGCCGCCGTAGCGGAGCCCGCCCCGCAGCAGCCCGCACAGGGCGGCCGGCGTCGGGCGCGCAGGGCGTCGACGGACGCGTTCCTGGACAGCCCCGTAGACGCGGCGGCGGACGGCCCGGAGTCCGGTGACACCGCCGCGGCGGAGCCGACCGGGCGGCGCAGGGCGCGCCGTGGGTCCCCGGCCCCGCAGGAGCAGCCCCAGGGACAGGAACTGACCCCGCATCGGCCGAGCGAGGGCTCCGGTCGCAGGCGCGGCCGGCCCAGCCCCGCGGAGACCGGTACGGACGCGGCACCCGAGCAGGCCCGGCAGGCGCTGGCGCTCCCCGCCGCGGCCTCCGCGCCTTCCGAGGGGTCCGTGGTCACGGCGGCCGAGGGCGCGCAGGGAGGTGGCGGCCGTCCGCAGCGCGGGCAGACCGTGCCTCCCCAGGGCGTGCCGCAGAACGCCTCCGCGCGCCACGGCGGCGGCAGGCCGGCGCTGCCCGCCCTCGCCTCGTCCGAGGCCGCCGGGCAGCAGGAGCAGCCGCGCCAGGAGCAGTCGGCGCAGCAGCCCGGAGGACGGCGGGCCCGCCGCGCTCTCGCCGCCGCGCAGGAACGCGCCGCCGCGGCCGAGCCGTCGGGGCCGCGTACCGCTTTCGCGCTGCCGCCCGCCGCGGCGGACCGGATCCCGCCGGTCGCCCCGGGCTCGCCCGTGGTGGCCCCGCCGACCGCCGCCCCGGCCTCGCCCGCCCCGCAGCCGGTTCCGGCCGCGAACCGGCAGGCGCCCGCCGCTGGTCAGCCGCTCCCGGCCGCGGAAGGGCCGCTCCCCGAGCGCCACGACGCCGTACGGACCGCTCCGGACGCGGACCACACCCCTCCGCAGCCGCACCCCGTGCCGTCCGGCCGCCGCAGGGCACGGCCCGCGGAGGCGCCGGAGCCGCAGGCCGGCCCCGGGCACCCCGTTCCCGGGCAGCCGCTGCCCGCCGTCCCGCCGCAGCCCGACTGGGCGCAGGGCGTCGCCCCGGTGCAGGGTCCGGTCGCGCAGACCCCCGAGGAGGCCGGCGACGAGGCCTGGGCAGCCCCCGGCAGCACCGCGCACACCACGGGCACCGTCGCGGCCCAGGCCGGGGCGCCCGCGCCCGAGCCCGCTCCCGCCCCGGAGCCGCATCCGGCCGACGGCGACGCGCCGGCCCCCGTGCCGGACGCGCGACGCCAGCCGCTGCCCGCCGAGGCGCCCATGCCGTCCTCGGACTCGACCCAGGGGCGTGCGTTCAGCGTGCGGACGCTGGGCCAGGGCGTGCCCTTCGCGCAGCACCTCGCGCATCAGCAGAACCAGACGCTCAGCGGTGCCGGGCGGCGCCGTAAGCTCGCTGCCCCGCCCGAGGCCGAGCGCCCGGCCCCGGCGGCCATGGCTCCGGTGCCGCCGCAGCCCGCCCCGGCCCCCGTACCGCCGCAGCCCGGTGCCGCCCAGGGGAGCACGGTGCAGGGTTCCGGGCAGCTGATCTCCCCGCCCGCTTCCGAGGGACGCTCGTACGCGATAGGCGCCCCCGACGCGGGTGCCGAGGGCCCGGAGCCGCTGGACGGCCCCGGTGGCGCCGTCGAGGTGGCCAACCGCCCGCAGCCGCAGCCCGTCGATGACGAGCTGCCCCCGGAGCCGCTGGACAACCCGCGGCGGCTGCTCGTCTGGCCCGCCCCGGACGTCTCCACCCAGCAGGCCCTCAGCGACCGCGGCTACCGCCCGGTGATCGTGCACTCCCGCGAGGAGGTGGACGCCCAGATCGCGGCGTTCCCCGCCGCGCTGTTCGTCGACCCGCTGACCGGCCCGATCACCCGTACGGCGCTCCAGTCGCTGCGACAGGCGGCCGTGGCGGCGGAGGTCCCGGTGCTGGTGACGGCCGGCCTGGGGCAGGCGACCAGGGAAGCGGCGTACGGCGCCGACCCGGCCGTGCTCCTCAAGGCGCTCGCCCCGCGCGACAGCGACCAGCACCCCCCGAGGGTCCTGGTGATCGAGGAGCACGAGGAGATCGCCCTGGCGCTGACCGAGACGCTGGAGCGGCGCGGCATGCAGGTCGCCCGGGCGTCGGGCGACAGCGAGGCGGTCGACATCGCGACCCGGATGCGCCCGAACCTGGTGGTGATGGACCTGATGCAGGTACGCCGCCGGCGCGCCGGGATCATCGACTGGCTCCGCGCCAACGGCTCGCTGAACCACACGCCGCTGGTCGTCTACACCTCCGCCGGCATGGAGGAGGCGGACCTGCCGAGGCTCGCCTCCGGGGAGACGGTGCTCTTCCTCGCCGAGCGCTCGACCAGCGACGAGGTGCAGTCCAGGATCGTGGACCTGCTCGCGAAGATAGGGACGAACTGACGCCCCGGCACCATCGGGCGCGCACGACGAGGGCGGTACGGATCTTCCCGTACCGCCCTCGTCCTGTGCCGTGACCCGGTGACGTACGCGGGCCGGCCGGCTCAGAGCTGCGTGATGTCCAGCTCGCCCTGCGCGTACTGCTTGCGGATCACCTTCTTGTCGAACTTCCCGACGCTCGTCTTCGGTACGGACGCGATGACCGACCAGCGCTCCGGCAGCTGCCACTTGGCGATGCCCGACTCGGCGAGGAACACCTTCAGCGCCTCGTAGTCGGCGGTGGCGCCCTCCTTGAGGACGACCGTCGCGAGCGGGCGCTCGCCCCACTTCTCGTCCGGGACGGCCACGACGGCGGCCTCGGCAACGTCCGGGTGCGCCATCAGGGCGTTCTCCAGCTCGACGCTGGAGATCCACTCGCCGCCGGACTTGATGACGTCCTTGGCGCGGTCCGTCAGCGTGAGGAACCCGTCCTCGCTGATGACACCGACGTCGCCGGTCTTCAGCCAGCCGTCCTCGCTGAACTTGTCCTCGGGCCGCAGCGCCTCGCCGTCGGCACCGCCGTAGTACGCGCCGGCGATCCAGGCTCCCCGCACCTCCAGCTCACCGGCCGACTCGTTGTCCCACGGGAGGTGTTCGCCGCCGGGTCCGACGAGCCGCGCCTCGACACCGGCCGGGAAGCGGCCCTGGGTGATGCGGTAGGGCCACTCCTGCTCCTCGGTCAGCCCGGCGGGCGGGTTGGCCATGGTGCCGAGCGGCGAGGTCTCCGTCATGCCCCAGGCGTGGCAGAGGCGGACACCGAGCTTGTCGTACGCCTCCATCAGGGAGGGCGGACAGGCGGCGCCGCCGATCGTGACGTTGGCCATGGAGGTGAGGTCGCGGGGGTTGGCGGTGACCTCGGCGAGCAGTCCCTGCCAGATGGTGGGGACGGCGGCGGCGTGCGTCGGGCGCTCGCGCTCGATCATGTCGGCGAGCGGCGCGGGCTGGAGGAAACGGTCCGGCATCAGCATGTTGACGCCGGACATGAACGTCGCGTGCGGCAGTCCCCAGGCGTTGACGTGGAACTGCGGGACCACGACCAGGGTGGTGTCCTTGTCCGTCAGGCCCATCGACTCGCACATGTTGACCTGCATGGAGTGCAGGTAGATCGAGCGGTGGGAGTAGACGACGCCCTTGGGGTCCCCGGTGGTGCCGGAGGTGTAGCACATGGCGGCGGCCTGGCGTTCGTCCAGCTCGGGCCAGTCGTACGTGGTGGGCCGGCCGGCGATCAGCTCCTCGTACTCGTGCACCCGCACCGACGCGCCGTCCAGCACGGAGCGGTCACCGGGGCCCGAGACGACGACATGGTCGAGGGAGGTCAGCTGGGGGAGCAGTGGCGCGAGGAGCGGCAGCAGCGAACCGTTGACGATGACGACCTTGTCGTCGGCGTGCTCGACGATCCAGACCAGCTGCTCGGCGGGCAGCCGGAGGTTCAGGGTGTGGAGCACCGCGCCCATCGACGGGATGGCGAGGTACGCCTCCACGTGCTCCGCGTTGTTCCACATGAGGGTGGCGACCCGCTGGTCGCCGTCGATGCCGAGTTCGTCGTGCAGGGCGTGGGCGAGCTGGGTGGCTCGCCGCCCGATCTCGGCGAAGCTTCGCCGGTGCGGCTCCGGCTCTCCGGTCCAGGTCGTGACCTGCGACTTCCCGTGGATGGTCATCCCATGGCTCAGGATGCGGGTGACAGTCAGCGGTACGTCCTGCATGGTGCTGAGCACGGCGTCCTCCCGGTGGGCGCTACGCGGCGGTAGGTTTCCGCTGATTCTGCGCACATACCACGCGGTATGTCACTACTCCCGGGAGTACGAATCGGTGTCGGCCGGAAGAAACGGGCCGGAGGAGGGCGGCGGGAAGGACGCGGATCACCTGCACGGAAGGCGTCGGGGCGGGCGGCGCCGGGGGATTCGAGGCCGGCGGCGCGAAGGGGCGTCGGTCAGCGTCGGGTCAGCGCCGGTCAACGGACCGGGGTCAGCCCGGGGTCCTCGCGGAGCTTCCCGAGCGCCCGGGACACGGCGCTCTTGACCGTACCGATGGAGACGCCCAGCACCTCGGCCGTCTGGGCCTCGCTGAGGTCCTCGTAGTACCTCAGGACGACCATGGCCCGCTGGCGGTCCGGGAGCTTGAGCACGGCGCGCCACATCGCGTCGTGCAGCGTCTGCTGCTCGGCCGGGTCCGGCGCGGGGGCGGCCTCCCTCTCGGGCACCTCCTCGCAGGCGAACTCGTCGACCTTGCGCTTGCGCCACTGCGAGGTACGGGTGTTCACCAGGGCGCGGCGGACGTAACCGTCGAGCGCCCGGTGGTCCTCGATCCGCTCCCAGGCGACGTACGTCTTGGTGAGCGCGGTCTGCAGCAGGTCCTCGGCGTCGCTCGGGTTCGCGGTGAGGGAACGCGCGGTGCGCAGCAGTACGGGGCCCCGGGCCCGCACGTACGACGAGAACGACGGGTAGCGGCGGTGTCCGGCGGAGGCAGCGGCCGCCCTGGAGGCGCCGGTGCAGACTGGCGTGGTCATGAACTCCACGCTAGGAGCGGGGGCGGACGAGGGGATCGGCCCCAGGTCCCGAAGCCACGTCCGCCTCAGGTTGTAGGGGCCGGGCGGGCCCCACCTCCTGAAGGTGGAGGGTGGGGCCGCCCACGTCAGGGTCCTCACCCCAGGGTCCGCCCCTCCTCCCTCACGAGGGGCGGCCCGTGCGGCAGCGGCGCGACGCCACCGCACGGGCCCCCGGTCAGTTCACCCAGAGCGGCGTGAAGGTCACGTAGACGTTGTACGTGGACTGGTCGATGTAGGCGAACGGCGAGTGGCTGACCTGCACCGTGTTGCTGTGGTTGGAGGCACCGAGGCCGACGGCCTGCTGCTGGGACGTGGACGAGTTGCCGGAGTTGTTCCCGCCGACGCCTCCGTTCCCGATGGTCGCCACCGCCGCGTTCGATCCGTCGTTCGCGAACGCGCCGTTGTCGGCGACCGCCACCCCTCCGAACAACGCGGCGGCGAGAGGCAGAGCGGCGACGGCGGCGAGGGCGCGAGCGGTACGGATACGTGCCATGTCAATTCCTCCAGGAAGCGAGAACGCTGCTCGATACGGCTGGGTTCCGGAGCGGTTGGCCGACCGCCCCGGTGCTGATCACGACGTCGCGGGAGCAGAACTGCCCACCGCATCCCCGGCGAACCACCCAGAACGCGCGATTCCCCCGCACGTATGAGGAACACCCGATAAACCTCCCGGGCCGTCCCGTCGAACCCGCCTGACGGGCCCCTCTTCCATTCTTCGAACGCTTGTACGAAAATGGCTCCATGGCCACCACCCACCGGCAGACCGCCACCCTGGCCCTCGCCCACGCACTCTCCGCCGCCGAACGTGGGCTCCCCGTCTTCCCGCTGTCCGCCACCAAGCTCCCCGCACTGCGCTCCCCCCACCACGACGAGGACCCTCCCGTGCACTGCCGGGGCGCCTGCGGGCTGCCCGGCCACGGGGTCCACGACGCCACCACCGACCCGGCGGCCGTCCGCGCGCTCTTCGCCGCCGCGCCCAGGGCCACCGGGTACGGCATCGCCTGCGGGCGGGAGCCGCACCGTCTCATCGGCATCGACCTCGACATCGACACCGCCCACGGCAACGACTCCGTCGCCGCCCTCCAGCACCTGGCGCTCCAGCACCTGTTCACCATCCCGGCCACCGTCACCGTGCTCACACCCAGCGGCGGCCGGCACCTCTGGCTGACAGGACCGTCCGGCGTCTCCGTGCCCAACTCCGCGAGCCGCCTCGCACCCGGCATCGACGTACGGGGGGCGGGCGGCTATCTGGTCGGCCCCGGCTCGGTCACGACCCACGGCCGCTACCGGCTCGCGCCCGGCACGGCTCACTTCGCCCCCGCGCCCTGCCCCCGCGCCCTCCTGCGCCTGCTCACGCCCCCGCCGCGCCCGCACCACGCCACCGCCGGCCACGCGACACCCGACCGGCAGGGGCAGGGCCTGGTCCAGTTCGTACGGGCCGCACACGAGGGCCAGCGCAACACCCGTCTGTTCTGGGCGGCCTGCCGCGCGTACGAACACGGCTTCGGCGACGCCCTCGCGGACGCCCTCACCGACGCCGCGGTCGGCACGGGCCTCACCGAACAGGAGGCCCGCGCCGCGATCGCCTCGGCCGCCCGCCTCACCGATCCGCGGCGGAGCCTCTGACCGGGCCTCAGGCTCCGTACCCCGGACCGAGTCCCGGACCGGTCCCTCACGCCCCGGACAGGCGCCCCGCGCCCCGTCACCCCCTGCGCGGCCCCGCCTCCTCCGCGACCCGGGCGAGCGCGCGGACGAGAGCCGTCTCGGCGGCCGTGGGCCATATGAGGGCCCAGCGTCCCGTCGGGGCGTCGTACGGATGGAGATACCGAAGGCCCGGCCAGGGGTAGTAGCGGGCGGCGTCGCCGTGCACCAGAGAGATCGCCTCGCCCGCCGCGACCACGGCGGCGACCTCCTGGAAGGTGGAGACCTTAGGGCCGCGCCGGATCGGCCGGCCGCTGGGGGTGTGGGTGGGGACCAGTGTCTGCAGCCAGTACTCGGGGACGGGCAGCGCGGAGTGCGGCAGGGTCCAGTCAGCCAGGTCCTCCATGCCGACCGTCTCGCGGGAGGCGAGGGGATGGTCGGCGGCCACCATGAGGAGCAGCGGGTCGGTGACCACCAGCGGGCCGACCGTGAGGTCCGGCTCACGGACTGGCAGCCAGGAGGTCGCCACCTCCACCGAGCCGTTGCGGAGGGGTCCGAAGGGGTCGGTGAAGTGGACCTCCCGGATCTGGAGGTCGACCTCGGGGTGCCGGGCGCGGAAGAGGTTGATGATGTGCGCGCAGTCGTGCGCCTGGGGGCCGTACAGCCCCAGGGTCAGCGTGCTCGTGCCGCCCTGGGCGGCAGTCGTGGCCGCACGGGTGCCGTCGATGATCCGCCGGTAGCCCACGCTGAGGTCGTCGCGCAACTGCGTCCCGATGGGGGTGAGCTCGACCTTGCGACTGGTACGGGCGAACAGGCGCGCGCCGATCCGCCGCTCCT
>NZ_JAERUC010000134.1 GCF_016745505.1 Streptomyces silvae | reverse complement strand
CCGGCCGCGCGGGCCGCGTCGCGACGACGACCGCCCCAGCAGCGGTGGCGGCTTCCGCCGCGACGACCGTGGCCGCGACCGGGACCGTGGTCCGCGTCGTGACAACGACCGGGGCGGCGACCGCGGTGGCTACCGTGGCGGCCAGCGGGACGACCGCGGGGGCTACCAGGGGCGTGACGACCGGGACCGTGAGCCGATCAAGCGGCTCCCCATTCCGGACGACGTCACCGGTGACGAGATCGACAAGGATGTCCGGCAGGAGCTGATGAGCCTGCCGAAGACCCTCGCCGAGGATGTCGCACGGAACCTCGTCATGGTCGCCCGTCTGATCGACGAGGACCCCGAGCAGGCGTACGCGTACTCGCGCATCGCCCTTCGGCTGGCGTCGAGGGTCGCCGCGGTGCGGGAGGCCGCGGGCTTCGCCGCGTACGCCACCCAGAAGTACGCGGAGGCGCTGGCGGAGTTCCGTGCCTCGCGCCGGATGACCGGTTCCGTGGACCTGTGGCCCGTCATGGCCGACTGCGAGCGTGGACTGGGCCGCCCCGAGCGCGCCATGGCCATGGCCGGCGAGCCCGAGGTGCAGAAGCTGGACAAGGCCGGGCAGGTCGAGATGCGTCTGGTCGCTGCGGGCGCCCGCAGGGACATGGGGCAGATCGATGCTGCGATCGTGACGCTGCAGAGCCCCGAGCTCGCCTCCAGCGCCGTGCACTCGTGGACGCCGCGTCTGCGGTACGCCTACGCCGACGCGCTCCTGGAAGCCGGCCGCGAGGACGAGGCCCGTGAGTGGTTCGGCAAGGCCCTGGAAGCCGACAAGGACGGTGCGACCGACGCGTCCGACCGGCTCGCCGAACTCGACGGTGTCGAATTCGTCGACGCGCTCGGCGACGACGAGCACCCCGCCGAGCCGGCCCACGTCGAGGAGCGGGCCACGGAGGCCCCGGCCCCGGCTGCGGACGACGACGAGGACCAGGACGACGAGGATGACGACGACGAGGACGGGCCCGCGAAGGGCTGAGCCTCGCCGCTGATGCGGTAGGGACAGAGGAAGAGGGCGGCACCCGGTGGGTGCCGCCCTCTTCTGCGTTGCGTCCGGCCGTAGCCCTCGCCCGCCCGGACTCAGTCGACGCCCAGGCTCCGCAGCACAAGACCCGTGGCCGGCTTGGGGCCGAACGAGGTCGACTTGCGGGGCATCGTGACGCCCTGCCGGGCCAGGTCCCGCACCACGTCCTCGCGTACGGGGTGCATCAGTACCGCCGTGGCTCCGTGCCGTTCGGCCTGTTCGACCGCCGCTGCCGCGTCGTGGATGTAGGCGATCTCCTCGGGGGTGTCCGGGATGCCCCACACATCGTCCAGGAGCGTGGAGTGCAGCACGGTCGCGTCCAGCGCACGCCAGGCCGCCGGCCGGTCCGCGCGGACCGTGCGCGCCAGCAGCTCCCCGTCCGGCCGGTCGGCCAGGTGGAACCGGCCGTCGCCCGCGAGCAGGAAGGCGTTGCTCTCCTCGGCGGCCTCCGCGAGGGCGTCGAGCGCCCGGTCCAGGGGCCCGTCGACCGGCCGGACGCGGAACCCGCCGTCGAGGGCGCCGAGCGCCCGCTCGACCGGAAGGCGGTGCAGCAGCCGGTGGATGGCGCGGACCCGCAGCGGATAACGGGCGGTGTCGACGAGCAGGACGAGACCGAAGTCCCAGGGGCCGGGCCCGGACTGCTCCTGCTGGAGCCGCAGATACGTCGCCCAGCGGTGGTGGCCGTCGGCGATCAGGGCCTGGTGGTGGGAGAGGTCGGACTCGATCTCCGCCTGCTCCTCGGGATCGGTGACGGCCCAGAGACGATGGCTGAAACCGTCCTCGGTCGTCGTGGTGAGGAGCGGCACGCGCTCCACCACCCGCTCGATGACCGCCGTCGTACCGCTCCGCCCGCCGTCCCCCGCGTAGCTCAGGAGCAGGGGTTCGAGGTGGGCGCCGACCGTGCGCATCAGGTCGGCGCGGTCCTCCACGACATCGGCCATGACGTCCTCGTGCGGCAGCACCACGCCCTCCGAGGCGGGGGAGAGCGCCAGGGCCCCGATCACCCCGCGCTGCAGGATGTCGCCGGCCCGCTGCTCGTAGACGTAGAGCACGGGTACCGGGTCCGGGGCGAGGACGCCCTCCGCGAGCCAGCGCTTCAGGGTGTCGGCTGCCTGCCGGTGGCGTGCGGCGGCCGTGCCGGCCTGCGGGAGGATCAGCCGCACGATGTTGTGCGGGTCCGCGGACTCCAGGTGGTGCAGCCCGTCCGGCCGCACGACCACGTCGTACGGCGGTGAGGTCACCGCGGCCAGACTGCCGACCCGTTCGGGGACGTACCGCAGTCCACGGAAGGGGATCAGCCGCAGTCCCCGGCCGAGGGCGGGCCCGGATGTGTTCATCAGGGCATCGTATGTGCGCTGCGGTGATGCGCGATGATCGGGGGAGAGGCATGGAAAGAGGAGCACAGGTATATGAGCCAGCAGGACAGGTCCCGGCCGCTCGGAAGCGGTACGGCGCTGAGCGAGGCGTACGACACGGCGCTGCTCGACCTCGACGGGGTGGTGTACGCAGGGGGGCACGCGATCGCGCACGCCGTCGAGTCGCTGACCACCGCGCGTGCGGGCGGTATGCATCTGGCGTACGTGACGAACAACGCGCTGCGCACGCCGGACGCGGTGGCCGAGCACCTGACGGAGCTCGGGGTGCCCGCCGACCCGGCCGATGTGATCACCTCGGCGCAGGCGGTGGCCCGGCTGATGTCGGATCAGCTGCCGTCCGGGGCCAAGGTGCTCGTCGTCGGCGGGGAGGGGCTGCGGGTCGCGCTGCGTGAGCGCGGGCTGGAGCCGGTGGAGTCGGCGGACGACGATCCGGTCGCCGTGGCGCAGGGGTTCGGCGGGCCCGATCTGCCCTGGGGCCGGTTCGCGGAGGCGGCGTATGCGATCTCGCGCGGGGCCGTCTGGTTCGCCTCCAACACCGACCTGACGATCCCGGGCGCCCGGGGCATCGCTCCGGGCAACGGCGCGGCGGTGGAGGTCGTACGGATCGCCACCGGTGCCGAGCCGCAGGTCGCGGGCAAGCCGCTGCCGCCGATGCACCGGGAGACCGTGCTGCGGACCGGGGCGAAGCGGCCGCTGGTCGTCGGGGACCGGCTGGACACGGACATCGAGGGCGCGTTCAACGGTGGCGTGGACTCCCTGCTCGTCCTCACCGGGGTGACCGACGCGGCGCAGCTGGTCGCGGCCGAACCCAAGTACCGCCCGACCTACGTGGACCGGGACCTGCGGGGGCTGCTCACGGGCCAGCCCGAGGTGACGGAGGAGGACGGCGGCTTCCGCTGCGGCGGCTGGACGGCCTCGGTGCGCGGCGAAGCGCTGGTGCTCGGAGGTGAGGGCGACCCGATCGACGGGCTGCGGGCCCTGTGCGGAGCCGCGTGGACGCACGCCGGGGACGGTTCGTGCGGGCTGGACGGGGAGAAGGCCGTGGCCGCGCTGGGCCTGTAGCGACGGGCCGCGGAAAGTTGAGATGACAGGAGGATAGGCTAACCTAACCAGGTGTTGGTCGAGAGTCCCCCTGAATCGAGTTCCGGCCCCCCGGCCGCGCCGGGCACGGGCACCGGCGCGCGCCCCGGGCGCCATGCGATACGCGCCGCGGGCCTGCTGGTCGCCGTGGGCGTGCTGGTGCTGGTGTGCCTCGCGAGTGTCGCGATCGGCGCCAAATCCCTTCCCCTCTCCGAGGTGTGGCACGGCCTGTTCCACTACTCGGGCGGCAACGGCGACGTCCTCGTACGGGATGTGCGGGTCCCGCGCACCGTGCTGGGGCTGATCGTCGGGGCGGCCCTGGGCCTGGCCGGTGCGGTGATGCAGGCGCTGACCCGCAACCCGCTCGCCGAGCCCGGCCTGCTGGGCGTCAACGCGGGCGCGGCCGCGGCCGTCGTCTCCGCCATCACCTTTCTCGGCGTCACCTCGCTGACCGGATATGTCTGGTTCGCGTTCGGCGGCGCCGCGGTCGTGTCCGTCGCGGTGTACCTGCTCGGCGGGAGCCGGTCCGCGAACCCCGTGCGGCTGGCGCTCGCCGGTACGGCGGTCACCGCGGCGCTGTTCGGCTACGTCAACGCCGTACAGCTGCTGGACGCGGCGGCCCTGGACCGGCTGCGCTTCTGGACCGTGGGGTCGCTGGCCTCCGCGAACACGGAGACCGTCGGCAAGGTGTGGCCGTTCATCGCCGCCGGTGTGGTGCTGGCCCTGCTCATCGCCCGCCCGCTCAACGCGCTGGAGATGGGCGACGACACGGCCAAGGCGCTCGGCGCGCACCTGACCCGCACCCGCGTCCTCGCGATGGTGGCCGTCACCCTGCTCTGCGGGGCCGCGACCGCCGCCTGCGGGCCCATCGTCTTCATCGGGCTGATGATCCCGCACCTGGTCCGCACCCTCACCGGCCCGGACCTGCGGTGGATCCTGCCCTACGCGGCCGTGCTCGCGCCCGTGCTGCTGCTCGGCGCCGACGTGGTCGGCAGAGTCGTCGCGCGTCCCGCCGAGCTCCAGGTCGGCATCGTCACCGCGCTGCTCGGCGGGCCCGTCTTCATCCATCTCGTACGGCGTAAGAGGATGGCCCAGCTGTGAAGGCCGCACAGGACACCACCGAGAAGGCGACGCAGGCGACCCCGAAGAAGGCCGCACGGGACCGGGACACCACCCGGACCGTCCACGCCGTGCGGACGGCCGGCGGGTTCTCCTTCCGGGTGGACGCACGGGCGTTCGCCGTGATCGCGCTGCTCGTCGCGGCGGCGGTCTTCGCCGCCGTGGTGCTCATCGGCAGCGGCGACTACGCCATGTCACCCGGGCAGGTCGTCACCACGCTCTTCGGGAACGGCACCTTCCAGCAGGAGTTCATCGTCACCGAACTCCGGCTGCCGAGGGTCCTGGTCGGGCTGCTCGTCGGCGCCGCGCTCGGCGTCGGCGGCGCCGTCTTCCAGAGCGTCTCCCGCAACCCGCTCGGCAGCCCGGACGTCCTCGGCTTCGGCCAGGGCTCCGCGGTCGGCGCCCTCACCGTCATCGTGCTCTTCCACGGCGGGCCCACCGAGGTCGCCGCGGGTGCCGTGGCCGGCGGTCTGCTCACGGGGGTCGCCGTCTACCTGCTGGCCTGGAAGCGGGGGGTGCACGGCTACCGGCTCGTGCTCGTCGGCATCGGCGCCGCCGCGATGCTCACCGCCGTCACCCACTACCTGATCACCAAGGCCAACCTCGTCGACGCCACCCGCGCCGTCGTCTGGATGACCGGCTCGCTGGACGGCCGGGACTGGGCGCAGGTCTGGCCGCTGCTCGCGGTCTGCTGCGTCCTGATCCCGCTGGCCCTCGGCCACGGCCGGGACCTGCGCATGATCGAGATGGGCGACGACGCCGCCCACTCCCTGGGCGTACGGGTGGAACGCACCCGGCTCACCCTGCTGAGCTCCGCCGTGCTGCTCGTCGCCGTCGCCACCGCCGCCGCGGGGCCCATCGTCTTCGTCTCGCTCAGCGCGCCGCAGGTCGCCCGCCGCCTCACCCGGGCCCCCGGACCCAACCTGGCGGCCGCCGCCGCCACCGGAGCGGCCCTGCTGCTCGTCGCCGACTGGACCGCCATGAACGCCTTCGGGGACCGCCAGCTCCCGGTCGGCGTCGTCACCGGCGTACTCGGCGGCTGCTACCTGCTGTGGCTCCTCGTGTCCGAGCGCAGGGCGGGACGCATATGAGAACGGGCACCTCGCAGACCATCCCCACAGACTCCGGGAGTACGACCATGCAGCGCCTCACCGCGGACTCGGTGACCCTCGGCTACGACCAGCGGATCATCGCCGAGAACCTCTCCGTCGAGATCCCGGACAACTCCTTCACGGTGATCGTCGGCCCCAACGCCTGCGGCAAGTCGACCCTGCTGCGCGCCCTCTCCCGGATGCTGAAGCCGGACAGCGGGGACGTCCTGCTGGACGGGCAGTCCATCCACCGGCTGCCCGCGAAGAAGGTCGCCAGGACACTGGGCCTGCTGCCCCAGTCCTCCATAGCCCCCGACGGCATCACCGTCGCCGACCTCGTCTCCCGCGGCCGCTACCCCCACCAGGGGCTGCTGCGCCAGTGGTCGCCCGAGGACGAGCGGATCGTGAAGGAGTCCATGGAGTCGACCGGCGTCGGTGAGCTCGCCGACCGTTACGTCGACGAACTCTCCGGCGGCCAGCGCCAGCGCGTCTGGATCGCCATGGCCCTCGCCCAGCAGACCCCGCTCCTGCTGCTCGACGAGCCGACGACGTACCTCGACATCCAGCACCAGATCGACGTGCTCGACCTCTGCGCGGAACTGCACGAGACCCAGGGGCGCACCCTCGTCGCCGTGCTCCACGACCTCAATCACGCCGCCCGGTACGCCACCCACCTCATCGCCCTGCGTGACGGTGCGGTCATCGCCGAGGGCGCGCCCGGTGACATCGTCACCGCGCAGCTCGTGGAGGAGGTCTTCGGGATGCGGTGCCAGGTCATCGACGACCCCGAGACGGGAACGCCGCTCGTCGTGCCCGCCGCCCGCAAGAGGCGCGTGGCGGCCTCCGTCTGAGCCGCCGGCCCGCTACAGGAGCGACTTGAGCTTCAGCAGATCGCGGAAGCCGGCCTCCAGCCGCACCCGGCCGGACGCCCAGGCCTTCGCGAAGTTCAGCTCGCCGGCGACCATGGCGACCAGATCGTCCCCGGTCATCGCGAGCCGGATCTCGGCCTTCTCCCGGGGTGGGCCGTCGTACGTGTCCAGCACCCGGATCCGGCCGTTCTCCAGCCGCCCGGTGAACGTCACGTCGAGATCCCTGATGTGGCAGCTCAGCGAGCGGTCGAGGCCGGCGGCGCCGCGTACGTCGCCGTCGGCCCCGGCCAGATTGTCGGAAAGTGTGTCGAGTGCGCTGCGGCACTCCGCCATGGTCGCCATCGTCACCGACGGTACACCGGCCCTTCGGGGTAGCGTTCCCGCATGAGCGACTGGATGCCGGGGCCGGACACGGCGCAGCACGACGGGACGGACGAAACGGACGCGGCACCGCCCGCGCCCTCCTTCGACCCCGTCCCGCCCGCACCCCTCGGAGTGACACGCACCCCCACGGGGCACGCCGGGGTCGACGCGCGGCTGGAGCGGCTGGCCGACGCCGACCACCTCGCGGCCGACGGCCACACCGAGGTGTACGAGGATGTACACCGTGGGCTGCGTGACGAACTGACCGCGCTGGACGCACGGCCCGCACCCGCACCGACGCCCGCGCACGACAACAGGAGCTGAACCGAACGTGGCAGGAGTGGCACGCCGCCGCCTCGACGCCGAGCTGGTACGCCGTAAGCTCGCCCGCTCTCGCGAGCACGCGAGCCAGCTGATCGCTGCGGGGCGGGTGACCGTCGGCGGGAACACCGCGACCAAGCCGGCCACCCAGGTCGAGACCAGCGCCGCCGTCGTCGTCGTCAAGGACGACGACGACCCCGAGTACGTCTCGCGCGGCGGGCACAAACTCGCGGGCGCCCTCGCCGCCTTCGCGCCCCTGGGCCTGAAGGTCGAGGGGCGGCGGGCACTGGACGCCGGGGCGTCGACCGGTGGCTTCACCGATGTGCTGCTGCGGGCCGGCGCCCGCCAGGTCGTGGCGGTCGACGTCGGCTACGGGCAGCTCGCCTGGTCGCTGCAGTCCGATGAACGCGTCACCGTCAAGGACCGTACCAACGTACGGGAGTTGACGGTGGAGCAGATCGACGGAGAGCCGGTGGACCTGGTGGTGGGAGACCTGTCGTTCATCCCGCTCGGCCTGGTGCTGCCGGCACTCGCCCGCTGCGCCGCCCCCGACGCCGACCTGGTGCTGATGGTCAAGCCGCAGTTCGAGGTGGGCAAGGAGCGCCTCGGCAGCGGCGGAGTGGTCCGCAGCCCCGAGCTGCGTGCCGAAGCCGTACGGGAAGTGGCGCGCCGGGCCGGTCTGCTCGGCCTCGGTGTCCAGGGCGTCACCGCGAGCCCGCTGCCCGGCCCGTCGGGAAATGTCGAGTACTTTCTGTGGCTGCGGGCCGGCGCACCTGAGCTGGATCCCGCGGATGTCGACCGCGCAGTGGCGGAGGGGCCCCGTTGACAACGCATGCGGCACAACCAGGGAACGCGGAACGCACCGTCTTCCTGCTGGCGCACACCGGCCGCCCGGCCGCGATCCGCAGCGCCGAACTCGTCGTCCAGGGCCTGCTGCGGAACGGCCTCGGCGTCCGGGCGCTGGCCGCGGAGGCGCAGGACCTGCCGCTGCCCTCGTCCGTGGTCACCGTGCCGGACGCGACGACCGCGGCCGTGGACGGCTGCGAACTGCTGATCGTGCTCGGCGGCGACGGGACGCTGCTGCGCGGGGCGGAGATCTCCCGCGCCTCCGGCGTACCGATGCTCGGGGTCAACCTCGGGCGGGTCGGGTTCCTCGCCGAGGCCGAGCGTGACGATCTGGACAAGGTCGTCGACCGGGTCGTCACCCGGGCGTACCAGGTCGAGGAGCGGATGACGCTCGACGTCATCGTCCACAGCAACGGCGACATCGTGCACACCGACTGGGCGCTCAACGAGGCCGCCGTCCAGAAGGTCTCGCCCGAGCGGATGCTGGAGGTCGTCCTGGAGATCGACGGCCGGCCGGTGACCGGCTTCGGATGCGACGGGATCGTCTGCGCCACCCCGACCGGCTCGACCGCGTACGCCTTCTCGGCGGGCGGCCCCGTGGTCTGGCCGGAGGTCGAGGCCCTGCTGATGGTCCCGATCAGCGCCCACGCGCTGTTCGCGAAGCCGCTGGTGACCTCGCCCGACTCGGTGCTGGCCGTGGAGGTCCAGCCGCACACCCCGCACGGGGTGCTCTGGTGCGACGGGCGCAGGACCGTCGAGCTGCCCGCCGGGGCCCGGGTGGAGGTGCGGCGCGGCGCCGTGCCCGTACGGCTCGCGCGGCTGCACCAGGCGTCGTTCACCGACCGGCTGGTGGCCAAGTTCGCCCTGCCCGTGCAGGGCTGGCGGGGCGCCCCGCACTGATCCGCGGGGCCGCTGCTCACACCCTCCTGAGTGAATCCGCCACCGGGGCCCGTCGCACACCGGGCCCCGGACCTCGTAAGGTCATGTCCGTGTTGGAGGAGATGCGGATACGGTCGCTCGGAGTCATCGACGACGCGGTGGTGGAGCTGTCACCCGGTTTCACCGCGGTGACGGGCGAGACCGGCGCGGGCAAGACCATGGTCGTCACCAGCCTCGGGCTGCTGCTCGGCGGGCGCGCCGACCCCGCCCTGGTGCGGGTCGGGGCCAAGGCCGCGGTCGTCGAGGGGCGGATCACGGTGTCCCCCGGTGACGCGGCGGCGCTGCGCGCCGAGGAGGCCGGGGGAGAGATCGAGGACGGCGCGCTGATCGTCAGCCGTACCGTCTCGGCGGAAGGACGTTCCCGGGCCCATCTCGGGGGCAGATCCGTGCCCGTGGGGGTGCTCGCCGAGCTCGCCGACGACCTCGTCGCCGTGCACGGCCAGACCGACCAGCAGGGGCTGCTCAAGCCCGCACGGCAGCGCCAGGCGCTCGACCGGTACGCGGGCTCCGGCGTCGAGCGCCCGCACACGGCGTACGCGGCGGCCTACCGGCGGCTGCGCGCGGTCGTCACCGAGCTCGACGAGCTGACCACCCGGGCCAGGGAGCGCGCCCAGGAGGCGGATCTGCTGCGCTTCGGCCTCGAAGAGGTCGCCGCCGTGGAGCCGCTGCCCGGGGAGGACACCGAACTCGCCGCGGAGGCCGAGCGGCTGGGGCACGCGGAGGCGCTCGCCTCGGCTGCCGCCCTCGCCCACACGGCGCTCGCGGGGAATCCGGAGGACCCGGAAGGCGTGGACGCCACCACGGTGGTGGCGGCCGCCGGGCAGTCCCTGGACGCCGTACGGGCCCACGACCCCGCGCTGGCCGCGCTCGCCGACCGGATCGGGGAGATCTCGATCCTGCTCTCCGACGTGGCCGGGGAGCTCGCCGGATACGCCGACCAGCTGGACGCCGACCCGCTGCGGCTCGCCGCGGTGGAGGAGCGGCGTGCCGCGCTCACCGCCCTCACCCGCAAGTACGGCGAGGACATCACCGCCGTGCTCGCCTGGGCCGAGGACGGCGCCTCCCGGCTGACCGAGCTGGAGGGCGACGACGACCGCATCGGAGAGCTGACGGCCGAGCGCGACGCGCTCCGCGGTGAGCTCTCCGCCCTCGGGCAGCAGCTGACCGACGCGCGCACGGAGGCGGCGGACCGCTTCGCGGCGGCCGTCACGGAGGAGCTGGCCTCCCTCGCGATGCCGCACGCCCGGGTCTCCTTCGCCATCCGGCAGACCGAGGCGCCGGACGAGGAGTCCGGCATCGACATCGGCGGCCGGAGCGTCCTCTACGGCCCCTCCGGCGCCGACGAGGTGGAACTCCTGCTGGCACCGCACCCCGGCGCCCAGCCCCGGCCGATCGCCAAGGGCGCCTCCGGCGGTGAGCTGTCCCGGGTGATGCTCGCCGTCGAGGTGGTCTTCGCGGGCTCGGACCCCGTGCCGACGTACCTCTTCGACGAGGTCGACGCGGGCGTCGGCGGCAAGGCGGCCGTCGAGGTCGGCCGGCGGCTGGCGAAGCTCGCCCGGTCCGCGCAGGTCGTCGTGGTCACCCACCTCCCGCAGGTGGCGGCCTTCGCCGACCGGCAGCTGCTGGTCGAGAAGACCGTGGACGGATCGGTGACCAGGAGCGGTGTCACCGTCCTCGAAGGCGAGGACCGGGTGCGGGAGCTCTCCCGGATGCTCGCCGGGCAGGAGGACTCCGAGACCGCCCGGGCGCACGCCGAGGAACTGCTGGCGACCGCGCGGACGGACGGGTAGCAGCCCCCACCGGCGTCAGCTTCATGTCGCCCGCCTCACTCGAACGGGTGGGGCGGGCCGTCCCGTCGCCGACGCGACGAGGGGAACAACGTTTCGTCAGTCCCGGAACGCACGTACGGACTGGCATCCTTGGCGCTGTACTCACCACCGACTCGGGATCCAGGGATCCCCGGGAGCCAATCAACGTGTCACAGCTGCGTACGGTCCAAGTCCTGGGCGGCGGTGCCGGAAGCAGCGCTCATGTCAGCTCGCTCGCCGCGGGACTGGTCGCCAGAGGCGTCCAGGTCACCGTCTGCGCCCCGGCCGGCTCCTGCCGCGAGCACGGCCTGCCCGCGACGGGCGCCCGCTTCGTCGCGGTGCCCCGCCGCAGCGACCCCGCGGCCGTCGCCGCCCTCCGTACCGCCTGCACCGGCGCGGACATCGTCCACGCCCACGGGCTGCACGCCGCCGTACGCGCCGGGATCGCGCTCAGCGGCCGGGGCATCCCGCTGGTCGTGACCTGGCACACCCGCACCCATGCCGACGGCGCCCGCGGCCGGCTGCTGCGGCTGCTGGAGCGCAGGGCCGCCCGCGCGGCCGCCATCGTGCTCGGCACCTCGTGGGAGCTGGTCGACCGGGCGCGCCGCCGGGGCGCCCGGGACGCCCGGCTCGCACCGGCCGCGGTCCCCGCGAGCCGTTTCCCCGACGCCCCCGACGACGGCAAGGCACGCGCCGAACTGGGCGCGGTCGGAAGGCCGTTGCTGGTGTCGGTGGCGCAGCACGGCCACGAGACCCTGCTGGACGCGGCGCGCGGATGGCGGGCACTGGACCCCGTGCCGCTGCTGGCCGTCGCGGGGGAGGGGCCCCGGGCCGGCGCCCTGCGGCGCCGGATCGCCGCGGAGGGACTGCCCGTCGTCCTCGCGGGCGGCCCGGAGGACATCGGCGGGCTCCTCGCCGCCGCCGACATCGCCGTACTCTCCGGACGCGGCGAGGCCGGGCCGCTGCTCGCCCAGGAAGCCCTGCGGCTCGGCATCCCGCTGGTCGCCGCCCGCGCCGACGGCCTGCCCGAACTGGTCGGCGACGCGGCCGAGCTCGTTCCGTACGGGGACGCCGAGGCGCTGTCCGGAGCCGTCGTACGGCTGCTCGGTGACCCCGCACGGCGCGAGCAGCTCGCCGGCTCCGGGCGCGAACGGGCCGCGGGCTGGCCGACCGAGGACGACACGATCGCCCATGTGCTCTCCGTCTACGACGAGTTGGCCCAGCCCCTGACGGCCGCCCGCGGCTGATCCCTCAGCGGGTGTGGCGGCGGGCCCGCAGCGCGAGGCTCAGGGCCAGCACCGACCGCGGGTCGTCCAGATCGGTGCCGAGCAGCTCGCCGATGCGGGCCAGCCGGTTGTAGAGGGTCTGCCGGTTCAGATGCAGTTCCCGTGCGGCCTCCGCCTTGCGGCCCGCGTGGGCGAGGTACGCCTCCAGCGTGGGCAGCAGCGCGGGACGCGACGTCCTGTCGTGCTCGCGCAGCGGCCCGATCGCCCGGTCCACGAAGGACGCCAGATCCGGATGGTCCCGCAGCCGCCACAGCAGCAGATCGATGTCCAGGCCGCGCGCGTCGTACCAGGGACGCTCCCCGAGCCCCTGCGCGGCCGTCGCCGCGTCCGCCGCGTGCCGCAGCCCCGCACCCGCCGCCGCCCAGTCACCGGCGGCCCCGACCACCACGACGAGTGGCGCACGGTCCCCGGCCCGCTCCAGCCCGGCCCGCCCGGCGCCGGTCCGCAGCGCGGCCGCCACCCGGTCCGCGAGCGCCGTGCGCGTGGTCCCCGGACGCAGCGCCAGCAGCAGCGGGACCCTTCCCTCCACCGGGCGTACCCCCACCAGCACCGGGGCGCCCACCGCCGCGAGTTCCTCCGCCACGGCGCGCGCCAGCAGCGCCCAGCTGCCCGACGGGGCCGACTCGGGCGCGAGCCGCATCACCACCGGCAGCAGCGGATCCCCGCCCGGCCTGAAGCCCAGGACACCGGCCTGCGCGGGGGCGTCCTCGGGGGCGACCCGGCCCTCCGCGAGATCCGTGAGGAAGTCACCGCGCCCCCGCGCCGCCACCTCGTCCTCCTGGCGGGCCTGCATCAGCACGACCGCCAGGATCCCCGCCGCCCGCTCCGCCGCCATCCGGTGCACCGTCAGCAGCGGGCCCGACACCGCCAGCAGCACCAGCCGGGCCCGTACGGAACCGGCCCCGAGGCCGCCGCCCGGCACCTCCACCAGGACCGCGCCGGCCGGTGGCTCCTCACGGGCCGCACGGGCCCCGCGCAGCCCCTCCCAGACCTGGAGCGGATCGGCGCCCACCGGCCCCGTCCCGGTCCCCGCGGCGAACAGCAGCCGGCCGTCCGGAGTCTCCAGGAACACCGGGTTCGCGGCGAAGTCCGCCAGGATCCCCAGGACCTGCGGCACCCCGCCACCGCCGAGCACGGCCTCCGTGCAGCGCCGGTGGACCTCCTCCGCCCGCTGGAGCAGGGCGTAGTGGCCGTTGACGATCTCGGTGTGGATCTCCTCGGTCACCGCCACGAACGGCACCTCACGGTGCAGCTGGACGAGCGGCAGCCCCGCCGTCCTGGCCGCCTCCACGATCGCCGCGGGAAGCCGGTCGAAGCGCGGGCCGAGCTCCACGACCAGGGCGGCGATGCCACGGTCGGCCAGCTTGCGGACGAAGGCGCGCTGGTCGGCGGGGCGCGAACCCAGGCCGAGCCCCGTCGTGAGCAGCAGCTCCCCGCCCTTGAGGAGGGCCGGGATGTTCGGCGCCTCACCGGCGTGCACCCAGCGCACCGCACGGTCCAGCCGGTCCGCGCAGGTCAGTACCTCCGGGACCCCTCCGCGCAGCCCCGGCAGCTCCAGCGCCCGCCGCACGGTGATCCCGCCCTCTGTCTCCACCCGCTCAGGCCTGCTTCCGTGTCCGCGCGTCCGCGCTCGTGCCGTGTCTGCGAGGGACGCGGAGCGCCCCCGTCAGGAAGTTACCGGCACCCGCCCGGGCACGTCACACCACGGCCACGGCCGGCTTGACGTTGTGGTTCAGATGGAACACGTTGTCCGGGTCGTATTCCGCCTTGACGCGGGACAGCCGTTCGTAGGCGTCCTCGCCGAAGCCGGAGACCACCCGCTCCTGGCCCTCCCGGCCGATGAAGTTGAGATACACCGCGCCGCTCGCCCACGGCATGACCGCGGCGCGCACCCGGCGCACCCACTCCCTGACCCGGTCGTCGTCCGCCTCGTCCTCCCAGACGCCGAACGGATGCACGGCCCAGGGGGAGGAGCGCCAGGGCAGCGGGTAGTCGGCGGAGCCCCGGGCCACCGCCCCGCCCATCGGGAACAGCACGTGCTGGGTGGCCGAGGGGACGGGCATCGTGGCGGCGCCGGCGCAGTAGGCGGACACGGCCTCGTCGGGCAGGCCGTCCAGATACTCCGCCGACCAGTAGTTCCGCATGCCGGGCGGGTCGTCGAGCATGCACTGGAGGTCCGCGTACGGAATCTCCGTGATCACGTCCGCCTCGCGCTCCAGCGCCAGCAGGGGCGCCGCGAGGTCGCGCAGCTCCGCCACCGGGCCGGCGTACGTCATCAGGACCCCGCACACGAGCCGGCCCACCAGGGCCTCGGGCACCCACTCCTCGGGCGGCCCGGTGATGTAGATGCAGGCACCGCCCGCCGCGTCCGGGGCGGACTCCAGCACGTCCCGGTACGTACGGACCGCTTCCGGGCCGTTCTCCGGGCGGAACAGGAGCAGCGCGATGCTCATCACCGGCAGATCGTGCAGCCGAAGGGTCAGGGAGGTCACCACACCGAAGTTGCCGCCGCCGCCGTGCAGGGCCCAGAACAGCTCCGGGTTCTCGTCCGCGCTCGCGCGCACGGTCCGCCCGTCGGCCGTCACCACGTCGGCGGCCAGCAGATTGTCACAGGCCAGGCCGAAGGCCCGCTCCAGCCATCCGGAGCCGCCGCCCAGCGTGAAGCCGCCGACACCGGTGGTGGAGACCCGGCCGCCCGTGGTCGCCAGGGCGTACGGCTGGGTGGCCCGGTCCAGATCACTCATGACGGCTCCGCCGCCGACCCGGGCCGACCGGGCGTCCGGGTCGACCTCCACGGTGCTCATGCGGCTCAGGTCGATCACCAGGCCGCCCTCGCTCAGCGCCATGCCCGCCACGCTGTGCCCGCCGCCGCGTACGGCGACCTCCAGGTCCTGTTCGCGTGCGAGCCGCAGCGCCCGGGCCACATCGGCCGCGGAGGCGCACCGGGCGATCACCGCGGGTCTGCGGTCGATCATGCTGTTGAAGACGGTGCGGGCCTCGTCGTAACCCGGGTCGCCCGGGACGTACGTCTCACCGGTGAACTCGGCGCGGAAGGCCGCTGGAACGGCCTCCGCCGCAGGGGTGCGGGTCGTCATGACGACCCCCTTCGCAGGGCGTGACAGTTCCCTTCCATGGTAGGTCCGGCCACCGGCATCGGCCGTCCCACAGGGACCTGTCACGCCCGGGGATCAGCCGACGTACGCCCCGCTGGCCGTCAGCCGCAGCGCCGTGTCGATCAGCGGGACATGGCTGAACGCCTGCGGGAAGTTGCCCACCTGGCGCTGGAGCCGGGAGTCCCACTCCTCGGCCAGCAGGCCCAGGTCGTTGCGGAGGGACAGCAGCTTCTCGAAGAGCCTGCGGGCCTCGTCGACCCGGCCGATCATCGCCAGGTCGTCCGCCAGCCAGAACGAGCAGGCCAGGAACGCGCCCTCGTCGCCCTCCAGACCGTCGACGCCCGCGTCGTCGCCCTCGGTGGGGTAGCGCAGGACGAAGCCGTCCTCCGTGGACAGCTCCCGCTGGATCGCCTCGATCGTGCCGATGACGCGCTTGTCATCGGGCGGGAGGAAGCCCATCTGCGGGATCAGCAGCAGGGAGGCGTCCAGCTCCTTGGAGCCGTAGGACTGGGTGAAGGTGTTGCGCTCCGGGTCGTAGCCCCGCTCGCAGACGTCACGGTGGATGTCGTCACGCAGTTCGCGCCACCGCTCCAGCGGGCCCTCCGCGTCCCCCGACTCGACCAGCTTGATCGTGCGGTCCACCGCGACCCACGCCATCACCTTGGAGTGCACGAAGTGCCGGCGCGGCCCGCGCACCTCCCAGATGCCCTCGTCCGGCTCCTCCCAGTGCTTCTCCAGGTACTCGATCAGCTTGAGCTGGAGGCCCATCGCGTAGTCGTTGCGGGTCAGCCCCGTCATGTGCGCCAGGTGCAGCGCCTCGGTGACCTCGCCGTACACATCGAGCTGGAGCTGGTTCGCGGCGCCGTTGCCGACCCGGACCGGGCCGGAGTTCTCGTACCCCGGCAGCCAGTCCAGCTCCGCCTCGCCGAGCTCACGCTCGCCCGCGATGCCGTACATGATCTGGAGGTTCTCCGGGTCGCCAGCGACCGCCCGCAGCAGCCACTCGCGCCAGGCGCGGGCCTCCTCGCGGTACCCGGTGCGCAGCAGGGAGGAGAGCGTGATCGCCGCGTCCCGCAGCCAGGTGTAGCGGTAGTCCCAGTTCCGTGAGCCGCCGATGTCCTCCGGCAGGGAGGTGGTCGGCGCCGCCACGATGCCGCCCGTCGGCGCGTAGGTGAGCGCCTTGAGCGTGATCAGCGAACGGACGACGGCCTCCCGGTAGGGACCGTGGTACGTGCACTGCTCGACCCACTCGCGCCAGAAGTTCTCCGTGGCGTCCAGGGAGGCCTCGGGCTCCGGCGTGGCGGGCGGCTCGTGGTGGGAGGGCTGCCAGCTGATGGTGAAGGCGATCCGGTCACCCGGGGCCACGGTGAAGTCGGAGTACGTCGTCAGGTTCTGGCCGTACGTGTCCGCGTCCGTGTCCAGCCACACCGAGTCCGGGCCCGCGACGGCGACCGTACGGCCGTCGACCTTGTGGACCCAGGGGGTGACCCGCCCGTAACTGAAACGCATGCGCAGCTCGGAGCGCATCGGCACGCGGCCGCTCACGCCCTCCACGATGCGGATCAGCTGGGGGGCGCCGTCACGCGGTGGCATGAAATCGGTCACGCGGACGGTGCCGCGGGCGGTGTCCCACTCCGATTCGAGGATGAGGGAATCGCCGCGGTAGCGCCGCCGGTCCGCCGCCGGGGGTTCCGCCCCCTCGGGACGGGCGGGTCCCAGCCGCCAGAAACCGTTCTCCTCCGTGCCGAGAAGTCCGGCGAAAATCGCGTGGGAGTCGAAGCGGGGAAGGCACAGCCAGTCCGCTGTGCCGTCCCGGCAGACCAGGGCTGCGGTCTGCATGTCTCCGATGAGTGCGTAATCCTCGATGCGCCCGGCCACGTGCGTCTCCAGTCGAACGGCCATGTCGCCCCGCAGGGCGCTTACTGCTGGTCAAGGGGTCGTTGTAATAGAACCGACGAGCTCTTGCACGGGTGAGCGGGCTGGGGTGGAGCCGCTGGGCCGGCCAACTCGGCAGCGAGTGTCCGAGCAGGATACGACGCACCTGGGGGTTCCGCGCGACTGTCCACCAGTTGTCCGCCGCTTGTCACCGGCGAATGGGTGGGACCTGAAACGGACGTGGTGATCTTGTGCCGGTACGGGAGGAAGCATGGCCGGAAGCGACCCCTCTTCGTCGCTGTTACCCTGGTAGCCCGTGGACCGGTGGTCGTCCCGACAGTGGACGAGGCCCCCGAACCGCAGCGACGGCGCCTGAAGAAAATCTTCCTGGGCACGCCGGTACGCACCTCACGATCGCGACCACGGGAGCCCCCTTTGGCTATGCAGCCCACATCCACGACGACCAAGCACATCTTCGTCACCGGGGGTGTCGCCTCCTCCCTCGGCAAGGGTCTGACTGCCTCCAGCCTGGGTGCCCTGCTCAAGGCACGGGGCCTGCGGGTCACCATGCAGAAGCTCGACCCCTATCTCAACGTCGACCCCGGCACGATGAATCCCTTCCAGCACGGTGAGGTGTTCGTCACCAACGACGGCGCCGAGACCGACCTGGACATCGGCCACTACGAGCGCTTCCTCGACGTCGACCTCGACGGCTCGGCCAACGTCACGACCGGCCAGGTCTACAACACCGTCATCGCCAAGGAGCGGCGCGGCGAGTACCTCGGCGACACCGTCCAGGTCATCCCGCACATCACCAACGAGATCAAGCACCGCATCCGCCGCATGGCGACCGACGACGTCGACGTCGTCATCACCGAGGTCGGCGGCACGGTCGGCGACATCGAGTCGCTGCCCTTCCTGGAGACGGTGCGCCAGGTCCGCCACGAGGTCGGCCGCGACAACGTCTTCGTCGTGCACATCTCGCTGCTGCCCTACATCGGCCCGTCCGGCGAGCTGAAGACCAAGCCCACCCAGCACTCCGTCGCCGCCCTGCGCAACATCGGTATCCAGCCGGACGCCATCGTGCTGCGCGCCGACCGCGACGTACCGACCGCCATCAAGCGCAAGATCTCGCTGATGTGCGACGTCGACGAGGCCGCCGTGGTCGCCTGCAAGGACGCCCGGTCGATCTACGACATCCCCAAGGTGCTGCACACCGAGGGCCTGGACGCCTACGTCGTCCGCAAGCTCGACCTGCCGTTCCGCGACGTCGACTGGACCACCTGGGACGACCTGCTGGACCGCGTCCACAACCCCGACCACGAGGTCACCGTCGCCCTGGTCGGCAAGTACATCGACCTGCCCGACGCCTACCTCTCGGTCACCGAGGCCATCCGGGCCGGCGGCTTCGCGAACAAGGCCCGCGTCAAGGTCAAGTGGGTCGCCTCCGACGACTGCAAGACCCCGGCCGGCGCGCAGAAGCAGCTCGGTGACGTCGACGCCGTCTGCATCCCCGGCGGCTTCGGAGAGCGCGGTGTGGTCGGCAAGGTCGGCGCCATCCAGTACGCCCGCGAGAACAAGGTGCCGCTGCTCGGCCTCTGCCTCGGCCTCCAGTGCATCGTGATCGAGGCCGCGCGGAACCTCGCCGGGATCCCCGACGCCAACTCCACCGAGTTCGACGCCGCCACCTCGCACCCCGTCATCTCGACGATGGAGGAGCAGCTCGCGTACGTCGAGGGCGCCGGCGACCTGGGCGGCACCATGCGGCTCGGCCTGTACCCGGCCAAGCTCGCCGAGGGCTCCCTGGTCCGCGAGGCCTACGCCGACGAGCCGTACGTCGAGGAGCGCCACCGCCACCGCTACGAGGTGAACAACGGCTACCGCGCGGAGCTGGAGAAGAAGGCCGGACTGGTCTTCTCCGGCACCTCCCCGGACAACAAGCTCGTCGAGTACGTCGAGTACCCGCGTGAGGCCCACCCCTACCTGGTGGCCACCCAGGCGCACCCGGAGCTGCGTTCCCGCCCGACCCGCCCCCACCCGCTCTTCGCCGGCCTGGTGAAGGCCGCCGTGGAGCGCAAGGTCGCGGCGCAGGGGACCGGCGCCGACGCGTAAGGCGATACGGTTGACCGGGGTACGGATCCTTGACGGGATGCGTGCCCCGGTTTCTGTTTGTTCGTGGAAGGACGTACATGGGTTTCCAGGACACGCCCGAGGAGTGGCAGGTCACCGCGACGGTGACCCCCTTCACCGGTAACAAGACCAGCGTCCGCACCGACGACGTCGTGATGCCCGACGGGAGCGTCCACAGCCGCGACTACCAGGTCCACCCCGGTTCGGTGGCCGTGCTCGCCCTCGACGCGGACGGCCGCGTTCTCGTCCTGCGGCAGTACCGCCACCCGGTGCGCCACAAGCTGTGGGAGATCCCGGCGGGGCTCCTCGACATCCCCGGCGAGAACCCCCTGCACGCCGCGCAGCGCGAGCTCTACGAGGAGGCGCACGTCAAGGCCGAGGACTGGCGGGTGCTGACCGACGTCTACACCACGCCCGGCGGCTGCGACGAAGCCGTGCGCATCTTCCTCGCCCGGGACCTCTCCGAGGCCGAGGGCGAGCGCTTCGAGGTCTCCGAGGAGGAGGCCGACATGGAGCAGGCACGGGTGCCCCTCGACGAGCTCGTACGGGGCGTGCTCGCCGGCGATCTGCACAACAACTGCCTGGTCGTGGGCACCCTGGCGCTCACCGCCGTGCTCGCGGGCGACGGCGTGGACGCGCTGCGCCCGGCCGACGCGCCCTGGCCGGCCCGTCCGTTCGAGGCCTGAGGCCGCCGTCCGGTCCGTTGGAGGCCTGAGGCCGCCGTCCGGTCCGTCCCCGACGAGGGCGGACCGGACGGGCCGGTCCCGCTCCGACCAGGCCGGCGGGCCGGGTCGGCCGGGGGCCGATCGTACGAAATTCTGATCCGATCGAGGGACCTGTCCGCCGCGCTCGACCGTGATCGTCCGCACCACTGAACTACGCTCGAAAGGCCCCGACCGGACTTCCGGCGGGCAACCGCGTGCAGCGAAGTGGAGCGTGGCCCGTGACCGATCAGGCGGTGGACACCAGCGGCCCGGCCGGAGTGGCGGGGACGGCGGGAGCCAAGGAACCGCCGGATCTCACTCCACGTCAGTTCTTCGGCCGCGAACGCGAGTTGAAGGCCCTGCAGGAAGACATCGAGCGCGCCGGGCTGGACACCCTGGCGGGCCGCAAAGCGGCTCGCGCCCGGGTCCTCCTGATCGCCGGCCGGCCCGGATCCGGACGCACCGCACTCGCCGCCGAACTCGCCCGCAGGCTCGTGGAACCGGGCGACTACCCCGACGGCGTGTTCCGCGTCCCGCTCACCGAACCCGGCGGCGAACGCGTCCCCGCGGAGCGCACCGCACGCGCGCTCCTGGGCCTGCTCTCCGTCACCACCCCGCCGGGGGCGGACGAGGACGAGCTGTCCGAGATGGTCCGCGAGGCGTTCGCCGTACGCCGCGCCCTGATCCTCCTCGACGACGCGGTGGACGCCGAGCAGGTCGATCCGCTGCTGCCGGACAACCCCGACTGCCTGGTCGTCGCCACCTCGACCGGCCCGCTCACCGGCATCCCCGACGTCCGCCCGTGCACCATCGGCGGTCTGGACGCGGGCTCGGCCGTGCAGCTCCTCGCCCGCACCATCGGACAGGTCCGCATCACCGTCGACCCGCGGACCGCCGAGACGCTCACGGAGGAGTGCGGGGGGCAGCCCGCCGCCCTGACCCTGGTCGCCGGGTGGCTCGCCGCCCGCCCCGGCGCCTCGGTCGCCGATGTCGCCAAGCAGTTGCGCGACCAGGAGGACAGTCCCGAACTCACCGCCGCCGCGCGGCCGTTGGCCCGGGCCTTCCGGCTGGTGCACGACTCGCTGCCGCCGGCCGCCGGCCGGATACTGCGCCTGCTCGCGCTCGCCCCCGCCGGACTGGCCGACGCCCACACCGCCTCCGCCCTCGCCGGGTGCTCCGTGTCGGCCGCCCAGACGACGCTGGACGACTTCGTCCGGTTCGGGCTGCTCAGGAGCAACGGCGCGGAGCAGCCCCAGTACGAGGTGCCCGGCTGCCTGGCGCCGCTGGTCCGCGCGGTGCTGGAGGAGCGGGAGCGGCCCGCCGAGATCCAGCTCGCCCGGGCCAGGATGCTGGAGCGGACGGTGCGCCGGCTCCAGGCCTGCCGCGCGGTCACCGAACCCGAGGACTCCCCGGCCCGCCGCCGACTCGCGGGCCTGCCGCGTTCGCTGCGCTTCCCGGGGCCGGAGGCCGCCGCCGAGTGGCTGCGGATGCGCGAGCCCGCGCTGCTGGCCTCCGCCCGCGCGGCCGTCGGCGACGGCGACCTGGACACCCTCGCCCGGAGGCTGGTGGCCGCGCTCGTCCGCGCCCTCGCCGTGCACCGCGGCACCGAGAACGCCGCTCCCGTGCTCTACGGGCTGCACGGCCTGGTCCTCGACGTGGCCGAGCGCCGGAACCTGCACCGGGAGAAGGCCGCGGCCCTGCTCAACCTCGCCGACCTGGACGCCAGGACCGGCCGTACGCGGGAGGCGCTGGCCCGCTACCGGGCGGCGCTGGACGCCGGACGCGCCGCGAACGACCTCTACGCCACCGGCCGGGCGATGGAATCCGCAGGCGGCGCCTACGCGGAGCTCGGCGACTTCAACCGGGCCTCCGACTGGTACGGCCGGGCGCTCGCCCAGCGGCTCACCCAGGGGGAGCGGGCCGGCGCGGCCCGGCTGTACGGCCGGCTCGGCGCGGTCCACACGTACGCCGGACGCTACGGCGAGGCGCTGCGCGACTGGCGGGCTGCGGCGGCCGGCCACCGCAGGCTCGGGGACCTCCCGGCCCAGGCGCGGGCGCTCAGCGAGGCCGCGCGGGTGCAGGAGTACGCGGGCAGGCCGCAGGAGTCGCTGCACACCTGCCGGGAAGCGGTCGACCTGGCGCGCAGGGCGGGCGACGTGCGTCTTCAGGCCGCGCTGGAGCTCAGGCTCGCGGACACCCTGGACCGGCTCGGGGACCCGGCGGCGGCGCGTCTGCACCGGGCGACGGCCGACAGACTGCTGGGCGAGGAGGGCTCGGCCTACGAAATCCGCAGTGGTTCGATCAAAACTTAATGCTTTGTAAGGCTGGACAGCGAGAAGTCCTTCATTAATGATGGCTCTGCCGCGCAACCCTGCGGTGTCTCCCTCTATGCTTGGTTCATGCGGGTACGCCCCGTAATGTCCGAGCGTCTCTCCGAGCCAAGGACCGTGATCGACGTGAAGGTCGGCATCCCCCGCGAAGTCAAGAACAACGAGTTCCGGGTGGCGATCACCCCTGCCGGAGTGCATGAGCTCGTCCGTCACGGCCACCAGGTCCTCGTCGAGCAGCACGCCGGTGAGGGTTCCTCCATCCCGGACGCGGAGTACCTCGCCGCGGGCGCGCGGATCCTGCCCACCGCCGACGAGGTCTGGGCCGCCGCGGACCTGCTGCTCAAGGTGAAGGAGCCGGTCGCCGAGGAGTACCACCGCCTCCGCAAGGGCCAGACGCTCTTCACGTACCTGCACCTCGCCGCCTCCCGCGCGTGCACCGACGCCCTGCTCGAGTCCGGCACCACCGCCATCGCGTACGAGACCGTCGAGACCGCGACCCGCGCGCTGCCGCTGCTGGCCCCGATGTCCGAGGTCGCCGGCCGTCTCGCCCCGCAGGTCGGCGCGTACCACCTGATGCGCTCGGTCGGCGGGCGCGGTGTGCTCCCCGGCGGCGTCCCCGGTACGGGGTCGGCGCGGGCCGTCGTCATCGGCGGCGGGGTCTCCGGCTGGAACGCCACGCAGATCGCCGTCGGGCTCGGCTTCCACGTGACGCTGCTCGACAAGGACATCAACAAGCTGCGCGAGGCCGACAAGGTCTTCGGCACCAAGGTGCGGACGGTCGTCTCCAACGCCCTCGAACTGGAGAAGGCCGTCGTCGAGGCCGACCTCGTCGTGGGCGCCGTGCTGATCCCCGGTGCGAAGGCGCCGAAGCTGGTCACCAACGAGCTCGTCGCCAAGATGAAGCCCGGAAGTGTTCTTGTCGACATTGCGATCGACCAGGGAGGCTGCTTCGAGGACTCGCATCCGACGACGCACGCCGATCCGACCTTCATGGTCCACAACTCGGTCTTCTACTGCGTCGCGAACATGCCGGGCGCCGTGCCGAACACCTCCACCTACGCCCTGACGAACGCCACGCTGCCCTACATCCTGGAGCTCGCGAACCGGGGCTGGGCCGACGCCCTGCGCCGTGACGCCGCGCTTGCCAAGGGTCTCAATACCCATGACGGCCAGGTGGTTTACCGCGAGGTGGCCGAGGCGCACGGTCTCGACCACGTCGAACTGAGCACGCTTCTGGGCTGAGCGGTCAACCCGCTCCGTCAACCTCACGCGTCCGGCCGGACCTTGCCCAGCAAGGTCCGGCCGGACGCGTGAGAGGCCCCGGCCCAACTCGCCGGAGACGTAACCCTCTACCCTTTTTGCACCCCGGCGAAAGGTGCGCCCCGGGCGCTCCGTGCTCTTGACAGAGGGGTGTTCGATTGCCGACACATCGGGCCGGGTCCGGCGGATTGTGTTGCTGCGAACCGGTGACACGCCATAGAGTCGCCAATCGTCGGCATGGTGCCACGCTGACCTATCGATAAGTTTCCTGGTCACATCCAAGGAGGTAAGACGACTTGTGAATGAGTCGACAATTACTCCCGGGGGTGGTCAACCAGGGATGCCTGCACGGGGTCTGAGCCCGATCGGGCTCGAAGCTGTCGGCTCCGTCGCTGTCCGCACCTTCGCCACCCACCAGCACATGACGACAGCCCCCCAGATGATGGACGGCCTACACGTGAACGCCATGGCCGGCAACGAAAGTGGCCGAGAGACCTCCCACTTCGCCGACTTCGCCGAGGTGCCCGAGGGGCACTTCTACGACCCCGATGCCGAATACGAGCCCGATCCGGAGTACGCGGCCACCCTCGCGCCCGACGCCGCACGCCAGCGCCGCGAGCGGATCGGCCCGACCGGCCGGCCGCTGCCGTACTTCCCGATCCCCGGGCCCCTGACCGATCACGGCCCCGCGAAGATCATCGCGATGTGCAACCAGAAGGGCGGCGTCGGCAAGACCACGTCGACCATCAACCTGGGTGCCGCGCTCGCCGAGTACGGCCGGCGTGTCCTGCTCGTCGACTTCGACCCGCAGGGAGCCCTGTCCGTCGGCCTCGGGGTCAACCCGATGGAGCTCGACCTCACCGTCTACAACCTGCTCATGGAGCGGGGCATGGCGGCCGACGAGGTCCTGCTGAAGACGGCCGTGCCCAACATGGACCTGCTCCCGAGCAACATCGACCTCTCGGCCGCCGAGGTGCAGCTGGTGAGCGAGGTGGCCCGGGAGTCGACGCTGCAGCGCGCCCTCAAGCCGCTGATGGCCGACTACGACTACATCGTGATCGACTGCCAGCCCTCGCTCGGCCTGCTCACCGTCAACGCCCTGACGGCGGCTCACAAGGTGATAGTCCCGCTCGAGTGCGAGTTCTTCGCGCTGCGTGGTGTGGCCCTGCTCACCGAGACCATCGAGAAGGTCCAGGAGAGGCTCAACCCCGAGCTCGAACTGGACGGCATCCTCGCCACCATGTACGACTCCCGCACGGTGCACAGTCGTGAGGTGCTCGCGCGCGTCGTCGAGGCCTTCGACGACCACGTGTACCACACCGTCATCGGCCGCACGGTGCGCTTCCCGGAGACCACGGTCGCCGGTGAGCCCATCACCACGTACGCGTCGAACTCCGTCGGTGCCGCCGCCTACCGCCAGCTCGCCAGGGAGGTGCTCGCCCGGTGTCACGCCGAGTGAGTCTGCCGGGGGCCGACGAGCTGTTCCGTACCACCGGGGGCATGGGCCTCCAGGCATCGTCCCCCGCCGAGCGGCGACGCAAGGCGAACGGCGAGGCGCGGGTCCCCGCGCCCGCCGGAGGCAGTGATCCGGCACCGTCGGACACCGGCCAGGGCGGTGCCCAGGGAAGCGGCGACACGTCCGCCGGGGCGTCCCGGGAGGAGCACTCCGCGGCGGACGCCGACGGCGGCGGCTCGCGCAGCCGCGCCGACGGGGACGACCGGGGGAGCGCGGGCGCCCAGCCCCGGGCCCGTACGGCGCCGCCCCAGGAGGGGACCGCCACCGTCCAGCCGCAGCGCGGACGGGGCGGCGGGCGGGGAGCGAACCGCAGGCCCAGCGGCCGGGAACGCCACGACGAGAAGATCACCGTCTACGTGTCGGCCGAGGAACTGATGGACCTCGAACACGCGCGTCTCGTGCTGCGCGGTGAACACGGGCTGGCCGTCGACCGCGGGCGCATCGTCCGGGAAGCCGTCGCCGTGGTGCTGGCCGACCTGGAGTCGCGCGGCGACGCGAGCATCCTCGTACGGAGGCTGCGGGGCCGCTGACCGGTGCGGCGCCGGTAGCCTGCCGGGGGAGGGCCGCCGTACGGACGGCCCCGCCCCGGGGCCCACCGCCCGCCTCCCGCCGCACTCCCTGGATCCCAGCACATGCCGACTGCCGACGACCCGCCCCGCCCGACCCGCCGCGCCCTCGGCCGGGGGCCGGGGATACGGCCCGCGGAGGTCCCCGAGGCTCCTTACGAGGGCCCGGCTGCGGCACCTGAGGCTCCTGTGGCGGCCACGGAGGCCCCCACGGCCCGTGCGACGCCCGCGGAGGCCGCTCCGGCTCCCGTGACGGCCGGGGAGCCCCCTGCGGCTCCTGCGAAGGCTCCTGTCGTCCCCACGGAGACCCCCGCGGCTCCCGCGGCCCCCGCGAAGGCGTCTGGGGCGTCCATTGAGGCCCCGGCGGCCCCGGACGGTGACGACCGGCGGTTTACCGTGCGGCTGGTCAACTTCGAGGGCCCCTTCGACCTCCTCCTCCAGCTGATCTCCAAGCACAAGCTCGATGTGACCGAGGTCGCGCTGTCGAAGGTCACCGACGAGTTCATGGCGCACATCCGGGCCATGGGAGCGGACTGGGACCTCGACCAGACCACCGAGTTCCTCGTCGTCGCGGCGACCCTCCTCGACCTGAAGGCCGCCCGGCTGCTCCCCACCGCCGAGGTGGAGGACGAGGCGGACCTGGCCCTGCTGGAGGCACGCGACCTGCTCTTCGCGCGGCTGCTCCAGTACCGCGCGTACAAGAGGATCGCGGAGATCTTCAGCGACCGGCTGGAGTCCGAGTCCCGCCGCCACCCCCGCACCGTGGGGCTGGAGCCCCAGCACGCCGAGCTGCTGCCCGAGGTCGTGATCAGCATCGGGCCCGAGGGGTTCGCGCGGCTCGCGGTGAAGGCGATGCAGCCGAAGGCCAAGCCGCAGGTGTACGTCGACCACATCCACGCCCCGCTGGTCAGCGTCCGCGAACAGGCGGAGATCGTGGTGGCGCGGCTGCGGGCCGAGGGCGAGATCAGCTTCCGGGAGCTCACCGAGGACGCGGAGGACACCCTCACGGTCGTCGCCCGCTTCCTGGCCCTCCTGGAGCTCTACCGGGAGAAGGCGGTCGCGCTCGACCAGGAGGAGGCGCTCGGCGACCTCCTGGTGCGCTGGGCCGGCGGCGAGGGGACCGAACCGGTGGTCACGGACGAGTTCGACCAAGAGGCGCGCGAGCCGGAGGAGGACGTACAGGCATGAGCACAGACGACGAGGTGCGCGACGCCACGGTTGCCGGGCTCGACCTCAAGCCCGCACTGGAGGCGGTCCTCATGGTCGTCGACGAGCCCGCCACCGAGGAACACCTGGCCAAGGTCCTCCAGCGGCCCCGCCGGGCCGTCGCGGACGCCCTGCGGGAGCTGGCCGACGAGTACACCGTCCAGCGCCGTGGATTCGAGCTGAGGCTCGTCGCCGGCGGCTGGCGCTTCTACACCCGCCCGGAGTACGCGGAGGCCGTCGAGGGCTTCGTCCTGGACGGCCAGCACGCCCGGCTCACCCAGGCCGCGCTGGAGACGCTCGCGGTGGTCGCGTACCGTCAGCCGGTCAGCCGTTCGAGGGTCTCGGCGGTACGCGGAGTGAACTGCGACGGTGTCATGCGGACCCTCCTCCAGAGGGGTCTCGTGGAGGAGGCGGGCGCGGAACCCGAAACAGGTGCGATCCTGTACAGGACGACGAACTACTTTCTGGAGCGCATGGGCCTGCGAGGCCTGGACGAGCTCCCGGAGCTCGCGCCCTTCCTCCCGGAGGCGGACGCGATCGAGGCTGAGACGCTAGAGGGTGTGCCGTCGTTCGATCCGGACGCACCGGACACCCCGGAAACTCACGCAGACGACAAGACGGAATTTTGATGCGAAGCAGTGGCAGCAACAACGGCAGCGGCAACAGGAGCGGCGGCGGCTCCAGGAGCGGCGGCGGCAGGAGCGGTGCCGGAAGGAACACCAGCGGCAGCGGCAGGAACAGCAACCCGAACCCCCGGGTCTCCGGCTCCGGACGCGACGACAAGCAGGAGCAGCGCCCCCGCCGCCCCCGCCCCGAGGAGCGCCGCTACGACGTGGGCTCCGACAAGCCCGGCGGCGACGGCGGCCCCCGCAAGGGCCGTGGCGCGGCAGCACGCGGCGGTGCCAAGGGCGGCCCGAAGCCCGCACAGAACGTGAGCAAGGGCGGCCGGCGCCAGGGTGCGCCCGCCCGTCCCCGTGAGCTCGACGCCAAGATCGAGCAGCGCAACCGCGACCGGTACGCGGAGAAGCCCGAGATCCGCACGCCGAAGACGCACCCCGGCGCCGAGCAGGAGGGCGAGCGTCTGCAGAAGATCCTCGCCAGGGCCGGCATGGGCTCGCGCCGTGCGTGCGAGGAGCTGATCGAGCAGGCGCGTGTCGAGGTCAACGGCGAGATCGTCCTGGAGCAGGGCAAGCGCGTCGACCCGCAGAAGGACGAGATCAAGGTCGACGGCCTGACCGTCGCGACCCAGTCGTACCTCTTCTTCGCGCTGAACAAGCCCGCCGGCGTCGTCTCCACCATGGGCGACCCGGACGGCCGCCAGAACCTCGGGGACTACGTGAACAACCGCGAGACGCGGCTGTTCCACGTCGGCCGGCTCGACACCGAGACCGAGGGCATCATCCTGCTCACCAACCACGGCGAGCTGGCCCACCGTCTGACGCACCCCAGGTACGGCGTGAAGAAGACCTACCTGGCCGCCATCCAGGGGCCGCTCCCGCGCGACCTCGGCAAGCGCCTCAAGGACGGCATCCAGCTGGAGGACGGCTACGCCCGCGCCGACCACTTCCGGGTCGTCGAGAACACCGGCAAGAACTACCTGGTCGAGGTCACCCTCCACGAGGGCCGCAAGCACATCGTCCGCCGGATGCTGGCCGAGGCCGGCTACCCGGTCGAGCGCCTCGTACGGACGTCCTTCGGGCCGATCCCGCTGGGCGACCAGAAGTCGGGCTGGCTGCGCCGCCTGACCAACACCGAGGTCGGCATGCTCATGCGCGAGGTCGGCCTGTAGCCACCTCCCGCCCCCGAACGGCCCGCGGCCGGTCCCTCGTTCACTTTTTCGAACAGGACCGGCCGCGGGCTTTCGCGTCCGCCGATTCTTCTTTATAGTCAGAGTGACCATAAAGAAGGAGGCGGCGTGACGCTCGCCGACGTACTCGATCCCCTGCAGCAGCCCCTGGTGACGGTCCTGGACACCCCGGTCAGCTGGACCGAGGTGCTGGGCTTCGGCAGTGGTGCGCTGTGCGTCTGGCTCGTCGCCCGCCAGCACCTCGCCAACTGGCCGATCGGCATCGCCAACAACCTGTTCTTCATCCTGCTGTTCGCCCAGTCCGGTCTGTACGCCGACGCCGGCCTCCAGATCGTCTTCATCTCCCTCGCCGCGTACGGCTGGTGGACCTGGACCCACGGGGGTGGACCAGGGACATCCGTCCTGCCGGTGCGGAGCACCACCCGCACCGAATGGACCTGGCTGCTCGCGGCGGGGGCGGTGGGGACCCTCGCGCTCACCCTGCTGCTGTCCCGGGCCACGGACTCGACCGTGCCGTTCTGGGACGCCCTCACCACCTCGCTGTCCCTGATGGCGACGTACGGGCAGTGCCGCAAGCGCGTCGAGTCCTGGTGGCTGTGGATCGCCGCCGACCTGGTCTACATCCCGCTGTACGCGTACAAGGAGCTCTACCTCACCTCCCTGCTGTACGCCGGTTTCCTGACCCTCTGCCTCGTCGGACTGCGCAACTGGAACCGCGACCTGACCGCCGGCCGGCGCGAGGACGCGGTGGTGCCGGTATGAGGCGCCACGGGCACGGGCTGGTCCTCGGCAAGTTCTATCCGCCGCACGCCGGCCACCACCACCTCGTGCGCACCGCGCGGGACCGCTGCGAGCGGCTCACCGTCCTGGTCTGCGCCGCCTCGGTCGAGTCCGTACCGCTGGCCGACCGGGTCGCCTGGATGCGGGACGCGCACCCCGACGTCCGGGTGGTGGGCGCCGTCGACGACATCCCCATGGACGTCACCGACGCGGCGGTCTGGGACGCCCACATGGACGTCTTCACCGCGGCCGTGCCCGAACGGGTCGACGCCGTCTTCACCTCCGAGGCGTACGGCGAGGAACTGGCCCGCCGCTTCGGCGCGGAGTCGGTCCTCGTCGACCCCGGCCGCACCCTCTTCCCCGTCTCGGGCACCGCGGTCCGCGCCGACCCCATCGGCTGCTGGGACTACCTGGAGCCCCCCGTGCGGGCCGGGATCGCCCGCCGGGTCGTCGTCCTCGGCGCCGAGTCCACGGGCACCACGACCCTGGCCCTGGCGCTCGCCGAGCACTACCGGCGGCGCGGCGGTATCTGGGCGCGCACGCGGTACGTCGCCGAGTACGGACGGGAGTTCAGCGAGGCGAAGCTCGCCGCCCTGCGCGAGCGGTGGCCCCACGCCCAGTGGGAGGACGTTTCCTTCACCACCGACGACTTCCCCCTGATCGCCGAGACGCAGAACGCCAGGGAGGAGGCCGCCGCGCGGGCCGGCTCTCCGGTGCTCTTCTGCGACACCGACTCCTTCGCCACCACCGTCTGGCACGAGCGCTACATCGGCGGCCGCAACCCGCTCGTCGAGAAGACCGCCGACCGGGTCACCCACCACCTCTGGCTGCTCACCGGCCACGAGGGTGTCCCGTTCGAGGACGACGGGCTGCGCGACGGGGAGGAGCTGCGGCCCTGGATGACGGACCGCTTCCGCGCCGAACTCACCCGTACCGGAAGGCGGTTCGTCGAGATCACCGGGGGCCGGGCCGAGCGCCTCGAACGGGCGGTCGCCGCCGTGGACGAACTCCTCGCCGCCGGATGGAACTTCACCGCGCCCCTGCCGGAGCGCCGATGAGCACCGCGCCCGAGGGGTACGACCCCCACGCCTTCGTCCCCTTCGCCGTCACCGTGGACCTCGCCGTCTTCACGGTCCGCGAGGCGCGGCTCCACGTGCTGCTCGTGGAGCGCGGCGAGGCCCCCTACAAGGGGCGGTGGGCGCTGCCCGGCGGATTCGTCCTGCCCAGGGAATCCGCCGAGGAGGCAGCCCGCCGCGAGCTCGCCGAGGAGACCGGCCTCACGAAGAAGTCCGTGTGCTCCTTCCACCTGGAACAGCTGCGCACCTACAGCGATCCGGACCGCGACCCCCGGATGCGGGTCGTCTCCGTCGCCTACGCCGCACTCGTGCCCGACCTCCCCGAACCCCGGGGCGGCGGGGACGCGGCGCACGCGCAGTGGTGGGACGCGGCCTCCACCGGGCCGCTCGCCTTCGACCACGACCGCATCCTGGCCGACGCGCACGACCGGATCGGCGCCCGGCTGGAGTACTCCTGCCTGGCGACCGCCTTCTGTCCCGCCGAGTTCACCCTCGGGGAGCTCCAGGAGGTCTACGAGACCGTCTGGGGCGTCGAGCTGGACCGGCCCAACTTCCGGCGCAAGGTCCTCACCACGCCCGGCTTCGTCCAGGCCGTGGACGGACCGCCGCGCCGCACCGGCGGACGGGGGAAACCGGCCGCCCTCTACCGGGCGGGTACCGCCACCGCCCTGCATCCACCACTCCTGCGCCCGGAAGGACGCCCTGAAGGACGGACATCATGATTCCGACACGGATTCTCACCAAACAGGCGGCCACCGGCACGCTGACCGGGCTCGCGCTCGGCGACGCGCTGGGCTTCCCCACCGAGTTCAACGACGTCCCCGCGATCCTCGCGAAGTGCGGGCCCTGGCGCGGGATGCGGCTCCCGGAGCCCGCGTTCGTCACCGACGACACCCAGATGACGCTCGCCCTGGGGCGTGGCATCCGGACCGCCATGGACCAGGGACTCCTGACTCCGGAGCGGATGACCGGCCCGGTCCGGCAGGAGTTCGTCCGCTGGAACCGCTCGCCCGACAACAACCGCGCCCCCGGCCGCACCTGCCTGGAGGCGTGCGCGCTGCTGGAGGGCGACCGGGTCTGGCAGGAGGCCAGCCGTACGGGCTCCAAGGGCTGTGGCGCCAACATGCGCGTCGCACCTGTCGGCCTCGTGCCCGGCCTCAGCGACGAACAGCGGGCCGGGGCCGCCCAGCTCCAGGCCGCCCTCACGCACGGCCACCCCACCGCCCTCGCGGCCTCCGACCTGACGGCCCGCGCGGTGCACCTCCTCGCCCAGGGGGCCGAACCGCTCGGCCTGGTGGGCCAGTTGCGCTCGTACGCGTACGAGAACCGCGGCCGCTACCTCACCCGGTGGCTCGGTGACCTGTGGCGGTACACCCATGACGCCTCGCCCGAGGCGTTCATCAGCCGTGGCTGGGACGAGTGCCTGGCCGCGCTGGCGACCGTCCAGGACGCCCTCCAGCGGCCGTCGCCGGAGACCGACCCGTGCGAGCGCACGGGCGACGGCTGGATCGCCGAGGAGGCACTCGCCACCGCCCTGCACTGCTTCCTGCTCTTCCCCGAGGAACCCCTGACCGCCCTGCGCCGGGCCGCCTGCACCCGGGGCGACTCCGACTCCATCGCCTGCCTCACGGGCGCACTGGCCGGCGCGCACCTGGGGGCGGGTGCCTGGCCCAAGGAGTGGTCGGAGCGCATCGAGTACCGCAGCGACCTGCTGTCGCTGGCCGCGCTCTGGGACGCTTGATCCATGCACAGTGACACGACGCTCCTGCGAGAGGCCGGGCTGCCGGTCACCGACCTGACCCCGGTCCTCGGACAGGAGCCCTGCCCGCTGCTGTTCGCCACGGTCTCGGGCGCCCATCTGTACGGCTTCCCCTCGCGGGACTCGGACGTGGACCTGCGGGGGGTCCACGTCCTGCCCGCGGAGGACCTCGTCGGTCTCCGTACGCCGGAGGAGACGCGGTCACGGATGTGGGACCACGACGGGGTCGAGATGGACCTCGTCACCCACGACCTCCGCAAGTTCGTCCGCCTCATGCTCAAGCCCAACGGCTATGTGCTGGAGCAGCTGCTGTCCCCGCTGGTGGTGCACACCACGGAGCTCCACGCCGAACTCGCCGCGCTGGCCCCGGCGGTGGTGACCCGCAACCACGCCCACCACTACCGGGGGTTCGCCGGGACGCAGTGGCGGCTCTTCGGGAGGACCGGCGAGCTGAAGCCGCTCCTCTACACGTTCCGCGCACTGCTCACCGGCATCCACCTGATGCGCACCGGCACGCTGGTGGCGCATCTGCCGACGCTGCTGGGTGAGGTGACCGCGCCCGGCTACCTGCCCTCGCTGATCGAGGTGAAGGCGGAGGCCGAGCACGGGGCGGCGCGGCTGCCCGACGGTCCGGCCGTCGCGCGTGACGTCGAGGCGCTCCATGCCGTGCTCGACGAGGCACAGGCCGGCTCCCGGCTCCCCGACGCGCCGTCGGGCTTCGACGCCCTGCACGAACTCGTCGTCCGCGCGCGGCTGGGGGAGACCGTCCCGGCCTGACGGCCCCGCTTCCTCACCCGCGTTCGCGCAGGTGGGAGCGGCGGCCGTCCCGGTCGAAGATGCCGAGGACCTCGGCCGGGCCGCCGACGGCCCCCAGTGCGTGCGGGAGCATCGTCGTGAACTCCGCCGCCTGCCCCTCCTCCACCCGCAGCCGCCGTTCCCCCAGCACCAGCAGCGCCGTGCCGGACAGCACCGTGAACCACTCCCGGCCGGGGTGCGCCTTGAGTGCCGAGGGGCCTTCGGCGGGTGGGGCGGTCAGCCGTATCCGGGCCACGGTGACGCCCGGGTCGCCGCGCATCGCCCACTGGGTCAGGCCTCGCGCCAGATCACGCGTGGGGTTCATCACGACGTCGTCGGCGTCCGTCTCGACGAGCTGGTCGAGCGAGGTGCCCAGCGCCCGGGCGATCACGGTGAGCTGGTCGAGCGCGATCCTGCGGTGGCCCGTCTCGATCCTGCTGAGGGTGGAGGGGCTGAGGTGGCAGCGGGCGGCGAGATCGTCGAGCGACCAGCTGTGCGCCGCGCGCAGGGCCCGGATCCGCATGCGTACGAGGCCGTCCAGATCACTTCCTTCTTGCGTCATGGGCAAGAGAGTATGCGGTGGGCGCAAAGATTCGTAGGCTCGGTGTCATGACATCCGCCGCTTCCCCCTCCCACTCGCACTCCCACGCCGCCGCCTCGCACCACCACGGTCCCGGTCATCACCATGAGCACGGGCACGACCACGGGCACGACCACGCCGACACCGGCCAGGACGACGTGCTCGCCGAGGTGCTCGACCTCGACGCCGCGATTTTCGCCCCGTACCTCACCGCGGTGACCGGCCGGGTCGCCGACCTCGCCGGGGACGGCGTCACCCACGTCGTCGACCTGGGATCGGGCACCGGAACCGGCACGTTCGCCCTGCTGGAACACTTCCCCCGGGCCCGGGTGACCGCCGTCGACAGCTCGCCCGCGATGCTCGCCCGGCTCGTCGAGGCGGCCCGCGCAAAGGGCCTGGGCGACCGGGTGGACACCCTGGAGACGGACGCGGGCACCGGGCTCGCCGGCCTCACGGACGCCGACCTCGTCTGGGCCTCGGCCTCCCTGCACCACGTGGACGACCCGGCCGCCGCCCTCACCGGGGTCCGCGCCGCGCTGCGCCCCGGCGGACTGCTGGCCGTCGCCGAGCTGGACGGACTGCCGCGCTTCCTCCCGGACGACGCCGTGGCCGGCCGCCCCGGCCTGGAGGCCCGGTGCCGTGCGGCGCTGGACGGCCTGCACGCCGAGCAGGTGCCGCATCTGGGCGCCGACTGGGGTGCCCTGCTGGCCGCCGCCGGCCTCACCGTCGAGGAGGAGCGCACGGAGCTGCTGGAGCTGCGCGCGCCGCTGCCCGCCGGTACGGGTGAGTACGCCCACCTCGTGCTCGGCCGCATCCACGGCGCCCTCGACGGCCGGGCGGACCCCGCCGACCTCGCGGCGCTCTCCACCCTGCTCGACGGCGGCCCCGCGGACGTCCGGCACCGGGACGACCTGGTCGTCCGCTCGACCCGGCAGCTGTGGGTGGCGCGACGCCCCGCGGACGCCGCCGCCCAGCCGTAGGCCGCCCGCGGCGCGCCGCCCGCCGTCAGCCGCGCGCCGACGCCCGCCGGGCCCGTACCAGGAACGCCTCCACGCGTTCCCGGTCGGGCTCCGGGGGCAGCGGGGAGCGGGCGGCCGCCTCGTCGTTCTCCTCGGCCAGGCGCGTCATCCGGCGCTCCACCTCGGCCCACGGGACCTCGCCCCGCTTCACCGCCAGCAGCTCCTCGCGCGCGTCCCCGACCCCGATCCTCAGCTCGCCCGTCCGCAGCAGGTCCCGGCCGGACGCCAGCAGCCGCAGCAGGTGCATGGCGTGCTTCCAGCGCGGAGCGCCGTGGGTCCGCACATCGGCCTCCAGCTTCCGCCGCTGGCCGAGTGCGTAGCGTACGAACGTCCCGTGCGCCTGCCGGGACAGGAACGCGCCGCGCAGACCGATCAGCTCCCGGCCCGTGGCGTCGACGTGCTCCACGAGCGGGGAGTGCAGGCACTCCAGCACATTCGGGTTCGCCCGCAGCGCCAGCTCGCAGAAGCGCTCCAGCTCCCACGAGAACTGCTCGTCCGCCGGCCCCTCGACATGTGTCGGCGGCTTCGTGAAGCCCCAGAACAGCGGGGTGGGGGCGAGGAACACCCCGCGCCGGTCCGTGTCGCTGTCGTCGGTGGCCAGCCCGAAGGCGCGGGAGCCCATCACACAGGAGTAGACGGTATGCTCCCGTACGAGCCGCTCGCCATCAGGGGTGATCATGCGCGCGAGGGTACGCGGCCACCGTGTCCCCCGTTAAGCGAGCCGGATGCTGCCGCCCTCCACGGTGATCCGCTCCGCCGGCAGCGGGCGCGTCGCCGGGCCCTGTTCGACCGCCCCGTCCTCGACGCTGAACCGGCTGCCGTGGCACGCGCAGTCGATGGTGCCGTCGGCGACCGAGGACACGATGCAGCCCGCATGGGTGCACACCGCGGAGAAGGCCTTGAACTCGCCGGCGGCCGGCTGGGTCACCACGACCTTCCGGTCCTCGAAGATCGTGCCGCCGCCCACCGGGATCTCGGACGTCCTGGTCAGTTCCGCGCCCCCGGAGGCGGGCGGGGAGCTCTCGCCGCCCCCGCCCCCGCCGGACGACCCGCAGCCGGTTACCAGGGCCGCGGCTCCCGCCGACAGGACCGTCCTTCGCCGTGCGTTCATGGCTCTCCTCACAGGGGGTCGATGCGTCCGGACGGACGAGAGGCATCGTGACCCCGCCGGGCGCCCCGGCCGCGCAGACACGGCGGCACGCACCCCCACCGTGTTCTCAGCGTTCCGCCGTGCCCGCGTCGTGCCTGAGCTGTGCCCGCGTCGTGTCGCGCCGTGTCTCACGGACAGAGCACCGTGACCGGCGGCGCCGCCGCACCTCTACGCTGAAAGGGCACGCAGCACGAGGCGACGAGGGGTACGACGACGTGGCGGTACGAGCAGTCCGTGGAGCCGTCCAGCTGGACCGGGACGAAGCCGGTCACATGGACGAGCGGGTGAGTGAACTCCTCACCGCGGTCCTGGAGCGCAATCAGCTCGTCGCCGACGACCTGATCAGCGTCTGGTTCACCGCCACCCCCGACCTGCACAGCGACTTCCCGGCCGCGGCGGCCCGGGGCCTCGGTATCGTCGACGTACCGCTGATCTGCGCCCAGGAGCTCGACATCGCCGGGGCCATGCCCCGGGTGGTCCGCATCCTGGCGCACGTGGAGACGTATCTCTCCAAGTCCGAGATCAGCCACGTCTACCTCGGCGCCACCGGCGCCCTCCGCAAGGACATCGCCCAGTGAGAACAGCCCTCGTCATCGGTACCGGCCTGGTCGGCACCTCCGCCGCCCTCGCCCTCGCGGGGCGCGGCGTCCAGGTCCACCTGGCCGACCGGGACCCGTCGTCGGCGCACACCGCCGCCGCCCTCGGCGCCGGCACGGACGAGGCGCCCGAAGGCCCCGTCGACCTGGCGATCATCGCCGTACCGCCCGCCCACACCGCCTCCGTGCTGGCCACGGCGATGCGTGACGGGGCCGCGCGCGCCTATCTCGACGTCGCCAGCGTCAAGGGCGGCCCGCGCCGTGAGCTGGAGGCGCTGGGCGTCGACCTCACGCCGTACATCGGCACGCACCCCATGGCCGGCAAGGAGCGCTCCGGGCCCCTCGCGGGCACCGCCGACCTCTTCGAGGGCCGCCCCTGGGTCCTCACCCCGACCCGGGAGACCGACACAGAGGTCCTCAACCTCGCCCTGGAGCTGGTCGCGCTCTGCCGGGCCGTCCCCGTCGTCATGGACGCCGACGCCCACGACCGCGCCGTCGCCCTGGTCTCCCACACCCCGCAGCTGATCTCCTCGATGGTCGCCGCCCGGCTGGAGGAGGCCGACGAGACCGCCGTACGCCTGTGCGGCCAGGGGATCAGGGACGTCACCCGCATCGCGGCCTCCGACCCCCGGATGTGGGTGGAGATCCTCTCCGCCAACCCCGGCCCGGTCGCCGACGTGCTGGCGGGCGTCGCCACCGACCTGGAGGAGACGGTCCGGGCGCTGCGCGGCCTCCAGTCCGCCGACGAGGACAAGCGCCGCACCGGCACCGAAGGCATCGAGGACGTCCTGCGCCGCGGCAACGCCGGCCGGGTCCGGGTCCCCGGCAAGCACGGGGCGGCCCCCGCGTCGTACGAGATCGTCGCCGTGCTCATCAGCGACCGGCCGGGCGAGCTGGCGAGCATCTTCGCCGACGCCGGGCGGGCCGGCGTCAACATCGAGGACGTCCGCATCGAGCACGCCACCGGCCAGCAGGCCGGACTGGTCCAGCTGATGGTCGAGCCCAGCGCCGCACCCGCGCTCGCCGCCGCCCTCGGCGAGCGCGGCTGGTCGATCCGCCCGTAGCGGGCCGGGGGAACGGGCCCGGAGACAGGGGTGCAAAGGCGCTTCGCGCACTCGGTAACCTTGTGGGGAGGGCGGCGCCCCGGTCTGCCCTGCCCCGCTCCGCCCGTCCCCGTGTACCAGGAAGGTGTCCACCACCGTGGAAACCGTAAGCGCCGCCGCCCGGACCGCCCCGGCCGCAGTGATCGTCGCCATCGACGGCCCCTCCGGCACGGGCAAGTCGAGCACCTCCAAGGCCGTCGCCGCGCAGCTCGGCCTGAGCTACCTGGACACCGGCGCCCAGTACCGGGCGATCACGTGGTGGATGCTGAACAACGGCATCGACGTGCAGAACCCGGCCGAGATCGCCACGGCCGCCGCCAAGCCGGTCATCGTCTCGGGCACGGACCCGTCCGCCCCGACGATCACCGTCGACGGCGAGGACGCCTCGGGCCCCATCCGCACCCAGGAGGTCACCTCCAAGGTCAGCGCCGTCAGCGCCGTCCCCGAGGTGCGGGCCCTGATCACCGAGCTGCAGCGCTCGATCGCCAAGGAGGCCGAGCGGGGCATCGTCGTCGAGGGCCGTGACATCGGCACCACCGTGCTCCCCGACGCCGACATCAAGATCTTCCTGACCGCCTCCCCGGAGGCGCGCGCCGCCCGCCGCAGCGGTGAGGTCAAGGGCTCCGACCTGGCCGCGACCCGGGAGGCGCTGATCAAGCGGGACGCCGCCGACTCCGGCCGCAAGACCTCGCCGCTGGCCAAGGCCGGTGACGCCGTCGAGGTGGACACCACCGACCTGACCCTGACGCAGGTCATCGAGTGCGTCGTCACCCTCGTCGGGGAGAAGCAGGCCGCGAAGTGACCGAAGCCACCACCGCTCCGACCCTGCGCGGAGCGGCCGTCGGGCGTGGGATCGGCATCGGGCTCATGTACGGGCTGTTCAAGCCCCGTGTGCTCGGCGCGTGGCGCGTCCCCACCACGGGACCCGTCATACTCGCGGTGAACCACGCGCACAATCTCGACGGACCGATGCTGATGGGCACCGCGCCCCGGCCCGTCCACTTCCTGATCAAGAAAGAGGCGTTCGTCGGCCCCCTCGACCCGTTCCTGCGCGGAATCGGGCAGCTGAAGGTGGACCGTACGACCGTCGACCGCAACGCCATCACGCAGGCACTCGGCGTGCTGGACGACGGCGGGGTCCTCGGGATCTTCCCCGAGGGCACCAGGGGCGAGGGCGACTTCGCCTCCCTGCGTGCGGGGCTCGCGTACTTCGCGGTACGCGGCGCGGCGCCGATCGTGCCCGTCGCGGTCCTGGGAAGCACGGAGCGCCGCGGACGGTTGATATCGGCACTGCCTCCGCTGCGCAGCAGGGTCGACGTCGTCTTCGGCGACGCCTTCCAGGCCGGCGACGGCAGCGGGCGGCGGACCAGGAAAGCACTGGACGAGGCGACGCTGCGCATCCAGGGTGAGCTGACCGCTCACCTGAAGAACGCCAGGCGCCTCACCGGACGCCTGTGACACTTGAGTAGTGGGCCGCGCGATCGTGGCCCATCGATGATGATGCAAAGAGGAACGGACTTCATGAACGACCAGATTCACTCCGACGGCTCGGACCACGAGCACGGAGCACTTGGCGATGCCGAGTACGCGGAGTTCATGGAGCTCGCCGCGCAGGAGGGGTTCGACCCCGAGGAGGTCGAGGGCGCGATCGGTGCGGCCGGTCACGGACCGCTTCCCGTGCTCGCCGTCGTCGGCCGCCCGAACGTCGGCAAGTCGACCCTGGTGAACCGGATCATCGGCCGCCGTGAGGCCGTCGTCCAGGACAAGCCCGGCGTCACCCGTGACCGCGTCAGCTACGAGGCCGAGTGGGCGGGCCGCCGCTTCAAGGTCGTCGACACCGGCGGCTGGGAGCAGGACGTGCTGGGCCTCGACGCCTCCGTCGCCGCCCAGGCCGAGTACGCGATCTCGACGGCCGACGCGGTCGTCTTCGTCGTCGACGCGACGGTCGGCGCGACCGACACCGACGAGGCCGTCGTCAGGCTGCTGCGCAAGGCCAAGAAGCCCGTCGTCCTGTGCGCGAACAAGGTCGACGGACAGAGCGGCGAGGCCGACGCCACCGCGCTCTGGTCGCTCGGCCTCGGTGAGCCGCACCCCGTCTCCTCGCTGCACGGCCGCGGCACCGGCGACATGCTGGACGCCGTCCTGGAGGCCCTGCCCGAGGCCCCGGCGCAGACCTTCGGCACCGCGCTCGGCGGCCCGCGCCGCATCGCGCTCATCGGCCGCCCGAACGTCGGCAAGTCCTCGCTGCTGAACAAGGTCGCCAACGAGGACCGTGTCGTCGTCAACGAGCTGGCCGGCACCACCCGCGACCCGGTCGACGAGCTGATCGAGCTCGGCGGCGTCACCTGGAAGTTCATCGACACGGCCGGTATCCGCCGCAAGGTCCACCTCCAGGAGGGCGCGGACTACTACGCCTCGCTGCGTACCGCGGCCGCCGTGGAGAAGGCCGAGGTCGCCGTCATCCTGATCGACTCCAGCGAGTCCATCAGCGTCCAGGACCAGCGCATCGTCACGATGGCCGTGGAAGCGGGCCGTGCGGTCGTCCTCGCCTTCAACAAGTGGGACACCCTCGACGAGGAGCGCCGCTACTACCTGGAGCGCGAGATCGACACGGAGCTCGCGCAGGTCGCCTGGGCCCCGCGCGTCAACGTCTCGGCCGTCACCGGCCGGCACATGGAGAAGCTGGTCCCCGCGATCGAGACCGCGATCGAGGGCTGGGAAACCCGTGTCCCCACCGGCCGGCTGAACGCCTTCCTCGGCGAGATCGTCGCCTCCCACCCGCACCCGGTGCGCGGCGGCAAGCAGCCCCGCATCCTCTTCGGCACCCAGGCGGGCACCAAGCCGCCGCGGTTCGTCCTCTTCGCGTCCGGCTTCCTGGAGCACGGCTACCGCCGCTTCGTCGAGCGCCGTCTGCGCGAGGAGTTCGGCTTCGAGGGCACGCCGATCCACATCTCGGTGCGGGTGCGCGAGAAGCGCGGCCGCAAGAAGTGACCCGGTGACACGGCGAAGCCCCGGACCACCCGCGCGAGCGGGGGGTCCGGGGCTTCGCCGTGTCCCTCAGGCGTCCGTGGAGCCGGGCGGCAGCGCCGCGGGCCGGGCCCGCCCCGCATGCCGTCCGACCCGCTGCCAGGAGCCGGGGTTGCCGCTGCCCGCGCTGTGACTCCCCTGGGCGTTCGCCGTCGTACGGCCGCTCAGCGGTGCACGGCTGCCGAACATCCCGATTCCGAACGTTCTGAAGCCGAGATTCTCCTCACCGGTGCGGTCCCCGGGAAGCGCCCGGAACGATCGCCTGTACTCGGAGTACAACGCGTCGTAGATCGGGGTGGGGGACTTACCGCCCGAGGGCTCCTGCGACGGGCGCATGGCCGGAATCGGGGTCTGCTGCTGGCGTGGAGGGTCGTATGAGTGCACGTAGGTGCCAACGACCTCACCGCCCGTCGGATGCGGGCCCGACGGAGAAAACGATGTTCGGCCGGGGGCGGAGGGCAGCGACGGCACCGTCAGGTCCCGGCGAGCGGCATCGTCGCGGCGACCAGGAGACCGTTGACCGCGGCCTTGTCCAGCGCGTCACGGAGCAGGTCCTCGCGCGGCTGCTGGCCGATGGAACCGGCCGGGGCGGCGAAGACCAGCACGCTCTGCGCCTTGTTGGCGGCCGTGCGCCAGCCCTCGGTGACCTGGAGCGGCTGGTGCGCCTGCCACCAGGCGACCGGGCTGCCGCCGCCGGCGCCGGGCTGCAGCACCGCGTGCAGCTGGCCCATGGCGAGGAGGACCGACCAGCCGGGGAGGACCCCGGGGAGCCGGTTCAGATGGGGCGTGGGCTGGAAACCCTGCTCCAGCAGCAGCTGGAGGAACTGGTCGCCGCCGCTGCCGTCCGTGCCGGGCCGGGCGATCGGCCCGGTCGGTTCGACGACCAGGGCCGGGCGGAGGTCGTCCTCGATCAGGACGAGACCGCTGGTGATGCCGAGGACGGCCTGTTCGGGCATGAGGCCCTCCGGATTCTGTGGCTCGCTGCCGGTGATGGACCGCACGGCGCCCTGGAGCTGGTCCTCCGCGACCTGGACGACCTGCGAGGGGATGCAGGTCGCGTGGGCGAAGGCGAGCACGGCGGTCTCCTCGCCCACGAACAGCACCGTGCTGGTGCGCTCCTGGTCGGAATCGCCGGGGGTGCGGCACGAGGTGCAGTCGTAACTGCCTGGGGCACTGTCGCCGACGAGCAGCCGGTCGGCTTCGGCATCGCCGATCTCGGCGCGTACGTCCTCGCTGACGTCGAGCATGCGCGGCACGGGTGGCTCCTCGAACTCGGTGCGTGGGCCGGGTGGTTCCCGGCTCATGAAGAGACAACGGAAGACCCGGGGCCGGAGTCACGCGCGAAATCGGGGGATTAGGAGCCGGAGCCGGCGGACCGGGGGAGCGGGTGGATCGCGCACACGATCCGGAGCCGAACATTCCGCGTAAGGGCCCGTGATGCGCGTACTTCCGTTCGAAATGTCACGGGTCTGTACGACTCCTGTGCGAATGCTGTGGCAGGACATGACGCCACGTAAGGTCCGTTGCAGACCAGTCGAACAGGGGAAACGACTACGTAATGCACATTTCATTTCTGCTCCACAACGCGTACGGCATCGGGGGAACGATCCGTACCACCTTCACGCTCGCCGGAACGCTGGCCGAGCAGCACGACGTCGAGATCGTGTCCGTCTTCCGCCACCGCGACGACCCGAAGCTCGGGGCGCCCGCCGGTGTGCGGATGAGTCACCTCGTCGACCTGCGCAAGTCGAGCCCGGAGTACGAGGGATCCTCCGCCGAACATGCGAGGCCCGCCTCCGTCTTCCCGCGTGGCGACACCAGGCACCGGCAGTACAGCAGGCTCACCGACAGCCGCATCGCGGCCCATCTGGGCCGGCTGGAGGCCGATGTCGTCGTCGGCACGCGCCCCGGGCTCAACGTCCACATCAGCCGTCAGGCGCGGCGCGGTCCGGTGCGCGTCGGCCAGGAGCACCTCACGCTGGAGAGCCACGGCTACCGGCTCCGCCGGGAGATAAGCCACCGGTACGCGCAGCTCGACGCCGTCACGACCGTCACCGAGGCCGACGCCCGGGACTACCGCACCGGTCTGCGGCTGCCCGGCGTGCGGATCGAGGCCATCCCGAACAGCGTGCCCGAGCCCGCGGGCCCGCCCGCCGACTGCGACGCCAAGTGGATCGTGGCGGCGGGCCGGCTGCACCGCGTGAAGCGCTACGACGTGCTGATCCGGGCCTTCGCCGAGATCGCGGCGGCGCGACCGGAGTGGCGGCTGCGAATCTACGGCGCCGGGGACGCCTCGGGCAACGAGCAGCAGCCCCTGCGCACGCTCGTCGACGAGCTGGGACTCAGGGAGCGGGTGTTCCTCATGGGTTCCGCCGACCCGATGGAGGAGGAGTGGCCCAAGAGCTCCATTGCCGCCGTCACCTCCGAGCGGGAGTCGTTCGGCATGACGATCGTGGAGGCGATGCGCTGCGGGGTGCCCGTCGTGGCGACCGACTGCCCCCACGGCCCCGCCGAGATCATCGCCGACGGCACGGACGGACGGCTGGTGCCGCTCGGGGACACCGGCGCCTTCGCCAAGGCCCTGCTCGGCCTGATCGATGACGACGGCCTGCGTCACCGGATGGGCAAGGCCGCACGGGCCTCCGCCGCGCGCTTCGACCCCGCGCCGATCGCGGAACGGCACGATCGGCTCTTCGCCGAGCTGGCCGCGCAGGGCGGGGGAGCGGGATCGCAGAGCCTTCTGCGCAGCGCCTACCACCGGTCCAGGGGGACCGTGCTGGACGGGGCGTACGCGCTGCGTTACAAGGCGGCCGGGGTGATCCGCCGAGGGCGGGCCTGACCCGGAGCGGCACCCGGACGCCGCGCGAGCGTCCGGATGCCGCACCCCGGACCGTCGTATTCCGGATGGGTAGGGTGCCCCCTCGGGTCCCTTCGCCGGAGGGCCCCGGGGGCGCGGCGCGGAAAAGTAAGGCAGGCATAAGGGCGAGTGAATTCGAGGTGGCGCGCCCGTATATTCCTCTTTTCCGCAGCCCCCGGAAAATGCGGTCACACCCCGTATCCGCCGTCCGTCCCTTTACCCCGGCGGACTCTTCCCGGCGCATTCACATGCGGTCTTTCAATTCGGGCGGTATGCCGTCCGGGTGAAGTGGCCCTCCGTACACGCGCGTGGGGATCCTGTGACACAAGCGTGACAGCCGAGGTGTACGGGGATGTGCCGGGACCCGTGCCCGCGATCGCTTCCGCCAGGGCGCGGGGCGGCCTACGGTGAGGGGTATGGCACCTGTACCGACCCCACCCGCCCAGCCGGACGACACCCCCGAGTCCTACGTCGGCCTCGACGCCGACGCCGCCGAACGGCAGGCCAGAGCGCGTGGCTGGAGCACGGTCCGGGCTCTTCCGCCGGGCACCGTCATCACCATGGAGTTCCGCGGCGGACGCATCAACTTCGAGGTGGACGCCTCGACCGTGACCCGCTGCTGGGTCGGCTGAGCCCGGCCCCCGACGGAAGAAGGCCCCGACGTGAGTCGGGGCCTTCTCCATGAGCCGTGCCGTGCCCGGCTCCCGTGCGGGTCAGGGGGCGACCGGACCGCCCGCCACCGGCCGCGAGGGGCCGGCGCTGCTGTTCCTCGGGGAGCGGTCCGCGTGCGGCGGGCGGCGCGAGCCGGCCGGGGCCGGCGGCGTCCGCTCCGGACGCACAGGATGCGCAGGGTGCGCCCGGGCCCTGGTGGCCGCGCCGGGATGACCGGCGGCCCCGGGCGCCTGGCCCGTGCTCGCGGCCTCCTGGACGCCCTCCGCGGCCGCTCCGCCGCCCAGCGCCTGCGGCAGCAGGACCGGCTCGGGGGTGGTCACGGGAGCCGGTGGAACGGGCTCCCGGAGCCCGCGGCGGTTCCGCCACTGCTCACGCACGGAGAGGATCCAGACCTCGGTGCGCGTGATCAGCGGCTCGAACCAGGGCAGGGCGAGCAGGATGAGCAGACCGGCCGCCCAGCCCAGCAGCACGTCGCTGAGCCAGTGGGTGCCGATGTACACGGTGGTGAGTCCCACGCCCAGGGAGACGAAGGCCGACACGGCCGACAGATAGCGCCTGGCCCGCGGCGTGGTGGCCAGATAGGCGAGGATTCCCCAGGTCACGACGGCGTTGGCGGTGTGACCCGAGGGGAATATATCGCCGCCGGCGAAGAGCTCGGCCGAGCCGATCTGGGTGGCGTAGTGCGGACCGAGCCGCCCCAGCCCGAGCTTGACCGCGCCCACCGACAGGTTGAGCAGCAGCAGGGAGGCGCCCAGCGTGAGCAGCGGACGCAGTGTGTGCTGGCGCCAGGAGCGCCAGCCGAGCCAGGAGGCGACCATCACGGCCGTGGGGCCACGCTGGCCGAGCACGACGTAGTAGTCGAGGAAGGCGTGGAGCTCCGGCCACTGCTGGTAGGGCCGGAACAGCATGACCTTCCAGTCGAGGGCCACCAGCCAGGACGAGACCAGCACGGCGACGACGATGGCGAGATAGAACGCCAAAGTCCCGCCGAAGAGAGCGATGCGGTGACGACTCATCCGCGGGGTCTCTATCTTCGGCGGTTCCGGCTCCCGGTCCAGACGGGCAAAGATGTCGGTACGCACGCAATGGACGTTACAGCGAGTGAGTGTGTGATCCGGCCGATCCCGCGTCTTTGTGATGACGATGTGATGTGGACTTTGTCTCAGACCGGTATCTATTCCTCGTGCGCCGGGGAATGGTTTCGGCCCGTCCCCTATTAGTTCCGGGCCCTATTCGTAGAAATGTTTGGGTGTCGATGAAATGGCTCGGCGTGACCATGTCCCGGTGGGCGCTGCGCCATTCGGGTGAGCCGCCGGACGCGGGGCGGCCGCGCCGCCGGGGCGCCGGGGCGACGCCCGGACGTCACCCCGCGTACAGGGGCCGGAGTGGTGTACGCCACACTCGGTGGCCGGTGAACGTATGAGCTGCACCACGTGTGACCATCGGGAACTCGCGTACGCTGACGGCTCACTCGCCCGTCGATGCCGGGCCCGGGGGACGCCGTGAGCCGGATCCCCAGCGGGTCTGCCGAGCGCGAGGGACTCATTGTGGGAGGTACGTACATGACCGGGACGTCCACGGCCGTGAGCAGGCTGCGCGCAGCGGCCGACGGTGCCAACCGCTGGGTCGTCCTGGTCGTCCTCTGCCTCAGCCTGCTGCTCGTCGCGCTCGACGCGACCGTGCTGCACGTGGCCGTCCCCGCCGTCACCGAGGACCTGCGGCCCAGCGCCGTCGGCCTGCTGTGGATCGTGGACGCCTACCCGCTGGTCTGCGCCTCGCTGCTGATCCTCTTCGGGACGCTCGGTGACCGGATCGGCAGACGGCGTGTCCTCCTCTTCGGTTACGCGCTCTTCGGCCTGGCCTCCGCGCTCGCCGCGACGGCGGGGTCACCCGGGGTGCTGATCGCGGCACGCGCCCTGCTCGGCGTCGGCGGCGCGATGATCATGCCGGCCACGCTCTCGATACTCCGCCAGGTCTTCCCCGACCGCCGCGAGCGTGCCCTGGCCATCGGCATATGGACCGCGGTCGCCGCGGTCGGCGCCGCGACCGGGCCCGTCATCGGCGGCTTCCTGGTCGAGCACTACTGGTGGGGCTCCGTCTTCCTGATCAACATCCCGCTCATGGCGCTCATCCTCCCGGCCGGGCGCTGGCTGCTGCCCGAGTCGCGCGGTGAGGACGACGGCCCCTGGGACGTGCTCGGCGCGCTGATGGCCGCGGGGGGCGTGCTCGGGGTCGTCCTCGGAATCAAGCGGATCGGCGGCGGTGAGGGCGTGCTGAACCCCGCCACCCTCGTGCCGCTGTTCGCCGGAGCCGCCCTGCTCGTCCTCTTCGTACGCAGGCAGAAGCGGCGCACCCATCCGCTGATCGACATCGCGATGTTCTCCCGGCCCGCCTTCACCACCGCGGTCGGCTGCATCGTGCTCGCCATGCTGGCCCTGGTCGGCCTGGAGCTGATCGCCGTCCAGTACCTCCAGCTGGTCCTGGACCTCAGTCCGCTGGAGACCGGCCTGCGGCTGCTGCCGCTGACCATCGCCGCCATGGCCGCCGGCGCCACGGGCTCGTACACCCTGAGCCGTGTCGGTCCGAGGCGGATGGTCGGCTGGGGCTTCGTGCTCACGGCGGCCTCGGTGCTCCTGCTGACGCTGATGGGCCAGCACGACCGGCCCGTGCTGCTGACCGCCGGCTTCGTCCTGCTGGGCTTCGGGCTCCAGTCCACGCTCTTCGGGGCGTACGAGTCGATGCTGAGCGAGGCCCCGGCCGAGCGGGCCGGCGGCGCGGCCGCGATCGGCGAGACCTCGTACCAGCTCGGCGCCGGCATGGGGATCGCCCTGCTCGGCAGCGTCATGAACGCGGCCTACGCGCCGGGGCTCTCCCGGCTCCACGAGGAGGGCGTGCCCGCCGCCGCCGGGTCGGCCGCCTCGCACTCGCTGGGCGAGGCCTACCAGGTGGCCGGCCGGCTGGGCGGTCCCATGGGCGACCTGCTGCGGAACACGGCCCGCCACGCCTTCGTCGACGGTCTGCACATCACCCTGCTGGTCAGCGCGGGCCTCCTGCTGCTCGGGGCGCTCGCCGCGCTGCGCCTTCCGCGCGTCATGGACTGCCCTCCGGCGAAGGGGGCCTGCGGCGAGCGGACCGCCGCCGTCCCGGAGCAGGCCGCGAGGCCCGCGGCGGCGGGGCCCGCGCCGTCCGGCGAGCCCCGCCGGCTCCCGGTGCCGGACGCTCCGGCACGCCGGGCCGCCCTTCCCGCGCGGCGCCAACCCGCCGAGGCCACCGGCTCTGGACGATCGGCACGCTGAGCCGTAACGTCGGCACGGCGCCGTAACTACCACTGCTAGTTTTTAGTACCGTGGCGCGTTCTCTGTACCGTGCGAGCCGCCGGAGGCACCCATGTCCACCACCGAGTCCGCGAAGCCGTCAGGATCCCCGAAGAGCCAGCCGTTCGATCCGGGCGACCCCCTGGGCATCGACGACCTCCTCGACCCCGAGGACCTCGCGATCCGGGACACCGTGCGCACCTGGGCCGCCGACCGGGTCCTCCCGCACATCGCCGAGTGGTACGAGAACGGCGAGCTCCCCGGCATCCGCGACCTCGCCCGCGAGCTGGGCTCGCTCGGCGCGCTGGGCATGTCCTTGCAGGGCTACGGCTGCGCCGGGGCGAGCGCCGTCCAGTACGGCCTGGCCTGTCTGGAGCTGGAGGCCGCCGACTCCGGCATCCGCTCCCTGGTCTCCGTCCAGGGCTCCCTCGCCATGTACGCCATCCACCGCTTCGGCTCCGAGGAGCAGAAGCAGCAGTGGCTGCCCGGCATGGCGGCCGGCGAGACCATCGGATGCTTCGGCCTCACCGAGCCCGACCACGGATCGGACCCCGCCGGGATGCGGACGTACGCCGAGCGGGACGGCGACGACTGGGTCCTCACCGGCCGCAAGATGTGGATCACCAACGGCTCGGTCGCCGGGGTCGCCGTCGTATGGGCGCAGACCGACCAGGCCGGCGGCGGCTCGGGGATCCGAGGGTTCGTCGTGCCGACGGACAGCCCCGGCTTCTCCGCCCCCGAGATCCGGCACAAGTGGTCGCTGCGCGCCTCGGTCACCAGCGAGCTGGTCCTGGACGGCGTGCGGCTGCCCGCCGACGCGGTCCTGCCGGGCGCCACCGGGCTGCGCGGCCCGCTCAGCTGCCTCAGCCACGCCCGCTACGGAATCGTCTGGGGGGCCATGGGCGCCGCGCGCGCCAGCTTCGAGGCGGCCCTCGACTACGCGAAGTCCCGTGAGCAGTTCGGCAGGCCCATCGGCGGATTCCAGCTCACCCAGGCCAAGCTCGCGGACATGGCCCTGGAACTCCACAAGGGCATCCTGCTCGCCCACCACCTGGGCCGCCGGATGGACGCCGGCCGGATCCGCCCCGAGCAGGTCAGCTTCGGAAAGCTCAACAACGTGCGGGAGGCGATCGAGATCTGCCGCACGTCACGCACGATCCTCGGCGCCAACGGGATCTCGCTGGAATACCCCGTGATGCGGCACGCGACGAACCTGGAGTCGGTGCTCACCTACGAGGGCACCGTGGAGATGCACCAGCTGGTGCTGGGCAAGGCGCTCACCGGCCTGGACGCCTTCCGGTAGGGCTTCCGGCGAGCGCCCCGCTCAGCTCTGGTTGAAGAAGCCGTCGGCCGGCCGGCCGACGGCTTCGCCGTTGACCACCTGGGTGTGGGCGGGGGTCAGCAGGAAGACCCTGGTCGCCACGCGCTCGATGGAGCCGCGCAGCCCGAAGGTCAGTCCCGCCGCGAAGTCCACGACGCGCTTCGCGTCGGTGGGGTCCATCGACGTGAGGTTGACGATCACCGGCACACCGTCCCGGAACAGCTCGCCGATCCCACGCGCGTCCCGGAAGCTGTCCGGGGTGACGGTGGCGATCCGGCGGCCCGTGTCCTCGGCCTTCTCGGAGGCCACCTGCACGCGGGGGTCGGTCACCCATGGCTGATTCGTGCCGGTCTCCGCATCCTCGGAGTACTCGTCGTCGTAGTACCGCTCGTCGTTGTCCTCCACGAGGCCCAGCCAGGCGCTCGCCTTGCGCACCGATCCCATGGACGCCTCCTCTCACCGCGGTTCGTTGGTGTTCCGTATCTCTTTCCTATCCCTATGGTCGTCCATGATGCGGATACAGCGCCAAGGGGATAGGCGCCGTGCGCGCGATTCGTGACGCTACTGGTGCAGAAGATGTGGCGATTCGTCAGGGTTCGTACCGCATAGGGGGGCTTGCGGAAGGAAAATATGATGCACCCGCCCGTACGGGTGAGATGGGGGGCGTACGGGTGAACGGAGCGCTCGGTACGATGCACGCCGCGCCGGAGTACGGGCGCGGCTCATCAGGTGAACGGCTCCCGGGGGATCGTCGTGTTCGGAATCGTGAGGCCCTGTACCCATCGGCTGTCCGAAGGGCTCAAGACCGAGTGGATGGCTCATCTCTGCGGGCTCTGCCTCGCGCTCCGCGCGGACCACGGGCAGTTCGCCCGAGTCGTCACGAACTACGATGGCCTGATCGTCTCGGTCCTGACGGAGGCTCAGTCCGAGCGCACCGCCGGGCTGCGGCGCACCGCCGGCCCGTGCCCGCTGCGCTCCATGCGGACGGCACCGGTCGCCCGGGGCGAAGGGGCCAGGCTCGCCGCTGCCGTGTCGCTCGTCCTGGCGTCCGCGAAGGTGCGCGACCATGTCGCCGACCGCGACGGGCTGTTGAAGCGGCGCCCGGTGGCCGCCGCCGCACGCCGGGTCGCCGCCGGCTGGGACCGGGCCGGGGCCCGCACCGGAGCGGAGCTCGGCTTCGACACCGCCGTCCTGGTCGACGCCGTCGACCGGCAGACCGGCATCGAGTCCCTCGCCGGACCTGGCACCTCCCTGCTGACCGTCACCGAGCCCACCGAGACGGCGACGGCCGCGGCCTTCGCGCACACCGCCGTACTCGCGGGCAGGCCGGGCAACGCCGAGCCGCTGGCCGAGGCCGGCCGGCTCTTCGGGCGGCTCGCGCATCTGCTGGATGCCGTGGAGGACCGCGAGGCTGACGCCGCGTCGGGTGCCTGGAACCCGCTCACCGCGACCGGCACCCCGCTCGCCGAGGCCCGCCGGCTGTGCGACGACGCGCTGCACGGCGTACGCCTGGCGCTGCGCGACGCGGAGCTCACCGACGGCGCGCTGGCCCATGTGCTCCTGGTGCACGAGCTGCGGCGCTCCGTGGACCGGGCCTTCGGCTCCACCGCGTGCTCGCACCAGGCGGGCGGGCAGCCCTCGGGCTCCTTCGGACCGCCGCCCGGCAACCCGTACGCGCCGACGCCGGGCGGTCCGTACGGTCCCCCCGGACCGCCGCTCCCGCCCGAGCCGCCCCGCAACCGCCGCGGTCTCATCGCCGGCTGCCTGGTCTGGGCCGGCCTCGCCTGCACCTGCCAGATGTGCTGCGCGAGCAACTTCAACGACCCCTGGAGCGGCCAGGAGCGCGAGGGGCTCTGCCACAAGGGCGACTGCTGTGACTGGTGCGAGGGCTGCGGGGAGGGCTGCAGCTGCTGCGGCAACTGCTGCAGCTGCTGCGAGAGCTGCGACTGCGGGTGCGACTGCTGATCCGGCGTCAGGCGGCCGCCGGGGTCGCACCCGGCGGCCTCACTTGACCTCGGGCGGCGAGATCTGCGAGGTCTCGATCGCCGACCCGGTGGTGCCCCACTTCTTCAGGATGCGGTCGTAGGTCCCGTCGGCCTTGAGGCCGTTCACCGCTGCCTGGAAGGCCGGCGCCAGCGGGGTGCCCTTCTTGAAGACGAAGCCGACGTCGAGGCGCTTGTACTCGTTGAGGAAGCGCAGCCCCTCCAGCTGGGCCACGCCGTAGCGCAGTCCGTTGATCGTGTTCATCACGATGTCGCTGCGGCCCTGCTGGAGCGAGATCCAGACGGCGGACGGATCGCCGTACGTCTTGACCTCGTACGGCTTCTTGCCCGCGTCGGAGCACAGGTGCTTGTTCTCCTCCAGCGTCGCCTCGAAGGTCGTCCCGGCGCCGGTGCCGATGGTCAGGCCGCAGAGCTGCGTGAGGTCGGTGACCTTCTTCAGATCGCTGTCGTCACGGACGGCGAAGCCCTGACCGTCGTTGATGTAGGTGACGAAGTCGATGGTCTTCCGGCGCTCGTCCGTCACCCCGAAGTTGCCCGTGCCCACGTCGTACTTGCCGCTGCCCAGGGCGGGCAGGATCGCCTCGAAGGCGGCGATCTCCCGCTTCAGCTTCAGCCCGAGCGCCTTGGCCACCGCGTCCGCGAAGTCGACGTCCGCCCCCGCGAGCGTCTTCCCGTCCTCCAGGTAGGCGGCGCCGCCGGGAGGCGAGCCGGTGGCGGACGCGATCGTCAGCGTGCCGGCCGCGCGCACCTTCTCGGGCAGCAGCTTCGCCGCGTCCTCGTTCTTCTTCACCGACGAGACCACGTCGGTCGTCGGGATCTTCCCCTTCGCCGGGGAGCCCGCGCCGGCCGGCGCGGTGGCGGGGTCGCCCGATCCGCAGGCACTGAGCGAGAGGGCGGCCACGGTGATCAGTGCGAAGGCAGCGGTCTGCCGGGTTCGGGGCATGACGGAGTTTCTCCGGATTCGTCGACCCCGCTCCGGAGCCAGGGCAGCACGGAGCGTCGGGGCGGGAGATCAGCTGTTACGAGGGGAGGGCCGAGCCATGTCGTGTACGCGAAGGAACGCAAGGGACTCCGCTCCAGCGCCGGCTACGGCGCGAGCGGGAGAAAAGGAAACGCAGGGCGTCAGCTCAACAGGAACAGGACCACACGCGACCGAAGTCGATGTGGGAGCGGGTGACCAGCCACTGCTGCGAATACATGGCCCAAGTGGAACAGGCATCCGGTGGCGCGTCAACTGAACTGAGACGTACAGCTCACACTCTGGACAAGCTTGACAACGGCACCCGGTGGCGCTTTTCTCAGAGGCGGACCGGCGCTGAGGGGCCCGGTCCACGTTGTGTTCGCGCTGAAGGCACGCCCCGTGTTCGATCTCTGCATCCACGGAGCCTTCGCATGTCCGCGCAGACAGAAGTCCCCACCCCGTCCCTTTCCGTCCCGCCGGGTGAGCACGCCGGGAAGGAAGAAGCCCCTCGCATCGTGCCCGTACGCCGAACAGGCAGGTGGGCGGCGGCCGTTGCCGTACTCCTCCTGCTCGCGGGGGCCCTCGTCTCGGTCGTCCGCAACAAGGCGTTCCAGTGGGACGTCGTGGGCGCCTACCTCACCACCGACTCCGTGCTGCGCGGCCTCGGGCTCACCCTGTGGCTCACCGGCCTCGTCGTGGTGCTCGGCTTCGCCCTCGGCACCGTGCTCGCCGTGCTCAGGCTCTCCGGCAACCCCGTCCTGCGGGCGGTGAGCTGGGGCTACATCTGGCTGTTCAGGTCCACACCGATCCTGGTCCAGCTGCTCTTCTGGTTCAACATCGGCGCCCTCTACCCGCAGATCCTCGGCGTCGACACGGTCAACCTCCTCAGCCCGATCGCCGTCGCCGTCATCGGACTCACGCTCCACGAGGCCGCGTACGCCGCCGAAGTGGTCCGCGGCGGCATCCTGTCCGTCGAGCGCGGCCAGCTGGAGGCGGCCCAGTCGCTCGGTCTCGGCCCCTGGCGCCGGTTCCGGCGGATCGTGCTGCCGCAGGCCATGCGCTCCATCGTGCCGCCCGCGGGCAACATGCTGATCGGCACGCTGAAGGGCACCTCGATCGTCAGCATCATCGCCGTGCAGGACCTGCTCTACTCCGCGCAGCTCGTCTACCACCGCACCTACGAGGTCATCCCGCTGCTGCTGGTCGCCACCCTCTGGTACGTCGCGATCACCTCCCTGCTGTCCGTCGGCCAGTACTACGTGGAGCGCCACTACGCACGCGGCACGGCAGGTGCCCGATGAGCGGCGCCCCGACCCTCGTCGTCATAGGCGGCGGCCCCCGCGGCACCGGTGTCATCGAACGCATAGCCGCCAACGCCGCCGAGCTGTACGGCGACCGGCCCCTGGACATCCACATCGTCGACCCGTACCCGCCGGGAGGCGGCCGGATATGGCGGCAGGACCAGTCCCCGCTGCTCTGGATGAACTCCATGGCCGAGGACGTCACCATGTTCACCGACGACACCGTCCAGCTGGAGGGCCCGGTCAGCCCCGGTCCCGCCCTGCACACCTGGGCCGCGGACGTCCGCGAGGGGCGCACCGTCATCTCCGCCGACCCCGCCGTGCTGGAGGAGATCCGGGGCCTCGGCGGCCAGGGCTTCCCCAGCCGGAGGCTGCAGAGCGCCTATCTGCGCTGGGTGTACGAGCAGGCGGTCGCCGCGCTCCCGCCCGGTATCACCGTCCACGAGCACACGGGCCACGCCCTGCGCGTCTCCGGGCCGCGCGGCGGCCGGCAGCGCGTACGGATCCAGGGGCGCGCCGAGCCGATCGAGGCCGACCTCGTCGTCCTCACCGTCGGCCACCTCGACGCCGAACCGGACGCCGAACAGCGCGAGCTGGCCGCCTTCGCCGCCCGGCACGGACTGGTCCACCTGCCGCCCGACTTCACCGCCGACACCGACCTGTCCGCCGTACCGGCCGGCGAGCCCGTCCTCGTACGCGGCTTCGGCCTCGCCTTCATCGACCTCATGGTGCTGCTCACCGAGGGGCGCGGCGGACGGTACGAGGACGGGGTCTACCTCCCCTCCGGCAGGGAGCCCGTCCTGTACGTCGGGTCGCGGCGCGGCGTGCCGTACCACTCCAAGATCGGCTACACCTGGGAGGGCGAACGGCCGCCCCTGCCAAGCCACTTCGGTGCCGCCCAGGTGGAGGAGCTGCTGCACGGGGGCGGCCCCGTGGACTTCCGGCGTGATCTGTGGCCGCTGATCGCCAAGGAGCTGGGCCACGCCCACTACCACCGGCTCTTCACCGCCCACCCCGAGCGCACCACCGTGGACCTCACCGACTTCGAGGAGAAGTACGCCGTCGCCGAGCACGGCAGCCCCGAGCTCGCGGCCCTCGTCGCCTCCGCAGTCCCCGACCCGGCCGACCGGCTCGACCTCGACGCCCTCGACCACCCGCTCGACGGGGTGCGCCACACCTCGTACGACTCACTGCAGGACGGGCTGCGCGCCTACATCACCGCCGACCTCGAACGCCGCCACGACCCCGCCCACAGCCCCGACCTCTCCGTCTTCCTCGGACTGCTCTCCGTCTACGGGCAGCTGACCGGGGCCGGCGACATCGGCGCCTGGTGGCACGGCTTCTTCAACTACATCGCCTCCGGGCCCCCGGGGCCACGGCTGCGCCAGCTCCTCGCCCTCTCGCAGGCCGGCGTCGTCCGCTTCCTGGGCGCCGGCATGACCGTCGAGTCCGACGAGGAACACGGGGTCTTCCGGGCCCGCAGCACCAGCGTGCCCGGGGCGTACACCGAGGCCCGCGCCCTGGTCGAGGCCCGGCTGCCCGACCCCTCGCTGCGCAGGACCCGCAGCCCGCTGCTGAGCGCGCTGTACGAGGACGGGGCGGCCGGCACCGACACGGGACTGCTCTCCGTGGACCCCGCCGACAGCCGGATCCTGGACACCGACGGCCGCCCGCACCCGCGCCGCTTCGCCCTTGGCCCGTACACCACCGCGCGCTCCGCCGGCGCCTTCACCCGCCCCCGCACCGGCGGCGCGGCCTTCCGGCAGAACGACGCCACCGCCCGCACGGCCCTCGCGTTCCTGCGCGACCTCTCCTGTCGGGACCGCCTCACCGCGTGAGCACGGCCCCTCTCCGTACCCCTGTCGCAGAAGGAACTCCCGCCATGTCGCTGACCAGCGATCCACCCGTCCACCCACCCGCCGGGACCGACCCCGGCCCGAAGCCCGCCGCCCAGGAGCACGAGACGCTGGAAGTCGTCCCCCTGCGCCACCCCTGGCGCTGGGTGGCCGTCGCGGCCACGGCCGTGCTGCTCGCCCAGTTCGTCAACGGCCTCGTCACCAACCCCGGCTGGGAGTGGGACGTCTTCGCCCGCTTCATCACCACCGAGACGATCCTCCACGCCGTCTGGGTCACGCTCCAGCTGACCTTCTACGGCACGGTGGTCGGCTTCGCGCTCGGCATCGTCCTGGCCTTCATGCGGCTGTCCGCCAGCCCGTTCCTCAGGGCGGTCTCGTACGCGTACATCTGGGCGTTCCGCTCCATCCCGCTCATCGTCCAGCTGCTCTTCTGGTTCAACCTGGCCTACCTCTACAAGGAACTCGAATTCGGCATCCCCTTCGGGCCCGGCTTCGTCTCCTTCGACACGATGAACCTCGTCGGCGCGATGAGCGCCGCCGTCCTCGGGCTCGCCCTGCACCAGGCGGCGTACGCGGCTGAGATCGTCCGGGGCGGCGTACTCGCCGTGGACAGCGGCCAGTTGGAAGCCGCCGCCGCGCTCGGCATACCGCGGCTGCGGCAGCTGCGGCGCATCGTGCTCCCGCAGGCCATGCGCTCCATCCTGCCGAACGCCGCCAACGAGATCATCTCCCTCTTCAAGGGCACCTCGATCGTCTCCGTGATGGCGATCGGCGAACTCTTCTACCAGGTCCAGGTCGTCTACGGGCGCAACGGCCGCGTGGTGCCCCTGCTCATGGTCGCCACCGCCTGGTACATCCTCCTGACCACCGTGCTCTCCGTCCTCCAGCACTACGTCGAACGCCACTACGCCAAGGGGGCCGTGCGATGAGCGCGACCGCAGAACCCGCAGAAGAAGTCACCGGACCCGACGCCATGGTCGAGATCCGCTCCGTCCACAAGAGCTTCGGCCCGCTCGAGGTGCTCCGCGGCATCGACCTGTCCGTACGCGCCGGAGAGGTGACCGTCGTCCTCGGCCCCTCCGGATCGGGCAAGTCCACCCTGCTGCGCACCATCAACCACCTGGAGAAGGTCGACCAGGGCTGGATCAACGTCGACGGCACCCTCGTCGGCTACCGCAGGTCCGGCAACAAGCTGTACGAGCTGCGCGAGCGCGAGGTCCTGCGCCAGCGCACCGCGATCGGCTTCGTCTTCCAGAACTTCAACCTCTTCCCGCACCTCACCGTCCTCGAGAACGTCATCGAGGCCCCGGTCGCCGCGCTCGGCCGTCCCCGCAAGGACGCCGTCGCCGCGGCCGAGAAGCTCCTGGCACGGGTCGGGCTCGCCGACAAGGCCGGCGCCTACCCCAAGCAGCTCTCCGGCGGTCAGCAGCAGCGCGTCGCGATCGCCCGCGCCCTCGCCCTGGAACCGAAACTGCTGCTCTTCGACGAGCCGACCTCGGCGCTCGACCCCGAACTCGTCGGCGAGGTCCTCGACGTCATCAAGGACCTGGCCCACGGGGGCACCACGATGATCGTCGTCACCCACGAGATCGGCTTCGCCCGCGAGGTCGCCGACACCGTCGTCTTCATGGACGAGGGACGGATCGTCGAGCAGGGCCCGCCCGCCGACGTACTCGACCACCCCGTCCAGGAGCGCACCCGCGCCTTCCTCTCCAAGGTCCTCTGACCCATGTCCCCGCAACCGCCCCGGAACCCGTCCCCGCAGTCAAGGAGCAGTCACATGACCATCCGCCGCACCCTCACCGCCGCCCTCGCCACGCTCACCGCCGCAGGGCTGCTCACCGCGTGCGGCGGCAGCGACGCCGCCGAGGACGTGATCAGCGCCAAGGGCCAGAAGGACACCGGTATCAACATCGGCCCCGACCAGAAGCGGATCAGAGGCAAGAAGGTGGACGCCATCGCGGCCGAGGTGCCGGCCGCGATCCGCGAGCGGGGCACACTGCGGATCGGCGGCAGTGCCGACAGTTCGCCGCCACTCGGCTTCTACGCGACCGACGACAAGACCAGGATCGGCGCCGACATCGACCTGGCGACGCTGCTCGCCGACACACTCGGACTGAAGCCGGTGTTCGAGCAGGTCTCCTGGGAGAACCTCTTCGTCGGCCTCGACAGCTCCAAGTTCGACGCGGTCCTCTCCAACGTCACCGTGACCGAGGAGCGCAAGGAGAAGTACGACTTCGCCACCTACCGGCTCGACAACATCGCCTTCGAGGCGAAGAAGGGCTCCGGCTGGAAGGTGAAGGGCCCGGCCGACGTGGCGGGCAAGACCATCGCCGTCTCCTCCGGCACCAACCAGGAGAAGATCCTCGTCGACTGGAGCGAGCAGAACGTCAAGGCCGGCCGGAAGCCGGTGGAGATCAAGTACTTCCAGAACATCACCGACTACTACATCGCCCTCCAGTCGGGCCGCATCGACGCCTACTTCGGCCCGAGCCCCTCCGCCAACTACCACGTCGCGTCGGCCGGCCAGTCCGAGGTCGTCGGCACGCTGTCCGGCGGAGGCGACGCCATCCAGGGGAAGATCGCCGCCACCACGAAGAAGGACAGCGGCCTGGTCGAGGCGTACGGCGCCGCGATCGACCACCTGGTCGAGGACGGCTCGTACGCCAAGGTGCTGAAGCGCTGGGGCCTGTCCAACGAGGCCGTCGAGAAGTCGGAGATCAACCCGCCCGGCCTGCCCAAGACCGAGAACTGACCCGAGAGGCCCCGCATGTCCGCCACCAGGCCCCTCCACCTCGCCGCCGAGATCGGAGGACCGCCGCGTTACGACGCCGGCTCCTACGCCGCGCTCGCCCGCCTCGCCGAAGGGGGCACCCTCGACTACGTCACCCTGAGCGACTCCTTCAACCGCCCCGGGCCCGACGCGCTCGCCGTACTGGCCCGCGTCGCCCCGGCCACCACCCGGATCGGCCTCGTGCCGACCGTCACCACCACCCACACCGAGCCCTTCCACGTCTCGTCCGCCGTCGCCACTCTCGACTGGGTCAGCAAGGGCCGGGCCGGCTGGCAGGCCGACGTGTCGACCACCGAGGCCGAGGCCCGGCTGTTCGGCCGCCGCCCGGCGGCCCCCGCCGCAGCCCTGTGGCAGGAGGCGGGGGAGACCGCCGACGTCGGGGCCCGGCTGTGGGACAGCTGGGAGGACGACGCGGAGATCCGGGACGTCGCCACCGGCCGCTTCATCGACCGCGACAAGCTGCACTACGTCGACTTCGAGGGCAGCACCTTCTCCGTCCGGGGCCCTGCCATCGTGCCCCGGCCGCCGCAGGGCCGGCCGGTCACCGTCATCGACGGCACGAGCGGCCCCGCCCGGGAGGCCGCCGCACGGCACGCCGACATCGTCCACGTACGGGCCACCTCGCCCGAACAGGCGGCCTCGCTCGCCGGTGAACTGCGCCGCGGCGCCGCCGCCCACGGCCGGGACCCCGAGGACCTGCGGATCCTGGTCGCCCTCACCGTCGACCTCGGGGACGCCGAGAAGACACCCGAACCCGGCCTGGAGAGCGGCCCGCAGCTGGCCGGGCGGGGCACCTACTTCCGGGGCGGCCCGGTCGACCTCGCCGAACTCATCACCCGGTGGCACCGGGGCGGAGCCGTGGACGGCTTCCACCTCACCCCCATCACGCCGGAGCGCGACCTGGAGAGGATCGTCAACGGGACCGTCGCCCTGCTCCAGCACCGCAGCCTGTTCCGCACCTTCTACCCGGGCGGCACACTCCGCGAGCACCTCGGCCTCGGCCGGCCGGCCAACCGCTACGCCCTCGCGAGGAACTCGGAGGGGACCTCATGAAACAGACGCCGAAACACATGCCGAAACAGATGCACCTCGCCGCCCACTTCCCGGGCGTCAACAGCACCACCGTGTGGACCGATCCACGCTCCCGGAGCCAGATCGACTTCACCTCCTTCGAGCACCTCGCCAGGACCGCGGAGCGCGGGAAGTTCGACTTCTTCTTCCTCGCGGAAGGGCTGCGGCTGCGCGAGCACAACGGCCGGATCCACGACCTGGACGTCGTCGGCCGCCCCGAGTCCCTCACGGTGCTCAACGCCCTCGCCGCCGTCACCGACCGCCTGGGGCTCGCCGCCACGGTCAACGCCACCTTCAACGAACCGTACGAACTGGCCCGGCGCCTCGCGACACTCGACCACCTCAGCGACGGGCGCGCCGCCTGGAACGTGGTGACCTCGTCCGACGCCTTCACCGGCGAGAACTTCCGCCGGGGCGGCTACCTCGACCGGGCCGACCTCCCCCAGGTTCTCGGCTCCGCTCGAACAGGGGGGACCCCCTACACCCGCGCCGCCGAGTTCGTCGCCACCGCACGGGAGCTGTGGGACTCCTGGACACCGGACGGCACCTCGCGCCCGTTCGCGCACTCCGGGCAGCACTTCGACATCTCCGGGGAGTTCACCGTCCCCCGCTCGCCCCAGGGGCACCCCGTCGTCATCCAGGCCGGGGACTCCGACGAGGGCCGGGAGTTCGCCGCGTCCGCGGCCGACGTCATCTTCACCCGGCACGGCACCCTGGAGGCCGGCCGGACGTTCTACGCCGACGTCAAGGCCCGCCTCGCGAAGTACGGCAGGGAGCCCGGCGACCTGAAGATCATGCCCGGGGTCACCGTCGTCCTGGGCGACACCGACGCCGAGGCCCAGCAGAACGCCGCCGAGATCCGCCACCAGCAGGTGTCCCCGCAGAACGCGATCCTCGCCCTCGAACAGATCTGGGGCCGCGACCTCTCCTCGTACGACCCCGACGGCCCCCTCCCGGACATCGACCCGGACCCCGGGTCGAGCCTGGTCCAGGGCCGGGTCAGGGTCGCGGACCCGCTGGCCGCCGCCGCGAAGTGGCGGGCGCTGTCCGAGGCCAAGGGGCTCTCCATCCGGCAGACGGCCATCGAGGCCACCGCACGGCAGTCCTTCATCGGTTCGCCCGCGACGGTCGCCGCCGAACTGGAGAAGTTCGTCACCGCCGAAGCGGCCGACGGCTTCATCCTCGTACCGCACCTCACCCCCGGCGGCCTCGACGGATTCGTCGACCAGGTCGTCCCGATCCTCCAGGAACGCGGAGTCTTCCGCACCGAATACACCGGCTCCACGCTGAGGTCGCACCTCGGCCTGGCCCGGCCCGTATGGAAAAGTTGACCGCATGAGCACGGACGCACAGCAGGACAGCGAGGAGTTCCACGCCTGGCAGCGCTGGCACGAGCGGCGCATCGTCGCCGTGGCCGCGCCGCACGGCCCGCTCTCCCTCACCGGCACCCACTGGCTCGCGGACCACCCGGAGGGTCGAATTCCGGCCGTACCCGGGCTGTGGCGCGAGGAGGACGGCGAGGTGGTGCTCACCGCCACCCCCGACGACGGGCTGACCGTCGACGCGAAGCCGCTGGCCGGAGAGGTCCGCCTCGCCGCCGACCGGGGCCCGATCGACACGTCCCGGGTGGCGCAGGGCCAGCGCCGGCTGGTCGTGCTGAGCCGCGAAGGCCTCTGGGCGGTCAGGGACTTCGACCCGCAGTCCCCGGCCCGGCAGGCCTTCCGGACCATCGACGCCACGCCGTACGACCCGAAGTGGTCGCTGGAGGGCACCTTCCGGCCGTACGCGTCCGACCGGACCGTCCGCGTCCAGAACGCCGACGGACGTGAGCGGGGGCTGGGGCTCTCCGGCGAGATCGCCTTCACCCTCGACGGCGCCGAGCACACCCTCCAGGTGGCGGTCGAGCCCGACGGCTCGCTCTGGGCCGTGTTCGCCGACGCCACCAGCGGGAACGGCAGCTACCGCTTCCGCTTCCTGCGGCCCGAGGCGCCCGACGCGGAGGGCCGGGTACGGGTCGACTTCAACCGCACCCTGCTGCCGCCGTGCGCCTTCGCCGACCACTTCATCTGCCCCTTCCCGCCGCCGGGCAACACCCTCACGGTGGCCGTCCCGGCGGGGGAGCGGAACCGTATCGACGGCTGACTCGTCCAAGTCCCGCCTGTCCCGTCCCGACCGTCCCGGCCGTGACGGCGCCGGCCCCAGGAGCCGCAGGGCTGCCCGGGGCCGGTGGGGGCATCCGGCGCCCCCGCATCCGGCCCGGCGCCCCTGCGTCCGGCCCGGCGCCCCGCATCCGGCCCGGCGCCTCCGCGTCCGAAAAGGCACCCTTGCGTGCCCGGCCGGCGCGCCTCAATACTCCCGAGCAGCGCCCGTCAGGAGTGCGACACATCCGGACTTCGCATGCTTTCCGGAACGCAGCCGTCGTTCTCCATGACCGCGCCTCACGGGCCCGGCCACCCCACAGGCGGGCCCCCGATTCCCCTCGGGAGGAACGAGAAGTGAGGATCAAGCGCATCAACCCCCGCCGCGGCAGCACCGCGAGACGCAGCCGGATCACGGCCGTCTCCGCGGGCCTCGTCGCCGTCGCAGCCCTCGCCGTCCCCGCGGCCAACGCCGGCCAGACCGGAACGTACAGCGCCGACCAGCTCAGCGCGGCGGGGGAAGCCGTGCTCGACGCCGATGTCGCCGGCACCGCCTGGAACACCGACCCGGCGACCGGACGCCTCCTCGTCACCGTGGACAGCACGGTCTCGCAGGCGGAGATCGACCACATCAAGAAGTCCGCGGGCGTCAACGCGGGCGCCCTGCGCATCGAACGCACCCCCGGGAAGTTCAGCAAGCTGATCTCGGGCGGCGACGCCGTCTACGCCTCCAGCTGGCGCTGTTCCCTCGGCTTCAACGTCCGCAGCGGCAGCACCTACTACTTCCTGACGGCCGGTCACTGCACCGACGGCGCCGGCACCTGGTGGTCCAACTCGGCCCACACCACGGTCCTCGGCACCACCGCGGGATCGAGCTTCCCCACCAACGACTACGGCATCGTCCGCTACACCAACACCTCCGTCACCAAGTCCGGAACCGTCGGCAGCCAGGACATCACCAGCGCCGCCAACGCCACCGTCGGCATGTCCGTCACCCGTCGCGGCTCCACCACCGGCATCCACAGCGGCTCCGTCACCGGCCTCAACGCCACGGTCAACTACGGCGGCGGCGACGTCGTCCAGGGCATGATCCGCACCAACGTGTGCGCCGAGCCCGGCGACTCCGGCGGCCCCCTCTACTCGGGCACCCGGGCGATCGGCCTCACCTCCGGGGGCAGCGGCGACTGCACCTCCGGCGGGACGACCTTCTTCCAGCCGGTCACCGAAGCACTGAGCGCGTACGGCGTCAGCGTGTTCTGACCCGGCCGGGCACCGCCGCACTCCCGTGAGCCCCCGCCGAACCCCGGCGGGGGCTCCCGTTCGGACCGCGGCTCTTGAGAGGATGTCAGGACGGTCGGTCGCAGAGGTACCACGGGGGGCGGACGCTGTGCGGTCCGGAGGGATGCCCTCCGGGAGCCCCCGCAGACACCAGGGGGTTCCAGTCCGTGAAACGCATCGGAGTGACCGGTCACCGCAGCATCCCCCAGGAGGTCCAGGAGCATGTGCTGGAGGAGCTGAGAGCGGCCCTGTGCGGACACGAGGGCTCCCTGGAGGCGCTCTCCAGCCTGGCGGTCGGGGCCGACCAGCTCTTCGCCGACCTCGCCCTGGCCCACGGCGCGGAGCTGACCGTGGTCATCCCCAGCGGGGACTACGAGGACGGCTTCGCCGACGAGGCGGACCTCGCGCGCTACCGGACGCTCAAGGCGCGGGCCGCCCGCGAGATCCGGCTGGACTTCCCGCACTCCACCGACGAGGCCTACTACGCGGCGGGCGCGTACATCGCCGACCACTGCGACCGGCTGATCGCGGTCTGGGACGGCCTCCCCGCGCGGGGCCTCGGAGGCACCGGCGACATCGTGACGTACGCCCGCAGCCTCGGGCGGCCGGTCACCGTCATCTGGCGCGAGGGGGTGGAACGCGGCTGACCCCGCCGCGCACCGGTGCCACCGGGTCCCACCGCGGCCGGGTCCCGCCGCGCACCAGCCGGGTCCCGCCGCTCGTCCTCACATCCGGTGCCTGACCAGCCAGTCCGTGTGCTCGGGCGAGACGATCCGCTCGGTCTCGAAGACGGCGGCGGCCCACTGCCGCTCGGTCAGGGTGGTCTCCATCGCGGCCTGCATGTTCTCCAGGTCGTCCTCGACCAGGGAGTGCGCGGTCACCAGCGGATGGTGGCGCCGCATCTCGTTCCAGGCGAGGCAGGCGGCAGCGGCGGCGGAGAACGTCCCCGTGAGCGCGAAGGACCCGGCCTCCCCGAAGGTCCTCAGCACGGCGAGGACCAGCGCGGGCAGTGTCAGCGCGGCGATGGTGCTCGACCAGACGAGCGCCCCGCGCCGCGACACCAGCCTGCGCCTGCGGTACCAGCGCCGCTGCTCGATCAGCCGGTCCCGGATGTACGTCTCCTTGCGTACGGTGAACGCCTTCTCCCGCAACTCCCGCATCGACGCGGTGATCAGACCCCCGCCCGAGTCCGCCATCTCCTCCCTCGGATCGTCCCACCCGACCTTCCGTAACTCCTGGAGCCCCTCCTCGAGCCGGCTGGCGAACACCGCCTCGGGGTGCTGGACGGCCGAGTCGAAGGGGGAGCCGTGGACCGCGTAACGCCAGCAGTTGGACTTGATGAACTCCGCTGCGGAGCGGTTGAGTTGCCAATGCGACTTTGCTTTGCGGCGGGAGGCGAGGTACGTCGTGATCAGGACACCGAGATACGCCAACACCGCGATACCATCGAGGAGTTGGACACCGTCCCCGACCTCGGCACGCCAGGGCAGGGCGGCGGGCACGGTGCCCAGGACGAGCAGGGCGAGCTGGCCACGGGTGGTGTTGACCGCCTCACGCTGGCGCGCGACGGCGACCGCGTCGGTGTGATGGAAGAGTGCGGGCAGATCAGCGCTCCTGAAGACCATGCTCTGCAGCGGTCCTGGAATCGCCGTCATGATCACTCTCCTGTATTCGATGTAGTGGTCATCCCGGTCCGCACGTGAATGGTTTCCGGCCCATTTGGAGTAGTCCTGCAAATCACTCGGGTTACGGCTGTACGAGTCGAGTTGCACACCGGGTCCATGAGAGTAAAGTCGTGCCGCCGGACACTGCAATGGTGCAGGTGCCGGTGCTGTTTCCGTGTCCGGAACGAGCCCATCAAGGACGGCCGTGAAGACCTACGAATCCACCCCGAGCTTCGCTGTCGCGAAGCGTCGTGTGCCGCTTGCGAAGATCGACGCATCCGGCAGTGCAGCAGCCAGGAAGATGGGCAGGGTGCTCGCGACGGCAGGCGGCCGCCCGACGCAGATCTCGACATTCAACTCCTCGCTGTAAGAACCGCGAGGCAGTCGGCGCCGTAAAGCAGTTTGAATTCCACCCGTTCGGGCGGTCGGCTCGTATGGCCGGCGGCCGGAATCCTGGCGCGGCTGGACTAGAGTGGTGGAATGACAGGCCCCGCGGTCCCGTTCCGCGAAATCGTTCTGAAGGTTCACAGCAGGTGTGACCTCGCCTGCGATCATTGCTATGTCTACGAACATGCTGATCAGAGCTGGAGAACCCGGCCGAAGACGGTTTCTGATGACGTCATCTCCAAGACGGCACAGCGCCTCGCTGAGCACGCGAAGACACACGCACTGCCCTCCGTGTCAGTGATCCTGCACGGAGGGGAGCCTCTGCTCGCGGGGCCCGCCCGACTGCGGCGCGTCTGCGAGGAGTTCGGGTCGGCCCTGTCGGGCGTCGCCGACCTCGACCTCCGGATCCACACCAACGGCCTGCAGCTCAGCTCCCGTTACCTGGACCTCTTCGACGAGTTCGACGTCAAGGTGGGTATCTCCCTCGACGGCGACCGTGCGGCCAACGACCGGCACCGGCGTTTCGCCGACGGGCGCAGCAGTCACCCCCTCGTGCTGAAGGCGGTCGAGCTGCTCCGGCAGGAGCGCTACCGCCATCTCAACCTCGGGCTGCTGTGCACCATCGACATCGAGAACGACCCGCACGCCGTGCTGGACGCCCTGGTCGCGCTCGACCCCCCGCTCATCGACTTCCTTCTGCCGCACGCCACTTGGGACGACCCGCCGCCCCGCCCCGACGGATCGCCCACGGCCTACGCCGAGTGGCTCCTCGCGGTTTTCGACCGCTGGCAGGAGGAGGGTGGCCCGGTGCCGGTGCGCCTGTTCTCCTCGGTGCTCTCCACGCTGAGCGGCGGCCCCAGTCTCACCGAGTCCCTCGGCCTCGCCCCCACGGATCTCGTGGTCGTCGAGACGGACGGTCAGCTGGAGCAGGTCGACTCCCTCAAGAGCGCCTACGAGGGCGCCGCCGCCACCGGGTTCGACGTGTTCTCGCACTCCTTCGACGACGTCGCCGCCCACCCCGGGGTCCAGGCGCGGCAGCTCGGCCTGGCGGGCGTCAGCGAGACGTGCCGCCGCTGCCCCGTCGTACGGTCGTGCGGGGGCGGGCTCTACACGCACCGGTACCGCTCGGCGAACGACTTCGACAACCCCTCCGTCTACTGCGCCGACCTGGAGGCGCTGGTCCGGGGGATCCAGGAGCGTACGAGCGCGTCCACCGTGTCTCCCGCGCTGGCCGACCGGCGTGAACTGGCTGCCGAGCAGCACGACCTGACCCGTACGCTGCTCGCCGGTCTTCACGAGGCTCTGGACGGGCGCGGCGGCGCCCGCTGGGACGAGGCCTGGGGGCTCGCGGGCGTCCTGGAGTCCTCCCCCGAGGGCGCCGCGGGGCTCGACCGGGTCCTGGCGCACGCCTACACGCGTACATGGCTGCTGGACGTCCTGGAAGGGCTGCACGCCGAGCGGCCCGAAGCGGTCGGTCAGGCGCTGCGGCTGCCCGCGTACGTGGCGGCCGCCGCGGTGCGGTCCGGTCTCGATCTGGAGGTGCCGGCGGACTACCGGGACGGCAGGCTCTTCCTCCCCACGCTCGGCGAGCTGCGGGTCGCGGGCCCCGGCGGGGCGGGCCGCCTCCTGGTCCGGACCGCCGGCGGGGGATTCGCGGTCCGGGGGGAGAGCGGCGCCGAGCGGATCGTCCCGACGGGGGCCGACGGTCCCGGCTGGCTCCCGGTGCGGTACGTCACGGCGGAGGGCGCACCGCGGCTCGCCATCGAGGACCTCGACCCGTACCGCGACTGCTTCGAGTCGCCGGCCGCGCCCCGTCTGGGCCCGGCCGGGGCGGAGGCCTGGAGCGAGGCCGTCGGCCGGGCGTGGGAGCTGCTGGAACGGGCCGCGCCCGGACAGGCGGCGGACGCCGCGGAGACGCTGACCACTCTCACGCCACTCGTCGCCGGCCGGAACACGGCACGGCCGCACGGCCACGGGACCGTCGGCCTCGTGCTCGCGGGGGACACCCGTGAGCTCGCCCTGGCGTTGCTGCGCGGTCTCCGGAGGGCCAGGCTGCGGGCTCTCCTGGACGTCACGGATCTTTACGCCCTGGACGGGGCCTGGGAGTACCGGCTGCCCTGGGAACGGAATACAAAGGTCCCCTTTTCCGGCCTGCTTGCAGGAACGTACGAACGCGTGGGACTTTCCTTCCTCGTTCCCGGATTCATGGACGGGGTGCCCGAGGCGCTCGACATGATGGACGGGGCGGCCGAACCGACGGTCGGAGGAATGCGGCTGCTGAGGTCGCTCCGGGAAGAGGTGAGAGGTGTACATGGGACAAGTGGGATGAACATCCTCAGGAATGCCGTGGATCACGAACCTGCTCGATGAATCCTGGGTAGGGATGACTGAAAAGCGGCGTTGATTGACCGAACGCCGTGGGGGTGGAGCACAGTCCGCTCCGGAATGATGAATTCGCTCGCACCCTCTCCACAGTCCTGGGATGCGGGTGCTCACACAGGACGGGGGTCGTGTGCACGCATGACGCAACAGCGAGCGGACCATCGGCCGTACTTTTTTCTGAGCTACGCGCATACACCGGGGTACGGCGGTGGATCGGACCCAGACATGTGGGTCGAACGGCTATTCCAAGATCTCTGCGGTCATGTGATGGCCATGACCAATCTCCCCGCGGGATCACAGGCCGGATTCATGGACCGGGAGATACGCTCCGGTGAGGGCTGGTCCGAGCGGCTGGGCAGTGTGCTCGCCAACTGCCGGGTCTTCGTCCCGCTGTTCTCGCCGCGCTACTTCGCCAGTGAGATGTGCGGCAAGGAGTGGTACGCCTTCGAACAGCGTGCCATCCACCACCGGGCACGGTTGAACCAGCCGGCCGAAGCGATCGTCCCCGCCCTCTGGGTTCCGGTGCCGCCGACCCAACTCCCGGGCCCTGCCGAGCGGTTACAGTTCAACCACCGGGATTTCGGGGACCGCTACGTCAGCGACGGGCTCTACGGGCTGATCAAACTCACGCTGTTCGCCCAGGATTACGAACAGGCCGTCTACCACCTGGCGAAACGCATCGTCCATGTCGCCGACACCGTGCAGATCGGTTCGGGCAGGCCCCTCGACTTCCGCCTCGTCCCCAGCGCCTTCGGCGCGCCGGGCAGCGGAGCGGGCGCCCCGCGGCCCATGAGGATCAGCATCGCCGCCCCCACCCGCCACGACCTGCCGGAGGGCCGGAACCCGGAGTACTACGGCGACAACCCGCAGGAGTGGAACCCCTACCATCCTGCGTCCGCCAGACCACTCGCCTACGTCGCCGAAGAACTGGTGCGCTCGCTCAACTACCAGGCAGTTGTCACGTCGTTCGACGAGGAGCCGGGACAGCGGGAGGGCAAGCAGTCGCCCAGCACCCCCGAGATCCTCCTGGTCGACCGGTGGGCCCTGCAGGACGAGGACCTGAGACGGCGGCTCGCCGCCTTCGACCGGGAGAACAGGCCCTGGGTGACCATGGTCGTCCCCTGGTGCAGGGAGGACCATCAGAGCAGGGCGGCCGAGGCCGAACTGACCGAGAAACTCGAGCAGACGATGCCGGTCAAGATGCAGCAGGGGCGGGCCTTCTGCCGTGTCGCGGCCAAGGGGGTACCCAGTATGGAAGCGTTCGGCCAGATCCTGCCCCAAGTGGTCGAGGTGGCCGCTCAGCAGTATCTGCGGCATGCCACGGTCTACCCACCGGCCGGCGGGCGCCACAGCGAACGGACGCGGCTCATGGGGCCCATGGGCAGCACCCGCTTCATACCCGACATGCACGACCCTGCGACGGATGCGGAGGACGTATGACAGCCGGTCGTGACGGGCGCATCGTCACTTTCTACTCGTACAAGGGTGGCACGGGGCGCACCATGGCCCTCGCCAACACCGCCTGGATCCTCGCCGCCAACGGCAAGCGGGTGCTGGCCGTCGACTGGGACCTGGAAGCCCCTGGACTCCACCGGTTCTTCCACCCCTTCCTCGACCCCTCGACGCTCGGGGCCACCACCGGCGTGATCGACCTGATCACCGAGTACGCCTGGGCCGCGACCAACCCCGCCCAGCGGGCCGACGACTGGCACCGGGACTACGCCCGCATCCAGCCGCACGCGGTGTCGCTCACGCCGGAGGCGCTCGGCTGGGAGTTCCCGCGGGGCGGCACCCTCGACTTCGTCTCCGCCGGACGGCAGAACCGCGAGTACTCCGCCACCGTCTCCACCTTCGACTGGGACAACTTCTACGACCGGCTCGGCGGCGGCCACTTCTTCGACGCCCTGCGGGACGACATGAAGGCCAACTACGACTACGTCCTCATCGACAGCCGTACGGGCCTCAGCGACATCGCCGACATCTGCACCGTCCACCTCCCGGACGTGCTCGTCGACTGCTTCACCCTCAGCGACCAGTCCATCGACGGCGCCGCCGCAGTCGCCCGCCAGATCGCCGAGCGCTACACCGGCCGGCCCATCTCGATCTTCCCCGTCCCGATGCGGATCGACGAGGGCGAGAAGGAGAAGGCCGACGCCGGACGGGCGCTGGCCCGGCTGAAGTTCGACCGGCTGCCCCGCGACCTCTCGGGCGACGAGCTCACCGCCTACTGGGGCGCGGTGGAGATCCCGTACCGCCCCTACTACGCGTACGAGGAGACTCTCGCCACCTTCGGGGACGAGGCCGGGCTCAGCAACTCGCTGCTGTCCGCGTTCGAACGCCTCACGGCGGTCGTCACGCAGCAGGAGATCACCGCGATGCCGCCGGTGGGCGAGGAGGTCCGGCTGCGCATCCGCGACGCGTTCACCCGGCGCCGTCCCGCGCTGCCCGCCGATCTCTTCCTCAGCTATGTGGCGGAGAACCGCATGTGGGCCGACTGGATCGAGTCGGTCCTCACCCGCGCCGGGTTCCGGGTGGTCCCGCGCGACGTCTCCGCCGAGCCCGGACCGACGGACGCCGTACAGGCGGCCGAGACCGCGACCCGCACGGTCGTTCTGCTCTCCAGCGCCTACCTCAAGTCCCAGCGGGCCGTGGACCTCTGGGAGCGCGCCGTCTCCGAGGACCCCGGGGGCGGGCGGCGCCAGCTGCTGCCGCTCAGGGTCAGTGATGTGCGGCTTTCCGCGCCGTACATCGACCGCAATCCGGTCGACCTGTTCCGGCTGGACGAGGTGCACGCCACCACGGCGCTGATGCGCGCCCTGGACCGGCCGGTGCAGCTCGGCGACGGGATGTCGCCGGGGCCCCGCTTCCCCGGCACCGTGCCGAGGATCTGGAACGCGCCGCCCCGCAACCCCGGCTTCACGGGCCGCTCCCTGGTCCTGGAGCGGATGCGTGACCAGCTCGGCGGTGGCATGGCCGTCGTGCTGCCGCAGCCGCAGACCCTGTACGGCCTGGGCGGCGTCGGCAAGACCCAGGTCGCCCTGGAATACGTGCACCGCTTCATGGCCGACTACGACCTGGTGTGGTGGATATCGTCCGAGCAGATCGACGACGTGGTGGCCAGTCTCGCCGAACTCGCCGTACGGCTCGGTGCGCAGGGCGGCGACGACATGGCGGCCGCTTCGCAGGAGGCGGTGGACCTGCTGCGGCGGGGGGTGCCGTCGGAACGCTGGCTGCTGGTGTTCGACAACGCCGACGATCCCGAACGGCTCAGCCGGTACTTCCCGCAGGGCGGCTCGGGACACATCCTCGTCACCTCCAGGAACCAGTCCTGGTCGCAGCACGGTGACGCGCTGCCGGTCGACGTGTTCCTGCGGGAGGAGTCGATCGAGCACCTCCAGCGCCGTGCCCCCGGGCTGAGTGACGAGGACGCCGCCCAGGTGGCCACCGCCGTCGGGGACCTGCCGCTGGCGGTCGAGCAGGCGGCGGCCTGGATCGCGGAGACCGCGACCCCGATCGACACCTATCTGGAACAGCTGGCCCAGCAGGCCCCGGAGGTCCTGGCCCTGAACCAGCCGGCCGGGTACCCGCAGCCCGTCGCGGCCACCTGGAACATCTCCATCGAACGCCTCAAGGAGCGCTCGCCCGCCGCGGTGCGGCTGCTCCAGCTCTGCGCGTTCTTCGCGCCGGAGCCGATCTCGGCGAATCTCCTCTACAGCAAGGAGATGATCGAGGCACTGAAGCCTTACGACGCCTCGCTCCAGGAGAAGCTGGTCCTGGGCCGGGTCATCCGGGAGATCGGCCGCTTCGCCCTGGCCAAGGTCGACCAGGTGTCGAACTCCATCCAGGTGCACCGTCTGGTGCAGGCGGTGATCAGGGCCCAGCTCAGCGAGGAGGAGCAGCGCGAGGCGAGGCACGTCGTCCACCGCATCCTGGCGGGTGCCAGGCCGGACGACGACGAGCCGATCGACAACCCGGAGACCTGGCCGCGCTTCGCCACGATCTGGCCGCACCTCGGCCCGTCGGACGCGCGCAACTGCAAGGACGCCGAGACCCGCAGGCTGCTGATCGACCGGGTGCGCTACCTGTGGAAGCGGGGCGACGTCCGGACGGCGGGCCGGCTCGGGGACGAACTCCGCGACACCTGGCGGGAGATGCTGGGGAACCAGGATCTGCAGTATCTCTACCTCTGCTTCCACCTCTCCAACATCCTGCGCACCCGCGGCCGGTACGTGGAGGCCAAGGAGCTCGACGAGGTGACCCTGGGCAGGCAGCGGGCGGTGCTGGGGCCCGAGCATCCGCACACGTACATGACCACCAGCAGCCTGGCCATCGACCTCGGTCTCCTCGGTGACTACGGCAAGGCGATCGAGCTGGCGACCGCGGCGCACGAGGGGTTCAGCCAGATCTTCCACGACCGGCACCCCCGGACGCTGGCCGCGGCGAACAACCTGGCGCTGAACCTGCGCAGCGTCGGGCAGTACGCCCGCGCCAGGGAGATCGACCAGGACGTCTACGACCTGCGGTCCGAGGTCCTGGGGCCCGAGCACCCGTACAGCCTGTCCTCCGCGATGTCGCTGGCGCGTGACCTGCGCGAGGTGGGGCGGTACGAGGACTCGGTCGGCCTGCTCAGCCGGACGTACGACATGTACAAGGCCACCCTCGGCCGTACCTACCCCACCACGCTCAGCGCCGCCAAGAGCCTGGCCGTCTCGCTGCGCAGGGCGGGGCAGCTGGAGGACGCGCGGCGGCTGACCGTGGCCACGCGGGCCAGGTACCGGGCCAAGTACACCTCGGCCAACCCGGAGTCACTGGCCTGCGACCTCAACATGGCGGCCGACCTGTTCGCCGCGGGGGAGGCCGTGGAGGCCAGGGACGCCGCGCAGGAGGTGGTGGACCAGTACATGAACGTGCCGGGGGAGCAGCATCCGTACACCCTGGCCGCGCAGAACAACCTGGGCGCCTACCTCTCGGGGGCGGGCGCGTCGCTGGAGGCGGAGAAGCTGCTGACGCGGGTGGTCGCCTCGATGCGGGAGGTGTTCGGCCGTGAGCACCCGAACACGCTGTTCTGCGTCATGAACCTGGCGAACGCGACGGCGGGGCGGGGTGATCTCGAACTCGTCCTGGAGACCGAGCGGCGGGTCTCCGGCCAGCTCAGGGAGGTCCTCGGGGCGCATCACCCGGAGACCCTGGCCATGACGTCGAACCTCGCGGTCACGCTCGGCGCGATGGGACGCAAGGACGAGGCGCTGAGGCTGCGGGCGGAGACGGGGGACGAGCTGGCGCGCCAGCTCGGCGACGACCATCCGCTGACCCGGATAGCGCGGGACGAGCGGAGGTTCTGGCGGGAGCTGGAGCCGATGTCGGTGTGAGCCGGGGTGCCCCGGGCCCCGGACCTCCGGAGCCCGGGGAGCCGGAGTGCCCAGGGCCCCGGACCTCCGGAGCCCGGGGCACTCGCCGGGATCAGCAGACCGCCGCTGTCCCCGCCTCCCGCTCGTCCAGCAGCCAGTTGAGCACCTCGGGCAGCACGGACAGCGCGTCGAAGTGCGCCGCCGCCGGTTCCAGTACGGCGGTGGCGCCCGGGATCTGTTCGGCCAGCCACCGGGAGTGGCCCACGGGGGAGAAGACGTCCTTCACGCCGTGCCACAGCATCATGGGGCACCTGATGTCGGCCGGGTCGAACCCCCACGGCCTGCAGAACGCGAGCGCGTCGTCGATCCAGCCGTACGCCGAAGTGCGCAGCCCCTCGCGGAAGTTGGCCAGCAGCATCGTGCGGATCCCGGCGTCGTTGACCACGGTGCGGTCGGAGTCGGTCAGCTCCCGGCGCAGGTCGTCCAGGAGTCGCGCCGGGTTCTGCCGGATCTCCGCCGAGCGGCTGATGAAGGATTCCGCCAGCCCGTCCGGATCCGCCGTGGCCCGGGAGTACGCGAGCACGTTCGACGCGGCCATCCCCTCGAACCAGTCGAGCCCTTCGGCATCCGGGGGAGCCAGGCTGACCAGGGCGGCGCCACGGGTGACCCGGTCGGGCATCAGCGCGGCGCAGGCCAGAGCGTGCGGCGCGCCTCCGGAACGGCCGACCACGGCGAAGCGTTCCAGGCCGAGGGAGTCCGCTATCGCCCGTACGTCCTCGGCGACGTCCCTCACCCGCCGTCCCGGCAGCCGGTCCGAGCCGCCGTACCCCGGGCGGTCGTAGGCGATCAGCTGCATGTTCCGCTGGTAGAGGACCATTCCGCGGGGTGCCGGTCCCAGCCGGCTGCCGGGCATCCCGTGCAGCAGGAACACCGGTCTGCCGCGGGGGTCTCCCTGTCGCTCGACCATCAGATGCCGTCCGTCGGCCACGCGCACCCGAGTCCGCACGACGTCCCTCCGCTCATCACCCCGCTCGGTCCGGACACCAACTGCCCGGCATTTACTGCCAGTTCGATGATGACCCATCGGAGGCGATACCGGCACTCCCCGTCGGGACGATCCGGTGGTGTTCGGGACGTTCGGAGGCATTCGGTGGTGTTCGGCTTCAGAAGTGCCCTCCACGGCATCCGGACGCCAGGGGCCATTACAGGACAGGACTAGTCCTCACCCCCTGCCGACGGGTCATCGCACCGGGTGTTCGCGAACGGAACCGACGTGGTGCGAAACCCGGGTTGTGAACACGGCGCGGGCGAACCGTCGTCGTCGTGTGCGCGTCCGGAAGTCGACCTTGTGTGCTATCCATCGCATCGGAATAGTGGGCGCCCCATCCTCCGTGTTCCGGACACCCCACTTGTCCGTGCACGGCCCCACAGGAGGTCGAAGTTGAAGCACCGACGCATACCCAGGAAGCGTGTGGCCCTGGCCGGATCGGCCGTCCTCGCTCTGGTCGCGGCAGGCGTGACGTTCCAGACTGCGAACGCCAGCGACGACGTACCCCAGTTCACCGTGAAGACCCTCAGCGCCCACTCGGCCGGCAGCCTCGCCGCCACCCTGGACAAGACCCTGGGCGGTGACGCGGCGGGCGCGTACTACGACGCCAAGGCCAAGAACCTCGTCGTGAACGTCGTCGACGAGTCGGCGGCCGAGCAGGTCCGCCAGGCGGGCGGCAAGGCCAGACTGGTACAGCACACGCTCGCCGAGCTGACGTCCGCCCGGCAGACCCTCGCCGACAAGGCCACCATCCCGGGCACCTCCTGGGCCGTCGACCCGGTCACCAACAAGGTCGTCGTCACGGCCGACCGTACGGTCGAAGGCGCGGCCTGGGACAAGCTCAGCAAGGTCGTCGACGGGCTCGGCGCCAAGGCCGAACTCAAGAAGTCCGCAGGGGAGTTCAAGCCCCTCATCGCCGGCGGCGACGCGATCTGGGGCAACGGCGGGCGCTGCTCGCTGGGCTTCAACGTGGTCAAGGGCGGCGAGCCGTACTTCCTGACCGCCGGCCACTGCACCGAGTCGATCACCAGCTGGTCCGACACGCAGGGCGGCTCGGAGATCGGTGCCAACGAGGGCTCCAGCTTCCCGGACAACGACTACGGGCTGGTCAAGTACACCTCCGACACCCCGCACCCCAGCGAGGTGGACCTCTACAACGGCTCCACCCAGGCGATCACCAAGGCGGGCGACGCGACCGTCGGCCAGACGGTGACCCGCAGCGGCTCCACCACCCAGGTCCACGACGGTGAGGTCACCGCCCTGGACGCCACGGTCAACTACGGCAACGGCGACATCGTCAACGGCCTCATCCAGACCACGGTCTGCGCCGAGCCCGGCGACAGCGGCGGCTCGCTCTTCGCGGGCGACACCGCACTCGGCCTGACCTCGGGCGGCAGCGGCGACTGCTCCTCGGGCGGCGAGACGTTCTTCCAGCCGGTGCCCGAGGCACTGGCGGCCTTCGGCGCCGAGATCGGCTGACGCTCCGGCCCCTTCGGTTCCGGTGAACCGGCGAGCCCGCCCCCTCATGCGGTACGAGGGGGCGGGCTCGCCGTCCGTGGTGCGAGGCGGGACTCTCAGAGCACGCCCTGGCGCCGGAGCTGCTCGGGGGCGAGCAGACGCTGAGGCACGGGCGATGTGCCGGGGGCCCGCGCGGCGGGGGCGCCGCTCAGCGCTCCGTCCATGTAACCGAACAGCGCTTCACCGATCGGGTCCGGCAGCGGCCGGCCGTCCTCGTCGAACCGCTCGTACTTCATCAGGTTGTAGCCGATCGCGGCCTGACGGCGTCCGTCCTCCGTGGACAGCGCCCAGGTCCCTGCGCCGAACACACCGCCGTCGTGGCCCCAGTACCAGCCACCGCTGGGCATCTTGAGGGTGTACAGCCCGAGGCCGTACCGCATCGCCACCTCCTGTCCCGGAGCCGGCTCGTAGGCGGGGACCGTCGTCTTCATCTCCCGCAGCTCCGCCGCGCCGAGCAGCTTCCCGCCCAGGAGCAGGCGGTAGAAGTCGTCGAGGTCGCTCATCGTGGACACCATCGCGCCGGCCGTCCCGGCCCAGGACATGTCGTAGACGCTGTAGTCGCGCGCCGGTTCGATGGTTCCGTAGAACGACTCGTACATCCTGGCGTGCGGTCCCGGTATGCGGGCGGAGCGCGGGAAGTACGTGTGCCGCAGCCCGGCCTTGCGGATGACGTTCCGGGTGATGTACGCCTCCGCGTCCTGGCCCGTGACCTTCTCCAGCAGCAGTCCGGCGAGGATGTAGTTGGTGTTCGCGTACGAGTGCGTGCCGCGCGGTGCCTGCGGCTCGGCCGCCAGGCCGAGGCGGGCCAGTTCCTCTGGGACCATCCTGCGGAACCGGCCCTCGTCCAGGGCCCGGCCCGGGTCGGTGGCCAGCTCGGGGAAGGCGGGCAGTATGTAGTCCGCGATGCCGCTCGTGTGGTTGAGCAGCATCCGCACCGTCACCTTCCTGCCCCGCTCGCCCGGTATCAGCTCCGGAAGGTAGTCGCCGATCGGGGCGTCCAGGCCGATCCGTCCCTCGGCCACCTGCTGGAGGACGGCCACCGAGGTGAAGGTCTTGGTGATGCTGCCGATCCGGTGCTCGTGGTCCGGGCGCATCGGCCGCCCGGTGCCGATGTCGGCGACGCCTGCCGCCCCGCGCCACTGCTCGGAGCCGTCCCTGACCGAGGAATAGGCCCCGTACATCCCGGCCTGGTGGAAGGCGTCGAGGGAGGCGCGCAGCGCGTTCCGGTCGAGGTGCGACGTGGCCGAGGCGGCCGGCGCGGTGGCGGAGGCCGCAGGCGGGGCGGCGGCCCCGGCCGGAAGCGCGCCGACCGCGAGCGACAGCACGGCCGCCGATGCGACGGCGGCCAGGCGCGCTCTGCGGCGGCCGGAGCGAGGGGTCGGTCGGGTGTTGCGCATGGGCGGATCCCGTCTCCTCAGGTGTGCGTGGCAGAGCTCCCCATCCTCTGCGCGTCACACCGGTCCTCCATCCTTCCTGGGAACGACCTTGCGCACGGGAAGAGATGACGTTTGTCAGGTGTCGGGCGGGCTGCTGTCAGGCGGCCGTCCGGGACGCTCTGTCGGGCGCCGTCCCGGCCGGGGCCACACCGAAGATGTCCACCGCGTGGTAGTACGTCCAGGCCGTGCCGTTGCACGAGGTCAGCTTGGCGCCCGAGTAGGCGGCGCACACCCGCTTCAGGTCCTCGTAGAACGCGGAGTCGATCCGGGACTTGTTCGCGGGGAACGTGCCGGCCGCCTTGTAGTTGCGGTAGCCGAAGTCGTGGCGGGCGCAGGCCGTCTGGAACGGGAAGCCGAACGGGTTGTCGGGGGAGGTGCTGCAGTAGTCCGTCGACCAGTCGAAGCCGTACGCGGCCCAGGCGCCCTGGTTGTTGCGGGCCGAGGTCCACGCGTTGTAGCTGGAGGCGCTCGTCTGGGTCCAGGAGCTGAGGACCTGCGGCTTGTCCGAGGGGGCGGCCGAGGCGGAGCCGGACGGGAGGAGGGCGAGCGGGAGCGACAGGGCGAGTGTGACGAGCGGGGCGGCGAATCGGCGACGCATGAGCAACCTCCGGTGAGTGGAAGGGGGTTGGGCCGGCCGTGCTCCCCGCGGGTCTCGCGAGGCGCTCTCAGGATGCCGTCATGAACCTGTCATGCCTAGCTTCTTCGTCAATCGGTCATCAGAAGTTCGGTCGGCCCTGGGTCGCGGGCCGGTGCTCCTCTAAAATGCTGCGCATGCGCTTCCTTCAGATCTACGGCTGACACGGACGGGGCCGTGGTGCCCCGTTCCCGTACCGCGTGCCCGTGTGCGCCCCCGGCAGGATGTGCCGCGGCGGTGGCGTGCCGGGGCGGTGTGTCCTGCTCGCCGTAGACCTGAAACAGGTGATCCTCCATGTCCCCTCGCCGTACCCACATCGCGATGATCGGCGTTCCCGCCGTCAGCCATGTCCTCCCGAGCCTCGAGATCGTGCGTGAGCTGGTGGCCCGCGGTCACCGGGTGACGTATGCCGACGACCCCGCCGTGGCCGGCCTGATCACGGCCACCGGTGCCGAGTTCGTCCCGTGCGGGTCCGTCCTGCCGGTCGCCGACAACGACTGGCCCGACGACCCGGTCGCCGCGATGGGGTTCTTCCTCGACGATGCCGTCCAGGCCCTGCCGCAGCTGCGCGCCGCCTACGACCGGGAGCCGGCGGACCTGTACCTGTACGACATCGGTGCCTACGCCGCCCGCGCCCTCGCCGAGTCGCAGGGCCGGCCGGTCCTTCAGCTCTCCCCGACCTTCGTGGCCTGGGACGGTTACGACGAGGAGGTGGGGGCGGCCCTGTGGGCGCTGCCGGGCGCCGACGCGTACCGGGAGAAATTCGCGCGGTGGCTCGCGGGGTCGGGGGCGTCCACCACGGACGTGGACACGTTCTCCGGGCGGCCCGCGAGGGTCCTGGCGATGATCCCGAAGGCCATGCAGCCGCACGCGGACCGGGTCGACACCGGCGCGGTGACGTTTGTCGGACCCTGCTTCGGCTCACGCGCGGACCGGGAGGGGTGGACCCGGCCGGCCGGTGCGGAGAACGTACTGCTCGTCTCCCTGGGCTCGGCCTACACGGACCGGCCGGAGTTCTACCGGCGGTGCCTGGAGGCCTTCGGTGGTCTGGAGGGCTGGCACGTCGTGCTCCAGATCGGCAGGTACACGGACCCGGACGTGCTCGGCCGCGTCCCGGGCAATGTCGAGGTGCACTCCTGGGTGCCCCAGCTCTCGATCCTGGAGCAGGCCGACGCGTTCGTCACCCATGCGGGGATGGGCGGCAGCAGTGAAGGGCTGTACGCCGGGGTCCCCATGATCGCCGTTCCGCAGGGCGCCGAGCAGTTCATGAACGCGGACCGGCTCGTCGGTCTGGGGGTGGCCCGGCGCATCGACACGGCGGACGCCACCGCCGTGGCCCTGCGCACCGCGCTCACCGAGCTCGTCGCCGATCCCGAGGTCGCCCGGCGCTCGGCGCGGCTGCGTGCCGAGGCCCGGGCCGAGGGCGGTACGGCACGGGCCGTCGGGCTCATCGAGGAGATGCTGGGCTGATCGTCCGGGCCCCGAGGCGACCGAGCGGCCCCGCCGCACGGTCCTCGGGGCCCGGCTCCCGCTGCCCGCCCTCCGGCAGGGTCAGCCGTGGCGCGTGCTGCCGCCGGAGGGGGCCGCCTCCGGCGGTGTGCCGCCCGTGCCCCCGCCGCCCATGCCCCCGTCGCCCATGCCCCCGTCGCCCATG
>NZ_JAERUC010000133.1 GCF_016745505.1 Streptomyces silvae | reverse complement strand
GACCGGCCGCCGACAACCTCTCTCACCAGGAGAACGAACGTGAGCACCACGAAGCTCGAAACCATCCGCGCCCTTCTCGCTAAGGCGGAGGACCCCCGTACTCCGGAGGCGGAGGCGGAGTTGGCCCGGAAGCGGGCGTTCGAGATGATGGCGAAGTACGGCGTCGAACAGGCGATGCTCAGCGACGCCAACCCGGCCAGCGACGGCCCGACGGACCGCAAGATCGTTCTGGATAACCCGTGGGCGATGGAGCGGGTCCGCCTCATCAACCGCATTGCGCTCGCTCTCGGCTGCGAGCTGATCCACCTTGGGCGGGACGGCAGCGGCCCGGCACGCCGGGTACACATCTTCGGGTACGCGAGCGATCTTCAGCGTGTCGAACTGCTCTACACCTCCCTTCTTCTCCAGATGAACAGCGGACTGGCCGCTCAGTCGGTCCCGCCGGGCCAGGGTGCGCGTGCCTGGCGTCGGTCCTGGCTTCTCGGCTTCATCAACCGGGTGGGCGACCGCATCGAGGAGGCCGAGCGCGGCGCACGCGACGAGGCCAGGGGCGAGACCACCGCCACCGGCCGCAGTGCGGCCCTCGTGCTCGCGGACCGCAAGGTCGTCGTCTCGCGCAGCTATCAGCAGGCGTACCCCCGTGCACGGAAGGGGGGCACCACCACCATGACCGGCAACGGGTACGGAGCCGGATGGGCGGCGGGAAGCCGCGCCGACATCGGCGGTAAGCGGATCGGCCGCACTGCGGCCGGGTCCATAGCCGCGTAGCCCCATTGCGGCCGGGGGCGGCCGTCCCCCGCCCCCGGCCGCCGAGTCCGCGACCTACCCCAGGAGGCATGACCGTGCCCGCTCGAAAGCCCCCGGCCACCCCCGCCCGCATCCTCACTGCCGCCGCCGACCACATCGAACGCGTCGGGCTCTACCAGGGTGACCACCTCTGGCAGCCCGGCCGGATGGGCGACACCGCCCCGTGCACCGTGCTGCACGCATGGGAGCGCGGCGTGCGCTCCGTCCGGCCCCGCTGGTCCGTACGCGGTGAACCCTGGAACATCTTCCAACGCGCCCTGTTCGACTCCCTTGTGGTGCTCAGCAACCAGGTCAACGGCCGTCCCGTGTCCGGGGTCCGGTGGCGAAAGCTGCGGCTCACGGAGGACGCCTACCGGCGCGCCCTCCTGTGGTGCTGGGGGGACGAACCCGAGCGGACCACCGCAGAGGCCGCCGCCATGATCCGCGCCGCCGCAGCCCTGCACCCGAGTGACGGCGATCACAACCTCCCCGGTTGCCCCACCCTCAAGAACATGGTTTAATTAATGGTGTCGGAAGGGGGAGGGCAACCCCCCGACCGACACCGTCACCGGGCCGAACGGCCCGAAGAACTCTCACCAGAAAGAGAAGGATCGATGACGAACACCAAGACCCAGGCCGGCGTCCAGACTGCCCCTGCCCCGTGGCCGACCCTCTCGGTCGCCGAGCTGGCCGCGTACCCCGGCAACGTCCGCGACATCGAGGCCCCGGCCGATCTGCTGGCCGACGTGAAGGACAACGGCGTCGTGGAGCCGCTGTACGTCGTGCTCACCCACGGCGACGTGCCGCAGGTCATCGACGGGTTCCAGCGACTGGCCGCCGCCGTCGCCGCAGGGCTGGAGGCCGTGCCGGTCACCCCGCGCCCCGTGATCCGGATTGACGCGCTCACCCCGCACCCGAAGAACGCCCGCGAAGACCTGGACCTCAACGCGCCGTTCGTGGAATCGCTCCGCACCGAGGGGTGCCGCATCCCCGTCAAGATCCAGCGCCTTGACGGCGGAGTCCTTCAGGTCAACGACGGAAACCGCCGCTACCACGCCGCGACGGACGCGGGCCTTACCCACCTGCCGTACGAGTGGGAGGACGACGACCGCGACGCGGCCGGACAGTTCCTCGACATGATCACGACCGCTCAGCACCGCAAGAGCCTGAGCACTTCCGAGGTGAACCAAGCCATGTTCAGCGCGGCCGAGGCGGGCGCGCCTCTGGGCCGCATCGCCAAGGCCGCAGGCGTGCGGCAGAAGGACGTCAAGACGCTGGTCAAGGTCCGGTCCGACGAGAAGCTGTCGGCCGTCGTCAGCGGCGCGAGCAGCTACGAGTGGACGTTCGAGCACCTGGCCGCGCTGTCGGAGTTCGCGGACGACGCCGAAGCGCTCGCCGCGATCACCGAGGCCGCCGCCGACGATGACGCCGACGAGGGAGACGTTGACTGGGCCATCGCCGTCGAGCGGACCAAGCGCGACAAGCGGACCAAGGCCGAGGCCCACCGCGCGGAGCTGGAGGCGGCCGGGCAGAAGATCCGGGACGCCGAGGAGCTGTCCGAGCGCGCCATGCCCGTGTGGCGACTGCGCGGCATCAGCACCGAGGAGCACGCCGACTGCAAGGGGTTGGTGTGGGTGTTCGACGACCGGCGGGCAGACCGGTACGAGCCCTACTGCTCCGCCCCCGGCCTGTACGGGCACACGGTGCCCGAGGGTGCCAGCGCCAGCGGCGGCACGATGACCACCGCCGACAAGGAGGCTGAGCGCGCCGCCCGCGCCGCCGTCAAGAAGGGGAACATCGACTGGGACGCGGCCGAGGCCCTGCGCCGGAAGTGGATCACGGACCTGATCAAGCGGCGCAACCTCCCGAAGAACACCACCAACACCCTGATCGGACACGTCAATAATGCTCTCCTGAACGGCAGTTGGGGTATCTCCGACGACCTGAACAAGGAGGGCACCACGGAGATCCTGGCCGGATTCCTGGGGCTGAACGCCGAGCAGGCCAAGGACCGGGGCAGCTTCGCCGGGCACGTCGCCAAGGACCCGCGCCGGGCCCCTCAGCTCCAGTTCGCCGCCATCGCCGCCGTCCGGGAGAAGTGCGCAAACCGGTCGGCGTGGCGGACGGACAGCCAGCACGCCCCGTGGACGCGGAAGCCCACCGGCCGGTGGTTCCAGGTGCTCGCGTCCCTCGGGTACCCGCTCACACCCATTGAGCAGTCGGTCGTGGATGAGGAGCCCTACGACCCGTCGAAGAAGAAGCCCCGCGCCGCGATCACGTCCGGCAGCGAGCCGGAGACCGAGCAGGAGCCCGGCACCAACGAGGAGGCGGGCGAGCCGGAGGCCGAGGAAGCCGACGACCCGGCCAGCGACGACGAAGCCGCCGCCTAACCACCTCAGCCGCCCGACGCCGGGGGCGGGAACCGCCCCCGGCACCCCCAGGAGCCCCACAGTGACCCGTACAGCTCTGTTCGACACCCACGCCGACGACCACGGTTGCGGATGCGTCCCCGCCCCCGCCGAGCCCGACCCCGGCACCACCGCCGACATCATGCAGGCCCGCGCCATCGCGGGCGGACTCGCAGAGTTCGGCATTGGCCCCGCCCGCTGGTCTGCCGCCTACGACCACCAGGCCGCCGCCGTCGTCCTGCGCGTGGACACCCCGCGCGGACTGTACGCGCTCGCCATCCCGGCCCCCGGCCAGCCGTTCCCCGTCCGCCACCGGGGCGAACGCATCGGTGCGCTGGACTGCCGCCGCACGTACGGCACCGCCGACAGCTACACCGCCGCCCTGTTCGCCGCGTTCCTGCGCGACCGCGCCGCACTCGACATCCCCGGCCGGGATGCTTGCCCCACACCCCAAAACATGGTTTAATTAATGGTGTCGGAGGGGGAGGGCAACCCCCTTCCGGTCCCACGGGCCGCCAGCCGGCCCGACCCCGGCCGTACGCGGAGGGCAACCCGCCCGGCCGGGCGCTCGATTCCTCTCTCACCAGCAGGAGCACCCACGATGACCAGCGCAGCCATGCGGTTTCCCATCCCCGCCACGGCCCAGGCCCGCGTCCGCCAGCTTGTCGAGGCCACCAACGCCCGCGCCGCCGTCCACAAGCTCACCGCCTACACGCTCGACGTCTCCGCGCCCTTCCTGGCCGACTACCACGACATCGACGGCCGCCTGATCGGCAAGCGCCCCACCGTCACCGTGACGATCTCCGGTGACATCCCCCGTCACCACGGCTGGACCGTCCTTGCCCGTCTGGACCACGACGAGGAGGGCGAGACGATCACCAGCCTGTTCCCCGGCCTGCCCGAGCAGGACGCCGAGGCCGTGCGCGGATACCACGCCATCGCGAACGTCTGTCACGGCTGCAACATCGCCAGGCACCGTACCGCCACCTATCTCGCCCGCCACGAGAACGGCGAGATGCGGCAGTTGGGCACCACGTGCGTTGAGCCGTACACCGGACTGCCGATCAAGGGCCTTGAGGCCCTGTGGCGGTTCGGCACGCTGAAGGACTCCGATTGGGACGGCGAAGAGGGCGGCATCCCGGCCGATCTCCGCGTCCCGGTGGCCGAGGTCCTGCGGGTGACCGCCGCCATCGTGAACACGGAGGGCCGCTTCTACAGCCGGTCTGAGCAGTGGAAGAACACCCAGCCGACCGCCGACGGCGTCGAAGCGTACTTCTTCGACCGCAAGGCCCCGATGGAGTGGCGGGCCGCCATCGACGCCGACCCCGACGCGCCGACCACCGCCGCCGCCGTCCGGGCGTGGGCCGTCCAGGGATACGGCAGCCTCTCCGACTACCGACACAAGGTGGGCCAGCTGGCGAAGGGCGAGACCGTTGACCCGCGCCACCTGCCGACGCTCGTGTCCGCCATCGCGGGGTGGTACCGCGACCAGGAGAAGGAGGCCACCGAGCGGGCCGCCCAGAACAGCAAGCCGCAGGGCACCGTGGGCGAGCGCATCACCACCCCCGCCACCGTCACCACCGTGATCGAGCTGGAGGGCCGGACGTACGGCTACCAGACCCAGCGCCGTCGACTGGTGAAGTTCCAGGACCCGCAGGGCAACGTGTTCGTCTGGTTCAGCAGCGCCGCCGACGTCCCCGACCAGGGCGACGAGGTCGAGCTGACCGGCACGGTCAAGGACCACAGCATCTACGGCGAGACCGCACAGACGGTTCTCACCCGGTGCCGCGTCGCCGCACGCGAACCGGTCGCCGCGTAGCAGGCCCGGCCGGGCGGGAAGCACTGCCCGGCCGGACCCCGGCCGCCGGGCCGTGGGGTGGGCGGCGTCGAGCCGCCCACCCCACGCTCCGCCCACCGCCGTCCGGGCCCGACCGCGTCGGCGGCCGGCCCCCACTCACTGGCCCCCGTACGAAGGGCGTCCCTCCGGGACGGCTCAGCCTGGCCCGGCTCGCAGCCGGCCGGAGCGTCCGGGCCGCAGGCGGCCCTCCCGCTCCGTCCGGACGCTGGGCCGAAGGGCGTGCCCTTCGGGCACGACGGCACTGTCCGTCGCGCTCCGCGCGACCACGGGCGGCACCCGTACGACGAGGCCACGGCTCGCCGCCGCCCGCACCGCTGAGACACCCGAGGAACACCCCCATGCCCGAGAACGCTTGCGCCGTCCGTCCCCAGGCCGCCACGGCAGGAGAACCGTCTCCGCAGACGTGCATCCAGGTCGCCAGGCAGGCCGCGATCCTCGCAGTCACCGCCGCCGACGACGCCATGACCGCCGCCGACGACGCCATGACCGCCGTGTGCCACAGCTGATCGGGCGCCACTGCCCGCCTGGAGGTGGTCATGCGCGCTGCCCACAAGGAAGCCGTCGAGGCCGAGCGCCACGCCGACCGTGCGGAGCAGTACGCCGACGACCCCGCGATGCCAAGCAGCGCCCCGTTGTACTGCGCCCGCCAGGCCGTCGACCACGCCGTGCGTGCTCAGTCGGCCGCCGGGGTCGAGACGACCGCCGCCGACCTGCGGGCCGAGCTGGAGCGGAAGCTGACGGCGGCCGAGTACGCCGAGCAGGAGAGCGCCCGCCGTCAGCAAGAGGCCGAGCAGGAGGCCGAGGAACGGGCGGCCACCGGCATGGACCAGGAGAACCCGGACCGCGCGGCGAGGAACCGGTATCTCGCCCAAGGGCATGTTGCTGAACTCGGCTGGACGGCGGGACACGTCCGTGTGATGGAGGCCGCCGAGTCCGGCCGTCTGTGCTGGCAGGGCGGACGGGCCCGGCAGGCAGCACGACGTGGCGTCTGGGACGGCGGCCGGCGGATCAACCGCGAACGGACGCAGGCCCTGTGCGCCGCCCGATTCCTCGTCGCCGTCCGCCAGGACGACGGCACCCGCACCCTGATCCCCAGCCCGATGGGCCAGGTTGCCCTAGAACTCGCGCGACTCCACCCGGCGGGTCTGCAACGCACCGACCGGGAAGCCTACGAGGCGCGGTTCGCCAAGGTTCGGCGACGCCACAAGCGCCGCGACGACCAGAAGGCCGCCGCCCGCCTGCTGCCGCCGCTCGACTCCAGTGCACGGAAGCTCTACCGGAGGCCGGTCACGCTCACCGAACAGCACGAACGCGCCGAGCGCGAAGCCGCCGACCGATGGGAAGACGAAGGCGGCTACTGCCCCGCGGTGAAGGTGCCGAACGCGGCAGCCACCCCAGCCGAGCAGTCCTCGATCCCGACAAGGTCATGGTCGAGCGGGAAGTCCGCCGTGCAGTCCACCTTGTGGTGAACGGGATGCCGGCCAGAGCGAAAGGCAGCCTCCGGCGGGTCCTCCTCGGAGGGGGTGGGGGCTGGTT
>NZ_JAERUC010000132.1 GCF_016745505.1 Streptomyces silvae | reverse complement strand
CGAAGTGGCCGAGGTGGTTGGTGCCGAACTGCATCTCGAACCCGTCGGCCGTACGCAGCAGGGGCAGGGCCATCACACCGGCGTTGTTGACCAGGAGGTCGAGCCTGCCGTCGGTCTCCTTCGCGATGTGGCCGGCGGCATCGGCCACGGAGGCCAGGTCCGCCAGGTCGAGGCCGACGAGGCGTACGTCCGAGCCCGGGGCGGCACGGCGGACGGCGTCATGCGCGCGCCTGCCCCGCCCGGGGTCACGGCAGGCGAGGACCGTCCGGGCCCCGGAGCGGGCCAGGGCGAGCGCCGTCACGGCTCCGATCCCGCTGTTGGCGCCCGTGACCACCGCGGTGGTGCCGGAGAGGTCGGGCATGTCGTCGAGCGTCCATGAGTGCATACGGCACGCCTCCCCGGCGGGCGCCGCTCCACACCCGTGACCACTGGGCCGTACGGGTGAGGCGCACGCCCTCAGCCGTCGGCTTTCCGCCCCTCGGCTTTCCGCCCCTCGGCCTTCCGTCCGTCGTGCTCCGGCCGGGAGGGGGGCTCCGTGGCCGGGTCCGCGGTGACCCGGGTCCCCGGGTGCCGGATCGCGCACAGGTAGCCGATGGCGAGGGCGATGGCCATCCCGTAGAACACCCACTGGTTCGCCTCGGCGAAGTCCATCCTGACCGCGTCCATCGAGTCCCTCATCAGGGTGGCGACCGGGCCCGACCCGGTCGGCTCCTGCGCGTCCGGGTTGCCGGTGACTGCCTCGGCGACGGATCTGGCGGCGTCGTTCGCCGCGCCCGCCGGGACCCCCTTGGCCGTGAGGGTCTCCACGACCCTGTCGGTGGTGACGTGGGTGAGGATCGTCCCGAAGACGGCGATGCCGACGGCTGCCGCGTAGTTGCGTACGGTCTGGGTGATGCCGGTGACCTCGCCGTACGAGGCGCCGATCGAGCGGTTGACGGCGTCGGTGGAGGCGGGGGCGAGGAGGAAGCCGATGCCCGCCCCGGCGAGTGCGGCGTACGGCCATTGGTCGTGCATGGACAGGTCCGTCAGCTTGTTCGCCCACAGTGCGAAGCCGATGGCGCCGAGCGCCGTTCCGGTCTTCATCGCCGGACGGGCTCCGCGCCGGTCCAGGATGCGGCCGCCCCACTGGGACGCGATCCCGAAGCCGATGAAGAAGTACAGCAGGTAGAGGGCCGCCTGGTTCGGCGAGGCGCTCAGCGACACCTGCGCGTAGACGGACGCGAAGAAGAACACCGGGACGAAGGCCAGCATCGCGAAGAAGAGGACGAGTGTGTCGACGGTGAACGCCCGGTCGCGGAAGACGCGGAGCCTGATGAGCGGCTGCGCCACCCCGAGTTCGTAACGGCAGAACAGCGCCAGGACGACCAGGCCGCCCACGATGCACACCCAGGTGGCGACGCTGCTCCAGCCCCACGCGGACGCCTGCTGGAACCCGAGCACACTCAGCCCCATGCCCACGGCGACCAGGACGGCACCGGGCACGTCGAGCTTCTCGCGCCGGCGGCTCTCGGGGATGTGGGCCATGATGGCCAGGACCAGCGCGATGACGGCGATCGGCACGTTCACCCAGAAGATCGCGCGCCAGGTCCAGGCCGTCAGCCAGCCACCGAGCAGCGGCCCGACCGCGGTGAGCGCGCCGGACAGACCGAAGAAGAGGGCCAGGGCGCGCCCGCGCCTCTCGACGGGGAAGACGGCGATGACCACGGCGAGCGCGGCGGGGAACATCAGTGCCGCGCCGAGCCCCTGGGTCGCGCGGAAGATGATCAGCCAGGTCTGCGCGAAGTCGCCTCGCGGCACGCACCCGCACAGCACGGAGGAGATGACGAACAGGAGCGTGCCGATGATCATCACCCGGCGGTGCCCGACGATGTCGGCCAGCCTCCCGCCCAGCGCGAAGAAGGCGGCGAGTGCGAGCAGATAGGCGTTGACGACCCACTGCATCCCGGAGGACGAGAGGCCCAGTTCGTCGATGATGCTCGGAGCGGCAACGGCCACGATCGTCTGGTCGATGAACGTCATCGACACGGCGAAGAGCATCGCCGCCAGGGCCAGTTTCTGGTGGGCGCCCCCTCCGGCAGGGGGGCCGGCCGGGTCCGGGGCCGGAGGAGGGTCGGTGCGCATGGTCCGAGTCTGGACCGGAGGGGTGTCGCGCGCACTCCAGGTCACGCCCGCTGTACGGCGGATGGCCGATCGGCGGGCGGTGCTGCTCCGGCGCGTCCGCGGGATCGGGCCCGTACGGCGGACCGCGTGCCGTTCCCGTGCGGCGGCGCGCGGCGGTGACGAAGGTGCGGGGCGCGCGCCGTTCAGGCCGGGGCGGGCCCGGGTCCGGGGTGCGCGCGGTGCAGGGCCAGCATGGCCTGGTCGTCCTGGGGCCGGCCGTCGAGGTGGCGCCGTACGTCCAGGATCAGCGCGTCCAGGATCTGCCCCGGTGTGACGCGTCCGCCGGAGAGCGCCCGCCTGCCGAGCACGAGCGGCAGACGGGCGACGGGGTCGTAGAAGCGTCCCGCGGCGTCGCGCGACTCGGTGACGCCGTCGGTGTAGCAGAGCAGGGTGGAGCCGGCCGGGAAGGGGAAGCTGTCGACCGGGGAGGACCAGAGGCCCAGGTCGCTCATGCCCAGCGGGGGCGCCTCCTCCGATGCCTCGAGCAGGCTCGCCCGGCCCTCGGCGTCCAGGATCAGCGGGGGCGGATGGCCGCGGTTGACCACGCGTACGGTCTCCAGGTCCGTGGAGAACTCGGCGATGAGCGCCGTGGTGAAGCCCTCCTCCTGCTGCTGGCCCCCGCGCCGGCCGCCCTCGCGCAGCAGGGCCCGCTCCAGCCGGGCCACCAGCTGCGGGAGGTCCTCGGCCTCGTCGGCCGCGTACCGGAAGGCCCCCAGGTCGGCGCTGACGGCGCTGACCGCCCCGAGCCCCTTCCCCCGTACGTCACCGACCATGACCCTGATTCCGTACGGGGTGCTCTGCACGACGTACAGGTCTCCGCCGATCAGGGCCTCACTCTCGGCGGGCACGTACCGCGCGTCGATGTGCAGGTCGCCCAGCCGCGTGGGAGGTCTCGGCAGTACGGCGCGCTGGGCGACGGCCGCGACGTGCTGGGCGCGCCGGGCGCGGGCGTCCTGCCGGCGCAGCGCGCGGTGGATCAGTACGGCGAGCGCGGTGACGGCCGCGAGGGTGATCTGGTTGGCCACGCCCGCACGCCAGCCGAAGGTTCCGTCGACCCGTGCGAGGAACGCGTGGACGACCATCGCCGTGATGCCGACGCCGATGATCCCGCGGACGCCGCAGAGCGGCGCGGCGGCGACGGGTGCCGCCATGAGGAGCGGGGCCGACGTCACGTCGTGCGGCGTGACCAGGTCGACCACCACGGCCAGCACGATGAGGCCTACGGGGATCCACTGGGTTCTCAGCAGCTGCGGCACTCCCCCACGCTGCCCGCAAGCGCGGCCCTCCGCATCCCCGGCGGCGGTTCCGGCGTACATGGCGGGGCTTCTGACGGGCATGAGCACACATGTGTGACACATGCACCTGCTCGTACGGAGCAGCCGGTGCCTGACGGCAGGGGAACTCATGCGCCTTCGGAAGACATCTGTCGCGGTTGCCGTGGTGGTGGCCGCGCTCTCCCTCACCGCCTGCGAGGGTGACGGCAGCAGCGATGACGCCGGCGCGGCGGCGTCCGCGTCCACGTCGGCGGAGCCGTCCGCCGGTTCGGGAAGCCCGGGCGGCGACGGCGCCACGGACTCCACAGAGGGTTCCGGCGACGGCGACGGGCAGGCGTCGGCATCAGCCACCGCCTCCGTCAGCCCGTCCGGCTCTCCGGCCGCCCCGCCCGGCGATGGCTGCCGGACGGCGGACCTCTCCTTCAGCAGTTCCGGGGGCATGGCGGAGGGCGAGTTCCTGATCAATCTCAGGAACGAAGGATCCGCGTCCTGCTCGATGCACGGGTTCCCCGGCCTGGACCTCAAGGGCAAGGACGGCACCGTGAGCGCCGCCCGCAACAGCGGCCGCTCGGCGCCCACCGTCACGCTGGCGCCCGGCGAGGCCACGAACTTCTCCCTCTACTTCCCGCCGAACTCCAGCGGCGGCTCCGGTGTCACGTTCACCTCGGCGCTCGTGACTCCGCCGAACGAGACCCACTCCCACAAGTTGTCCCTCTCGGTGAACGTCGCCGCAGGAGCCGGCTCCACGTCCCGCATCACGGTGACACCGGTCGGCTCGGGCAAGTAGAGACGGGGATAACGGCGCTTCAGGACCGGCGAACGGGCGGCTGCTAGGGTCGCCCGGGACATCGCTCTCTCGGTGAGGAGACCGGACATGGTGGGGGACGACGACATCTCCGGGTGACACCCGGATGTGCTCGCCCGCAGGCAGGTGCGCGAAAGCGCCGCTGCCGCGAAGCCCTGTGTCGTTCTCCCCTGCCCGCCTGGAGCGGACGCCTGTCCGCCCGCATGTCACACGAGGTCATCTCCCATGTCCGACGCTCCCGCAGCTCTGGTCGCACACGACATCGTCCGCTCCTTCGGCACCGGGCGGGTGGTCGACGGCTTCTCCCTCACGGCGCCTCCCGGCCGTCGCATCGGGCTGATCGGGGAGAACGGCGTCGGCAAGTCGACGCTGCTCCGCCTGCTCGCCGGGGCCGACGAGCCGGACGCGGGGAGCATCGTCCGCCCGGCCGATCTGGGCTTCCTGCACCAGGAGATGCCGTTCGCCGCGGCGGCGACGCTCACCGACGTACTCGACGAGGCCCTGAGCGAGGTCCGCGGCGCTCTCGCCGAGATCGAGCGCCTCTCCGCACGACTCGCCGGCGCCGAGGAGGACTCCCCCGGTTACGCCGCACTGCTCGACGCCTACGGCCGGCTGCTGGAGCGGGCCCAGGAGCAGGAGGCGTGGGACGCCGACCGGCGCGCCACGATGGTGCTGGAGGGTCTGGGCGTCGGCGGGGTCCGGCGGGACCGCACGCTCGGCTCCCTCTCGGGCGGGCAGCGCGGGCGCCTGGCGCTGGCTTCCCTGCTGATCCGGAGGCCTTCGGCCCTGCTGCTGGACGAGCCGACCAACCACCTGGACGACAACGCCTCCGCGTTCCTGGAGGAGCAGGTGTGCGGACTGCCCGGGGCGGTCGTCGTGGCCAGCCATGACCGCGCCTTCCTCGACGCCGTCTGCACGGATCTGATCGACCTCGACCCCGCCGTGGACGGCCCGGTGCGCTACGGCGGCAACTACAGCGCCTACCAGGCCGAGAAGCGCGCCGAGCGCGAGCGCTGGGAGCGGCGCTACGCCGAGGAGCAGGAGGAACTGGACGTGCTGCGCCGGTCGATCGGGACGACCACGCATCGTCTCGCCCCCGACCGCGGGCCCCGCGACAACGAGAAGATGGGTTACGGAGTCCGGGCCAACCGGGTGCAGAGCCAGATCTCGCGCCGGGCGCGCAACGCCGCCCGCAGGCTGGACGAGCTCGAACGCCACATGGTCGCCGAGCCTCCGCAGCCGCTGCGGTTCCGCCGCACCGCGCTCGCCGGGCCGTCGGCGGAAGGGGCTCTGTCCGTGGAAGGAGACCCGTCCACGGAAGGGGGCCCCTCGGCGGAACCGATCCCGTCGGCGGAGGGGGTCCTCGTCTCCCTGCGTGACGTGCGGGTGCCGGGCCGCCTCGCCCTCGACCGCCTCGATGTGTCGGCGACCGAGCGCCTGCTCGTGACGGGTGAGAACGGTGCGGGGAAGTCGACGCTCCTGGCCGTGCTCGCCGGGCGTCTCACGGCGGACGGCGACGTACGGCACAAGGGCGGGCTCTCGGTGGGGCTGCTGGCCCAGGACACCGTGTTCCGCCGGCCGGACCGCACCGTCCGGGACCTCTACGTCCAGGCGCTCGGCCCCGAGCGTGCGGAGGCCGTGCCGCTGAGTTCGCTGGGGCTGATGGGCGAGGCGGACCTGGGCAGGCAGGTGGGACGGCTGTCGGTCGGTCAGCGCCGCCGGCTCGCGCTGGCGCTCCTGGTGGCGCATCCGCCCGAGCTGCTGCTGCTCGACGAGCCCACCAACCACCTCTCCCCCAGGCTCTGCGACGAACTGGAGGCCGCCATGGGGCCGGGCCCCGGAGCGATCGTCCTGACCGGGCACGACCGCTGGCTGCGCAGGCGCTGGCAGGGGCGTGAGCTGCGCCTGTGACCAGGGCGGGAGGCCACCCGAACAGACACATCCTGGACATCACGTCCGCATGATGAGACGCGCTTGCGGAGGCCCACGTCTGCGGAGTCTCATCGCGCCTGTGCAGAACGAACAGATAACACCTGATCAACCGGCGTCCGACGAGAAGGCGGCGCGGCGCGCCGTCACGGTGTTCCCGGTCCTCGTGCTCGCGGCGGGCGTAGCCGGCCTCGTCACCCCGGGCACGTTCGACGGCTGGACGGAATCGGTTCCGTACCTGCTGGGGATCGTCATGTTCTGCATGGGCCTGACGATGACTCCGCTCGACTTCAGAGGCGTGGCGAAGCGTCCATGGGCCGTGGCGATCGGGCTTGTCGCGCACTACGTCATCATGCCGGGGCTCGGCTGGGCCATCGCCCATCTGCTGGGGCTGCCGCCGCAACTGGCCGCCGGACTCATCCTGGTCGGCTGTGCGCCGAGCGGCACGGCGTCGAACGTCGTGACCTTCCTGGCCCGTGGCGACGTGGCCCTGTCGGTCTCCGTCGCCACCGTCTCCACCCTGGTCGCCCCTCTGGTGACGCCGCCGCTGACGCTGCTTCTGGCGGGTGCGTACCTGCCGGTGGACGCCGGTTCGATGATCACGGACATCCTCAAGACGGTGCTGCTGCCGGTTCTCGGCGGCCTGGTGGTGCGTCTGGTCGCGGGGAAGCTCGTCGACCGGGTGCTGGGTCTCATGCCCTGGCTGTCGTCGCTGGCCATCGCGGCGATCGTCTGCGCCGTGGTGGCGGGCAGTGCCGGTGCGATCAAGTCGGCCGCCGTGACGGTGCTGGTCGCCGTCGTGCTGCACAACGGTCTCGGCCTCGCGCTGGGCTACGGCGCGGGCAAGATCTCGGGGCTCGGCCGGCCCGCGAGCCGCGCCATGGCCTTCGAGGTCGGCATGCAGAACTCCGGGCTCGCCGCCTCGCTGGCAACCGCCCACTTCAGCCCGCTGGCGGCGCTGCCGGCCGCGGTGTTCTCCGTGTGGCACAACATCTCGGGCGCTCTGGTCGCCGCCTGGATGTCCCACCGGTCACGGCGCGACGAGGCACCGGTGGCCACCGGGGCGGTCCCGAGGGCCGTGGCCGCAGAGGAGTCCTGACCGGGCTCCGGCTTCCGCCGGTTCCACCGCGAGAGGCGTCCGTCCGGGGTTCCGGACGGACGCCTCTCGCGTTTCGCGGGGCTCACGCAGACCCGGCCGTCATGCTCCGCACCAGGCTCGTGGGCCGCAGGTCGGTCCAGTTCTGCTCGACGTAGTCGAGGCAGGCCTGGCGGGTGTCCTCCTGATGGGCCACGGTCCAGCCGCCGGGCACCTCGGCGAAGGCAGGCCACAGCGAGTGCTGTCCCTCGTCGTTGACGAGCACCAGATAGGTGCCGTTCTCGTCCTCGAAGGGGTTGGTCACCGGTACTCCTTTAAGTTAGGTAAGGCTACCTTCACTTGATCGGTGCCACCTTACCCAGATCACTCCGGGTTGACGCCCCCGGTGCCCGTAACTCACCCTCAGCCCTTCCTGACCGCCTCGCCCACCTCGCCCGGCGAGACGCGCCAGGGGGCGCCGTGCCCCGGCAGCACCCAGGACGCCGGCAGCCCGGCGATCCGGTCGAGGGAGTCCAGCGCTTCGGCCGGGTCGTCCGTGAAGGGCGCCGGCTGCGGACCCGTGCGCCCGGTGAGGACGTGGCGGGTGGTGAGCGCGTCACCGACGAAGACCGCGTCGGCGAGCGGGACATGGACCGCCACGCTCCCCGGGGAGTGGCCGGGCATGCCCACGATCTCGGGCCTGCCGGGCAGGTCCAGGACGTCGCCGTCGCCGAACTCCGTCACATCGCGGACGTAGCGGGTGCGCAGGCCGTTCTTGCGGAGGGAGTACCCGAAGAATCCGAGCGTCGCACCCGGACGCATCGGGCCGACCGCGACCTTGGGCTTGTCACCCGTGCGGGCGCGGACGGCATCGGCGGCGTGTACGTACACCGGGACACCGTGCTCGCTCCGCAGCCGCTCGGCGAAGCCGATGTGGTCGGAGTCGCCGTGGGTCAGCACGAGTCCACGGATGTCGTCGGCGGACTTGCCCAGGGAGCGGAGTTCACGCTGAAGGTCCCGCCAGTGACCGGGCAGACCCGCGTCGATGAGCGTGATGCCGTCGGGGGTGTCGACGAGGTAGCACGCCACCAGGTCGTTGCCGAGGCGGTACAGGTGGGGCGCGAGTCTCATGACGTCTCTCCGGGGGTCAGGGCGGGGATGTGATGGCTAAGATACTTAGCTATGATGGCTATCGTCAATAGCCATGAGCGGAAGGTGGACCATGCCGACTCCCGAGAAGACCTCCTTGAGCGGGATCGTCGCGGCGGGCCGCGAGCTGCTGGAGGCGGGCGGCCAGCAGGGACTGACGATGCAGGGTGTCGCCCAGCGGGTGGGGGTGAGGGCTCCCTCGCTGTACAAGCATGTCGACAACCGCGCCGCGCTGCTCGCCGCCGTGGCGGAGGCCACCGTCGACGACCTCGGCTCCCGGCTGACGGCGACCGACGGCTCGCTGGAGGAACTGGCGCGCTGCTACCGGCGGTTCGCCGGGGCCCGGCCCGAGGGGTTCCGGCTGATGCACTCCACGCACGCACCGCCCCGGTCCCTCGCGCTCGCGGCCCGCCCGGTCCTGCGCGCCGCGAGGGAGCTCGTGGGCGAGCGGGACGCGCTCGACGGCGCCCGCCTGCTGACGGCGTGGCTCACCGGCTTCATCGAGATGGAGCTCAACGGCGCCTTCCGGCTCGGGGGCGACGTCGACCGCGCCTTCGAGTACGGGCTGCGCGGGATGCGCCGGGCCCTCACGGACGGTCACCAGGCCCCGCCGGCTTGACGGGCGGGCGGCCGGGGACCCGCCCGGCGGTCCGTCGCACCGACGGCCGGAAGCCCGCCCGGCGGTCCGTCGCACGGAGGACCACGGCCCGGCTCCCGTGGCTCTCAGGTACCACCCACGACCAACACGGAGAGGGATTCGTGGAACCCCGGCCCGCCCATACCGTCTTGATCAGGGACGGCGGCCGACCGACCGCCGGAACGACGGTTCCACAGACGGACGAGACAGTGAGCGGGTGGCACGGGTGACACAGCAGGAACGGCCGAAGGACAAGGCGTTCGCTCCCGAGTATCAGGGAGCGCTCGGCTCGTTGTCGGTGAACTCCTCCCTCACCGAGGTGCTCGCGAAGGGGATCGAGGAGCTGCGGGCCGCCGAACGTGACGGACAGCAGCGGGAGATGGCGCGCTGCGGGCTCGCGGTCGCCGAGGCGTACCGGCGGCTGGGCCGGGTGACGGAGGCCGACGCCGCCTGGAAGGCGAGCTACCGCGCGGCGCGTGCGGCGGGGGACGTCGGAGCGATGGCGTGGGCGCTGTGGAGCGGCGGCACGCTCGCGCGCCAGCGGGGCTCGCTGGCACTGGCGTACCGGCTGCTGGGGCTCGCGGCCGAGATGGGCGAGCGCGGGGGCGACGTGGTCGTACGGGGCTACTCGCTCGCCGGGCTCGCGGAGACCGGACGCATCCAGGGCGACTACCAGGCCGTCGGCGAACTGCACGAGCAGCTGCTCGCCGAGGCCCGCAGGCGCGGAGAGGCCCGGCACACGGTGTGGGCGCTGGAGGGCATAGCCCAGATGCACCGGAACACCGGTTCGTACGACAAGGCGCTCGCCCTGTTCGAGGAGGCGGCCGAGACCGCGGGTGCCGCCGACGACCGGCGGGGCCGCGCCTGGGCGCTGCGCGGCATCGCGGACGTGGTGTCCGTACGCGACGGCGATGTGGAGCGCGCGCTGGCGCTGCTCACCGAGGCCGAAGAGGCCTGCCGTGACATGAAGTTGTCCAGCGCGCTGGCGTACAACCACAAGATGCGCGGCAACGTCCACTACCGGGCCGGGCAGTACGCGCAGGCCCGCGACACGTACACGCGGGCGCTCGCCGAATTCGAGGAGATGAACGAGCCGCGGGGCACGGCCCTGTCCCGGCTGGGGCTCGCCAAGTCGCTGGCGCGGCTGGGGCGGAACCCGGCGGAGACGGCCGTCGAGCTGGCGGAGCTCCGCCGGACCCTGGACCGGATCGGTCTGCGGCACGCCCGGGACATGGTGGACAAGGCCGCGGCCGAGCTGGGGGTGGGCCCGCTGCCCGACGTGGGCCACCGTGTCGAGGAGGCGGCGACGCGATGAGCTCCCCCACAGCCGTTACCGCGGATGCCCGGGAAGCCGCCGGCGCCGCGCGGCCGGACGTCCCGGCCGGCGTGCCGCGCGTGCTCGCCCGCTGCCGCGACCTGGTGCGCCCCTCCCTGTCCGCCGCGATAGAGCGCCTCCACCCGTGGCCGGGCGAGATGGCCGCGTTCTCACTGGGCTGGTGCGAGGTCGGCGGCGCGCCCGCCGACGGGTCCTACGAGGGCAAGGGGCTGCGCCAGACCCTCGCCGTGCTGTGCGCCGAGGCGGTCGGGGCCCCCGGGGAGAGCGCCGTACCCGGGGCGGTGGCGGTCGAGCTGGTCCACACCTTCTCGCTGCTGCACGACGACATCATGGACGGGGACGGGACGCGGCGGCAGCGCGAGACCGTGTGGAAGGCGTACGGCACCGGGCCGGCCGTGCTCGCGGGTGACGCCCTCTTCGCCATGGCCGTGCAGACCCTCGCCGAGACGCCGGGCCCCCAGGGGACCGCGGCCGTCGGCCGGCTGTCCGGGACGCTGAGCGATCTCGTACGCGGTCAGGCGGAGGACCTGCTCTTCGCGGGCCGGCCCTGGACGGGGCAGGGCGCCGTACGGACGGACGAGTACCGCTCCATGGCGGAGCTCAAGACCGGCACCCTGCTCGGGTGCTCGGCGGCGCTCGGCGGCCTCCTGGGCGGGGCACCCGCCCGGACCGTCGCCGCGCTGGACCGGGCCGGACGCCACCTCGGGGTGGCCTTCCAGGCCGTCGACGACCTGCTCGGCATCTGGGGTGACCCGGCGGTGACGGGCAAGCCGGTGTACAGCGATCTGCGGCAGCGGAAGAAGACCTACCCCGTGCTGGCCGCACTCGCCGGGGCCGGCCCCCGCTCCGGGGAGCTCGCGGCTCTCCTGAACTCCCCGCTCCCCCTCGACGAGGACGGCGTCGTCCGCGCGGCCGCGCTCGTCGATGCGTGCGGCGGCCGCGCCGCCACCCTGGACGAGGCCCGCCGTCATCTGGACGCCGCCCGCGCCTGCCTGCGGAGTGTGCCGTTGGTCCCCCGCGCGGCGCGCGAGATCGAGGCGCTGCTCGGGTTCCTGCTGCACCGCAGGGTGTGAGGACGGTGGCCGGCCGGGTGCGGTGACGCGCGGATCACCGCACCGAGGGGCGCGGATGCGCGGCCCAGAACTCGGCTGCGGTGATGCCGAGCAGGACGACGTCGTGGTAGCCGCCGGCGAAGAACTCGTGCTGGCGGAGGCGTCCTTCCTCGACGAACCCCAGCCCCCGGTAGAGGGCGAGGGAGCCGTCGTTGAAGGCGTAGACCTCCACCTCGCACTTGTTGTGGCGCTGTTCGGCGAACATGTAGGTGAGGACGAGTTCGGTCGCCTCGGCCGCGTATCCCCTGCGGCGGTGCTCGCGGCCGATCTCGATGCCCGTCCTGAACCGTCCGGCGCGGCTGTCGGTCTCCCCGACGGTCACCGCCCCCGCGAAGGCGCGGTCGGACAGCGTCTCGACGACCAGGCGGAAGGCGTCGCCGCCGGGCGGGCGTCCGGCCCGCTCGGCGGTCCAGGTACGGAAGCTCTCGGCGGAGCGCGGGGGTTCGACCAGATCCGCGTTGCGGACGTCGAGGGTGTGGCCCGCCAGGTCGCGGAAGCCCTCCCAGTCGTCCGGCTCGACACCGCGCAGGCGTACCTTCTCGCCGGTCCACATGTCGCTCATGGCGCCTGCCACTTCGGGGTCGGGTGCGGGCCCTGACGGCCGTGCACATGCAGGTCGACACCCTAGAGCCTGCCGTCCGCCTGGCGCTCGGCCGATCTCGCCGAGCGGCCCCGCCGGCAGCGGGCGGCGGGCGGCGGGCGGGGCCGGTACGATCCCCGGCGGAACAGGCAGGCCGACGACCGACGGGGGATCTCTCATGCAATGGCCGGCTCGTCAGGAATTCGACCGCTGGGCCGGACGGCAGCAGAGCTGGGGTGCCGGCCTCATGGCGCTGTCGGCGGCCCTCTTCCTCTGGCTGGGCTATCTGCTGCTGATCCCGTTCAGCGTGGACGACTACCACGACGAAATCGCCTGCGAGGCACCGGTGTTCTACGACAGCGAAAGCACCGCGTACAGCGAGGGCGCGGGGAAGCTGTGCAGCGCCGAGCGTGACTGGCCGGAGCTGCTCGGGATCGGGGCCCTGGCCGTGCCGCCCGCCGTCGCGGGTGCGGCGCTGTTCACGAGCGGGAGTGCGCGCAAGCGGGCGAGCGCCCATGTCTTCCGGATCCTGGAGATGCAGGAGTCCGAGGAGCGCGCCCGGCAGAAGAATGCGCGGCCCGGAGTCTGAGCGGGGTCCTCAGGTCCTCAGCCCAGCACGGCGGCCACGGTGATCAGTACCGGGATCGAGACGGCGGTGGACAGCAGGATGGATTCGCGGGCCATCTGCTCGGCCACGCGGTACTGCGAGGCGTACGTGTAGAGGTTCTGGGCGGCGGGCAGCGCCGAGATCACCACGACGTCGAGCAGGGCCGCACCGTGCAGGTGGAAGACGCCCGCGCCCACGGCCCAGGCGATGACGGGCTGGGCGGTCGTCTTGAGGGCGGCGGACAGGACGATGGCCGGCCGGTTCTCCCCACGGGCCGGCATGCCGCTGCCGCGCAGCGAGATCCCGAAGGCCAGCAGGACGGCGGGGACGGACATGTTGCCGATGAGGGTGAGGGGTTCGAGGGCCGGTGAGGGTACGGACCATCCGGTGGCGGCCACGACGACGCCCGACAGCGAGCCGACGGCCATCGGATTGCGGAGCGGTGTGGTGAGGCGCCGCATCAGGGGGCGGGGCTCACCGGGGCGGCTCAGGTCGAGGACGGTCAGGGCCAGCGGGGTGACCACGATCTGCTGGAAGAGCAGGACGGGGGCGACCAGGGAGGCGTCCCCCAGGACGTAGAAGGCGATCGGGATCCCGAGGTTGCCCGCGTTGACGTAACTGGAGCACAGGGCGCCGATGGTGATCGGTCCCGTACCCCAGCCCCGTACGAGCCCCACGGTGACGAAGAGTGCCGCCGCGCAGGCCGTCGCCGCCGCCGTGACGAGGAGCCGCTGGGAGAAGATGACCGACAGGTCCGCGCCGGCCAGGGTGGTGAAGAGCAGTGCGGGGGTTGCCACGTTGAAGGCGAGCCTGGTCAGGACCGTCCGGCCGTCCTCCCCCAGGTGTCCGCGGCGTCCGAGGACGTAGCCGATGCCTATGACGACGGCGATCACCGCGAACCCGGTGAGAACTCCCTGCATGACGTCCTTGCTGATGAATCGTGTGCGGCTGACCTGCGGGCCGGTGGGCGCCCGGTGCCGACGGTCCGGCCCCTCGGCGCCGGGCGTTGACCACGACGTAGCCTACGGTCACCGCCGAGGAGCCTCTCCGTCGCCCGTGGGACGAGGACCGGCCTGCCGGAGCGGATGCTCAGCGCGGCGCACCGGTGGTGGCGAAGCGGGACGGCGGTGTGCCGAAGGCCCGGGTGAACGCGGCGGTGAACGCGGCGGGAGAGGCATAGCCGAGGCGGGCGCCGACCTCGCTGACCGATGCGGTGCGCAGGAGCGGTACGGCCGCGAGCAGCCGGGCCCGGGCCCGCCAGACGGCCGGACTGTCGCCGGTCGCCGTACGGAAACGCCGGGTGAAGGCCCGCTCGCTCATGTGCGCCGCGGTGGCCCAGTCGGCGTTGGTGACGCCGGCGTCCGGGGCGGCGAGGTACGCCCGGCAGAGCCTCGCGAGTTCGGCGGTGGCGGGGATCGCCACGTGGAACGGCAGCGGGGCGCGCTCGGAGATCTCGTGCAGGAGGAGCGCGGCGATGCTCCCCGCACGCCCCGAGAGGCTGTAGTCGGGCTCGAACTCCACGGCGGCGAGGAGCAGTTCACGCAGCAGCGGCGGAACGTCGACCACCGTGCAGACGGCGGGCCACCACGGGACGGCCGACGGTTCGACGTACAGGCTTCGGGTGCTCACCCCCAGCATGCGGACCCGGTGGCGGGTGGTGGGCGGGATGAGTACGGCGCGCTCGGGCGGCACGGTCCAGGTTCCGTCGGCGGTGTCCACGACCATGACGCCGGTGGCTCCGTAGAGGAACTGCGCGCGCCGGTGGGCGTGCCAGTCCAGTACGTGACCGGGCGGGTAGTCGGTGCCGATCGGCAGGACGGCCCGGTCGACGTGGTCGACCTCGGCCAGCGGGACGTTCTTCACCGCTCCAGGGTAGTGGCCGGGACGCGAAAGAAGTGTGCCGACCATCGCATGCGGGCCGCCCACCGGAACTGGTGGAGTAAGGCGCATGGACGTGGTGATGCTGACAGGGGTCGGGCTCCTCACCGGAGTGACGACGGTGCTGTTCGGGTTCGGCGGCGGCTTCGTCGCGGTGCCGGTCGTGGTCTGGGCCGACGCCGCGCTGGGCGGGGACGCGATGCGGGTGGCGACGGCCACCTCGGCCCTGGTGATGGTGGTGAACGCGGGCTTCGCCACGGCGGTCACCCCGCGGCGGGTGCTCGCCGCGCTGCGGGGCAGCCGTCCGCTGCTGGTCCTCCTGGCGGCGGGCGCCTCGGCGGGCGCGCTCGCCACGCGCCTCGCACCGGCCGGTCCGGTGCGCTGGGCGTTCATCGCCTATGTCGCCCTCACCGTCGTCGATCTGCTGCTGCGTCCCGGCTTCCTGCGGCCGGCCGTCCGCGGCGGTCCGGGCGCGGACGCTCCCCGGCCGCTGCCGGCGCTCCTCGGCGCACCGGTCGGCGCCGTGGCCGCGTTCCTCGGGGTCGGGGGCAGCGTGATGACGGTCCCGGCGATGCGGCGGGCAGGTCATCCCATGCAGGTGGCGACCGCGCTGGCCAATCCCCTCACCCTCGCCATCGCGCTTCCGGCCACCGCGGTGTCCCTGATGACCGCGGCCGTCCCTGCCGCCACGGACGCGGACGTGCACCTGCTGGGGCTGATCGACCTCCGGGCCGCCTCCGCGCTGCTCCTCGGGGCTCTGCCGGTGATCGCGGTACTGCGCCGCCGACCGCCGCGGATCCCCGACCGGGCCCACGCGTGGGGCTACGTCGGGCTGCTCACCGCCGTGACCGCGGCGATGCTGTGCGCGGGCTGACGCCTCCCGTCCGCCCTAGGGTCCCTCCGTGCTCTCGCGCAGGACGAGCCGGTGCGCCACCACGCGGTCCTGGGGTGACTGGACACCGGGCTCACCGGATCCGTCCGGCCGCGGGGTCTGCGCGGCCTCCTCGATGCGGTGGTGCAGGAGCTGTACGGCGACCCTGGCCACCGCAGCCTTGTCTGGTGCCACGGTGCTCAGCGTCGGCACGCTGAACCGGCCCCCCTCCACATCGTCGAAACCGATCACCGCGACGTCCTCGGGCACGCGCAGGCCGTGTTCGTGGAGAGCGCGCAACGCGCCCAGCGCCAGCTGGTCGTTGAGGCACAGCAGACCGTCCGGACTCAGGCCCGCGTCCAGGGCCCTCGTCACCGCCCGGGCTCCGTCCGGCATCCTGAAGTCGCCGACCGGCAGCAGCGCGTCCGGGTGGTGGGTGAGACCCGCCTCGGCCAGGGCGGCGAGGTAGCCGCGCGTACGGGCCTCCGCCGTGCCGAGGCCTGGGGCCTCGTGGCCGCCGACCGCGAGGATGTTCCGCCTGCCGAGGCCGATCAGGTGCTCGGTGGCCTGGCGTGCGGCCTTCTCGTTGTCGATGGCCACATGGTCGGCGCCCTCCTCCAGCAGCTCGCCCAGCAGCACCGTCGGAGGAACACCCGCGCGCTGGCGGAGGTCGTCCGCCGTGAGGGCGAGCGGGCTGAGGATGATCCCGTCGACGAAGTCGGAGCCGAAGCCGGCGAGGGCGGCCAGCTCGTGCTCGCGGTCCGCCCCGCTCTGGTGGATGAGCACCGTGAGGGAGAGCTGCTCCGCCTCGCGGATCACATGCCGGGCCAGCTCCGCGAAGTACGGGACGTCCAGCTCGGGAACGACCAGGGCGATGATGCCCGTACGGCCCTTCCGCAGATGGCGGCCCGCCAGGTTGACCCGGTACCCGAGGTCCTCGATGGCCTCGCGGACCACGCGCCGGGTCCGCTCGGAGACATGGACGTAATCGTTGATCACGTTGGAGACGGTCTTCTCCGACACCCCGGCGTGCCGTGCGACGTCCTTGATCCTGGGCCGTGCCACGGCCGACCTCCCTGCCCTCGTGCGCTGCCGAGTCTATGTCCCGGCTCGGCGGGGGTCTGCGGGGGCTTCCGGACTCGGGCGGGGTGTGGCTCCGAAGGTCTCGAACACCCGTACCGTCCGAACTCTTTACAGCCAATGTACATCGATGTAAAAACATGTGACCGCACCGTTTCAGCCAGTGCGGCCACCCACCTGCCGTGTGCGGTGGACCGTCCACGCCGGGCGGTCCACCGCCGATCCGGCATGAGCGTCCGGCCGTCGAAAGGTCCGTGATGAGTTCTTCGTCCCCCGCCCATGAGGCGTCGGCCGCGCCCGGCTCCGGCCCGGCACCCGGGATCGGCCGCCGCCGGTTCCTGCGTTACGGAACAGCCGGGGCGGGCGCGCTGCTCGCCATGGGCCCCCTGGCCGGCTGCTCCTCCCTGGCCTCCGCGTCCGGCGCCTCGGCACTCAGCGTCTGGGACCTGTTCCAGGGCGGTGACGGCATGTTGATGGACGACATGATCAAGGCCGTCTCCGAGGGCCCCGACGGCTTCGAGGTCGACCGTACGATCCTCGACTGGGGCCCCTCGTACTACACCAAGCTCGCCATGTCGGCCGCGGGCGGACGGGCCTCCGACGTGGCGGTCCTGCACCTGTCGCGGCTGGCCGGTTACGCACCCGGCGGGCTGCTCGACCCCTTCGACCTGGACCTGCTCGCCGAGTTCGGTGTGACCGAGAAGGACTTCACGCCGGCCGTCTGGTCGCGTACGAAGCACCAAGGGGCCGTCTACGCCGTCCCGTTGGACGTCCACCCGTTCATCGTCTTCTACGACAAGGACGCCGCGGCCGAGGCGGGACTCCTCGACCCGAAGGGCGAACTCGCCCCGATGGGCTCACCGAAGGCGCTCCTGGAGGCGGGCAAGGCCCTGGCCGACGTGACGGGGAAGTCCGGCATCCTCTTCGGCCATGTCACCGACACCGCGCAGAACTGGCGGCAGTTCGCCGCGCTCTACGCGCAGACCGGTGCCGCGTTCACGCTGCCGGACGGTGGTCCGGCCGAGATCGACACCGACGCGGCGGTACGGGTCGTCTCGTTCATGCAGCAGCTCTTCGACGGCCGTACCAATCCCAACAACCTCGACTACAACAGCGCGCTGGCCGGATTCATGGGCGGCCGGGGCGGGATGGCCATGCTCGGCGAGTGGGAGCTGCCGACGCTCCAGAAGTCCGGCATCAAGCTGGGAGCGGCCCCCTTCCCCCAGGTGTTCGACCGCCCCGCCGTCTACACCGACTCCCACAGCTTCGTCCTGCCGCACCAGGACAGCCCCGACCCGGCACGCCGCCGGGAGGCGCACCGCTACGTCGCGCAGATCCTCAAGCAGAGCCTGACCTGGGCGAGCGCCGGGCACATCCCCGCCTACCAGCCCGTCCTCGCCGAGCCGGCGTACGCGGAGCTGAAGCCGCAGGCCTCCTACGCGGACGCCGGGAAGGTGGCGGTCCTCGATCCGCCGAACTGGTTCGCCGGTGCGGCGTCGAACTTCCAGAACCGCATGTGCCAGCCGCTCCAGTCGGCGCTGCTGGGCAACACCTCCGCCGAGAAGGCCGTACGGCAGATGGTCCGTGAGGCGAACACGCTGCTGCGGCAGCCCAACCCGGTGGCCTGACCGAGCAGAAGGAGTTACCGACGTGACCACCACCACGCCCCTCGGCGCCCCCGCGCCCGCCGGCGAACGGCCCCTCGCCGCGGCTCCCCCGGGCCGCTCCCGCCGGCGCGGGCCGGGACTGCTCTTCGTCCTGCCCTTCGCGGTCCCCTTCGTCCTCTTCCTCGTCTGGCCCGTGGTCCAGGGCCTCTGGATGAGCCTCACCGACAGCTCCCTCGCCCTGCGCGACACGTCGTTCGTCGGGTTCGACAACTACGCGGAGGCGTTCGGCGACCCGGACGTCTGGAGCAGCCTCGGCAACACCGTCTTCTTCACCGCCGTCTCCAGCGTCCCGCTGGTGCTGGTCGCGCTGGTCATGGCGCTCCTGGTGCACAGCGGACTGGCCGGCCAGTGGGTGTGGCGGCTGTCCTTCTTCGTGCCCTACCTGCTGCCCGTGACCGTCGTGACCCTCATCTGGACCTGGCTCTACCAGCCGGACGTGGGCCTCGGCAACGAACTGCTGGGCGCGCTCGGCCTGGAACCCGTCGGCTGGCTGTCCGACGAGTCCGTGGCGATGTGGTCGGTGGCCGCGCTCACGGTGTGGTGGACGGTCGGCTTCAACTTCCTGCTGTACCTCGCCGCGCTGCAGTCCCTGCCGACGACGTACGACGAGGCCGCCGCGCTCGACGGCGCCGGCGCCTGGCGGCGTCTGTGGTCCGTCACCCTCCCGCAGCTGCGCAGGACCACCGTCCTGGTCGCCATGCTCCAGATCCTCGCGTCGCTGAAGGTGTTCGACCAGATCTACATCCTCACCAAGGGCGGCCCCAACGGCTCGACCCGCCCCCTCCTCGAGTACGTCTACGACGTCGGGTTCACCGGCTACCGGCTGGGCTACGCCTCCGCGGTCTCGTACGTCTTCTTCGCGCTCGTCATCGTCGTCTCGCTCGCGCAGCTCCGTCTCTTCCGCCAGGAGGACTGACCGATGTCCACCACCGCAACCCCCGTGCGGACCCGGCGCCGCCCACCCAGGGACTCGGCCGGATCCCCCCTGCTCCTCGGCCACGGCCGGCTCCCCCGCGTGCTGGCCGGTACCGCGCTCACCGTGCTGGCGGCCGTCTGGCTGGTGCCGTTCCTCTGGGCGGTGGCCACCTCGCTCCAGAGTGAGCAGGACGTCTCCAAGCCCGGCCTGTCACCGTTCAAGGGCGCGTTCACCCTGTCCGCGTACGAGCAGATCCTCGAACGCGGGAACGTGCTGCTCTGGGCGGCCAACAGCTTCCTGGTCGCCGGGCTGGTCACGCTGATCACCGTCGCGATCTCCACGCTGGCGGCCTACGGCTTCTCGCGCGGGACCTTCCGCGGCCGTCGTGTCCTGATGGCCGTGACCGTGGCGGCCGTGATGGTCCCGCCGCAGCTGCTCGTCGTGCCGCTGTTCGAGCAGATGCTGACGTTCAACCTGGTGGACACCTATGCCGCGGTGATCCTTCCGCAGGTGGTGGCGCCGATGATGGTGTTCATCCTGAAGCGGTTCTTCGACGGCATCCCCGGGGAGCTGGAGGACGCGGCCCGGCTCGACGGCGCCTCCGAGGTGCGTGTCTTCTGGTCGGTCGTGCTGCCGCTGTCCCGGCCGATCGTCGCCGCCGTCTCGATCTTCGTGTTCATCGGCGCGTGGAACAACTTCCTGTGGCCGTTCATCGTCACCAACGACCCCGGTCTGATGACGCTGCCTGTCGGACTGGCCACCGTGAAGGACGCCTTCGGGATCCAGTACGCCCAGGCCATGGCGTCGGCGCTGCTGGCGGCGCTGCCGCTGGTCGTGGTGTTCCTGCTCTTCCAGCGCCGCATCGTCAGTTCGGTGGCCACCACCGGACTCGGCGGATCCTGATCCGCCCGCCCTCTTTCCACCCCGTACGACCCGGGCCTGCCGTCCGTCGCCGGCCCGACGACCCACTGGAGCACGCGTGCCCTCTCACTCCGTACCCCGCCCGGAGTACCCGCGACCGCAGTTCGTCCGTCGCGACTGGCTCAACCTGAACGGCCCCTGGCAGTTCGAGACCGACCGGGGGGACAGCGGCCTCGAACGCGGTCTCCTCACCCGTGAGCTGGGCGGCGAGATCCTCGTCCCCTTCCCGCCCGAGTCCGAGCTGTCCGGGATCGGCGACACCGACTTCCTGGAAGCCGTCTGGTACCGGCGGGTGCTGTCGCTGCCCGCCGACTGGGCGGGACGCCGGGTCCTGCTGCACTTCGGGGCCGTCGACCACGACACGACCGTCTGGGCGGACGGCGTCGAGGTGGCACGCCACCGCGGCGGCTTCACCCCGTTCTCCGCCGACCTGGGCGACATCGCGGGCTCCGGACGGGACGTCGTCGTCACCGTCCGGGCCCGCGATCCCCGCTCGGGCCCGCAGGCCCGGGGCAAGCAGGCGATCAAGTACGCCAACCACGACTGCAACTACACGCGTGTCACCGGCATCTGGCAGACCGTATGGCTGGAGCCCGTCCACGAGACGCACCTGAGGCGCCCCCGGATCACCCCTGACCTGGCCGGTTCCGCCTTCCACCTGGAGCTCCCGCTCTCCGGCAGTCTGCCGGGCCACCGGGTGCGCGCCGTCCTGAGCGACGCGGACGGGGAGGTGTCCCGGGCCGAGGCCCGCGCCGACCTCGACCTCGCGCCCCGCCTGCACCTCCCGGTGCCCGAGGACCGGCGGCGGGAGTGGGGTCCGGACGACCCGCACCTGTACGGCCTCCGGCTCGAACTCACCGACGCACAGGGCGTGGTGGTCGACTCGGTGGAGAGCTACGCCGGGCTGCGCGCCGTCGGGCTGCGGGGCAAGGCGGTCACCCTCAACGGCCGCCCGGTCTTCCAGCGGCTCGTGCTCGACCAGGGCTGGTACCCGGACGGCCTGATGACCGCGCCCACCGACGAGGCGCTGGTCCGCGACATCGAGCTGGCGATGGAGGCCGGCTTCAACGGGGCCCGCCTGCACCAGAAGGTCTTCGAGGAGCGCTTCCTGTACCACGCGGACCGGCTCGGCTATCTGGTCTGGGGCGAGTTCGGCGACTGGGGCTGCGAGACGGGAGGGTCGTCGGGGAACAACCAGCAGCCCGACGCCTCCTTCGTCGCCCAGTGGCTGGAGGCCGTGGAGCGCGACTACTCCCACCCCTCGATCGTCGGCTGGTGCCCGCTCAACGAGACGTACCAGAAGCTGCACGACCGCATCACGGTGCTGGACGACGTCACCCGGGCCATGTTCCTGGCCACCAAGGCCCTGGACGCGACCCGTCCCGTGATCGACGCGTCCGGCTACGCGCACCGGGTCCTGGAGACGGACATCTACGACTCGCACAGCTACGAGCAGGACCCGGAGGCCTTCCGGAAGCTGATGTCCGGCCTGGAGAGGGGCGAGCCGTTCGTCAACGCCTACGAGAACGGGGCCGCCTACTCCCAGCCGTACCGGGGGCAGCCGTACTTCGTCAGTGAGTTCGGCGGGATCTGGTGGAACCCGGAGGCCGCCGCCGAGCTGTCGGGCGAGGACCGCACCGTCTCCTGGGGCTACGGCGAGCGGGTGCGCAACGAGGACGAGTTCCACGCGCGCTTCAGCGGTCTCACCGGTGTGCTGCTCCAGGACCCCGCGATGTTCGGCTACTGCTACACGCAGCTGACCGACGTCTTCCAGGAGGAGAACGGTATCTACCGCTTCGACCGCACCACGAAGCTCGACGTGGAACGTATCCGCGCCGCCCAGTCACGCCCTGCCGCCATCGAGGAGCAGGACGGCCGCTGACCCACGGCACTCGGGCCCTCGCGGTGACATGCACCGCGAGGGCCCGAGGGGCCGGGCCTCAGCCCGTGTAGGCGGCGAGGACCCGGGTGAAGTCCCACGGCTGCTGGGAGACCCCCGAGCAGGTGTCGGCCCCGCCGCCGGTGCAGGGCCGGTCGCGGTTGACGGACCAGAAGGTCAGCCGTGCGAGATGGCGCTGCTGGGCGTAGGCGAGGATGGTCCGGAAGTCGGCCACGGTCACCGTCTCACCGTTGTCGGTGATGCCGTTCATCGAGGAGATGCCGGTGTGCCGGTAGGCCTGGTCGTCGGAGTACCCGTAGGCGTTCTTCACGGCCGTCTTGAGGCCTTCGGCCGCGCGGACGGTGAGCTGGCCCATGTTCTGGCCGGCGCCGCCGAAGTTGAACGGCATGATGGTCCAGCTGTCGACCGTGAGCCCGGAGGCCGCGGCCTTGCCGATCAGGCTGGAGTCAGGGCCGTTCTGCCCGGTGCCGAAGGTGATGTACAGCTTGATCCCGGGGTTGTTGGCCCTGATGGTCTTCAACGCGTCGACCGTCCGCTGCTGGACGGCGGGGCTGTCGTACGCCGCGGCCTCGATGTCGATGTCGATGGCTTTCAGCCCGTACGCGTTGATGACCTTCTGGTACGCGGCGGCCAGTTCACCCGCGCTGGAGCAGGAGCTCTCCAGCTTGTTGCCGCTCCAGCCCCCGAAGGACGGGATGACGTCACCGCCGGCCGCGCGCACGGTGTTGACGGTCTGCTGGTCGACACCTCCGGTCAGCGGACGTCCGCCGTCCCACTGCGGGTTGCAGTAGCCGTTGCTGAGGACGAAGGCGAGGGTGAACCACTTGACACCGGTCGCGTTCATGACGGTGGTGGGGCTGGGCGGGCTCCCCCATCCGTTGTAGAGGTACGGGGCCACGGCCATGGCTCCGGGTCCCGGGGTTCCGCCGCCCGCGCCGGGGGCGGTCCACTTCTGGTTGGCGGCGCCGGTGCAGGTCCAGATCTGCAACCGCGAGCCGTTGGCACTGCTCCCACCACTCACGTCGAGACACTTGTCGGCCTGCGGATTCACGATGTCCCGCGCCGCCGGAGTCGCCCACTGCTGCGCCGCCGAACCATTGCAGTCCCACAACTGCACCCGCGTACCGTCGGCCGTTCCACCCGACGCCACATCCAGACACTTCCCCAGCGCCCGGA
>NZ_JAERUC010000131.1 GCF_016745505.1 Streptomyces silvae | reverse complement strand
TTGACAGGGTGGCGAGCACTCCAAACTGCTCCACAGGACCAGGTTTTCGCTTCCGGCCTTGCGGCCTGCTGCGAAGACAGACTGTACAGGAGGTCAGAGGGCCAGGTCGAACTCACTCACCGTACGGACGCCGCTACGGCTCCGAGCGATCCCGTTCACGGTGCGGCGGCGTCGATCGCCTTCACGATCCGCTTGTCGGAGACGGGCTGCGCGGTGCCCAGGGCGTGCGCGAAATAGCTCACCCGCAGCTCCTCGATCATCCAGCGGATGTCCAGGACCTCCTGCGGCACGGGCCGTCCCTGCGGCAGCTGTTCGAGCAGCCAGGCGTACTCGTCCTGCATCTCGTGGACCTTCTCCATGCGCGTGGTGTCGCGCTGGACGTTCGTCGGCATCTGCTGGAGCCGACGGTCCTCGGCGACCAGGTAGCGCATCAGGTCGGGCAGCCTGCGCAGCCCGGTCGCGGTGACGAAGCCGGGCGGCATCAGGCGCGCCAGGTGGTCCCGTACGTCCGTGACGTTGTTGATCAGGACCAGGCTGTTCGTCGACTTCAGCCGGCGCTCGCACGCCTGCCAGGCGGCCAGGATCTGCTGGACCTGGCCGACCGTGCGGACGGTGAGGTCCACGAGGTCGGCGCGGACCTTGTCGTACAGCTTCCGGAACGACGCCTCGTCCCAGGCCGGGCCGCCGTGCGCGGCGATCAGCCGGTCGGCCGCCGCCGTCGCGCAGTCGTCGAAGAGCGCCTGGATGGAGCCGTGCGGATTGCGTGACAGCGCCAGCTTCTGCTGGTTGGTGAGCTTGTCCGAGGCGAACTTCGCCGGGTTCACCGGGATGTTCAGCAGGATCAGCTTCCGGGTGCCCCGCCACATCGCCTGCTGCTGCTCGGCCTCCGTGTCGAAGAGCCGTACGGCGACGGTGTCGCCCTGGTCCACGAGGGCCGGGTACGCCTTCACCGGCTGGCCGGCCCGTCGGGTCTCGAAGACCTTGTCCAGCGTGCCGATCGTCCAGTCCGTGAGGCCCGAACGCTCGATGGACTCGCCCGAGGGCCCCGCGGTGGCCGCGGCGGCCTTGGAGAGCGCCTGGCGCGCCTTGGGGCGCAGCTGGATCTTCAGCGCCTCCAGGTCCTTGTCCTCGGCGACCTTGCGGCGGCGCTCGTCGACGATACGGAAGGTGATCTTCAGGTGGTCCGGGATCCGGGACAGGTCGAAGTCGTCCGCGGTGACCGGGACGCCGACCATCCGCTGGAGCTCGCGGGCGAGCGTGAGGGGCAGCGGCTCCTGGAGCGGCACCGCGCGGTCCAGGAACTTCGTCGCGTAGTTCGGCGCGGGGACGTAGTGCCGACGGATCGGCTTGGGCAGCGAGCGGATCAGCTCGGTGACCACCTCTTCGCGCAGGCCGGGGATCTGCCAGTCGAAGCCCTCGGAGGTGACCTGGTTGAGCACCTGGAGCGGGATGTGGACGGTCACACCGTCGGCGTCCGCGCCGGGCTCGAACTGGTAGGTCACCCGGAACTTGAGCTTCCCCTGCCGCCAGGAGTCCGGGTAGTCGTCCTTGGTGACGGCCCCGGCCTTCTCGTTGATGAGCATCGAGCGCTCGAAGTCGAGCGCGTCCGGCTCGTCACGGCGCTTGTGCTTCCACCAGGAGTCGAAGTGGGCGCCGGAGACGATGTGCTCCGGGATCCGCTGATCGTAGAAGTCGAAGAGCGTCTCGTCGTCCACGAGGATGTCGCGGCGCCGGGCCCGGTGCTCCAACTCCTCGACCTCGCCGAGGAGTTTGCGATTGTCATGGAAGAACTGGTGATGAGTGCGCCAGTCCCCCTCGACCAGGGCGTTGCGGATGAACAGATCGCGCGACGCCTCCTGGTCGATACGGCCGAAATTGATCTTGCGCTGGGCGACGATCGGCACTCCGTAGAGCGTCACCCGCTCGTACGCCATCACCGCCGCCTGGTCCTTCTCCCAGTGCGGCTCGCTGTAGGTGCGCTTCAGCAGGTGCTGGGCGAGCGGCTCGATCCACTCCGGCTCGACCTTCGCGTTGACCCGCGCCCACAGCCGGGACGTCTCGACCAGTTCCGCCGACATCACGAAGCGCGGCTGCTTCTTGAAGAGCGCGGAACCCGGGAAGATCGCGAACTTGGCGTTGCGGGCGCCCACGTACTCGTTCTTCTCGGTGTCCTTCAGCCCGATGTGCGACAGCAGACCGGCCAGCAGCGAGGTGTGCACCGCTTGTTCCGGGATGGACTCGTCGCCCTTGGGCTCCTCGACGGCGATGCCCATCTGCTTGGCGACCGTACGCAGCTGCGCGTAGATGTCCTGCCACTCGCGGATCCGCAGGAAGTTCAGATACTCCTGCTTGCACATCCGGCGGAAGCTGGAGGAGCCGCGCTCCTTCTGCTGCTCCCGGATGTAGCGCCAGAGGTTCAGGAACGCCAGGAAGTCGGACGTCTCGTCCTTGAAGCGGGCGTGCTGCTGATCGGCCTGGGTCTGCTTCTCCGAGGGCCGCTCACGCGGGTCCTGGATGGAGAGCGCCGCCGCGATGACCATGACCTCGCGGGCGCAGCCGTTCTTCTCGGCCTCCAGGACCATGCGGGCCAGGCGCGGGTCCACCGGCAGCTGGGAGAGCTTCCGGCCCAGCGGGGTGAGCCGCTTCTTCGGATCCTTCTCGCCCGGGTCCAGCGCGCCCAGCTCCTGGAGCAGCTGCACGCCGTCGCGGATGTTGCGGTGGTCCGGCGGGTCGATGAAGGGGAACTTCTCGATGTCGCCGAGGCCGGCCGCGGTCATCTGGAGGATGACGGAGGCGAGGTTGGTCCGCAGGATCTCGGGGTCGGTGAACTCCGGGCGCGTGACGAAGTCGTCCTCGGAGTACAGCCGGATGCAGATCCCGTCCGACGTACGGCCGCAGCGGCCCTTGCGCTGGTTGGCGCTGGCCTGCGAGATCCGCTCGATCGGGAGGCGCTGGACCTTGGTGCGGTGGCTGTAGCGGGAGATACGGGCGTTGCCCGGGTCGATCACGTACTTGATGCCGGGGACGGTCAGCGAGGTCTCGGCGACGTTCGTCGCCAGAACGATCCTGCGCCCCGTGTGGCGCTGGAACACCCGGTGCTGCTCGGCGTGCGAGAGGCGGGCGTAGAGGGGGAGCACCTCGGTATGTCTGAGGTTGCGTTTGTTCAGGGCGTCGGCGGTGTCGCGGATCTCCCGCTCCCCGGAGAGGAAGACCAGGACGTCGCCGGGGGCCTCGTGGTCCAGCTCGTCGACGGCGTCGCAGATCGCGGTGATCTGGTCGCGGTCCGAGTCGTCGGAATCGTCTTCGAGGAGGGGGCGGTAGCGCACCTCCACCGGATACGTCCGCCCGCTGACCTCCACGATCGGCGCCTCGCCGAAGTGCTTGGCGAAGCGCTCCGGGTCGATGGTCGCCGAGGTGATGACGACCTTCAGGTCGGGGCGCTTGGGCAGCAGCCGGGCCAGATAGCCCAGCAGGAAGTCGATGTTCAGGGACCGCTCGTGGGCCTCGTCGATGATGATCGTGTCGTAGGCGAGGAGCTCGCGGTCCGTCTGGATCTCGGCCAGCAGGATGCCGTCCGTCATCAGCTTCACGAAGGTCGCGTCCGGGTTCACCTGGTCGGTGAAGCGCACCTTCCAGCCGACGGCCTCGCCGAGCGGGGTCTTCAGCTCGTCCGCGACGCGCTCGGCGACCGTGCGTGCCGCGATCCGGCGGGGCTGGGTGTGCCCGATCATGCCCCGGACGCCGCGCCCCAGCTCCATGCAGATCTTGGGGATCTGCGTGGTCTTGCCCGACCCGGTCTCACCGGCGACGATCACGACCTGGTGGTCGCGTATCGCCTCCAGGATCTCGTCCTTCTTCTGGCTGACCGGAAGCTGTTCCGGGTACGACAGAGCGGGCATCCGCCCGGCGCGCCCCGCGAGCCGCTCGGCTGCCTTTCCGGCCTCGGCGGAGATCTCGTCCAGCACGGACTGGCGGGCCTCGGGCTTGCGGATGCGCCGGGCACCCTCGAGGCGGCGGCCGAGCCTGTGCGCGTCGCGGAGCGAGAGCTGTCCGAGCTGGGACTGGAGATCGGCGAAGGAAGTAGACATACGGATCCCAGGATCTCACCCGCGCGCGAGGAGTGGCGAACGTATTTCATCCGGGCCGCGTCACACCGATCCAGGGGGCGGCTTCGCGACGGGTTCGGTCACCCAGTGCAATCGCGACGTCACGGGACGTACCATTTCGGGCAACTGATCACCCGTCCCCGTGCAAGGCGGCCCACCCATGCCCACCCCCGACCGCCGCCCCTCGTCCCCCGCGAAGCCGCCGTCCTCCGGGCGGAGGCCGTCGAGGAAGCCGTCCTCCGGGCGGAAGCCGTCGAGGAAGCCGCTGCTCTTCGCTCTCGTCGTCGCGCTCGCCGCCGGGCTGCTCGGCCTCGTCTCCTACCGGGCGACCGCCCCGGACGAACCCGCCTCCGACACCCCGGCCGCCACCACGGCCACCGCACCGGACCCGGGCGTCCAGGAGGAGCTGGCGGAGCTGGCCAGGCGCGACGCCGGCGACAAACTGGCACAGGGCCGCACCGACGCCCCCGTCGTCCTCATCGAGTACGCCGACTTCCAGTGCGGCTACTGCGGGAAGTTCGCCCGGGACACCGAGCCCGAACTGATCAAGAGGTACGTCGACGACGGCACCCTGCGCATCGAGTGGCGCAACTTCCCGATCTTCGGCGAGGCGTCCGAGGCCGCCGCCCGGGCCTCCTGGGCGGCCGGCCGGCAGGACCGCTTCTGGGCCTTCCACCGGGCCGCCTACGCCGAGGGTGCCAAGGAGAAGGGGTTCGGCAAGGACCGCCTCAGGGCGCTCGCCCGACAGGCCGGTGTGAAGGACCTCGACCGGTTCGCGCGCGACACCGACAGCGCGGCGGCCACCGAAGCGGTCCGCGCGGACCAGGAACAGGCCTACGGGATCGGCGCCACGTCCACCCCGTCCTTCCTCATCAACGGCCGCCCGCTGGCCGGAGCCCAGCCCACGGCCGTCTTCACCCAGGCCATCGAGGACGCCGCGGCGGAGGAAGCGAACGTCGGAAGCGCCGGGGACCCCGCCAAGTGACCCCGGGCATCGGCTACTTCGCAGCGCTGCTGGGTGGCCTGCTGGCCCTCGTCAGCCCGTGCAGCGCCCTGCTGCTCCCGGCCTTCTTCGCGTACTCCGTGGACTCCGCCTCACGGCTCCTGGCGCGTACGGGCATCTTCTACGCCGGACTGGCCACCACCCTCGTCCCCCTCGGTGCCGCGGGCTCGTACGCCGGGCGGCTCTTCTACGGGCACCGCGACGCCCTGGTCACCGGTGCGGGCTGGCTGATCATCGGCCTCGGTCTCGCCCAGATCGCCGGGCGGGGCTTCGCCTCCCGGCGGCTCGCCGCGCTCAGCGGCCGGATCCGGCCCACGACCGCCCTCTCCGTCCACGCCCTGGGCGCGGTCTACGGGCTGGCGGGCTTCTGCGCGGGCCCCATCCTCGGCGGCGTCCTCACGGTGGCCGCCGTCAGCGGCAGCCCCGTCTACGGCGGACTGCTGCTCGCCGTGTACGCGCTGGGCATGGCCGTACCGCTGTTCGTGCTCGCCCTGCTCTGGGAGCGCTTCGACCTCGGCCACCGGGCCTGGCTGCGCGGCAGGACGCTGCGGGCCGGCCGCTTCGAGCTTCACAGCACCTCACTGCTCTCCGGCCTCCTCTTCGTCGGGCTCGGCGCGCTCTTCCTCGCGTACGACGGGACGACCGCGCTGCCCGGACTCCTGGACGTGGACCGGGCGTTCGCCGTCGAGCAGTGGGCCCGGCGGCTCGGTGAGCGGGTGCCGGACGCGGCGGCGCTGACCGGCCTGGTGGCCGTGGTGGCGCTCGGGGTGGCCGTGCAGGCGGTCCGGCGGCGGCGTGACGACGGCTGAGCACGACGAAGGCCCCGTCCATCGGACGGGGCCTTCGGGTGGTGGCTGGGGCCGGGATCGAACCGGCGACCTATCGCTTTTCAGGCGATCGCTCGTACCAACTGAGCTACCCAGCCACGCAGCTCACAAGGGCTGCAGCGGTCCTGACGGGATTTGAACCCGCGGCCTCCACCTTGA
>NZ_JAERUC010000130.1 GCF_016745505.1 Streptomyces silvae | reverse complement strand
GTTATGAGCCCAGCGAGCTACCGAGCTGCTCCACCCCGCGCCGTTGTGATTGCAACTCTACGCCATCCGGGAGGGTGCTCCGACCACACCTGGCCACCGCTGCCCCCGCGCACCTCGGGCGGAGGCACGGCGCCCAGCGATTGCACGGCCTCCGGGGCGGCGGGACGCTTGAAGTGCACGCTTTTCGGTGTTCGGTCCCGTCCGCGCGGCATCCCAGGTGCCGGCGTCGGCCCAACCAACCTCACCCGATGCGGTGCCGCAGGGGAGGCCGGGCGCATACGCGCGAGGAGAGGACCATGGACGGCACCCTGCTGGAAAAGATGCGAACGGAGCTGCGCGGCCCGGTCATCGGCCCGGACGACGAGGAGTACGGGCGGGCCCGCACGGTCTACAACGCCATGATCGACAAGAAGCCGGCGGCCGTGGTCGAGTGCCGCGACACGGCGGACGTGATGGCCGCCGTCGACTTCCTCCGCGAGAACGGGCTGGAGCCGGCGGTCCGGGGCGGCGGGCACAGCGGCCCCGGTCTCGGCCTCCGCGACGGCGCCGTCACGCTCGATCTGTCCCCCCTGCACGGTGTGCGGGTCGATCCGGCCACCCAGACCGCCCAGGCCGACGGCGGTGCCACGCTGGGCGACCTGGACCACGCCACCCACGCCTTCGGCCTGGCCACCCCGGCGGGCATCATGTCGACCACCGGCGTCGGCGGACTGACGCTCGGCGGCGGGCACGGCTACCTCACCCGTAAGTACGGCCTCTCGGTGGACAATCTGGTCTCCGCGGACGTCGTCCTGGCCGACGGAAGCTTCGTGGCCGCGAACCCCAGCGAACACGCCGACCTGTTCTGGGCCCTGCGCGGCGGCGGCGGGAACTTCGGCGTCGTCACGTCGTTCGACTTCGAGCTGCACCCGGTGGACACGGTGGGGGTCGCCATCACCGTATGGCCCCTGGAGCTCTTCCAGGACGTCATGCGCTGGTACCGGGACTTCCTGCCGCAGGCGCCGGACGACCTGTACGGCTTCTTCGCCTCGCTGACCGTCCCGCCCGGCCCGCCCTTCCCCGAGGAGATCCACGGGCAGAAGATGTGCGGCGTGGTCTGGTGCTCGACGGCGGACCCGGAATCCCTGGGCGAGACCCTCTCCGTGGTGGACGAACCGGGCCCGCCCGCCTTCCACTTCACCTCGCCGATGCCCTACCCGGCCCTCCAGTCGATGTTCGACGCGCTGCTGCCGGCCGGTCTCCAGTGGTACTGGCGCGGCGACTTCTTCGACCGGATCACGGACGAGGCCGTCGACGTGCACGCGTCCTTCGCCGAGAAGCTCCCCACCGGCCTGTCGACCATGCACCTGTACCCGGTCGACGGGGCGGCCGGCCGGGTCGGCTCCGACGAGACCGCCTGGGCCTACCGTGACGCGCGCTGGTCGGGCGTCATCGCCGGCATCGACCCCGACCCGGCCAACGCACCGGCCCTGCGGGACTGGGCCGTAAGCTACTGGGAGGCGCTGCACCCGTACTCCATGGGCGGCGGCTACGTGAACTTCCTCGGCACCGGCGAGTCCCAGGACCGGGTCCGGGCCACCTACCGCGGCCATCACGACCGGCTCGCGGAGATCAAGCGGTCCTACGACCCGCACAACTTCTTCCACGCAAACCAGAACATCGAGCCCGCACCGCCGCACTGAACCGTCACGCCGGGGTCGCAATACCGGGGGAAAGCCGTGCCGGGAGGGTTACAGTCTGCATGCACCGCACGATGATCCGGACGCCCCCGGAGCGGCGCGGCACCGGTAGCGGCACCTCGTCGCCCTACCGGTCGGGCCGGTCCGGCATATATCGCGGCGATTCGGTCACAGGGCTCTCACCGACACACCTACGTACAGGACACCTGACATGACCGACACGCCTGCCCGCACGACCCAGCGGCACTCCGACGGCACGTCCGCGGCCACGACCGCCGACACGGGCGCCTCGGCACCGCTGCCGACACCGCAGTACGCCGGGCTGTTCATCGAGCCCGATCTGCCGCCGGTCACCGACGAACCCGAATGACCGGACGGCCGTACCGCCCTGCCGGCTTCCGGGCACCTGACGACCGCCGCGGCTGCTGCTGAGCCGCGATCGACCGGTCCGCGATCGACCGGTCCGCGATCCGCCCCGCGCGACCGGCCCTGAGTGACCGGCCCTGAGTGACCGCCCCGGCCGCACGGTCGTTGGGAGACCATGCGCATCCGTATCGGCGTGGTCGTCCTCGCAGTGGTCCTGCTCATCGCCGCGTTCATCTCGAACATCCCGTCCGAGGCCGAGACCGAGGCGGCCTGCCGACGGGCCCTCGACAACACGTCGACGTGGACCAACCGGCCGGACGTCTGCCTGGACGTGTCCGCGGAGACCTACCGCACGTTCCTCCTGATGTACGAACTGCGGGAGGAGGGCCTGGACTGAGGGGCCGAGGGGGCGCGCCTCCGGTCCCGTCTCAGCCCTGCTGTTCCTTCCACTCCGCCTGGGCCTCGTCGAGGTCCTCGGCGAGGGTGTCCAGGAAGTCCTGGGCGCTCGTCTTGCCGAGCAGCACCTTCTGGAAGCCCGATTCGCTGTCGGCCTTGGACAGGGTGTTCCAGTCGGGCAGGTAGTACGGCAGCTGCACGATCTTGGTGTCACCCGAGAACAGCGCCTCCGCCCCGAGCTTGGTGGTCTCGGCCTTGTCGAGCCAGGGGTCCTCGGCGGCCTCCTCGTTGGCCGGGATCAGGCCCGCGGACTCGCTGAACTTGGAGTTCGAGGCGTGGGAGGCGGCGAACTCGATGAACTTCCAGGCCGCCGCCTTGTTTTCGGACGACTTCAGCAGACCGAGCCCGGAGACCGGGTTGGAGACCATCACCCGGGTGCCGTCCGGCAGTTCGGGCTGCGGGATCCCGCGGAACGTGTCGTTGCCCAGCGAGGTCACGTGGTCCTGGTAGGACCCCAGGTTGTGGTTGAGCATGGCGATGCTGCCCGAGTCGAACTGGGCGACCATCTTCGTGAAGTCGTTGTTGAGGTCCGCCTCCGGAGTGGCCTTCCTGTACAGGCCGGCGTACTTCTCCAGCGCCGCGACGTTCTTCGGGTCGTTGACCGTCGTCCTCGTCTCCGACTCGTCCCAGAAGGACTCGATGCCCGACTGGCCGTACATCGCGTCCAGCGCCTGGGCGATCGAACCCGGGCCGCCGCGGATGGTGTAGCCGAACCGGTTCTTCTTCCGGTCCGTCAGTTTCTCCGCGGCCGCGTAGAAGTCGTCCCAGGTGGCCGGCTCGCCCAGCCCGGCCTTCTCGAACAGGTCCGTCCGGTAGTAGAGGACGCCGTTGGTGGCGGAGATCGGCACGGTGTACAGCTCGTCCCGGCCGCCGGCGCTCCGTACGTTCTCGGTCATCGCCTCGTTGAGCTTGCCCTTGAGCGAGCTCGCCTCGATCCGGTCGTCCAGCGGCTCCAGCGCGTCCTGGGCGGCGATCCCGGCGACCATCGCGGCCCCCACGCCCCCGACGTCCGGCAGCCCGCCGCCCTGGATGGCGGTGTCGTACTTGGACTGGGCCTCGGTGGAGGCGATGCCCACGTACTGCACGTCGATGTCCGGGTTGGCCTTCTCGAAGTCGGCGATGATCTCCTTCCAGACCGCCGTACGGACACCGCCGTTCTCGTCCCAGAACACGACCTTCCCGGTGCCCGGGCCTTCGGCGCCCTTGGCTCCGGCGATGCCGCTGCCGTCGTCACCACAGGCGGTCGCGGTGAAGGCCAGGGCGCTGACCAGGGATATCGCGGCTGCGAGACGGCTGGTGCGGGGGTTGATCACGGTCGGCTCTCTTCTCTGGGTGCGCACCGACCGACGGAAGAAGGCTCGGGGCCGGCGGCATACGGCGCTCGGTCTCATATCGCGTCTCATATATGACATACGAAGAGCAACGCGATGAACGTAAGTTCGGCCCGCTCCACCGGTCAATGCCCGTGCAGCAGAAATCTCCCGGCCCCGGAACGCCGGAGCGCCCCGCCGGTCGGACCGGTCGGGGCGCTCGAGCGTTATTGCATCATGCACACTATGTGGTCCATGCACTGCTCTGGAAACATACGATGAAGTCGGTACGCACGACGGCAGGACGACACACCGGCCTCGCCCGGCAGGAAGCAGGAGGTGCCCGCGCATGAACAGGGCGACACGAGAGGTCGAGTACGAGCAGATGCTGCTCAGCCGCCACGGCCTGCTGGCCCACCGGAAGGGCCGCCGCAAGGACGGCCTCCTGGAGCGCAGCGCCTACATCCTGCTCAGCCGCATCCGCGTCCAGGGCCCGATGTCCGTCGGCGAGCTCAGCGAGGCCTTCGACCTCGATGTCTCCACCCTCAACCGCCAGACCGCGGCGGTCATGCGCGCCGGCTTCGTGGAGCGCATCCCCGACCCGGACGGGGGCATGGCCCGTAAGTTCCGCATCACCGAGGAGGGCGTCAAGACCCTCGACGCGGAACGGGAGGGCATGGTCACGTCCCTGCAGCAGGTCATGGCCGACTGGCCCGACGAGGACATCTCCGCCTTCGCCGGCTATCTGCGGCGCTTCAACACCGACATCGAGGGCCTCGCCGGCCGCCCCTGGCCCCGCCCCTGATCAGCCGCACGCACTGGAGGGGCGTCCCCGGGCCCGGGGACGCCC
>NZ_JAERUC010000129.1 GCF_016745505.1 Streptomyces silvae | reverse complement strand
CAGGTGCGTCCCCGCCGACCGCCACCGACCCGACCTGGATCTGGCGGCTGACCCGTCGGTCGGCGAGCTTGGTCGGAACGGCCGGCATTCCGAGAGAAATCGCAGTCATGCGCTGAGCATCCCCAAGGTGTGGATCAGTGTGGATCGAGGTCCCGAGAACGGCGGGCTCCAGGCTTCGAGGTTACGGCACCGGAGGAGAACAGGGCGCACCCGTGCCGACGAACCTCCCGATGGGTGGCGGCCGTACACCACCTGTGTGACCGGCCGCCACCTGTGAGACGTGTGAGGCGTCAGGTGATCTTCACCGGGTTCACGATGTCGGCGACCAGCACCAGCAGCGTGAAGCAGATGAAGATCCCCGCGACCACGTAGGCGACGGGCATGAGCTTCGCCACGTCGAACGGGCCGGGGTCGGGCCGCTTGAAGACCTTGGCCAGATTGCGGCGCAGGGCCTCCCAGAGCGCGCCCGCGATGTGCCCGCCGTCGAGCGGGAGCAGGGGCAGCATGTTGAAGAGGAACAGCGAGAGGTTGAACCCGGCCAGCAGGAACAGCATCATCGCGATCTGGTTCTGGGCCGGGACGTCGAGGTTCATCACCTCGCCGCCGATCCGCGCCGCGCCGACCACGCCGACCGGTGAGTCGTCGGCCCGCTCGCCGTCGCTGAACGCCGCGTTCCACAGGTCGGGGATCTTGGAGGGCAGCGCGATGATCGAGTCGACGCCGTTCTCGATCATGTCGCCCATGCGGACGACCGAGTCGCCGAAGGAGAGCGGAAGGATCTCCGTCTTCGCGGCGAAGCCGAGGTAGCCGGCGCTGACGTACTGGTCGGGGACGACCTCGCCGTGGGCGTCCTTCTTGGCCACGGCGTTCTTCTTCAGCACGGCGTTCAGGGTCTGTTCCTGGCCGTCGCGCTGCACGGTGATGGTGGCCGGGCCGATGGTCTGGCGGATCTTGTCCGAGAGGGTGGCCCAGTCGTCGACCTTCCGGCCGTTGAAGGCGACGATCTTGTCGCCCTCCTCCAGGCCCGCGGCCTTGGCCGGCGAGACCGGGTCGGAGGTCTTGCAGGTGTCGCGGTTCTCACTCTGGGCGATCACGCACTGCTGGACGCCCGCGACCTCGGTGGTCTGGGTCTGGAAGCCGAAGGTCATGGCCACGCCCATGAAGATCGCGACGGCCAGGACCAGGTTCATGAAGGGTCCGGCGAACATCACGATGACGCGCTTCCACGGCTTGCGTGTGTAGAAGAGGCGCGTCTCGTCGCCCGGCTCCAGCTCCTCGAAGGCGGCCGACCTGGCGTCCTCGATCATGCCGCGCCACGGTGAGGTGGAGCGCGCTTCGATCCGGCCGTCGGGCCCCGGGGGGAACATGCCGATCATGCGGATGTAGCCGCCCGCGGGGATGGCCTTGATGCCGTACTCGGTGTCGCCCTTCTTGCGCGACCAGAGGGTCGGCCCGAAGCCGACCATGTACTGCGGCACCCTGATGCCGAAGAGCTTGGCCGTCGACAGGTGGCCCAGCTCGTGCCAGGCGATCGAGAACAGCAGCCCCACGGCGAAGACGGCGATCCCGAGGATCGTCATCAGGATCGTCGTCATGCTCATACGTGCGCCTCCGCTGTCGCTGCCGCCGAGAGTTCGCGGGCCCTGGACCGGGCCCAGGTCTCCGCTTCCAGGACGTCCGCGACCGTCAGTGAAGTTCCCGTGGCGGGGGTGCCGTGTTCGGCCACCACGGCTGTGACCGTATCCATGATGCCGTTGAACGGCAGCCGTCCCGCGAGGAAGGCGTCCACGCACTCCTCGTTGGCCGCGTTGAACACCGCGGGCGCCGTGCCCCCTAGGGTGCCCACGTGCCGGGCGAGCCCGACCGACGGGAACGCTTCGGTGTCGAGGGGGAAGAACTCCCAGCTGGAGGCCTTCGTCCAGTCGAAGGCCGGGGCCGCGTCCGGGACCCGCTCGGGCCAGCCGAGACCGATGGCGATGGGGCCGCCCATGTCGGGCGGGGTGGCCTGCGCGAGGGTGGAGCCGTCGGTGAACTCCACCATGGAGTGGACGTACGACTGGGGGTGGACCACGACCTCGATCCGGTCGAACGGGATGTCGTAGAGCAGATGCGCCTCGATGACCTCCAGGCCCTTGTTGACCAGGGTCGCCGAGTTGACCGTGATGACCGGGCCCATGGCCCAGGTCGGGTGCGCCAGGGCCTGCTCCCGCGTGACGTCGGCGAGCTCGGCGCGCGTACGCCCGCGGAACGGGCCGCCGGACGCGGTCACGACGAGCTTGCGGACGTCGGCGCGCTTGCCGGCGGCGAGGGCCTGGAAGAGCGCGGCGTGCTCGGAGTCGACCGGGATGATCTGGCCGGGGGCCGCCAGGGCCTTCACCAGCGGACCGCCGACGATCAGCGACTCCTTGTTCGCCAGGGCGAGCGTGCGGCCCGCCTTCAGCGCGGCGAGCGTGGGGGCGAGGCCGATCGAGCCGGTGATCCCGTTCAGCACGGTGTGGCAGTCGCTCGCGGCGAGGTCCGTGGCGGCGTCCGGGCCGGCGAGGATCTCCGGGAGCGGCTCCCCCGCCCCGTAGACCTTCCGCAGCGCCTCGGTGAGCGCCGGCACCTTGTCCCCGTCGGCCACCGCGACCGTGCGGACGCGCAGCTGCCGCGCCTGCTCGGCGAGGAGCTCGACCCTGCCGCCCGCGGCGGAGAGCGCGGTGACGCGGAAACGTCCGGGGTTGCGCAGGACCAGGTCGATGGCCTGGGTACCGATGGACCCGGTGGAGCCGAGGATCACCAGATCCCGGCGGCCGTCCGTCGCGTCGAAGACGAGATGCGGATCGGCGAGGGGTGCGGGGCTGTCGCTCATGGCCCCCATTGTTGCCGCATCCGCTGTGCGTCGTGACAGCGCGCCCCTGTCGGCGCGCGCCTCAGGCCCGCGCGGCACGGAATTTCTTCCACTGGGCGGCCATGACGTCCTCGGGGACCCCGCCGATGTCCTGGGTGCCCAGGATCTCGGCGCGGAAGGCGAGGGTGGTGGAGCCGGAGCGCAGGACGGTGAGGTACTCGTACAGTTTCAGCTTCCCCTTCACGTCGAGGACGGTGAAGCGGTAGGCCTTCGCCTGGTCGGCCTCGCCGGCGAAGGCGGGCAGCGCCGCGGGTTCGACCTTCTCGTACCGGGCGCGGGCGACGGCCCGTTCCTCCGTGAGGCCGCCGGCGCACTCGCGGCCGGCCCGCTCCAGCGAGGCCATGACCTTCGCGGCCTCGTCCCCGGCGTACGAGCGCAGGGTGATGTCCACGGTGACCCCGAGCATCTCCTCGGGCTTGTCGGCCTTGCGCTGCACCTGTGCGACGGGCTCGTGACCGCTGACGTCACCGGCGAGGCTGACGAGCGGCTGGCATACGGCGGGGTCGGCGGTGTAGGCGTCCCCGAGCGGCCCGTCCAGGGTGTACTCGGACGCGGTGAGGTCACCGGCCCGCTCCCCGTCGGTGAGGGCCGCCGCGGTGAGCTCCGCCTCGGTGAGCCCCCCGGCCGTCGCTGCCGGGCGCGAGGGGGCGGGGCTCTTCCCGGCGCCGCTCTTGCCGTCGTCGTCCCCGCCACCGCATCCGGTGAGGCCCATGAGGGCCGCCACCGCGCATCCCGCCGCCACGGCGCCCCGCCGGCCGCCCGCCCCGTACACCCCGAACATCCCTGCCCCTGTCTCGTGTTGACCCGCCGGGATCCGTGTCCCGCTCGCGGCCGAGGCTCGATTGTGCGGCATCCGGGGGTCAGAAGTGCGTATCGATGCCGAACTTCTCCCGCAGCCGCCGCATGTCCGCCACATCGCGCTCGGCCGGTTCGTATCCCTGGTGGAACAGCGCCTGCTGCTCGGCGGAGACGCAGCGCACGGTGGCCGTCCCGATGGTGCCCGTGACGAAGCAGGCGGCCGGGTAGCGAAAGGGCTCCGACGGGTCGGGCGAGGACTGCACGGCGGAACCGTCGGCGTCGAACTCCAGCGGGTGCAGGTCGATCTCGGGCCCGGCCAGGTGGCTGAACACGAAACGGACCGGGCGCCAGTCCAGCGTCTCGGTGTATCCGGCGGACTCCAGGGCGGCCACCACGGCGGGCTCCTGCTCACGCCGGTGCAGGAGGTCGAGGTCGCGGTGGGGACGGGTCTCCTCGCCGAGCAGGGCGTCGACGCCCCAGCCCCCGGCGATCACCACGTCGGCACCGGCCTCGCGCAGCAGGGTGAGGACGGACAGGACATCGTTCCGGGACATCATGCGGGCGACCGTAGTGCGGCCCGCGCCGGACCGCACCACGGTTTACGGCTGCGCGGTCCTGGCCGCGAAGTCCGCGAACTCCTCGTGGAAGCGGGGGAACGTCTTCCGTACGCACCCGGGGTCGTCGTAGCTCATGCCGGGCGTGCGCAGCCCGGCGACGGCGAACGACATCACGATGCGGTGGTCGCCGTGGGTGACGATCTCGGTGGGGTGCGGGGTGCCGGGGTGGATCTCGATCCAGTCGGGCCCGGTGTGCACGGTGATCCCCATGCTCCGGAGGTTCTCCGCGCAGGCCTCCAGCCGGTCGCACTCCTTCACCCGGGTGTTGGCGACGTCCTCGATCCGCACCGGCGAGGTGGCGTACGGCGCGATGGCCGCGAGGGTCGGCATCGTGTCGGAGATGTCGCGCATGTTGACGGTCAGTCCGGAGAGCCGGCCCGAGGACCGTACGGTCGTGGCGTCCGCGGTGGTGCGGACCTCGGCGCCCATCCGGCGCAGCACGTCGGTGAAGCGCAGGTCGCCCTGGAGCGCGCCGGTGCCGAGCCCGGGGACGGTGACCTCACGGCCGGTGAGGGCCGCGGCGGCGAAGAAGTACGAGGCGGTGGACGCGTCGGGCTCGACGGCGTACGTGGTGGCGCGGTAGCCGCCGGGAGGGACGGTGAAGGTGTTCCCCTCGCGGGCGACCTCGACACCGAAGCTGCGCATCATCGCGAGGGTGATCTCGATGTACGGCGCCGAGACGAGCTCCGTGACGTCGATCCGCAGGCCCTCGGCGGTGAGCGGCCCGAGCATCAGCAGGGCGGTGAGGTACTGGGAGGACTCCCCCGCGTCGAGGGTCAGTTCGCCGCCCTTGACGCCGGACGCCTCGACGGTGAGCGGGTGGTGGCCCTCCGCTCCCTCGTGGCGCAGGTCGACACCGAGGGAGCGGAGCGCCTCGGTGAGGGGGGCGAGGGGGCGGCGGCGCATCTGCGCGGAGGCGTCGAAGCGGTACGTCCCGGAGGCCGCGGCGGCGGCGAGCGTGGGCAGGAACCGCGCGGTGGTGGCCCCGTCGCGGCAGTGGACGTGGGCGTCCTTCGTGGCGGGGCCCGAGGGGCGGCCTTCGATGTGCCATCGGTCCGGCTCGCGGCTCACCCCGTAGCCGAGGCGGGCCAGACCCTCGGTGAACCCCTCGGTGTCGTCCGAGTGCAGGGGCCGCAGGAGGGTGGTGGTGCCGTCCGCGGCGGCGGCCAGGAACAGGGCGCGGGCGGTGACGGACTTGGAGCCGGGGATGTCGATGACGGTCACGGGCGTCCATTTTGCCTTGTGGCGGGCGTGCCCGCGGGGCGCGTCCAGGCAGTGGACGCGCCCCGCGGGAGGTGCCGGGTTCAGCGGATGGGGCGGTGGACGTTCTCCCCGGTGGCCGGGCCGGGGGTGGCGTCGGCGATCCAGGGACCGTCGCCGCTGGGGTCGATGACCCCCTCCTCCAGCCAGGTGTAGGTCCCGGAGAGGACGCCGTCGACGACACGCCTGTCGATGTCGTCGGTGTTGGACCACAGCCGGTTGAAGAGCTCCTCCACCCGGATGCGGGACTGCCGGCAGAACACGTCGGCGAGCTGGTACGCCTCGCGGCCGTGGTCGTCGTCGGCCCGCAGGTGCTCGGCCCGGACGCACGCGGCGCTCATCGCGAAGAGTTCGGCGCCGATGTCGACGATCCGGCCGAGGAAGCCCTGCTTGGTCTCCATGCGGCCCTGCCAGCGGGACATGGCGTAGAAGGTGGAGCGGGCCAGCTTGCGGGACGAGCGCTCGACGTACCGCAGGTGCGCGGAGAGGTCGGGGTGCCCGGGGACGCGGAACTCCCCGTAGGAGTTGGGCAGCTGGCCGGGGCCGCTGACCAGCTTGGGGAGCCAGCGGGCGTAGAACCCGGCGGCGTTGGCGCCCGCCTTCGCCTTGTCGCCGAGCGCCTTGTCCGGGTCGATGATGTCGCCCGCCACCTTGAGGTGGGCGTCGACGGCCTCACGGGCGATCAGCAGGTGCATGATCTCCGTGGAGCCCTCGAAGATCCGGTTGATCCGCATGTCGCGGAGCATCTGCTCGGCGGGGACGGCACGTTCGCCGCGGGCGGCGAGCGAGGCGGCGGTCTCGAAGCCGCGTCCGCCGCGGATCTGGACGAGCTCGTCGGAGATCAGCCAGCCCATCTCGGAGCCGTACAGCTTGGCGAGCGCGGCCTCGATGCGGATGTCGTTGCGGCTCTCGTCGGCCATCTGCGAGGAGAGGTCCACGACCGCTTCGAGGGCGAAGGTGGTGGCGGCGATGAAGGAGATCTTCGAGCCCACCGCCTCGTGGCGGGCGACGGGCCTGCCCCACTGCTCACGGACCGCCGACCACTCACGGGCGATCTTCAGGGACCACTTCCCGACGCCGACGCACATGGCGGGCAGCGAGAGGCGGCCGGTGTTGAGCGTGGTGAGGGCGATCTTGAGCCCTGCGCCCTCGGGGCCGATCCGGTTGGCCGCCGGCACCCGGACCTCGTGGAAGCGGGTGACGCCGTTCTCGATGCCGCGCAGCCCCATGAAGGAGTTGCGGTGCTCCACGGTGATGCCCGGGGAGTCGGCCTCGACGACGAAGGCGGTGATGCCGCCCTTGTGGCCCTCGGACGCGGGGACCCGGGCCATGACGACGAGCAGGTCCGCGACGACGCCGTTGGTCGTCCAGAGCTTCACACCGTCCAGGACGTAGTCGTCGCCCTCCGGCACGGCTGTGGTCGCCAGGCGTGCCGGGTCGGAGCCGACGTCGGGTTCGGTGAGGAGGAAGGCCGAGATGTCCGTCCGCGCGAGACGGGGCAGGAAGGCGTCCTTCTGGTCCTGCGTGCCGAACATCTTCAGCGGCTGCGGTACGCCGATCGACTGGTGGGCCGAGAGCAGCGCGCCGATGGAGGGGCTCGCCGAACCGGCCAGCGCCAGCGCCTTGTTGTAGTAGACCTGGGTCAGTCCGAGACCGCCGTACTTGGTCTCGATCTTCATGCCGAGGGCGCCGAGCTCCTTGAGGCCGTTGATGAGCTCGTCGGGGATCCTGGCCTCGCGTTCGATCAGGGCGCCGTCGACGTGGGTCTCGCAGAACTCGCGCAGCCGGGCGAGGAAGGCCTCTCCGCGCCGTACGTCGTCGGGGGCCGGGAGGGGGTGGGGGTGGATCAGGTCCAGCCGGAAGCGTCCGAGGAAGAGTTCCTTGGCGAAGCTCGGCTTGCGCCAGTCCTGTTCACGGGCGGCCTCGGCCACCTGCCGCGCTTCGCGCTCGGTGACCTTGGGGGCCTGGGGGATGTCGGATGGGGCGGACATGAGGAGCTCACCTCGCCGCGAGTCGGGGTAGGGGTCGGGCCGTACGCGTGCCGATCGGTACCACTCGTCCGTATCTACCCGATCTGCGTCCGCCCCACCACCCTGCGGGAGGCCCCCGGCGGGTACGGAAACGGCCGGAGCCCCCGCACAGCGGGCTCCGGCCGGTCCGTCGCAGGGGTTCGGGCTACAGGGCCAGGCCGGTGAGGACCAGCACCCGCTCGTAGGTGTAGTCGTCCATGGCGTAGCGCACGCCCTCGCGGCCCACTCCGGACTGCTTGGCGCCGCCGTACGGCATCTGGTCGGCGCGGTAGGAGGGCACGTCGCCGATGACCACGCCGCCCACCTCCAGGGCGCGGTGCGCGCGGAAGGCGGTCTGGAGGTCGTGGGTGAAGACGCCCGCCTGCAGCCCGTACCTGGAGTCGTTGGCGGCGGCGAAGGCCTCCGCCTCGCCCTCGGTCCTCTGGACGTACAGCACCGGGCCGAAGACCTCCTCGCAGGCGATCGTCGTGGTGCCGGGGAGGTCGGCGAGGACCGTCGGGGCGTACGTGGCGCCGTCGCGCTTGCCGCCGGTCAGCAGGGTGGCACCGGCACCTACGGCCTCGTCGACCCAGGACTCGACCCGGCGGGCGGCGTCCTCGCTGACGAGCGGGCCGACGTCGGTGGCCGCGTCGGAGGGGTCGCCGGTCACCAGGGCCTCGACGGCGGCGACGATCTTCGGGACGAGCCGGTCGTGGACGGAGGCGTCGGCGATGACGCGCTGCACCGAGATGCAGGACTGGCCGCCCTGGTAGTTGGAGAAGGTCGCGATGCGGGTCGCGGCCCAATCCAGGTCCTCCTCGGAGGACCAGTCGGCGAGCACGACCGCGGCGCCGTTGCCGCCCAGCTCCAGGGTGCAGTGCTTGCGCGGCACCGACTCCATGATCGCGTAGCCGACGGGGCCGGAGCCGGTGAAGGAGATCACCGGCAGCCGCTCGTCCTGGACCAGGGAGGGCATCTTGTCGTTGGGCACGGTCAGCACGGACCAGGAGCCGGCCGGGAGGTCCGTCTCGGCCAGCAGCTCGCCCAGGATCAGGGACGAGATCGGGGTGGCCGGAGCCGGCTTCAGGATGATCGGGGCGCCGACGGCGATGGCCGGGGCGACCTTGTGGGCGCTCAGGTTGAGCGGGAAGTTGAAGGGCGCGATGCCGAGGACCGGGCCGCGCGGGAAGCGCCGGGTCAGTCCGAGGCGGCCGGTGCCACCGGCGTCGGTGTCCAGCCGCTGGGCCTCGCCCCCGTTGAAGCGGCGGGCCTCCTCGGCGGCGAACCGGAAGACGGACACGGCGCGGCCGACCTCGCCGCGGGCCCACTTGATGGGCTTGCCGTTCTCGGCGGAGATCAGCTGGGCGATCTCCTCGGTGCGCTCGGTGAGGCGACGTACGACGTGGTCGAGGGCGGCGGCCCGTACGTGCGCCGGGGTCGCGGCGAACTCCTCGCGCACGGCGTACGCGGCGGCGACGGCCTCCTCGACCTGGGCGTCGGTCGGCACGGCGACCGTGCCGACGGTGCGGCCGTCCCAGGGGTTGGTGACGTCGAAGCTGTCCTCGCCGGTGGCCGGGCGGCCTGCCAGCCAGAAGGCGTGGGTGGAAGTCATGGCGGTTCCGGCCCTTCGGGGGTGGTGTACGACGATCGCCGGGCGCGCGAGGGCGCCCTCCGGCCCCACCGTAGGGCGATCCGGGACGGATGAGGCTTGTCCACCGTGGAGTGGAGCGGAGGCCCGGTGCGCCGGATTGTCGCAGCCGGACGGGCTACTGCGTCCCCGAGGACGCGGCCGTCGCCTTGAGGGCCAGCCAGAGCTCCATCCGGACGTCCGGGTCGTCCAGTGAGCGGCCCAGGATCTCCTCGACGCGGCGCATCCGGTACCGCAGGGTGTGGCGGTGGACGCCCAGGTCAGCGGCGGCGGCGTCCCACTGGCCGTGCCGGGAGAGCCAGGCCCGCAGGGAGGCGACGAGATCGCCGCGCCCCTTCGCGTCGTGTTCCTGGAGCGGCCTCAGCATCCCGTCGGCGAAGGCGCGTACGGCGTCGTCGGCGAGGAGCGGCAGGACCGAGCCGGCCGCGAGCTCCTCGTGCTCGACCATGGTCCTGCCCCGGCGGCGCGCGACGGACAGGGCCTGTTCGGCCTGCTTGTACGCGGCGGAGACGGCGATCGGGCCGGACGGCGCGGACATGCCGACGACCACGTCGGCGTCGGCCTCACCCGTCTCGCGCACCGGCCGGTCGTCCGCGGCGCGGGCGTGGGCGGCGCCCGCCCGGGCCGCCTCGCCGCCGTCCGCGGCCAGCACCACCAGGCGTTCGCCCTCGGGCACCATCAGCAGGCTCTCGCCGGACCGGGAGGCCGCGGCCTCCATCGACTCGGCGAGCAGGTCCGTCCCTGCGGGCACCGCCGACTCGGCGATCAGGAGCCGGAAGGGGGCGTCGAGCAGCCCGCCGTACAGATCGCCGGCGACGGCCCGGGCGTGGTCGGACTCCCCCGCGAGCAGCATGCGCAGGATCGCGGCTCCGAGGCGCTGCTCCGCGCCCTGGAGCGCGCGGGAGCGCGCCGTGGTGAGGGTCAGCAGGGCGACCGCGGAGTGCACCGCGTAGCGCTCGGCCGTGCCGAGCGCCGCCCCCGTGCCGACGGCCAGCGCGCCGCGGCTGCGGCGGCCGGTGCCCAGCGACTGGAGCTCGACCCGGTCGTCGCCCTCGCTGTCCGCGACGACCACGCTGGCCGGGGCGGAGCGGTCCCGCAGCCGCTCGACCTCGGGGGTGAGCCTGGCGGCGCGGCGGGCGGCCCAGTCGGGCGCGGCGGCGACGACGGCGCCCGAGGTGTCGTACAGCGCGGCCCATCCGTCGACGTGTGCGGCGAGGCGGGTCAGCAGCTCGGCGGGGCCGTCCCCGGCGACGGCGGCGCGGGTCAGCTCCCGCTGGGCGTCGAAGCCGGCCGTGACCGAGCGGTACTGGTCGGCGGCGATGGCCGCGGAGACGGCCTTGCTGATGGCGAGGAAGGGGGTGCGTCTGGGCACCTCCAGGAGCGGCAGCCCGGCCTCCTCGGCGGCGTCCACGAGCGCCGGCGGGATCTCGTCGTACGTGACGCCGACGGCGAATCCGAGCCCCGCGACCCCGGCACCGGCCAGCCGCTGTACGTACCGGCGCATCGTCGCCGGGTCCCGGGCGTCGAGGTTGGTGGCGGTGACGAGGAGCAGTTCGCCGCCGTCCATGTACGGGACGGGGTCGGCCAGCTCGCTGGCGTGCGCCCAGCGCACGGGCGTGCCGAGCCGGTCCGCGCCGGCCCGGACGGTGAGCTTGAGCGCCGAGTGCTGGACGAGCGAGGCGAGAGTGGGAGGCATGGGACCGCCGGACCTCTGGGAGTCGATGGTGCCGCCCGTGGGGGCGGCCCGATGGGGCCGCCCCGCGTGAACGGCTCGAATGCGCCGCCCCGTACAGACGGTCGGGGTCAATTCTGCCAGGGCGGCAGGGTCCCCGTAACCTCGCGGTCAGCCACTCAGCTCGACCAGGAGCGGGGGCGCGTGCTCGCCCTCCACCGTCGTCAGCGACAGGACCGCGTGTCCGGCGGGCAGCTGGTACGCCAGCTCGGACGCGGACCAGCGCTCCCGCTCGACCCGCCGCACGGTCACGGCGTCCCTGGTCACCGCCTTGCCGGTGACGAGCTTGCGCAGCCCGTGCAGGGCGCGGGTGAACGGCTGGTCGGCGAAGACGGCGTGCTGGGCGACCTCGCGGGTCTCCACCCACTCCTTGCCCCAGGCCTCGGCGAAGCGCTTGCCGTCCCAGGTGGTGACCCCGCTGAAGGCCATGCAGCAGCCGACCGCGCCGAGCAGCGCGGTGTGCAGCCCCTCGGGGACGTCGTCGACGGTGCGCAGGGTCAGGACCGCCCCGGCGTTGACCGACCGCAGCCGGCGCACGCCGCGGACGGTCTCCGGGGTGACGGTGCGCGTGGCGTCGTCCAAGACCAGGCAGACGAAGAGCGACCGGTCGGTGCGGGCGGCGGCGATCGCCGTGAACTGGGCGAGGACGAGCCGGGTGAGCAGCCGCGACGCCTCGGCGTGCGCCCGCTCCGGGAGGTCGATCCTGACCCGGAGCGGCAGGTGCTCCAGGGAGCGCAGCGAGAAGGGCCGGGCCCCCGCGCCGGTGGCGAAGAACGGGGCGAAGGCGGGGCGGTCGAGGAGCGCGATCCGGTCGGCGAGCACCGGCCCGGGGTCGCCGGCTCCGCCCTTCTGCCGGGTACGCGCGTCCAGCTCGCGCAGCATGGCCTGGTGTCCGCCCGCCCCGAGCGCCTCCCGGAGCGCGTCGATCGCGGTGAGGTCGCCGTCCAGGAGTTCCCGGAGGACGGGCACGCCGGGGAAGTGCCCGTGGACGGTGCGGTAGGGACCGAGCAGCTGGGCGAGCACGGTGGCGGCGCGCCTGCTGTCCAGGTGGGTGACGTCCCCGACCAGCCCCTCGGCCAGCACGCTCGCGGCCTCGTCGGGGTCGGTGGTCCCTCCGTACAGGTCGAAGTCGTGGGCGGAGGCCGGGTCGCCGATGCGCACCACCACGTCGAACGCGTCGTCCGGTCCGAGTTCGCCTCCGGCGCCGCCGACGGCGAGCACCGCGGCCCGGCCGGCGAGCGCCTGGAGCGCGAGGGACTCGACGACCGGCCGCACCAGCCGGGCGGACTTGCCGGCCCCGGGCGGGCCGACGGCCAGCAGCGAGGTGCCCAGCAGCGCGGGTTCCAGGGCGAGTCCCGAGCCGCGTCGGGCGTACGGGTTGTGCGGGTCGTCGGCGCAGCTGCCGAGCCGGACCTGGCCGGTCAGCAGGTCGTGCCGGGCGGTGCGGTGCGGCAGGTCGCGGGCGCCCGAGGGGTGGAGCGCGGCGGCGCCCCCGGTGCGCAGGACGGCCTCGGTGAGCGCGGCGAGGCGCTCCGGGTTCCCCCGGCCGACGGCCCAGGCGTGGCGGAGGCGGGCGACGTCGACGTCGTTCATGCGGCCGGTGCGCACCGCGGCGGTGAGGGCCTCGGCGGCGTCCGTCAGCCCCGCGGCGCGGAGCTCGGGCCACTGCTCGGGGCCGGGGGCGTCCGGGGGCGCGGAGGGGGCGTCGGGCGCGGTGGCGGCGCTCTTCCCGAGCCGGTCGGCGAGCAGGGCGCGCCAGTGGCCGAGGCGGGCGAACGGCCAGAGCACACCGAGCGCGATCAGTGCGTAGATCACGTTGACGACGGTCTGGCTCTGGTAGATCTCACCGCCCGCGACCGAGGCGACGAGGATCAGGACGGGCCGGACGAGCGGCACGGCGTCCTTCCACACGAGGAGCTCGGCCAGGGCCGCTCCGGCGGCGGTGGCCAGCCCCAGGAAGGGCTGCCCCCGGCCGGCGACGTGGCGCCGGAAGATCTCGGACCAGTTGCCCAGCCGTCCGCAACCGTAGACCAGGAGCCCGAAGAGGACGGCCTCGTAGACCGTCAGGGCGTCGGCGCCCTCGATCGTCCGGGGCCCGCCGAACGTACCGGCGTACCACCAGTCGCCCGGGGTGAACAGCTTCAGCGGGACGAGGCGGTAGGGGATGTAGCCGTTGCGCCAGAGGGACCACAGGAGCAGTCCGCTGAGTACGGAGATGAGCACCCCGACCAGGAGCGAGCGGTCGGACACCCCTTCGGGCTTCTCCGGCGGGCGCGGGACGTGCCCGTAGCGCCATACGCCCGGTTCCCGGACGGGGCGCGGGGTGCGCAGCCACTCCTCGACCCCGGCGTCCCCCGTCGGCGGGCGCCGGGGGTGCGGGGCGTATGCGGGGGGCGGTGGCGCCGCGGCCGGTGGGCCGGCGGGCCGGGGCACCCGGTCCGCGCCCGTGCCCCGTGCGTCGTACGTGCCTTCGGTGTCCATGAACCGCTGCCCCCTGACCAGCCAGGTCCGCCTTCTGCACCGGCCAATCTAGTGCCCGTGCACGGGGAGTTCAGCCATGCGGCCGTACGGCCCGGCGGGGAGCCGTCCGGCGCCCCCGCGCGGCCACCTGTCCGTCGCGGACAAGGACACGCCCCCATCACTCCCGATCGGAGCATGACCGCTGCCCGCACCCGCCCCTAGCCTGCAGAAACAGAAGCGTCCGAAACACCCCCAGGAGCCCCGCATGTCCGACATCCCGCAGGAGCGCCGCCTCGTCACCGCCATCCCCGGCCCGAAGTCGGCGGAGCTGCAGGCCCGCCGTGTCGCGGCGGTCGCCGCAGGTGTGGGTTCCACGCTGCCGGTCTTCACCGCCCGGGCGGGCGGCGGAATCATCGAGGACGTGGACGGCAACCGGCTGATCGACTTCGGTTCCGGTATCGCCGTGACCTCGGTGGGCGCCTCCGCAGAGGCGGTCGTCCGCCGCGCCTCGGCGCAGCTCGCCGACTTCACCCACACCTGTTTCATGGTCACGCCGTACGAGGGGTACGTCGAGGTCTGTGAGCAGCTCGCCGAGCTGACGCCGGGCGACCACGCCAAGAAGTCGGCGCTGTTCAACTCGGGCGCCGAGGCCGTCGAGAACGCCGTCAAGATCGCCCGTGCCTACACCAAGCGCACCGCGGTGGTCGTCTTCGACCACGGCTACCACGGCCGGACCAACCTCACGATGGGCATGACGGCGAAGAACATGCCGTACAAGCAGGGCTTCGGTCCGTTCGCGCCCGAGGTGTACCGCGTGCCGGTGGCGTACGGCTACCGCTGGCCGACCGGTGCCGAGAACGCCGGCGCCGAGGCGTCCGCGCAGGCCATCGACGAGATCACCAAGCAGATCGGCGCGGAGAACGTCGCCGCGATCATCATCGAGCCGGTCCTCGGCGAGGGCGGTTTCATCGAGCCGGCCAAGGGCTTCCTGCCGGCGATCGCGCGGTTCGCGAAGGACAACGGCATCGTCTTCGTCGCGGACGAGATCCAGTCCGGCTTCTGCCGCACCGGCCAGTGGTTCGCCTGCGAGGACGAGGGCATCGTCCCCGACCTGATCACCACGGCCAAGGGCATCGCGGGCGGCCTGCCGCTCTCCGCGGTGACCGGCCGCGCCGAGATCATGGACGCCGCCCACGCCGGCGGCCTCGGCGGGACGTACGGCGGCAACCCGGTGGCCTGCGCGGGTGCGCTCGGCGCCATCGAGACGATGCGCGAGCTGGACCTGAACGGGAAGGCGAAGCGCATCGAGGAGGTCATGAAGGGCCGCCTCGCCGAGATGCAGTCGAAGCTTCCGAACGGTGACGCCATCGGGGACATCCGCGGGCGCGGCGCGATGATCGCGATCGAACTGGTGAAGCCGGGCACGAAGGAGCCCGACGCGGCCGCCGCCGGAGCGCTCGCCAAGGCCTGCCACTCCGAGGGTCTGCTGGTGCTGACCTGTGGCACCTACGGCAACGTCCTGCGCTTCCTGCCGCCGCTCGTCATCGGCGAGGACCTGCTGAACGAGGGCCTGGACATCATCGAGCAGGCGTTCGCGCAGCTCTGAGGCGTACGAATCATCCGGGCGCCGGGACCGTCCACGGCGGGCGGGAACCGGCTCCCGGGTGAGGGCGTGTGAAGAAGGTGTGCGGGGGCGATGGCGGGATACCGTTGTGGCTTCCGGTGCCTCCTTCCTCTGACGTACGGTTTTCCCAGATGAGAGAAACACCCCGCCCGCAGGGGACTGCGGGTGATGCCGGGCCGGCGCTCCCCCAGCGTCGTACCGGCCGTGCCATCGCGCACACCGCTGGAGCTTCGGGCTCCGGGACTCCTCACCGATCGGATGGCCGCTCGCCCCACACCCCCCGGGGCGCGCGGCAAACCGATCCGACCGGCCACCTCGGAACAATCCCCCCTGTTCCCCGGTGGCCGGTTCTTCTCGTTCCCGGTGCGCTGCTGGCGCTCTTCCTCGTGATCACCTGGCAGGTGCTGGCCGACGGCCCGCTGCTGGATCCGGACGAGCGGCTCGGCCTGGAGCTGGCCACCAGGGGTCCGGGAGGGCTCGCCGACCTCTTCGCCGATCTCGGCAACATGCAGGTCGCCGTCCCCGTGCTGGCGTGCGCGGTCCTCTTCGCCTGGTTCCGCCGGGCCAGACGCGCGGCGGTGTACGCCGTCCTGACCATGGCCGCGGTTCCGGCGCTCGTCGTCCCGCTGAAGCTGTGGACGGACCGTCAGGGTCCGCTGACCGAGGCGACGGGCTACTACCCCTCGGGCCACACGACCACGGCGATGGTGGCGTACGGCGCCGCGGCCCTGCTGCTCGCCCCGTATCTGCGGCGCTCATGGATGACGCTCGTCGCCGCCGTCCTGCTGACGGCGGCGACGAGCGTCGGTCTGGTGCTGCGCGGCTACCACTGGCCACTGGACGTGGTGGCCGGCTGGTGCCTCAGCGGGGTGCTGCTGCTCGCCCTGCGGGCGGGCACGAGGAGCGGTCAGCCGCCGAAGTAGGCGTCGAAGTTCTTCGAGAACTCCCAGTTGTTGAAGCGGTCCCAGTTGATGGACCAGGTCATCAGCCCACGCAGCCCGGACCAGGTGCCGTGGGTCCGGTAGCTGCCGCAGTCGGTCTTCTTCGTCAGGCAGTTCAGCGCCTTGGTGACCTCGGCCGGTGAGGTGTGGCCGTTGCCCGCCTGGGTGGACGCGGGGAGACCGAAGGCGACCTGCTCGGGGCGGAGCGCGGGGAAGACCTTGGTCTGGTCACCCGCGACCGGGAAGCCGGTGAGCAGCATGTCGGTCATGGCGATGTGGAAGTCGGCGCCGCCCATGGAGTGGTACTGGTTGTCCAGACCCATGATCGAGCCCGAGTTGTAGTCCTGGACGTGCAGCAGGGTGAGGTCGTCGCGCAGCGCGTGGATGACGGGCAGATAGGCGCCGGCCCGCGGGTCCTGGCCGCCCCAGGGGCCGGATCCGTAGTACTGGTAGCCGAGCTGGACGAAGAAGGTCTCGGGGGCCATGGTGAGGACGAAGTCGTCGCCGTACTTGGCCTTGAGGGTCTTCACGGCGGAGATCAGATTGACGATCACCGGGGTCGTGGGGCTGCGGAAGTCGGTGTCCCCCGTGGCGAGCGAGAGGGAGTGGCCCTCGAAGTCGATGTCCAGGCCGTCGAGCCCGTAGGTGTCGATGATCTTGCTGACGGAGGAGACGAAGGTGTCACGGGCGGCGGTGGAGGCCAGCTGCACCTGTCCGTTCTGGCCGCCGATGGAGATCAGGACCTTCTTGCCCGCGGCCTGCTTGGCCTTGATGGCGGCCTTGAACTCCGCCTCGGTCTCCACGCCCGGGCACTCCGCGACGGGGCAGAGCGAGAAGCGGATGTCGCCGGAGGTCACGGAGGTCGGCTCGCCGAAGGCGAGGTTGATGACGTCCCACGAGTCGGGGACGTCGGCCATCCGCGTGTAGCCGGAGCCGTTGGCGAAGCTGGAGTGCAGATAGCCGACCAGGGCGTGGGCCGGGAGGCCGGCGTCGGAGCCTCCGCCGCCGCCGCCGGTGGCCGCCGTGGTGGCGCTCACCGCCGCCGACTTCGCCGACTCGCCCGCGGCGTTGACGGCGCTGACCTGGAAGCTGTACGCGGACGACGCCGAGAGCCCCGTCACGGTGGCCGAGGTGCCGGTGGTGTCCAGGACCTTCGTACCGCCGCGGTAGACCCGGTAGCCGGTGGCCCCGGCGGACGCGGTCCACGAGAGCGGGACGGAGGACGCGGTGGCCGTGCCGGCCCGGAGCCCGGTGGGGGTGGCGGGGACGGCGACCGGGTCGCCGCCGGGGCCGGTCAGGGTGAGGTCGTCGGCGTAGTAGGCCGGGGTGCCGTACCAGCCGTGCGAGTAGACCGTGACCGACGTGGTCGAGGGACCGGTCCTGAAGCTGGTGGTGAGCTGCTTGTACGCCCCGGCGGACTGGGTCCAGGTCGAGACGTCGGTCGTCCCGGTGCCCGACGCGCCGAGGTAGACGTAGTCGCCCCGCACCCAGGCGCCCAGCGTGTAGGCGGAGTCGGGCTTCACCGTGACCGTCTGGGAGCAGCGGGCGTTGTCGCTGCCCGCCGGTGTCGCCTTCAGCGCCGAGGTCCCGCTGTGCACCGGCGTGCTGACGGCCGTGCCGCTGCCGCCGCTACAGGTCCAGCCGTCCAGGCCCGCCTCGAATCCCCCGTTGCGTGCCAGGTCGGCGTCGGCGGCCCCGGCGGCCGGTGCCGTGGCGGCCAGGGCACCGGCGGCGAGCAGGGCGGCCGAGAAGACCGCCATGGGTACGGAGCGGCGGACGGGTGGTCTGGATCCGGTGCGTTCCACAACAGCCTCCGTGCAGGGGGGAATTGAGTGGTGCACAACATGGTCCAGACCAATCAGGTTGTCAAGACCTCTGGCGGCGCCTCACCTCCCGACCTCGCCGGAACCCCTGGCCGCCGCGGCCTCGTGCAGGGCCAGCTCCAGGAGGGTCGCGTCGGTGAGCGTGCCCGAGCCGTCCGGCGGGATCAGCCATCGCACACCGCCCACGGTGCCGCCGGGCCGGGGGACGACGATCCACGCCCCGGCGCCGACCCCGCGGATCCCCGTCCCGACCCAGCGGGCCGCCGTCCCCGGGGGCACGAAGAAGCCCATCCGGGACTCGCCGAAGTCGGCGAGGACGGGGCCCGGCCGGTCGAGGAGCCGGGTCAGCACATCGAGCGTGGGATAGGCCAGCTCCCCCGGGACGATCAGCACGTCCCAGCGTTTCCCGGCGGGAAGGAGCGCCATCCCCTGCGGGTCGCGCTCCCATTCCCTCCGGCAGGCCCTCGGATCCGGCGCCACCGATACGAGCCAAGCGACCGCGGCTTCCGCCCCCGTGCGGGTCATGGACTGCCTCCCTCTCCCCGTGGCCACCGGCAGGGTCCTGCCGGTGTGTGTACGGGAGAGAGCGGGTCGGGGCCGGATCATGACGCGAGTTCGGCCACCGATCGGTGGTGAGCTGGGTCACCCTGCCCGGCCGGGGCGCATCCCGGCAGGAGTCGCCGGTCACCGTCGCCCGGCGGCCTCCCGGAGTGCGCCGGCCGTCGGCTCGTCGGCCGGCAGGAAGGCCTCGAGCTTCAGCTCGGCGAGAGTCACGTCGGCGGCGGTGGCGAAGGTCGTCACCGTCGTCATCAGACGCAGTTCACCGTGCGAGGACCGCAGGCGGAGCGGGACCGCGAAACCGAGATGCCCGGCGGGCGGCCCGGGTTCGGGGAGGTACCCGGTGAGCTCGGCGCGCAGCTCCGGCAGCTGTCCGAGGCGGGCCACGATGTGACGCGCCCATTCCGCCAGGTTGAGGATGCGGGGAGCGATGCCGTCGGGATGCAGCGCGAGGCGGTAGACGTTCGTCCCCGGGCCCACGAGCTCGGGGGCCGCGCCTTCGGTGATCAGGTCGAATGCGGGGTTCGCGGCGATCAGGCCACCGCCGCGGTCCACGACCAGTGCCGGATACGGCTGGTGCCCGTGGAGGATGTGGCCGATGGCCGTACGGACGGGGGCCAGCGCCGGGTCGTCCAGCGAGCTCTCGGGGTAGGCGGGGGCGTACCCGGCGGCCAGCAGCAGCTCGTTGCGCTCCCGCAGCGGCAGTTCCAGCGACTCGGCCAGGCGCACCACCATGTTCCGGCCGGGGACGGACCTGCCGGACTCGATGAAGCTCAGATGGCGCTGGGTGGTGCCCGCCCGCAGCGCGAGGTCGAGCTGGCTGACATGACGACGGGTACGGCGTTCGCGAAGCTCACGGGGAAAATCCACGCACCTGTTGTAACGGGAGGGCGGGTCCCCGGCCATTCCCTGCGGGGAATTGTCGCCGCAGGTGCCGGCCGTGATCATCGCCGGCATGGACATCGGTGTACTGCTTCCGACCGGAAGCGCGCAGTGGGGGCCCGACGAGGACCCCCGCCGGCTGATCGGCTTCGGCCGCCGTGCCGAACGCGCGGGCTTCACCTCGCTCTTCGTCAGTGACTCCCTGCTCAGCCCGCGTATCGAGGCCCTCACGATGCTGGCCGCGCTCGCCCCGGCGACCGGGACCGTGACGCTGGGCACCGCCGCGCTGATGCCGTTCCTGCGCCGGCCGGTCCAGGCGGCACAGTCGCTGGCGTCGATCGATCTGCTGTCCGGTGGCCGGCTCGTGGTGGCCGTCGGAGCCGGCTTCCCCGGCCGCTTCGGACGGCCCCTCTACACGCTGTCCGAGGTGCCCTGGGAGAGGCGCTTCGCCCGCCTGGACGAGACCGTCGCGCTGTGGCGGGCCCTGTGGGCGGGTGCCGGCTCCTTCCACGGCGAGATCCTCCGGTTCGACGCCCTCCCGCCCACGACCAGGCCGTTCCGGGCGGACGGCCCGCCTGTCTGGCTCGGCGGCGCGACCCCTGCGGCACTGTCCCGCACCGGCCGGCTGTACGACGGCTGGCTGCCCTACCCGCCCTCCCCCGCCGACTACGCGTCCGGCCTCCGTGAGGTGCGCGCGGCGGCGGTGGGCGCGGGACGTCCGGCAGAGGGCATCACCCCGGCCGTGTACATCTCCGTACGGATCGACGACGGGGCCGACGGCGGCCGCGGCGTGCTGGACTCCTACGCGCGGGCCACCTACGGGATGCCGCTGGAGGAGCTGGCGAAGGTCCAGGCGGTGGCCATGGGCTCGGCGGACCAGGTGCTCGGCCACCTGGTCCGGTACGTCACCGCCGGCGCCCGGCACCTCGTCCTGCGCCTGGGCGCCCTGGACCCGCGCTCCCAGCGTGAGCAGCTCGACCGGGTCGCGGAGCTGATCCCCGCCGTGCGGGCGGCGGCGGACCGGGCCACCGCCGCCGAGGGGGCATGAGCCCGTGCTCAGCTGTCGAAGCCGAGACCCAGCCGGTCCATGGTCCGCAGCCAGAGGTCGCGGCGGCCGCCGTGGCTGTCCGCGCGGGCCAGGGACCTCTTGGTGAGCGCGATGCCGGTCCAGGCGAACGGCTCGGGCGGGAAGGGCATCGGCTTGGAGCGGACCATGCCGAGCGCGGTCCGCTCCGTCTCCCGGCCCCCGAGCAGGTCGAGCATGACCTCCGCGCCGAAGCGCGTGGCCCCGACGCCGAGTCCGGTGTACCCGGCGGCGTACGCGACCCGGCCGCGGTGGGCCGTACCGAAGAATGCGGAGAACCGGGAACAGGTGTCGATCGCACCGCCCCAGGCATGACTGAAACGCACACCGGAAAGCTGCGGAAAACACTCGAAGAACTGCCCGGCGAGTTTCAGGAAGGTCTCCGGCCGCTGGTCCAGCGCGGAATTCAGCCGGCCGCCGTACGGATATACGGCGTCGTATCCGCCCCACAGGATCCGGTTGTCCGCGGAGAGCCGGAAATAGTGGAACTGATTGGCGCTGTCCCCCAGGCCCTGACGGTTCTTCCAGCCGACCGAGGCGAGCTGGTCCGCGCTCAGGGGCTCCGTCATCAGCGCGTAGTCGTACACCGGGACCGTGTACGGGCGCACCCGCCTCACCAGCGAGGGGAAGATGTTCGTGCCGAGCGCCACGTCACGGGCGAACACCCTGCCGTACGGGGTGCGCACGGCGGTGCCCGCGCCCGAGCGGACGAGTTCGAGGCCCCGGGTGTTCTCGTAGATCCGTACGCCGAGTCCGAGACACGCCTCCTTCAGACCCCAGGCGAGCTTCGCCGGGTGCAGCATGGCGACGCCGTGCCGGTCCAGCAGGCCGCCCAGGAAGGTCGGCGAGTCGACTTCGGAGCGCATCCGGTCGCGGTCCAGGAACTCCAGCCCGCCGAGGCCGAGGTCCTCGGTCCTGCGGTGCCATTCCCGCAGCTCGTCCAGCTGGTGGGGCTGTGTGGCCACATCGATCTCACCGGTGCGCTCGAAGTCGCAGTCCAGCGAGTAGCGGGCGACGGCGGCCTCGATGGCGTCGAGGTTCCGCGCGCCCAGCTCCTCCAGCTTCCCGATCTCGTCCGGCCAGCGCTCCAGGCCGTTGGCCAGGCCATGGGTCAGCGAGGCCGCGCAGAATCCGCCGTTGCGGCCCGAGGCCGCCCAGCCCACCTCGTCGCCCTCGATGAGGACGACATCGCGCCCGGGGTCGCGTTCCTTGGCGATCAGCGCGGTCCACAGACCGCTGTAGCCGCCGCCGACGACCAGGAGATCGCAGCGTTCGTCGCGGGTCAGCGCGGGAAGGGCCCCCGGCTTTCCCGGATCGTCCAGCCAATAGGCCAGGGGGCGGGCGTCGGAGAGTGATCGTGCGGCCGTACGCATGGCATCCGGGGCCATGGTTTCCAACTCCTTCGGATTCTACTTTCCCGCGTTGCTCTTACGCCGGTTCGCGATGAGCTGTCCGGCGAGCACCACCGTGACGGCAATGACGAACATGGCCGTGCCTATCACGTTGATCTGTACGGGTGTTCCACGCTGCGCCGATCCCCAGACGAACATGGGGAAGGTCACCGTGGAACCCGCGTTGAAATTGGTGATGATGAAATCGTCGAAGGAGAGCGCGAAAGCGAGCAGCGCCCCCGCGGCTATTCCGGGCGCGGCGATCGGGAGGGTCACCCGGACGAAGGTCTGGACGGGTCCCGCGTACAGGTCGCGGGCGGCCTCCTCCAGCCTCGGGTCCATCGACATCACACGGGCCTTGACGGCGGTCACCACGAAGCTGAGGCAGAACATGATGTGGGCGATCAGGACGGTCCAGAAGCCGAGCTGGGCGCCCATGTTGAGGAAGAGGGTGAGCAGCGAGGCCGCCATGACGACCTCGGGCATCGCCATCGGCAGGAAGATCAGCGAGTTGATCGCGCCGCGCGCCCGGAAGCGGTAGCGGACCAGCGCGAAGGCGATCATCGTGCCGAGCACGGTCGCGCCGACGGTCGCCCAGACGGCGATCCGCAGCGAGAGGGAGAGCGATCCGCAGAGGTCGGCGACGCCGCAGGGGTCCTTCCAGGCGTCGAGGGAGAACTCCTGCCAGGCGTAGTTGAAGCGCCCCCTGGGCCGGTTGAAGGAGAAGACCATCACGACGACGTTCGGCAGGATCATGTACGCGAGGGTCAGCAGACCCGCGATCACGACCAGGTTCCGGCGGAGCGTACGCAGTACGGACATCAGACCAGGTCCTCCGTCCCGGAGCGGCGGATGTAGACGGTGACCACGAGCAGGACGACCGCCATGAGGATGAACGAGAGCGCGGCGGCCGTCGGGTAGTCCAGGACCCTCAGGAACTGGGTCTGGATGACGCTGCCGACCATCTTGGTGTCGGTGGAGCCGAGGAGTTCGGCGTTGACGTAGTCGCCGCTGGCCGGGATGAACGTCAGCAGGGTGCCGGAGACGACCCCGGGCATGGACAGCGGCAGGGTCACCTTGCGGAAGGTCGTGGCGGGTGTGGCGTACAGATCGCCCGCGGCCTCGTGCAGCCGGCCGTCGATGCGTTCCAGCGAGGTGTAGAGCGGAAGGATCATGAACGGGAGGAAGTTGTACGTCAGACCGCAGACGACGGCCATCGGGGTGGCCAGGACCCGGTTGTTCTCGGTCCAGCCGAGCCAGGAGGTGACGTCCAGGACGTGCAGGGTGTTCAGCACGTCGACGACCGCGCCGCCGTCCGCGAGGATCGTCTTCCAGGCCAGCGTCCGGATCAGGAAGCTGGTGAAGAACGGTGCGATCACCAGCACGAGCACCAGGTTGCGCCAGCGGCCCGCCTTGAAGGCGATGAGATACGCGAGCGGGTAGCCGAGCAGCAGGCACAGGAGGGTGGCGGTGCCCGCGTAGAGCAGCGAGCGGATGAACTGCGGGTAGTAGTCGGCGAGGGCGTCCCAGTACGTCCGGAAGTGCCAGGTGACCTCGAAGCCCTTCTCCAGCGATCCGGTCTGGACCGAGGTCGACGCCTGGTAGACCATCGGCAGCGCGAAGAAGACGAGCAGCCACAGGATGCCGGGGAGCAGCAGCCAGTAGGGGACGAGCCGCCTGCGGGTGGACGGCTTGCGGACCTCGGCCTCCTCCGCGGGGTGCGCCGGTGGCGCCTCGGTCACGCTCACGCCGCGTCCTCCAGGCCTTCCGCGACGCCCGCGTCGATGGACTGGGCGGCGTCGAGCCCGAAGGTGTGCTCCGGGTTCCAGTGCAGGACGACGTCGGCGCCGGGGACGAGCCGCCCGTCGCGCTCGATGTTCTGCTCGTAGACCTGGAGCGCCGTGCCGGCGGGGCTCTCGACGACGTACTGCGTGGAGACGCCGATGAAGCTGGAGTCGGTGATGCGGCCGGTGACCCGGTTGCGCCCCTCGGGTATCGCGCCGGCGTCGTCGGTGTGGGCCAGGGATATCTTCTCCGGCCGGACGCCCACGAGCAGTTTGCCCCCGCTCTCCGCGGGGGACGGACAGCGTCCGCCGGGCAGCCTGAGCTTCCCGCCGCCGGCCGAGACGACGACGTCCGTACCCGTGGAGACGATCTCGCCCTCGATGAGGTTGGAGGTGCCGAGGAAGTTCGCCACGAAGGTGGTCCGGGGGTTCTCGTACAGGTCGGCGGGGGCGCCCAGCTGTTCGACCCGGCCGCCGTTCATCACCGCGACGGTGTCGGCCATGGTCATGGCCTCCTCCTGGTCGTGGGTGACATGGATGAACGTGATGCCGACCTCGGTCTGGATCCGCTTGAGTTCGAGCTGCATCTGGCGGCGCAGCTTGAGGTCGAGGGCGCCGAGGGGCTCGTCGAGGAGGAGGACCTGGGGGTGGTTGATGAGCGCGCGGGCCACGGCGACGCGCTGCTGCTGGCCGCCGGAGAGCTGGTGCGGCTTGCGCCGGGCGAAGTCACCGAGCTGGACGAGGTCCAGCATCTCGCCGACCTGCTTCTTCACGGACTTGATGCCGCGGCGGCGCAGTCCGAAGGCGACGTTCTCGCTGACGTCGAGGTGCGGGAAGAGCGCGTAGCTCTGGAAGACGGTGTTGACGGGCCGCTTGTACGGGGGCAGGTCCGTGATGTCGCGGCCGCCGAGCGAGACGGTGCCCGTGGTGGCCTCCTCCAGCCCCGCGATCATGCGCAGGGTGGTGGTCTTGCCGCAGCCGGACGCGCCGAGCAGCGCGAAGAAGGAGCCCTGCGGGACGGTCAGGTCGAGGGGGTGCACTGCGGTGAAGGAGCCGTAGGTCTTGCTGATCCCGGTGAGACGGACGTCGCCGCCCTCTGTCTGCTGCTGTGTCATGGGTCGCGGTCCCAGTGGTGTCGGGGGAGATCGGGAGGGGGACGGGCCGTTCAGGCGCCGATGAGCTTGGCGAACTTCTCCTCGTACGCCGTCTCCTCGTCGGGCTCGAGGGAGCGGAAGGCCCGCGACTTCGCGGCCATCGCCTTGTCGGGGAGGATCAGCGTGTTGGACGCCATCGACTCGTCGATCTTCGCGAGTTCACCGGCGACCCCGTCCACCGGACAGACGTAGTTGATGTAGGCGGCCAGCTGCGCCGCGACCGGGAGCTCGTAGTAGTAGTCCATGAGCTTCTCGGCGTTCGTCTTGTGCCGTGCCCCCGCCGGGACGAGCATGTTGTCGCTCGACGTGATGTAGCCGGCGGACGGGATCGAGAACTTGATCGCCGGGTTGTCGGCCTGGAGCTGGATGATGTCGCCCGCCCAGGCCACACAGGCCGCGATGTCGCCCTTGCTGAGGTCCGCGGTGTAGTCGTTGCCGGTGAAGCGGCGTATCTGCTTGGTGTCGACGCCCTTCTGCATCCGGCCGATCGCCGCGTCGAAGTCGGCGTCGGTGAACGACCCGGGGTCCTTGCCCATGTCGAGGAGCGTCATGCCGACCGAGTCGCGCATCTCGGAGAGGAAGGAGACCTTGCCCTTGAGCTTGGGGTCGTCGAGGAGCTGGGTGACGGAGTCGACCTTCCGGCCGCCGGTCGCCTTCTCGTTGTACGCGATGACGGTCGGGATGCCGGTCCACGGATAGGAGTAGGCGCGTCCCGGGTCCCAGTCGGGCCTGCGGAACTGGGCCGAGAGGTTGGCGAAGGCGTGCGGGAGGTACGCGTGGTCGAGCTTCTGCGCCCAGCCGAGCCGGATGATGCGGGCGGCCAGCCAGTCCGTGACGATGATGAGGTCACGGCCGGTGTCCTGGCCGGCGGCCAGCTGCGGCTTGATCTTCCCGAAGAACTCGACGTTGTCGTTGATGTCCTCGGTGTACTTGACCGCGATGCCGGTGCGTTTCGTGAAGGCGTCCAGGGTCGGACGGCTCTTCTCGTCCTCGCTGACGTCCATGTACTCGGTCCAGTTGGAGAAGTTGACCTGCTTCTCCGCCGCCGAGTGGTCGTCCGAGGCCGAGGCGTCCCCCGCCCGCGCGGCGGGCGGGATGCCGCACGCGCTCAGCACCCCGAGGCCGCCGAGCGCGAGGGCTCCCGTGCCGGAGGCGCGGAGGAGGGAACGGCGGGTGAGGGCACCCCTGCCGTCCTTGAGGCTGCGCCTCATGGCGGCCAGCTGGGGTGCGGAGAGGCGTTCGGGCTCGTACTGCTCCATACGCGTGTGCCCTTCCGGGTGGGTGGGGCCGCCGGCCGGCGGCCGCTGTTATCGGTCCCCGAAGACGGTGCGGTGCCAGTCCTTCCCGGCCACCGCGGTGTTGTCGTACATGACGTGCTTGACCTGCGTGTACTCCTCGAAGGAGTACGACGACATGTCCTTGCCGTAGCCGCTGGCCTTGTATCCGCCGTGCGGCATCTCGCTGATGATCGGGATGTGGTCGTTGATCCACACGCAGCCCGCCCTGAGTTCACGGGTGGCGCGGTTGGCCCGGTACAGCCCGGTGCTCCAGGCGGAGGCGGCCAGTCCGTACGGGGTGTCGTTGGCGAGGCGGATGCCCTCGTCGTCGGTGTCGAAGGGCAGCACCACCAGGACGGGGCCGAAGATCTCCGCGCTGACGATCTCGCTGTCCTGGGCGGCGTCCGTGATCAGGGTCGGCCGGTAGTAGGCACCGTCGGCGAGCTCGCCCCCGGGGGCCTCGCCGCCGGTGACGACGGTGGCGTAGGCGCGGGCACGGTCGACGAATCCGGCGACCCGGTCGCGCTGCTGATGGCTGATCAGCGGTCCGATGTCGGTCGACGGGCCGAAGGGGGCGCCGAGCCGCACGCTCTCCATCAGGGCGGCGACCCCGCTCACGAACGCGTCGTAGAGGGGGCGCTGGACGTAGGCGCGGGTGGCAGCCGTGCAGTCCTGGCCGGTGTTGATGAGCGCTCCGGCGACGGCTCCCTGGACCGCGGCGTCGAGATCGGCGTCGTCGAACACGAGGAACGGCGCCTTGCCGCCGAGTTCCAGGTGCAGGCGCTTGACGGTCGCGGTGGCGAGCTCGGCGACCCGCTTGCCGACGGCGGTGGAGCCGGTGAAGGAGGTCATCACGACGTCGGGATGGCTCACGAGGTGCTCGCCGGCGTCCCGTCCGGCGCCGGAGACGATGTTGATCACACCGTCGGGGATGCCGGCCTCCGTGGCCGCCTGCGCGAACATCAGCGAGGTCAGCGGGGTGATCTCGGCCGGCTTCAGCACGATGGTGTTGCCGGCCGCGACCGCCGGGAGGATCTTCCAGGCGGCCATCTGGAGCGGGTAGTTCCAGGGCGCGATCGAGCCGATGACACCGAGCGCCTCGCGGCGTACGTAGGAGGTGTGGTCGCCGCTGTACTCGGCGGCCGCCTTCCCTTCGAGGTGACGGGCGGCCCCGGCGAAGAACGAGGCGTTGTCGACCGTGCCGGGGACGTCGAACTCGGTGGAGAGCTTGAGCGGCTTGCCGCACTGGAGGGATTCGGCGTACGCGAGGTCCTCGGCCCGCGCGGCGAGTACGGCGGCGAAGCGGTGCAGGGCCTCGGAGCGTTCGGCCGGGGTGAGCCCGGACCAGCCGGGGAACGCCTCGCGGGCGGCGGCCACGGCGGCATCGACGTCGTCGGTCCCCGCGAGCTCGTAGCGCAGGACCGTGGCGCCCGTCGCCGGGTCCACCACGTCCTGGTGGCGTCCCGATGTGCCGGGGCGCAGCCGGCCGCCGATGTACTGCGCACCCGCGGCGAAGCGGTCCTGCACCTGGAAACCGTTGCCCATGACGTTCTCCTCCGCTGCCCCCGTGACCAGGGGCGGCGTAGCTTCTTGTCGAATTGAGTGCCGATCCTGACAGAGGGGACCTCCACCAACAAGTGATTCCGTTGTTTCCTTTTGGTTACGCGACGGAATCTGTCGACGATGTGTCTCGTGCGTACGGAAATCCCTGTACCGGCTGTCAGTGGCGGATGCCAGACTCGGCTGCCATGGGACAGGAACACATGGACGCACTCCTGGCGCGCACGGCACGCGGGGAGAACGTGAAGTACCTGCCGTTCTGGGGACATCGACCCCGGCCGGACGGCAGGCTCGGGGAGAGCTGTCTCAGTCAGTGGTGGCCGGCGCCGTTCACGGTCGGCGAGGTGACCTACGCGTCGGCCGAGCACTGGATGATGGCCGGCAAGGCGCGGCTCTTCGGGGACGCGGAGGCGGAGGCCGAAGCGGTGGTGGCGCGCACCCCGGCGGCGGCGAAGAAGGTCGGCCGGCTGGTCAGGGACTTCGACGACACCGCGTGGGTGCGGGAGCGGTTCGCCCTGGTCGTCGAGGGCAGCGTGCACAAGTTCGGCCAGGACCCGGCGCTGCGGGCGTACTTGCTGGACACCGGGGAGCGCGTGCTCGTCGAGGCCAGCCCGGTGGACCGGATATGGGGCATCGGGCTCGCCAAGGACGATCCGCGGACCGCGGACCCCGCTTCCTGGCGAGGGCTGAATCTGCTGGGCTTCGCGCTCATGGAGGCGCGCACGCGGTTGCGCGCGGGGTGACACGGCCCGTGGCCGGGCCCGGGGCGCTCGGCCCCCGGCCCGGCCACGGGCGGCCGGTCACGGAGGGGTCAGCGGGAGGCGCCGACGACCAGCGACGAGGAGTAGGGGTCGTCGTAGTCGTAGGTGCTGCCCGATTCCTCGTTGGCGATGGCCCAGATCAGGAATCCGAGGAAGACCGCGCTGATGACGATCGAGACCGAGCCCAGGATGATCCCGGCGAGCGCCATGCCGCCGTTGGTCGCCTCGCCCCGCTTGGCACGGCCGCGGCCGATGATGCCGAAGATCAGGGCGAGGATGCCGAGGACGATACCCAGTCCCCACATGCAGAAGCCGACCACGGCGATGATGCCGAGGACCATCGCCGCGATCCCCAGCCCGTTCGAGGGTGCGGGGCCCCAGGCCTGCTGGCCGCCGTAGCCGGGGTATCCCGGGTAGCCGTACGCGGCCGAGGGAGCGGCGGGAGCGGCCGGGTAGCCGTACGCCGCGGAGGGTGCGGCCGGAGCGGCCGGATAGCCGTACTGCCCCGGGTCCCCGGGCCCGTTCGGCCCGACCGGCGGTGCGGGTACGGGGGGCTGCTGCGGGCCGAAGGACCCGGCCTGGGACGGTATGGGCCCGGTGGACGGGTCGGCGCCCGGCATCGCGGTGACCGTGGGCTGGTCGTGCACGGCGGGCGGGACCGCGTCCGCGGGCTGCTGCTGCTTGCCCAGCTCGACCCTGTTGTCCGGCGGAGCCCAGGGATCGCGCCGCGCGCCCTCGCCCCCGGGCTGCTGTGTGTTGTCTGACATGGGCCTCCCCCATCGTGGTCCCGCCATGCTACGGCCCGGCATCGGGCCGCAGGGCCCCGCCTACGATGATCGGTGCAGCCGGTGCGCCCGGCCTGACACCAGAGATCCGGGAGTATCCGATGAACGATCTGCACCCCTTCATCGCGGGGCTGCCCAAGGCCGAGCTCCACGTGCACCACGTCGGTTCGGCCTCCCCCCGCATCGTTGCCGAACTGGCCGCCCACCACCCCGACTCCAAGGTCCCCACGGATCCGGAGGCGCTGTCGGACTTCTTCACCTTCACCGACTTCGGGCACTTCATCGACGTCTACCTCTCGGTGGTGGACCTGATCCGCACCCCCGAGGACGTCCGGCTGCTGACGTTCGAGATCGCCCGGGACATGGCACGTCAGAACATCCGGTACGCGGAGTTGACCGTTACCCCCTTCAGCTCGACCCGCAGGGGGATCCCGGAGCAGGGCTTCATGGAGGCCATCGAGGACGCCCGCAAGGCGGCCGAGGCCGAGCTGGGCACCGTGCTGCGCTGGTGCTTCGACATCCCGGGCGAGGCCGGCCTGGAGGCCGCCGAGGAGACGACCCGGCTCGCCGTCGACCTGCGGCCGGAGGGGCTCGTCTCCTTCGGCCTGGGCGGGCCCGAGATCGGGGTGGACCGCCCGCAGTTCAAGCCGTACTTCGACCGCGCCATCGCCGCGGGCCTGCACTCCGTCCCGCACGCCGGGGAGACCACGGGCCCGGGGACCGTCTGGGACGCGCTCACCGCGCTGCGCGCCGAGCGCATCGGCCACGGCACCAGCTCCACCCAGGATCCGGAGCTGCTGGCCCACCTCGCCGAGCACCGCATCGCCCTGGAGGTCTGCCCCACGTCCAACATCGCCACCCGGGCGGTCACGGACCTCGACCGGCACCCGATGAAGGAGATGGCCGAGGCCGGCGTCCTCGTCACGGTCAACAGTGACGACCCGCCCATGTTCGGCACCGACCTCAACAACGAGTACGGAGTCGCGGCCCGGCTGCTCGGCCTGGACGAGCGCGGAGTGGCCGACCTGGCCAAGAACGCCGTGGAGGCCTCCTTCCTGGACCCGGCCGGCAAGCGGACGCTGGCCGCCGAGATCGACACGTACACGACGAACTGGCTGGAGGCCCCGGGCCGGTGACCCCGGCCGGACACAATGGTCCCATGACCACCACTGTCACCGCCGTGGCGCACCGCGGCGATCCCTACCGCGCCCGTGAGAACACGCTCCCCTCGATCCGCTCCGCCGTGGAGCAGGGAGCGGACGCCGTCGAGATCGACGTCCGCCTCACCCGGGACAGGGTGCCCGTGCTGCTCCACGACGCCACGCTGGAGCGGCTGTGGGGCCACGACGTCCGCATCGACCGGCTGGACCACCGGGAGTTGGAGGAGAGGACCGGCGGCGGCGTGCCCACCCTGCGTGCGGCACTGTCCGCCGCCGGCGACCGCCGGGTCATGATCGACCTGCCCGGCGCGACCGACACGTCCGTACGGGAGACCGTGGGGGTGGTGCGGGAGTGCGGGGCGCGCGAGCGCGCGTACTACTGCGCGGACACCCACGCGATGCTGAAGGTGCGCGCGGCCGATCCGTCCGCCGAGATCGCGCTGACCTGGACCACCCTCGCCCCTCCGCGCGCCGTCCTGCTCGACGCGGTGCGTCCGCGCTGGCTGAACTACCGCTTCGGGCTGCTGAGCCGCGACTTGGCCGACCGGGTCCACTCCGACGGGCTGCTGGTCTCCACCTGGACGGCGGACACCCGGCGCACCATGCGACGGCTGATCGCGTACGGCGCCGACTCGATCACCACCAACCGGATCGACGCGCTCCGGGTCCAGCTGGCGAACTCCCCTTCCTCCGGGGCCTCTTGATCGGTCCGGCATCATGGGCGGTCCGTACCGTCCGTGATCCCTGGAGCAGACGTGACCGAGCCCGGCCCCCGCACCGCGCCCTCCCGTGTCCGTGCCGACATCGCCCACAACGCCCGGGTGTGGAACTACTGGCTCGGCGGCCGTGACAACTACTCCGTGGACCGTGTGGTGGGCGACCGGGTGACCGGCCTGTATCCGAGCATCGGAGAGGTGGCCCGCGCCGACCGGGCGTTCCTGGGGCGGGTGGTGCGGCATCTGGCCGGTGACGCGGGGGTCGGCCAGTTCCTGGACATAGGCACCGGACTGCCGACCGTGGACAACACCCACGAGGTGGCCCAGCACACCGCGCCCGACGCACGCGTCGTCTATGTCGACAACGACCCGATCGTCCTGGCACACGCGCGCTCCCTGCTCAGCAGCTCGCCCGAGGGCGCCACCGAGTACATCGACGCGGACGCCCGGGACCCGGAGCGGATCCTGCGCGCCGCCGGGCACACCCTCGACCTGCGGCGCCCGGTCGCGGTGATGATGCTGGGCATCCTCAACTTCGTCCTGGACACGGGTGAGGCGCGGGGCATCGTGACGACGCTGATGGACGCCCTGCCGCCCGGCAGCCATCTGGTGCTCACCCATCCCACGCTGGAGCTGGGCGGTGAGGGCAACGAGGCCGCGATGCACTTCTGGAACGAGAACGCCACCCCGCCGATCACCGCCCGCAGCCGTGCCGAGTTCGCGTCGTTCCTGGACGGGCTGGACCTCCTGGAGCCGGGCATCGTGTCCTGCTCGCGCTGGCGGGCGGGGGCCTCGGGGCCCGAGGTCGCCCAGTTCGGCGCGGTGGGCCGGAAGCCCTGATGCGGAGATCCTGGCCCGGGACGCGGTGGGTCCCGCGTACGGACCGGGCCACCGACATCGGCGTGGCACTGCTGGTGCAGGCCGCGGTGACCATGCCGTTCGTGGTGCCCCGCTCGGCCGGTCTGCCGCCGGCCACCTGGACGGCGTACGGGCTGACGACACTGACCGTGCTGCCGCTGGTGGCCCGCCGTCGGGCACCCGTGGCCGTGCTGCTGGTGGTGCTCGCGACGGGCGCGCTCTACAGGTTCACCGTGGACGGTCCGGGACAGCCGCTGCCGTACACCGGGCTGGTGGCGTTCTACACGGTGGCCGAGCTGTCCCCTCCCCGGCGGCGGCTGGTGATCGCCGTGCTGGTGGCGGCCGCGGTGTTCCCCTCGGTGGCATGGAACACGGGTGAGGCGAGGGAGCTGCTCTTCTCGCTCTTCGTGTTCGCCGCCGCGTACGCCTTCGGGCGGTTCACGGACACCCGCAAGGCGTACGTTCGGGCGGTGGAGGACCGGGCGCGTCAGCTGGAGCTGACCCGGCGGATCGAGGCCGAGCGGGCGGCGGCGCGGGAACGGGCCAGGATCGCCCGCGAGATGCATGACATCCTCTCCCACGCGGTGAGCCTGATGGTCGTGCAGGCGGAGGCAGGCCCGGTGGCCGTGCGCACGGCGCCGGAACGGGCGGAGGCGGCCTTCGACGCGATCTCGGAGACCGGCAGGGACGCGATGGTGCAGCTGCGCCGGATGCTGGGGGTGCTGCGGGAGGACGGCCCGCAGGACATGCCGTCACCCCGTGCTCCGCAGCCCTCGGTGGCGGAGCTGCCGGCCCTGCTGGAGCGGGTGCGGTCCGGCGGCATCGAGGTCACGTACGTGGCGACCGGAGGCCCTCGCACGCTCCCCGCGGACACCGGGGCGACGGTCTACCGGATCGTGCAGGAGGCGCTGACGAACGTCGTCAGACACGCCCGCGCGAGCCGCGTGACGGTCGAGCTGGCGTACGCCCCGGCCGAGCTGACGGTGACCGTGACGGACGACGGGCAGGGGCCGGACGGCACCACCGGGCAGGGGCCGGACGGCACCACCGGGCAGGGGCCGGGCGGCACCACCGGGCAG
>NZ_JAERUC010000128.1 GCF_016745505.1 Streptomyces silvae | reverse complement strand
GACGCGCCCGGCCGACCTACACCCTCATCTGGGAAGAGCCTTCAAACGCATCCAGATATCTGTGGACGTGGACAAGGAGGCCGCTGAGCTGTCGACGCCCAACACCGGGAGCCAGCCTGCCGCGCCGCGAACGAGTCGCTTGAATGATCTGTGACGAGGGGTACGCATGACTGACAGTGACGACAACATAGCGGTTGACTTTGCCACTCTGCAGCTCCTCTCGGGCCAGCTGGAAGGAATCCTCAAGGAGCTCAACGAGAGCGTCCACACCATGCATGACCGCGTCGCGAAGGTCGTTCTCACCTGGGAAGGCGAGGCACGCGAGGCGTTCATCGACAAGCTTGACGAGTGGGATAGATCGGCCCGGGACCTTCAGGCGACTCAGGCGTGGCTCCACGGCGTCGTCACGACAGGCCAGACCAACTACGCGGCGGCACATGCCGCAGTGCTGCGAGGATGGGGAGCGGCCTGATGACCATGCCCCCTCCTCCGCCTCCCTTGAGTAAGGGAGACATCGACGTCACCCCCAGTGCGCTGCACGCGCTCGCGGGCTACGTCGCCTACCTCCAGGATGGTCTGCACAAGGGAGCCAACCAGCTCCTTGATGAGCTGGGCCGGTATCCGGACTGCGGTGGTTACGGAACCGCCGCATGGGAGTTCGCCACCGCGTACAAGAAGGTCGGTAACCGCTTCGTCGAGGTGTGGGCCAAGTCGGTGGCGAGCGTCGGAGGTGCCGCGGTCGGCTTCGCCCAGACCGCGAACAACTATGCGACCGCCGATGCGGCCACCGACCCTTCCGGCGCCCCGGCCCAGACCCAGCCACCGCCGGCCGTGATCGATACGCCGCCGAGCTACGGGTCCGTGACGGACCTCAAGTGGGCGGATATCGACCAGAGCCAGGACATGTTCCAGCTGGCACTGGAAGCAGTGGAAGCCGGAGTTCTGGCGATCATCAGACCTCTCCTTGAAGATGCCTATCGCATGGGTAAGGCGGCCGAGATCATGCCGCTGCCCGACTACCTGGGCCTGGACAACATGTCTGTCGCCTGGGTGTCCGCGAGCATGGTGGTCACCACGACGGACGGCAACCTCAGTAGTGCCCTGCACAACTACACCGATCGCTCGAACGGTGAGTGGGCTGGGGCAATGCGGCAGTTCTGCAGCGCTGTCTGGGGCACGAGCGCGTGGGGCAAGAGCCGCGAGGGCTATGAGTGGAAACATGACACGGCTCAGCCCGGGAAGGCCGGCAGCCACCCCGTCATGGACGTGATGGTCAAGACCTGTGACGTCATGAGTGACGCTCTGGGCGCCTGGGCGATTGCCGCGCAGGATGTGCGGGACGATATCCGCAGGCTCTACTACGAAGCCGTCATCAAGGCCCTGCCGCACATCGACACGAGCGACGGTCTGGGCTTGAAAGATCTCAAAAGCTTCGGGAAGGGTCTTCTCAACATAGGAAAGGGCTTCGCCGAGGGGTTCGCCCTCGAGGTGGACGAGGAAGCGATGAATTCAGCGGTCGAGGCATACAACAACCGTGTGCACCGACAGGTCGTCGAGCTCAACAAACTCCACGAAGCTCTGGATGAGGCATACAACAGTGCCCCCACGTTCCGGGCCGAGTCGGCGCGTGCGGAGTCCTTCGGCGCCCGAGCTCTGACCGATTTCAAGGACGATCCGCTCTACACCGTGGCCGGGGACGACGAAAGCAATCACAAATACCCCCTCGATCTTGCGAACCAGGAGGGCATGCTCGGGTCCCACGTTGTGGACGAACATGTAGGCAAGACTGATGAGCAGTTGGAACAAAGGCTGCGGGACCAGCAAATCGTCAGGCCTTCCGGTATCCGGCCCGAAGCGGTGTCATCATTCGGGAGCCTCGGGGACGCGCAGCGGTATACTCAGGCGGCTCTTGATGAACCGTCGAATCAAAGAAAGATCGACAATTGGCTCGCAGGTAACCCCGGGCCCAACTCGTCCCGCTCACTTCTCTTGACGACGAACGACACCGTAGGAAGATCGTGGGATCGAGGCGACAACGCCGCGCGTGATGTGACCAATGTGTGGGTCGTCCTGAGACCCAACCCGGGGAGTAGCCCACCGTTCGTCGTTCTTACTTCCATGCCCACCGACAAGACTCAGCACCCGTAGTGTGCACTCCTGGAAAACTGTGAGGTACGGGCCGTGACGCAGATTGACGACGTCCTCTGGAGCCGCTCCCTGCGGGCCATGTTCGGGGAAGGCATGTTCGCAGCTGTGGGAGCGCGGCGACGCGATGACTGGCGACTGGATGCCCTCGACGTCATGCAGCTCCGGACGGACGACCCGCGTGGCTGGCCGAGGATTGTCACGGCGCCAGCAGGGAGCAATTACGGTGCGGGGTCGGAAAACCCGTTCGGTGCTGTCACGCCGGGCGACTTCGATGCGGCTTTCCCTGTGGCCAGGAGTGGGGCCGAACAAATCATGGTCACTCTCCAGGCCGATTGGTTCCAGACGGAGGGTATTCAGGATTTTGATGCGCGAGAGGCTGAGCTGATGTCTCACGCGCGAGTGGTCCTGGAGAGGTTCGGGGCAGACGCGCTGTTCTTCACCAATGCGGTGTCGGCGCGCGAAAATCCCCATGCCGACATGTTTGGGCGAGAGGGTGTCTATGAGGGATTTACCAGCTATGTAATGGACTGTGGTGTAATCGCTGTCTCTGCCGCGGAAGTCGGCATCTTCTGGGGCTTCACGACTGACTGAGGATTTCCCGTGCGTACTCGTTCCGCCACCTACCCCGACCGCGCGACCGCAGAGTGGTGTACCCAGCAGGTCGTCACGCGCAACGAGCAGGCCGTGCACCGCTGGCTGGCCCAGGGAACGCGCCCGAGGCTGACCATCGAGGCTGCCTGGCCATCCCGTGAGGAGCCCGTCGGACGCGTGTTGCTGCAGGCGATGATGCTCGCCGGTCGCGAGCCCGTCGATGTGCGGGCCGCACGGGTGACGTTGAGGCGTGAAGCGTCGAGTCCGCACGGTTTCGTCGTGCATGCCACCTACCCGATCTACCTCTGAAGGTGCCGCAGTGTCCATGAAGCCGCTTGAGTTCGACCGCCGGTACGGCGAACTCGACATCGTCGTTTCAGCCTTCGCCGGACAGGAACCCGGCGATCCGGAAACGGACACAGCGCCGTCGGCCCTCCAGGCGTACCTTCGGCACACCTGGCACACCAGGCCATGGGCGCTGTCCGTCGCCGAACAGCAACTCCGCGAGTACGCACGGAACCCGCCCGGCCGCCTGCGACAGCGCCTCGGCGAGTTCTATTCGGTACCCGATCTCGGGCTGTCCGAGTCCCAGACGCAGAGCTGGCTGTCCAGGACGGCCGACCACATCAAGCGCAGCATCGAGTCCGGCGATGTGCCTCCGCCGACGTCGCCCCAGACACACTGGGAGTGGCACGCCCGCTTCGGGGAGCTGGCGCAGTTCCTCGGCGGCTGGTTCTCGCAGGACATGCCCGAAGAATTCGCCGACCACGATGCGGCGGTCCGCGACTACGGAGAAACGGTCGATCCCCAGCTGACCGCCCGGCTGGTCGGTGAGATCCATGAATTGCTGGCCCTCGGACTGGAGGATCACGACTACGCCGTCGGTGTGGGCGAGCTCGGTATGGAGGTTGAGCCACCAGCCGAGTTCACGGTAGAGAGTTGGCTCCGGACGGTGGCGGAGCGCCTCGCGACGGCCGTGCCCGACTACGGAAAGTGACTGGCGCAGGCCGGACTTGCTGGTGACTGCCACGGATGGACCCACCGGATTTCCCGCTGGATGGTTCGATGAAACGACGCGCCAGAGGAATCCAGTGACCGCCTTCGCCGCCCTGACCCGACTCTGCCCGCCGCCGGAAGAGACGAGCCGGCGCCGCCCCATCGACTGGAATCAGGTCGAGAGCGTTCTCGGTGTGCCGCTTCCCGAGGACTACAAGCGGCTCGCATCCACCTACGGCCCGGGGTCCTTCGCCGACTACCTGCGCATCTACCAACCCGACGGGGTCACCGAATGGGTCGACCTCACCGGCCCGATGCCCGCCAGGATCCGCGCGCAGCTGCAGCTGGACCACGACCGAGGCACCTACCCCGTTCCGTACGACCCGCGGCAACTCCTCCCGATGGGCGGCACCGACAACGGAGAGCACCTCTTCTGGATCACTGAACCACGCACAGCTCCGGACGCCTGGCGCGTCGCCGTGAACGAGGCCCGCGGGCCTCGGTGGTTCACCTACGACGGGACCCTCACCGAGTTCCTCGTCTCCGTACTGAGCGGCGAGACCTCCGTGCCCCAGTTCCCCAAGGACGTCCTCGAACCGACGACCGCATTCGTTCCCTCGGACCCCACGCTGTGGGCCCCGCCGCAGGCCCCGGCCCGGCCACCCGTCGACAGCGAGACCATTCGGGAATGGGCTCGGGCCAACGGCCACCAAGTGTCCGCCGGCGGACGCATTCCGGCCGCGATCCGCGAGGCATGGGAGAACGCCCACAGCTGACTGAACGAGTCGGGCCGAGCTTGTCGGTCTCCACGGGCGGGACTCCACCGGTTCTCGCGAGAAGGGCCAGGCGAATGCGGCCGGTGGTGAGCGGCTCACAAGGGCGGCGCACTTCCCGGGTCCTTCGGCGGCGCCCCTTGTTCCGGGCCCGGGCGTCACGGCTCCGGGGTGCAAAATGACCAAGAAGGGGGCCGAAGCGCAGAAGCTCAGGCAGGGTGGGTGAGGTAAGTCATAAGCCGGTGGCCGACGGGACAGAAGCCGGGCGAATCCTGAGCGCTCCACCCCTCGCCCCCGATGAGCGTGCGCCGACGCACGTGTTGTGCTGCACAAGGAGAAGATGTGGCGACAGAGACCTTCAGCATCGACAAGAGGCCTTTGCGGGATCTGCTGGGTCAGGTCGGGGCGGGGAAGATCCAGTTGCCTGAGTTCCAGCGTGGGTGGGTCTGGCCCTGGCCCAACATCGCGAGTCTGCTGGCCTCGGTGTCTCTCAACTACCCGGTCGGGACGGTGATGCTGCTCCGGGGCGGCGGAGATGTCCGGTTCAAGTACAGGCCGATCGAGGGAGCGGTCCTGAGCGGGCAGGTGCAACCGGAGTCGCTGGTTCTGGATGGACAGCAGCGGCTCACCTCGCTGTTCCAGTCGCTCGCGATGAACAGCCCGGTGGAGACCCAGGACGAGCGTAAACGCCGGGTGAGCGGTTGGTTCTACGTCGACATGGTCAAGGCGATCGACGAGAACGAGGATCGCGAGGAGGCCATCCGGTTCATCCCTCCCTCACGCAAGGTGGTCAACTTCCGAGGCGAGATCCTGGAAGACTATTCGACAAGGGAGTTGGAGTACCAGCACCGCGTTTTCCCGTTGCGATGCCTCTTCGACAACTCATGGGGCGACGGCTTCGCCCGCCACTGCAATTTCGCACCGGATGCGATGGAGCTCTGGTACCGCTTCCGCGACAGCTTCATCAAGTCATTCGACCTCTACCACTTCCCGGTCATCGAACTCGGCAAGGGCACCCCACGTCAGGCGGTCTGCCAGGTCTTCGAGAAGGTCAACACCGGGGGAGTCACTCTCACCGTCTTCGAGTTGCTGACGGCGACGTACGCCGCCGACGAGTTCGATCTGCGACGACACTGGCACGAGTGCCGTTCTGCCTGGGAAGCGCCCGAATACGCCATCCTGAAAGACGTCTCCAACACCGACTTCCTCCAGGCGGTCACTCTCCTCGCCACCGCCGAGCGGCGGCGCCGGGAGGAAGAGGCCGGCACGGACGAGGAACGTCTGCCGCGCATCGGGTGCAAGCGCAAGGAGATGCTCGTGCTGGGCCTGGAGGACTACAGGCGGTACGCCCCCGATGTCGTCGCCGGCTTCAAGGCCGCGGCGAAATTCCTGCGCCAGCAGTTCGTCTTCGACACCCGGTTCCTGCCGTACGGCACGCAGCTCATCCCCCTCGCGGCGATCTTCGCCCTCGCCGGCAAGGACGCGGAGACCGCGGGTGCACAGGAGAAGCTGGCCCGCTGGTACTGGTGCGGGGTGTTCGGCGAGTTGTACGGCGGCACAACCGAGACCCGGTTCAACCTCGACCTCCCCGACGTCGTCGACTGGATCCGCGGATCGACGCAGGAACCCCGTACGGTCACCCAGGCGCAGTTCGCGGCGAGCCGCCTGCTGACCCTGCGGACCCGGCAGAGCGCCGCGTACAAGGGCATTTACGCGCTCCTGCTCAAGGCGGGCGCCGCGGACTGGCGTACGGGGGAGAAGGCGGAGGTGAGCGTCTACTTCGACGAGGCGATGGATATCCATCACATCTTCCCGCAGGCCTGGTGCAACAAGAACGGCCATGAGCGTTCCGTCTACAACTCCATCGTCAACAAGGCTCCTTTGACGGCACGGACCAACCGGATCATCGGCGGACACGCACCGTCCGAGTATCTGCAGCGGCTCGCCAAGGCGGCCGAGACCAGCCCGGAGGGCGTCGAGCAGCGCATCAGGACACACCTCGCGGACCCCCGGCTGATGCGGGCCGACGATTTCGACGCCTTCTTCGAGGAGCGGCGGAAGGTACTCCAGGAACACATCGCCACCGCGATGGGCAAGCCGGTGGTTGACGACCACATTCCGGGGCAGCGCCCCGGGGAGGCGATCCAGGCTGCGGAAAACGGGGTGGAATTCGGCGGTCCGATTCCCGTGGGGTCGTGACACCCGGCCCGTGACCGAACGCCGGTCACGGGCGCGGCCGTCCGCCATCAGCGGTCGTCGTCACCACGGTCCGGGTTGCCGGGCCGTGGTCCTTGCGGTGGACAAGCCGGACGCCTGCACAAAAAAGACCCCGCGCTCAGCGTTTCCGCTGGCTACGGGGTCTTTTCGGCACTTCCTGCGAAGTGCCCCCGGCAGGATTCGAACCTGCGCACCCGGCTCCGGAGGCCGATGCTCTATCCCCTGAGCTACGGGGGCGATGTCGCTGCCCTCGGCGGCGACGAGTGAAACCCTACCAGCTCCGACGGGGTGTCCGGGAACAGGTATTTACGCGTCGCCGCCGCCCGTGCGAGGGAGGGCCCCGCCACCCTCCAGGGGCGGAAGTGGGCAAAACCCGGACGCAGCTCCTCCGCCCGACCTACCCTCGAAGGGTGTCAGGGGCGTACGGCCGCGTGCTTGTTGTCGACGACAACAAGGTCATCCGGCAGCTGATCAGGGTCAATCTCGAGCTGGAGGGCTTCGAGGTCGTGACCGCGGCCGATGGCGTCGAGTGCCTGGACCTGGTCCACGAGGTCCGCCCGGACGTGATCACCCTCGATGTCGTGATGCCCCGGCTCGACGGCGTGCAGACCGCCGCCCGGCTGCGCGCAGACCCCAGGACCGGGCACCTGCCCGTCGCCGTCATCAGCGCGTGCACCCCGTACGAGGTGGACTCCGGGTCGGCCGCCGGGGTCGACGCGTTCCTGGCGAAGCCCTTCGAGCCGAGCGAGCTGGTGCGCATGGTGCGGCGGCTCGTGGACCGTGAGAACACCGTGCCCCTCGACGGTCGGCGCGGTGCCGGTACGGCCGGGAGCGCGGCGGGCTGAGCGTGCGGCCGGCCGGGTCGCTGCCCGTATGGCGAAACCGGTTGGCGAAGTGCCCCCCTTCCTCCCATACGCTGGTGCCGTGACCCCCGCCGATCTCTCCCGGACCGTGCTGCACGCTGTGCGCCGCGCGGTCGACGAGGACGCCCTGCGCGCGCCGGTGCCCGCGCGCGTGCGGATCGAGCGGACACGGCCCGGCGGCAGCGGCGACTACGCCTGCGCCGTCGCCCTCCAGCTGGCCGGCCCCGCCGCGCTCCCGGCACGGGAGGTGGCCGCGCTCCTGCGGGACCGGGTCGCCGGGACGCCCGGGATCGGGCGGGTCGAGATCACCGGACCCGGCTTCCTGAACTTCACGCTCGACGCCACCACCGGCGCCGACGCCCGCGCCGCCCGCGTCCGCGAGATCCGCGAGCTCGGCCTGCGCTACGGGCGGGTCACCACGGAGGCCGGGCGCCTCCACCGCCTCCACCACCCCCGCGAGATCAGGGCCGCCGTCGTCGCGCAGAGCGTGGCGCGGCTCCTGCGCACCCAGGGCGGCCAGGTGCTCGTCGGCTGCACCGGCGAGCCCGGCCCCCGCTGGGAGGAACTGCGGGTGAGGGCCGGCACGCGGTACGGGGCCGAGGAAAGCGCCCTGATCCGCCCCGTCCCCGCCGGCGCCACCGCCGGGGCGCTGGTGGACCGGCTCGGGCGCGACGCCGCGCTCTGGGGACTGCAGCGGCCCGCCGCCCACGACCACGCGCCCCTGGGCGACGACCTCCTCGTACAGGGGGAGGCCAATCCGTTCTTCCTGGTCCGCTACGCCTACGCCCGTACCCGCGCGCTCACCCGCGAGGCGGAGCGGCTCGGCTTCACCGGCCGGTACGAGACCGACGTCGACGCCCCCGCGCTGCACGCCGCGCTCGCCGACCACCCCGGTGTCCTCGCCTCGGCGGCGCGCCTGCACGCGCCCGACCGCGTCGCCCGGTTCCTGGAGACCACGGCGGACGCCCTCCTCGACCTCCACGCCACGGCCCCGCCGCTCCCCGTCGGCGACGAGAAACCCTCGGCCGCCCACCGTTCCCGGCTGGCCCTTGCCGAAGCCGCCGGGAAGGTGCTGGCAGGCGGCCTGTTCGTGCTCGGCATCAGCGCGCCCCCCCACCTCTGACGAGAGACTTGAGAGAGCAGAGCAGAACGATGAGCCGATCCGCACACCCCGCCGGGCCCCGTCACGCCGACGTCTACCCCGAGGGTCACTACACCGCCCCGGCCACCGACCTCAACGAGCTGGACCCGAAGGTCTGGTCCCGTACCGTCACCCGTGACGCGGACGGCGCGCTCACCGTCGGCGGGATCGAAGTCGCCCGCTTGGCCGAGGAGTTCGGCACCCCGGCGTACTTCCTGGACGAGTCCGACTTCCGGGCCCGCTGCCGCGCCTGGTCCGACGCCTTCGGACCGGACGCCGACGTCTTCTACGCCGGCAAGGCCTTCCTCTCGCGTGCCGTGGTGCGCTGGCTCCAGGAGGAGGGGCTGAACCTCGACGTCTGCTCCGGCGGCGAGCTGGCCACCGCGCTGGACGCCGGGATGCCCGCCGAGCGCATCGCCTTTCACGGCAACAACAAGACCGTCGCCGAGATCGAGCGGGCCGTCGAGGCGGGCGTCGGGCGCATCGTCCTCGACTCCTTCCAGGAGATCGTCCGCGTCGCGCACGTCGCCCAGCGGCTCGGCGTCCGCCAGCGCGTGCAGATCCGCGTCACGGTCGGCGTCGAGGCCCACACCCACGAGTTCATCGCCACCGCCCACGAGGACCAGAAGTTCGGCATCGCGCTGGCGGACGGACTGGCGGCCGAGGCGGTCCGCAGGGCCCTCACCCTGGACGGCATCGAGCTCATCGGCATCCACTCGCACATCGGCTCGCAGATCTTCGACATGGCCGGCTTCGAGGTCTCCGCGCGGCGCGTGGTGCAGCTGCTCGCCGAGGTCCGCGACGAGCACGGCGTCGAGCTCCCCGAGATCGACCTCGGCGGCGGCCTCGGGATCGCGTACACCTCCGAGGACGACCCCCGCGAGCCGCACGAGATCGCCAAGGCGCTCAGCGACATCGTGACCCGCGAGTGCGAGTCGGCCGGTCTGCGGACCCCGCGCATCTCCGTCGAACCGGGCCGCGCGATCGTCGGCCCCACCGCCTTCACGCTGTACGAGGTCGGCACCATCAAGCCCCTCGAAGGCCTGCGGACGTACGTCAGCGTCGACGGCGGCATGTCGGACAACATCCGCACCGCCCTGTACGACGCCGAGTACAGCGTGGCGCTCGTCTCCCGCAGCTCCGACGCCGAGCCCATGCTCGTCAGGGTCGTCGGCAAGCACTGCGAGAGCGGTGACATCGTGGTCAAGGACGCGTTCCTGCCGTCCGACCTGGCGCCGGGCGACCTGATCGCCGTGCCCGCCACCGGTGCGTACTGCCGCTCCATGGCGAGCAACTACAACCACGCCCTGCGCCCGCCGGTCGTCGCCGTGCGCGACGGGGAAGCGCGGGTCATCGTCCGGCGCGAGACGGAGGAAGATCTCCTGCGTCTCGATGTCGGCTGATGAAATTCACATCTCAAAATCCGGACGGGTGGCAGAAACCCCCGTCCGGTGAGTGAGACTGGTCCACACATCAGAAGTATGAGAAACGAGGTCGGATGATGCGTACGCGTCCGCTGAAGGTGGCGCTGCTGGGCTGTGGAGTGGTCGGCTCAGAGGTGGCGCGCATCATGACGACGCACGCCGACGACCTCGCCGCGCGCATCGGCGCACCGGTCGAGCTCGCCGGTGTCGCCGTCCGCCGGCCCTCCAAGGTGCGGGAGGGCATCGACCCCGCACTGATCACCACCGATGCGACCGCCCTGGTCAAACGGGGCGACATCGACGTCGTCGTCGAGGTCATCGGGGGCATCGAGCCCGCCCGTACGCTCATCACGACCGCCTTCGAGCACGGCGCGGGCGTCGTCTCGGCCAACAAGGCGCTGCTCGCCGAGGATGGCTCGGCGCTCCACGCCGCCGCCGAGAGGAACGGCCGGGACCTCTACTACGAGGCGGCCGTGGCCGGGGCCATCCCGCTCGTACGGCCGCTGCGCGAGTCCCTCGCCGGCGACAAGGTCAACCGGGTGCTGGGCATCGTCAACGGCACGACCAACTTCATCCTCGACCGGATGGACACGAGCGGAGCCGGGTATTCCGAGGCGCTCGACGAGGCCACCGCCCTCGGTTACGCCGAGGCCGACCCCACCGCCGACGTCGAGGGCTTCGACGCCGCCGCGAAGGCCGCCATCCTCGCCGGGATCGCCTTCCACACCCGGGTGAAGATCGGGGAGGTGCACCGCGAGGGCATCACCGAGGTCACCGCCGCCGACATCGCCTCCGCCCGCCGCATGGGCTGTACCGTCAAGCTCCTCGCGATCTGCGAGCGCGCCGCCGACGGCAATTCCGTCACCGCCCGCGTGCACCCCGCGATGATCCCGCTCAGCCACCCGCTGGCCTCCGTGCGCGAGGCGTACAACGCGGTCTTCGTCGAGGCCGAGGCGGCCGGACAGCTCATGTTCTACGGGCCCGGCGCCGGCGGCGCCCCGACGGCCTCCGCGGTCCTGGGCGACCTCGTCGCCGTATGCCGCAACATCATCGGCGAGACCACCGGCCCCGGTGAGTCCGCGTACACGCGTCTGCCGGTCAGCCCCATGGGCGATGTCGTCACGCGCTACCACATCAGTCTCGACGTGGCCGACAAGCCTGGCGTGCTCGCCCAGGTCGCGACGGTCTTCGCCGAACAGGGCGTATCCATCGATACGGTCCGCCAGCAGAGTCGGCCTGACAGTCAGGAAACCGGCGGCGAGGCCTCCCTCGTCGTCGTCACCCACCGCGCGCCCGACGCTGCCCTCTCCGGGACCGTCGAAGCGCTGCGCAAGCTCGACACCGTGCGCGGTGTCGCCAGCATCATGCGTGTTGAAGGGGAGTAAGGACCCATGACCAGCAAGGGCACCCACCAGTGGCGCGGCATCATCGAGGAGTACCGGGACCGTCTTCCGGTCACGAGCACGACGCCGGTCGTCACACTCCGTGAGGGCGGCACGCCGCTCGTCCCGGCGCAGGTCCTCTCCGAGCGCACGGGCTGCGAGGTGCACCTCAAGGTCGAGGGCGCCAACCCCACCGGTTCGTTCAAGGACCGCGGCATGACCATGGCGATCACCCGGGCCAAGGAGGAGGGTGCGCAGGCCGTCATCTGCGCCTCCACCGGCAACACCTCCGCCTCCGCCGCCGCCTACGCGGTGCGCGCGGGCATGGTCTGCGCGGTCCTCGTGCCGCAGGGCAAGATCGCGCTCGGCAAGATGGGGCAGGCGCTCGTCCACGGCGCCAAGATCCTCCAGGTCGACGGGAACTTCGACGACTGCCTGACCCTGGCCCGCAGCCTCTCGGACAACTACCCGGTGGCGCTGGTCAATTCGGTCAACCCGGTCCGGATCGAAGGCCAGAAGACCGCCGCGTTCGAGATCGTCGACGCGCTCGGCGACGCCCCGGACATCCACGTCCTGCCGGTGGGCAACGCGGGCAACATCACGGCCTACTGGCGGGGCTACAGGGAGTACGCCAAGGACGGCATCTCCACGCGCGCCCCGCGCATGTGGGGCTTCCAGGCGTCCGGCTCCGCGCCGATCGTGCGCGGCGAGATCGTCAAGGACCCGGCGACCATCGCCACCGCGATCCGCATCGGCAACCCGGCGTCCTGGCAGTTCGCCCTGGACGCGCGCGACGAGTCGGGCGGCTTCATCGACGATGTGACGGACCGTCAGATCCTGTCGGCGTACCGCCTGCTGGCCTCCCAGGAGGGTGTCTTCGTGGAGCCCGCGTCGGCGGCCTCGGTGGCCGGTCTGCTCAAGGCCGCCGACGAGGGCAAGGTCGACCCCGGCCAGAAGATCGTCTGCACCGTCACGGGCAACGGCCTCAAGGACCCCGACTGGGCCGTCGCGGGTGCTCCGCAGCCGGTGACCGTCCCGGTCGACGCGGTGGCCGCGGCCGAGAAGCTGGGCCTCGCGTAGCCGGCGTCCGCCGCAGCTCAGCCGCCCTTCGGGGGCGGAGAGCGCATGGGAGGTGTGCGACACGCATCGTGCGCCTCCCGTGCGCCCTATGTCGCCACAGAACCTTCCTTCGATAAGCTGTGTACGACCCGCCCCGCCGCATCCGCCGCGGTGCTGCAGCCGTCGTGACTGCCGGGCCCCCCGTCCCCCCGCGCAACGGCACCCCACGCACGTCGAAGTACCCTGCACCACATCCCCGCCGCCGTACAGGAAGAGTCGTCCAACCGATGGCCGGTCCCGCGTTCCGAGCCGCCGCCGTCCGGGTGCGCGTCCCCGCAACCAGCGCCAATCTGGGCCCGGGTTTCGACGCCCTCGGCCTCTCGCTGGGGCTCTACGACGACGTCGTCGTCCGGGTCGCCGATTCCGGGCTGCACATCGACATCGCGGGTGAGGGCGCCGAGACGCTGCCCCGCGACGAGAGCCACCTGCTCGTACGCTCCCTGCGCACGGCCTTCGACCTGCTCGGCGGACAGCCCCGAGGCCTGGAGATCGTCTGCGCCAACCGCATCCCGCACGGCCGCGGCCTCGGATCCTCGTCCGCCGCCATCTGCGCCGGGATCGTCGCCGCCCGCGCCGTGACGACGGGCGGCGAGGCCCGCCTCGACGACGCCGCGCTGCTGGAGCTGGCCACCGAGATCGAGGGCCACCCCGACAACGTCGCCGCCTGTCTGCTCGGCGGCTTCACGCTCGCCTGGACGGACGGCGGAGCCGCCAGGGCGATCCGGATGGACCCCGCCGACTCCGTCGTGCCGGTGGTCTTCGTCCCGGCCACCCCGGTGCTCACCGAGACCGCCCGCGGCCTGCTGCCGCGCACCGTCCCCCATGTGGACGCCGCGGCCAACGCCGGCCGCGCGGCCCTGCTGGTCGAGGCCCTGACGCGGCGGCCCGAGCTGCTGCTCGCGGCCACGGAGGACCGGATCCACCAGGAATACCGGGGCCCGGCGATGCCGCAGAGCGTGGAGCTGGTGAACCGGCTGCGCGCCGACGGTGTCCCCGCTGTCATCTCCGGTGCGGGGCCGACCGTGCTCGCACTGACGGAGGAGGGTTCGGCCGACAAGGTCGCCCGGCTGGCGGGTGAGGGCTGGGCCGCGAACCGGCTCGCCCTCGACGCCACGGGTGCGAGCGTGTTGCCGCTCGCCGCGTAATCCCACGTGATTGCCGGTGCATGAGAGGGGGAATGTTTGTTGGAGCCGGTAGTGTTAACCTCAAGTCAGCAATCGACGTCTTCGTGGCGCGTTGCTTCGTGTCCCCCTCCGGGACCACCACTCTTCCGGGAGCCTCCCCGACTGCCTGAGCAGCCTGCCTGAGCTTTCGAGCACGCTCCGGAACCGGCACGACACCCTCTTGCTCGTCCAGGAGTGGGCCGAGCAGGGGGATCTCGCGCCGGAACCCCGCACATTCGTCTCTCCGCCGTACCCGGCGGACCACCGCCCCGGCAAGGTCCGCGATCGACACGATCAACAGACCGCAGTCGGACAGCACAACCGGTCGCCGAGCCAGAAGGCCGACGTCCGCTCCAGGGAAGGACCCTTCGTGAGCGACACCACCGATCTGATGGGCGTGAGCGCCGACAAGAGCGTCGACAGCTCCGTGCCCGCCGAAGGTGCTGCCACTGGCACCACCGCACGGCGCCGCCGCTCCGGCACCGGCCTCGAGGGCATGGTCCTGGCCGAGCTGCAGCAGGTCGCGTCCGGCCTCGGCATCAGGGGAACTGCGCGGATGCGCAAGAGCCAGCTGATCGAGGTCATCAAGGAGGCGCAGGCGGGAGGCTCCTCCGCGCCCGCCCCCAAGGCCGCCGCGTCCGCCGGTACGGACGCCGGGAGCAAGCCCAAGCGGCGTGCCACGTCCAAGACGCGCACCGGTGACGAGACCGCTGCCGCCCCGGCCGCCGACAAGGCCGCCGCCCAGCAGCAGATCGACATCCCGGGCCAGCCGGCCAGCGACGAGCAGCCGACGGGCGAGCGCCGCCGTCGCCGGGCGACCGCGCAGGCGGGCAGCCCCGACACCAAGGCGGAGCCGAAGGCCGAGTCCAGGACGGACGCCGAGCCGAAGAGCGAGCCCAAGGCCGAGGGCCGTCAGGACCGCGGCGACGAGCGCGCCGAGACGAAGGGCGACGCCAAGGCCGAGTCCGCGGCCGACACGGCCGAGGGCCGTCGCGGCGACCGCCAGGACGGCCGGCGTGACCGTGGCGACCGCCAGGACCGCGGTGACCGCAGGGACCGCCAGCGCGACCGGCGCGGCAAGGGCGACGACCAGGGCCAGCAGGGCGGCGGACGCCGTCAGGGCCAGCAGGGCGGCGGCCAGAACCAGGGCCAGGGCCAGCAGGGTGGCGGCGGCCAGCAGGACGACGGTTACGACGACGAGGGCGGCCGCCGTGGGCGCCGCGGGCGTTACCGCGACCGCCGTGGCCGTCGTGGCCGCGACGACTTCGCGACCGACGTGCAGGTGGCCGACGACGACGTCCTGATCCCCGTCGCGGGCATCCTCGACATCCTCGACAACTACGCGTTCATCCGGACCTCCGGCTACCTGCCGGGACCGAACGACGTGTACGTCTCGCTCGCCCAGGTCCGCAAGAACGGCCTGCGCAAGGGTGACCACGTCACCGGTGCGGTGCGCCAGCCCAAGGACGGCGAGCGCCGCGAGAAGTTCAACGCGCTGGTCCGTCTGGACTCCGTCAACGGCATGGCGCCGGAGACCGGCCGCGGCCGTCCCGAGTTCCAGAAGCTGACCCCGCTGTACCCACAGGACCGGCTCCGTCTGGAGACCGACTCCAACATCCTGACCACCCGGATCATCGACCTGGTCGCCCCGATCGGCAAGGGCCAGCGAGGCCTGATCGTGGCCCCGCCGAAGACCGGTAAGACCATGATCCTGCAGGCCATCGCCAACGCGATCACGGTCAACAGCCCCGAGTGCCACCTGATGGTCGTCCTGGTCGACGAGCGTCCGGAAGAGGTCACCGACATGCAGCGGTCGGTGAAGGGCGAGGTCATCTCCTCGACCTTCGACCGTCCCGCCGAGGACCACACCACGGTCGCCGAGCTCGCCATCGAGCGCGCGAAGCGCCTCGTGGAGCTGGGCCACGACGTGGTCGTCCTGCTGGACTCGATCACCCGCCTGGGCCGCGCCTACAACCTGGCGGCACCGGCCTCCGGCCGCATCCTGTCCGGTGGTGTCGACTCGACCGCGCTGTACCCGCCGAAGCGCTTCTTCGGTGCGGCGCGCAACATCGAGGACGGCGGCTCGCTGACCATCCTGGCCACCGCGCTCGTCGAGACCGGCTCGCGCATGGACGAGGTGATCTTCGAGGAGTTCAAGGGCACCGGCAACATGGAGCTCAAGCTCGACCGGAAGCTCTCGGACAAGCGCATCTTCCCGGCGGTGGACGTGGACGCGTCCAGCACCCGTAAGGAAGAGATCCTGCTCGGCAGCGACGAGCTGGCGATCGTCTGGAAGCTGCGCCGGGTGCTCCACGCGCTCGACCAGCAGCAGGCGATCGAGCTCCTGCTGGACCGCATGAAGAAGACGCAGTCCAACGCGGAGTTCCTGCTCCAGATCCAGAAGACGACGCCGGCGCCGGGCAACGGCAACGACTGACCGGACCTCTGAATCAGGAGAGCCCAAACACCCCTGGAATCCGCCCCGTTACTCGAGTGACGGGGCGGATTTCTGTGTGTAATATCAACTGGCCGTCACAGTCCCCCCACATACGGCACACATTCTCTGAAATGCCATTGGACAACGGGAGACTTGCGTGCGCATATCGCGTCATGCCGGACGGGTACGAAAACTTCGAGGACTGATAGGCGCCGGCATAGCGGCGCTGGCGCTGCTCGGCAGCGGTCTGACGGTCAACGCCCAGGCCGCCGACGGCGGCGAGCGGTTCCTGCCGCCCAAGGGTGCCACCGTGGTCAGCCCCCAGGGGAAGTCCCCGCGCATCATCGGCGGTACCAGCACCGCATTCAGCAGTGCTCCCTGGATGGTTCAGCTTCTCTTCGAGTTCGACAACGACGGCTACTACTACTTCACCTGTGGGGGCACGCTCGTCGCTCCCAACAAGGTGATGACGGCCGCGCACTGCGTGACGGACGAGAACGGCAAAGCGCTGAACATGGTCGGGCAGGGCCTGGTGCTCGCCGGAACGGCCAAGCTCGCCGGCGGCCCCAATGACGAGGGCACCGCCGTAAGCATCACCCGCTCCTATTTCGCGGGTTCGTACAACGCGGACGCGATCGACAACGACGTCGCTCTGCTCACGCTTTCCAAGCCGCTCTCGTACACGCCGGCCCAGCCCGCCTCGTACGGCGACAACGCCCGCTACACCGCCGGGACCGTGGCCACCACGTACGGGTGGGGCATGACCGGCTCGGACTACGACTTCTCCCCGCTGTCGGACACCCTCCTGCGCCTCGAGCAGCCGCTGCGTTCGGACGCCGAGTGCTCGGAGAGCCTCGACACGGCGGTCTCCATCCCCGGCGCGTACAAGCCCGGGCACATGATCTGCGCGGGTGTGGGCGGCACCGGAAACGACTCGACGGGCAAGGCCACCTGCCCCGGTGACTCGGGCAGCCCGATGTTCGTCAGCGGCCGGGTCATCGGCATCACCTCGTGGGGTGTGGCCAGCCAGACCGAGGCCTGCAACATGCGGGGCACGTACGACGTGTACACCAAGGTCGCGACCTACTACCGCTCGATCCAGCCGCGGATCGACGACACCAGCTTCAGCCGCGACCACCGCGCCGACCTCTTCGCACGCACCACCGGTGCGACCGCCTACACCGTCAACTCCACCGGCGAGGCGCTCGCAGCACGCAAGGCCTTCGCGGGTTCGTACAGCGCCTACAACCTCTTCGTCCAGACGGACCTCGACCGTGACGGTTACGAGGACCTCATCGCCCGCGAGGGCACGACGGGCGACGTGTACTGGCTGCACCGTTCCGCCAGCAGCTCGACCTACGCCAGGACGAAGATGTTCAGCGGCTGGAAGACGGTTCGCGCGATCGTCGCCCCCGGCGACGTGAACAACGACGGCAAGGGTGATGTCCTGGCCGTCACCTCGACGGGCGACCTGATGGTCTACCCGAGCTACGGCAACGGCAAGTTCAACACCGCGGTCAAGGCCGCGACCGGATACCAGGTGTACAACCAGGTCCGCGGTCACGGCGACTTCACCTACGACGGCAAGAACGACCTGCTTCTCCGCCGGGGTGGCACCAACGACCTCTACCTCGCCAAGGGCACGGGCAAGTCCACCGCCCCGTTCGAGGCCCCGGTACTGGTCCGCAGCAACTGGTCCGCCTACGACCTGCTCGTCACGCCGGGTGACGTCAACGGCGACGCCAAGTCCGACCTCGTGGCCCGTACGCCCGCCGGCGCGCTGTACCTCCTCAAGGGGACGGGCGTGGGCACATCGGAGATCTTCGCCACACAGGTCAAGCTCGGAACCGGCTGGAACAGCTACTACACGGTCAGCTGAATGACCAGGTGAGCCCCGGGATACCGGCCCGTTCACCCGCTCCTCCCGAGGCCCCCGTCGCACGACGGGGGCCTCGGCTCGTTGTGCAACGCTTCTGGGTGCTCCGGTCGTCCCACCGAGTGACGCCGGACCGCGCCCGTGCACCACGGCAGGGGGTAGCAGCGAGAAGCGAAAGAGGGATCGCATGAGCGAGCAGAGCAGGAGCGCCGGCCGAATACGCGGCACCGGCAGCCGCCGGAGGAAGCCGTCGCGGGCGCGGCGGGTGAAGCGGGTCGCCCTGTGGGGTGCCGCCGCCCTGGTCGTCGTCGGGGGTTCCGGGCTCGCTTACGCGTACGTCACCCTCGACGGGAACCTGAAGGGCGTCGACATCGACGCCGCCCTGGGAACCGACCGCCCCGACGACGTCGACAACGGGTCGCAGGACATCCTGGTGCTGGGTTCCGACTCCCGCTCCGGTGCCAACGGGAAGTACGGCGCCGACGAGGGCTCCGCCCGTGCCGACACCGCGATGATCGTCCACGTCGACGAGGGCCACACCGCCGCGAGCGTCGTCTCCGTCCCGCGCGACACCCTCGTCGACCGTCCCGCCTGCACCAGCGACACGACCGGTGAGCAGGTCGCCGCTGCGCACGAGCAGATGTTCAACTCGGCGTACCAGGTCGGCGGGCCCGCCTGCGCGGTGAAGACCGTCGAGGCGATGTCCGGCATCCGCATGGACCACTACGTCGAGGTCGACTTCACCGGGTTCGAGAAGCTCGTCGACGAGCTCGGCGGGGTGAAGGTCACCACCTCGGAGTCGATCGACGACCCCGACAGCCACCTCGCCCTGAAGCCCGGCACCCACACGCTCAGCGGCGAGCAGTCGCTCGGCCTGGTCCGTACGCGCCACAGTGTCGGCGACGGCAGTGACCTCGGCCGCATCCAGCTCCAGCAGGCGTTCGTCAAGGCGCTGATGGACCAGGCGAAGAGCGTCGGGGTGTTCTCGAACCCGAAGACCCTCTTCGGCCTCGCCGACACCGCCACCCAGGCCGTCACCACCGACTCCGAGCTGGCCTCCGTCAAGAAGCTCACCGGCTTCGCGAACGGGCTCAAGGGCCTCGGCTCGAAGGACGTCGACATGGTCACGCTCCCCGTGGAGTACGACCCCCAGGACCCGAACCGGGTGCTGCCCCAGAAGAAGGCGGGGGAGCAGGTCTGGGCCGCCCTCAAGCAGGACAAGCCGGTCCCGGCGTCCGCGACGGCGAAGTCGGCCGGTGACAAGGGCGACGCGGGGGACGTCGTACGGTGAACGGGACGTTCCGTCACCGCGCGGTAGCGGAACGTTCCCCGGGCGTACGGGAATACACACGGCCGAGGTCTCGTTTTGGGAGATACGGCCGGTCCTGGCAGACTGGTACGTCGGCCCCGGTTCACGGACGCGCAATCCGCGCGAACGACCCGGAGCCCTCCCGAATCTAGGAGACACCTTGAAGCGCGACATTCACCCCGAGTACGTCGAGACCCAGGTCAGCTGCACCTGCGGTGCGTCGTTCACCACCCGGAGCACCCTTGAGGGCGGCGCCATCCGCGCCGACGTCTGCTCCGAGTGCCACCCGTTCTACACGGGCAAGCAGAAGATCCTCGACACCGGCGGCCGCGTGGCCCGCTTCGAGGCCCGCTTCGGCAAGGCTGCCGGCTCCGCCAGCAAGTAGCGAGCCACTGCGCCGGTTCCCGACGCCCTCCAGCGGGGCGCCGGGACCGGCGTTTTTTCCGGCTGTGCGTCCGGCCGCCCCTCCGGGGAGCGGCACCGGCGGCACACCGTCCAGCCAGGCCCGCAGACGTATGACGCAGAAACCAGGAGCCCGAAGATGTTCGAGGCGGTCGAGGAACTGATCGGCGAGCACGCCGATCTCGAGAAGAAGCTCGCCGACCCGTCGGTCCACGCCGACCAGGCCAACGCGCGCAAGCTGAACAAGCGCTACGCGGAGCTGACCCCGATCGTCTCCACCTACCGGTCCTGGAAGCAGACCGGCGACGACATCGGGACGGCGCGCGAATTCGCCGCCGACGACCCGGACTTCGCCGCCGAGGTCAAGGTCCTGGAGAAGCAGCGCGAGGAGATCACCGAGAAGCTCCGCCTCCTCCTGGTCCCGCGCGACCCCAGCGACGACAAGGACGTGCTCCTGGAGATCAAGGCGGGCGCGGGCGGCGACGAGTCCGCCCTCTTCGCCGGCGATCTGCTCCGCATGTACCTGCGGTACGCCGAGCGCGTCGGCTGGAAGACCGAGATCATCGACTCCACCGAGTCCGAGCTGGGCGGCTACAAGGACGTCCAGGTCGCCGTGAAGACCAAGGGCGGCAACGGCGCCACCGAGCCCGGCCAGGGCGTCTGGGCCCGGATGAAGTACGAGGGCGGGGTGCACCGCGTGCAGCGCGTGCCCTCCACCGAGTCGCAGGGCCGCATCCACACCTCGGCCGCCGGTGTGCTCGTCACGCCCGAGGCGGAGGAGGTCGACGTGGAGATCCACGCCAACGACCTCCGCATCGACGTCTACCGCTCCTCGGGCCCCGGCGGCCAGTCCGTCAACACCACGGACTCCGCCGTGCGCATCACGCACCTGCCGACCGGCGTCGTCGCCTCCTGCCAGAACGAGAAGAGCCAGCTCCAGAACAAGGAGCAGGCCATGCGCATCCTGCGCTCCCGGCTGCTGGCCGCCGCCCAGGAGGCCGCCGAGCAGGAGGCCTCCGACGTGCGCCGCAGCCAGGTGCGTACCGTGGACCGCTCGGAGAAGATCCGGACGTACAACTACCCGGAAAACCGGATCTCGGACCACCGGGTGGGCTTCAAGGCGTACAACTTGGACCAGGTCCTCGACGGTGACCTCGACGCCGTCATCCAGGCCTGCGTGGACGCCGACTCCGCAGCCAAGCTCGCCGCCGCATAAGCCGTCTGCCCCACAGCCCCGCCCCGCTCGTGAACCCGTACGGAGAACCGCGATGAACCTGCTGCTCGCCGAGGTGGCCCAGGCCACCCAGCGGCTGGCCGACGCCGGTGTCCCCTCACCGCGATTCGACGCCGAGGAACTCGCCGCGTTCGTGCACGGGGTCAAGCGGGGCGAGCTGCACAACGTGCCGGACGCCGACTTCGACGCCCGCTACTGGGAGACGATCGCCCGCCGCGAGGCCCGCGAACCGCTCCAGCACATCACCGGCCGCGCCTTCTTCCGCTACCTGGAACTCCAGGTCGGCCCCGGCGTCTTCGTCCCGCGCCCGGAGACCGAGTCGGTCGTCGGCTGGGCGATAGACGCCGTCCGCGCGATGGACGTCGTCGAACCGCTGATCGTCGACCTCTGCACCGGATCGGGCGCGATCGCGCTCGCCATGGCGCAGGAGGTCCCGCGCTCCCGTGTGCACGCCGTGGAGCTGTCCGAGGACGCCCTGCGCTGGACCCGGAAGAACGCCGAGGAGTCCAGGGTCACCGTCCACCGCGGAGACGCGCTGAGCGCCCTCCCCGAGCTCGACGGCCAGGTCGACCTGGTCATCTCCAACCCGCCCTACATCCCGCTCACCGAGTGGGAGTACGTGGCGCCGGAGGCCCGCGACCACGACCCGCAGATGGCGCTCTTCTCCGGCGAGGACGGCCTCGACACCATCCGCGGCATCGAACGCACCGCACACCGTCTGCTCCGCCCCGGCGGGCTCGTCGTCATCGAGCACGCCGACACCCAGGGCGGGCAGGTGCCGTGGATCTTCACCGAGGAGCGTGGCTGGGCCGACGCGGCCGACCACCCCGACCTGAACAACCGGCCCCGGTTCGCGACGGCCCGCAAGGCCATGCCGTGACCACCGGGACACCGGCACCGCACGATCCCCACCCCACAGACCCGTACATGTCCGAGGAGGCCGGCTGATGGCACGGCGATACGACTGCAACGACGCGACCGACCGTACGACCGGCCTGCGTGAAGCCGCGTCCGCCGTCCGCCGCGGCGAACTGGTCGTGCTGCCCACCGACACCGTGTACGGGATCGGTGCGGACGCCTTCAGCTCGGAGGCCGTCGCCGACCTGCTCGACGCCAAGGGCCGCGGCCGCAACATGCCGACCCCTGTCCTGATCGGCTCCCCGAACACCCTGCACGGCCTGGTCACCGACTTCTCCGAGCAGGCCTGGGAGCTCGTCGACGCGTTCTGGCCCGGCGCGCTCACGCTCGTCGCCAAGCACCAGCCGTCCCTCCAGTGGGACCTGGGCGACACCCGTGGCACCGTGGCCGTCCGGATGCCCCTGCACCCGGTCGCCATCGAGCTCCTCACGGAGGTCGGCCCGATGGGCGTCTCCAGCGCCAACCTCACCGGACACCCCTCGCCCGAGACCTGTGACGCCGCCCAGGAGATGCTCGGTGACAGCGTCTCCGTCTACCTCGACGGCGGCCCGACCCCCGGGATCGTCCCGTCCTCGATCGTCGACGTCACCGGCAAGATCCCGGTCCTGCTGCGGGCGGGCGCCCTCTCGGTCGAGGAACTCCGCAAGGTGGTACCCGACCTCGAGGTGGCCAATTGACCGCCCCTGAGGGGCGTGGCATAGCGGGGCAGCACGACACTTTCCGCATCCTCCACGTCAGCACCGGCAACGTCTGCCGCTCGCCCATCACCGAGCGGCTCACCCGCCATGCCCTCGTGGACCGCCTGGGGGACCCGCTGAGCGGCGGGCTCATCGTCGAGAGCGCGGGCACCTGGGGGCACGAGGGCGCACCCATGGAGGCCAACGCCGAGGTCGTCCTCGCCGACTTCGGCGCCGACGCCACCGGCTTCGTGGGCCGCGAGCTCCTCGACGAGCACGTGATCCGCGCCGACCTGGTGCTCACCGCGACCCGCGACCACCGCGCCCAGGTGATCTCCATGGGGCACTCGGCGGGCCTGCGGACCTTCACGCTCAAGGAGTTCACCCGGCTGGTGCGGGCCATAGACCCCGCGACGCTGCCCGACGCCCGTGAGGAGGGCGTCGTCGAGCGTGCCCGCGCGCTGGTGCGCGCCGCGGCGGCCCTGCGCGGCTGGCTGCTGGCCCCCACCGCGGAGGCGGACGAGGTCTACGACCCGTACGGCGCCCCGATCACGTTCTTCCGCTCCATCGGTGACGAGATCAGCCAGGCGCTCGATCCCGTCATGACGGCACTCACCGGGGTACGCGCCCCCCACTGAGGTGCGCCCGGCCCACGCCCCCGCACGGCGGGATGCGCCGACCGGCGTAGAGGGGCGCCCGGCAGCGGGCAGGCGGCCCGGGGCGGGCCTACATTGGATCTGACGCCACGCACCCCCCTCCAGGCCCGGAGCCCCCGATGCCGGTCACCACTCCCGCCGCCCGCGCGGCCGCGCCACCGAAGCCCCTGCCGGACGCCGCGACCGCCCTGCCGCAGGACTTCGGCGCCCTGCTCCGCCAGGACCCGGAGATCGGCGGCATCCTGCTGGCCGAGGCCGGGCGGCAGTCGAGCACCCTCCAGCTCATCGCGGCCGAGAACTTCACCTCGCCCGCGGTCCTCGCCGCCCTCGGCTCCCCCCTCGCCAACAAGTACGCCGAGGGCTACCCCGGCGCCCGCCACCACGGAGGCTGCGAGCAGGCCGACGCCGCGGAACGCGTCGCCGTCCGGCGGGCGACGGAGCTGTTCGGTGCCGAGCACGCCAACGTCCAGCCGCACTCCGGCTCCTCGGCCGTCCTCGCCGCGTACGCCGCGCTGCTGCGCCCCGGCGACACGGTGCTGGCCATGGGACTCCCGTACGGCGGCCACCTCACCCACGGCGCCCCCGGCAACTTCTCCGGGCGCTGGTTCGAGTTCGCGGGGTACGGCGTCGATCCCGACAGCGGGCTCATCGACTACGCGCAGGTGCGCGCCCTCGCCAGGGCGCGACGCCCCAAGGCGATCGTCTGCGGCTCGATCTCGTACCCCCGGCACCCCGACTACGAGCAGTTCCGCGACATCGCCGACGAGGCCGGCGCCTATCTGATCGCGGACGCGGCCCATCCGATGGGCCTGATCGCCGGGGGAGCGGCGCCCAGCCCGGTCCCGTACGCGGACGTGGTGTGCGCCACCACGCACAAGGTGCTGCGCGGGCCGCGCGGCGGCATGATCCTGTGCGGCGTCGAGCTGGCCGAGCGGATCGACCGCGCGGTGTTCCCGTTCACCCAGGGCGGCGCCCAGATGCACACGGTCGCGGCGAAGGCCGTCGCGTTCGGCGAGGCGGCGACCCCGGCGTACGCGGTCTACGCCCACCGGGTCGTCGCGCACGCCCGGGTCCTGGCGAGCGCCCTGGAGGCCGAGGGCTTCGAGGTCACCACGGGCGGCACGGACACCCACATCGTCGTCGCGGACCCCGCCCCGCTGGGCGTCGACGGCCGCACCGCCCGCGAGCGGCTCATGGCCGCCGGGATGGTCCTGGACACCTGCGCCCTGCCGTACGGGGACGCGCGCGGCCTCCGGCTGGGCACCGCGGCCGTCACCACCCAGGGCATGGACGAGGACGACATGGCGCGGATCGCCGAACTGTTCGGCGCGGCCGTGCGCGAGGAGGGCGACCCGGGGGCGCTGCGGGCCGAGGTGCGCGGACTGGCCGAGCGCAATCCGCCGTATCCGGGGTAGACGAGGGCGGTGGAACCATTACCCGTGGCTCGGTGTCCTCGCTCATGAGACTAGGGTGTGGGGCTGAGATGGCCGGCGAATTCTGTGGGGCAGCCCGTGCGTGATTACCTGCTGACGCTCTGTGTCACGGCAGCGGTGACCTATCTGCTGACCGGGCCGGTGCGGAAGTTCGCCATCGCGGTCGGGGCCATGCCCGCGATCCGCGCGCGTGACGTACACCGGGAACCGACACCTCGGCTCGGTGGCATCGCCATGTTCGGCGGACTGTGTGCGGGGCTGATCGTCGCGGACCACCTGTTCAACCTCAACGGGGTCTTCGAACTCTCCAACGAACCCAGAGCACTGCTCTCCGGTGCCGCCCTGATCTGGCTGATCGGCGTACTCGACGACAAGTTCGAGATCGACGCGCTGATCAAGCTCGGCGGACAGATGATCGCCGCCGCGGTCATGGTCATCCAGGGTCTGACGATCCTGTGGCTGCCCATTCCCGGTGTGGGCACGGTCGCGCTCACCCAGTGGCAGGGCACGCTGCTCACGGTCGCCCTGGTCGTGATCACCATCAACGCGGTCAACTTCGTCGACGGCCTCGACGGCCTCGCGGCCGGCATGGTCTGCATCGCGTCGGCCGCGTTCTTCCTCTACACCTACCGTCTCTGGTACGGATACGGGATCGAGGCGGCCGCCCCCGCGACGCTCTTCGCCGCGATCCTGATGGGGATGTGCCTCGGCTTCCTGCCGCACAACATGCACCCCGCCCGGATCTTCATGGGCGACTCCGGATCGATGCTGATCGGCCTGGTGCTGGCCGCCGGCGCGATCTCCGTCACCGGCCAGGTCGACCCGGACGCGATGAAGCTCTTCGAGGGCAGCGAGCGGCAGGCGACCCACGCGATGCTGCCGGTCTTCATCCCGCTGCTGCTGCCGCTGACGATCATCGCGATCCCGGCGGCCGACCTGATCCTCGCGATCGTGCGCCGCACCTGGAACGGCCAGTCGCCGTTCGCCGCGGACCGCGGACACCTGCACCACCGTCTGCTGGAGATCGGGCACTCGCACAGCCGTTCCGTGCTGATCATGTACTTCTGGTCGGCGCTCATCGCCTTCGGCGCCGTCGGCTACTCCGTGCACTCCGCGTCGCTGTGGATCGTGCTGGTGATCGTGGGGCTCAGCGCCGTGGGCCTGGTCCTGCTGCTGATGCCCCGTTTCACCCCGCGCGCCCCGCACTGGGCCGAGTCCTTCGTGCCGCCGCGCTACCGGCGCCGCAGCCACGGGGAGGCCGTCGGCGGCGAGGCGGGGGACGAGGGCGCCCCGGGTGCCCAACACGGGCCGGAGAGCTCGCAGATGGCCTCTCCGGAGCCGGAACGGGCCTCGGTGGCCGTGGGGGTGTCCGGCGTCAACGGAGCGACCGCGATCGGCCCCCGTTCGCGCTTCACGGATCGGGACCGGGCCGACTCACCGCGTTAGCACCGCCGACGCAGAAGCCCCTATATCAGACAATGTGGCGTGATGTTCTGCACACACGCGCGGGTTAACCCTCATGTGTGACAGCTGGCACACTTTCTGAGTAAAGACCTCATCAAATAGTTTGTGATACCGTTCACGAAGCCCGGTGAGGAGGCCGAAGGACCTGAGTAGCACGGTCCTTTGGCCCGAAACATCGACTCGGACCGGGCCTACGCTCGTCCCTGACGACCACTGACCACCCCCTGCAATGCGGAGTAACCGCCATGCCGTCCAACGACGCCCGGACTCTCCTTCACACCGCCGTGCCCACTGCTGCCGTCGGTGTTGTCGCCGTCGCTGTCAGCGCTGCGCTCGCCGGCGGCAAGGGAGCGATCGGCGCTGCGGTCGGGACGCTGGTGGTGATCCTCTTCATGGGGATCGGGCTCGGCGTCCTGCAGCGCACGGCCAAGTCGATGCCGCACCTGTTCCAGGCCATGGGACTCGTGCTCTACACGACCGAGCTGCTGCTGCTCTTCGTCTTCGTCGCCGCCTTCAAGAACACGACGCTGTTCAACCCGCGGGCCTTCGCCGCCTCGTTGATGGCCGCGACGCTCGTCTGGGTCGCGGCGCAGATCCGCGTCCACATGAAGACCAAGATCCTTTACGTCGAGCCGGACTCGTCCACGGGCAAGACGCCCGAGAACATGGGGTCTTCGACGTGAGGGGTAGGCCCGGGATAAGCGCGCGTTCGAGACCCTGCTATCGTCCGGTGCCAACTGCGGCACAGCGGGCGCGGGCATCAAAATCGGCGCCTGCTTCATCGCGAGGCGTAATGCCTGAGCCGCCCCCCATCCGTAACACCAGTCCAGTGCCGACCAGCGGCTGCTTGCCGCGCCGACACAACGAGGTTGCCGTACCTATGCGCCACGCTGAAGGAGCCCGCGGTGAGTGCTGACCCGACGACGGTGCTCGCCTTCGAGACCGACTGCCACATCTTCGACGGATGCGGCTTCCCGGCTCCTGGCCTGCACTCCTTTGTTTTCGAGCCGATGTTCACCGTCGGCGGCATCGAGATCAACAAGCCGATGCTGCTGGCGGTCCTGAGCACCGTTGTCGTCGTCGGCTTCTTCTGGGCCGCCTTCAGCAAGCCGAAGCTGGTGCCCGGAAAGCTCCAGATGGTCGCCGAGGCGGGTTACGACTTCATCCGCACCGGTGTGGTGTACGAGACGCTCGGCAAGCGTGAGGGCAAGAAGTACGTGCCCCTCATGGTCTCGCTGTTCTTCTTCATCTGGATCATGAACCTCTGGGCGATCATTCCGTTCGCCCAGTTCCCGGTGGTCTCGGTCATCGGGTTCCCGGTGGCGCTGGCCGCGATCGTCTACATCCTGTGGGTCAGCCTGACCTTCAAGCGGCACGGCTTCGTCGGCGGCTGGAAGAACATCTCCGGCTACGACCCGTCGATCGGCCCGGCTCTTCCCTTCGTCATGCTCATCGAGATCATGTCGAACCTGCTGATCCGGCCGTTCACGCACGCCGTGCGACTGTTCGCCAACATGTTCGCCGGTCACGTGCTGCTGCTGATCTTCACCATCGCCAGCTGGTACCTGCTGAACGGCATCGGCATCGCGTACGCCGGTGTGTCGTTCGTGATGACCATCCTGATGACCGCCTTCGAGCTGTTCATCCAGGCGCTGCAGGCCTACGTGTTCGTCCTTCTGGCCTGCAACTACATTCAGGGTGCTCTCGCCAAGGAGCACTGAGCAGTCCAGCACCACCCCCGATAGTCGTCCGGTGGCCAACCCCCACCGGTTCTGAAAGAGAAGGAAGAAACGGCATGTCCGCTCTTGAGACCCTCGCCGCCGTCAACATCACGGGCAACCTCGGTTCCATCGGCTACGGCCTCGCCGCGATCGGCCCCGGCGTCGGCGTCGGCATCATCTTCGGTAACGGCACCCAGGCGCTCGCCCGCCAGCCCGAAGCTGCCGGCCTGATCCGCTCGAACCAGATCCTCGGCTTCGTCCTCTGTGAGGCGCTCGCCCTGATCGGTCTCGTCATGCCCTTCGTCTACCCGGTCGACTAATTCGCGGCATAACGACTGCCCGAAGCGACGAAAGGCATTGATGTGAACGCCCTACAGCTGGCGTCCGAGGAAGAGATCCAGAACCCGCTGCTCCCGGCGCTTCCTGAGATCATCATCGGTCTGATCGCCTTCGCCATCGTCTTCGGTTTCCTCGCCAAGAAGCTCCTCCCGAACATCGAGAAGGTTCTGGAAGAGCGCCGCGAGGCCATCGAAGGCGGTATCGAGAAGGCCGATGCGGCCCAGACCGAGGCCCAGAGCGTTCTTGAGCAGTACAAGGCTCAGCTCGCCGAGGCCCGCCACGAGGCCGCCCGACTGCGCCAGGAGGCGCAGGAGCAGGGTGCCGTCATCATCCAGGAGATGAGGGCGGAAGGTCAGCGGCAGCGCGAGGAGATCATCGCGGCCGGCCACGCCCAGATCGAGGCCGACCGCAAGGCCGCGGCGTCCGCGCTGCGCCAGGACGTGGGCACCCTCGCCACCACCCTGGCCGGCAAGCTCGTCGGCGAGTCCCTCGAGGACCACGCCCGGCAGAGCGGCACCGTCGACCGTTTCCTCGACGAGCTCGAGGCGAAGGCCGAGGCCGTCCGATGAACGGAGCGAGCCGCGAGGCGCTGGCCGCCGCACGCGAGCGTCTCGACGCACTGACCGACTCCACGTCGGTCGACGCGGCGAAGCTCGCCGAGGAGCTGGCAGCCGTCACCGCGCTGCTCCACCGCGAGGTATCGCTGCGCCGGGTCCTCACCGACCCGTCGCAGGGCGGCGAGGCCAAGGCCGAGCTGGCCGGACGGCTCCTGCGGGGCCAGGTGGGCGGCGAAGCCGTGGACCTGGTCTCCGGCATGGTCCGGTCCCGCTGGTCGCAGTCGCGTGACCTGGTGGACTCGGTCGAGGAACTGGCGAACACCGCGGACCTCACCGCGGCTCAGCGCGCCGGTGCGCTCGACGACGTCGAGGACGAGCTCTTCCGGTTCGGCCGGATCGTCGGCTCCGACGTCGCCCTGCGCTCCGCCCTGACCGACCGGGCGGCCACGGCCTCCGCCAAGAGCGCGCTGCTCCGCAGCCTGCTCGGCGGCAAGGCCCAGCCCGTCACCGAGCGCCTGATCACGCGCCTCGTGACGCAGCCCCGAGGACGTAGCCTGGAAGCGGGACTCGACTCCCTGTCCAGGCTCGCCGCGGAGCGCCGGGACCGCATGGTCGCCGTCGTCACCTCGGCGGTGCCGCTGTCCGATCGCCAGAAGCAGCGCCTCGGCGCCGCCCTGGCGAAGATCTACGGCCGGCAGATGCACCTGAACCTGGACGTGGACCCCGAGGTCCTCGGTGGGATCGCGGTGCGCGTCGGTGACGAGGTCATCAACGGCACGATCGCGGAGCGCCTCGACGAGGTCACCCGCAGGATGGCCGGCTGACAGCGCGCAGCGCCCACACCGCACCAACTGAACGAGCAAGAACAGCGGCCCGGTTGGGCCGTGCAGAAATTGCAGAAGATTCCTGGGGGTCGCCCCCAGACCCCTTTGAGAAACTTCGGGCCCAACAAGGAGAGCAGGGAACCCCAGATGGCGGAGCTTACGATCCGGCCGGAGGAGATCCGGGACGCACTGGATAACTTTGTCCAGTCGTACCAGCCGGACGCGGCCTCGCGCGAGGAGGTCGGGACGGTCAGCGTTGCCGGCGACGGCATCGCGAAGGTGGAGGGCCTGCCCTCCGCCATGGCGAACGAGCTGCTGAAGTTCGAGGACGGCACCCTCGGTCTCGCCCTCAACCTCGAGGAGCGCGAGATCGGTGCGATCGTCCTCGGCGAGTTCAGCGGAATCGAGGAGGGCCAGCCGGTGCAGCGCACCGGTGAGGTGCTCTCCGTCGGCGTCGGCGAGGGCTACCTCGGCCGCGTCGTCGACCCGCTCGGCAACCCGATCGACGGTCTCGGCGAGATCGCGACCGAAGGCCGTCGCGCCCTCGAGCTGCAGGCCCCTGGCGTCATGGTCCGTAAGTCGGTGCACGAGCCGATGCAGACCGGCTACAAGGCCGTCGACGCCATGGTGCCGATCGGCCGCGGCCAGCGTCAGCTGATCATCGGCGACCGTCAGACGGGTAAGACCGCTCTGGCCGTCGACACGATCATCAACCAGCGCGACAACTGGCGCTCGGGCGACGTGAACAAGCAGGTGCGCTGCATCTACGTCGCCATCGGTCAGAAGGGCTCCACCATCGCCTCCGTGCGCGGTGCCCTCGAAGAGGCCGGCGCGCTCGAGTACACGACCATCGTCGCCGCCCCGGCGTCCGACCCGGCCGGCTTCAAGTACCTGGCGCCGTACACCGGTTCGGCCATCGGCCAGCACTGGATGTACGACGGCAAGCACGTCCTCATCATCTTCGACGACCTCTCGAAGCAGGCCGACGCCTACCGCGCCGTGTCGCTTCTGCTGCGCCGTCCGCCGGGCCGTGAGGCCTACCCGGGCGACGTCTTCTACCTGCACTCGCGTCTGCTGGAGCGCTGCGCCAAGCTCTCCGACGACATGGGCGCCGGTTCGATGACGGGCCTCCCGATCGTCGAGACCAAGGCGAACGACGTGTCGGCGTTCATCCCGACCAACGTCATCTCCATCACCGACGGCCAGTGCTTCCTGGAGTCCGACCTGTTCAACGCGGGTCAGCGTCCGGCGCTCAACGTCGGTATCTCGGTCTCCCGAGTCGGTGGCTCCGCCCAGCACAAGGCCATGAAGCAGGTCTCCGGCCGACTGCGTGTGGACCTCGCCCAGTACCGCGAGCTGGAGGCGTTCGCCGCCTTCGGTTCCGACCTGGACGCGGCCTCCAAGGCGTCGCTGGAGCGCGGTAAGCGCATGGTCGAGCTGCTGAAGCAGCCGCAGTACGCCCCGTTCCCGATGGAGGAGCAGGTCGTCTCCGTCTGGGCCGGCACCACGGGCAAGATGGACGACGTCCCGGTCGAGGACATCCGCCGCTTCGAGAGCGAGCTGCTGGAGTTCCTGCGCCGTGAGCGCAAGGACCTCCTGACCAGCATCGCCGAGGGCGGCAAGATGTCCGACGACACGCTGCAGTCGATCGCCGACGCGATCGCCACCTTCAAGCAGCAGTTCGAGACCTCGGACGGCAAGCTCCTGGGCGAGGGCTGATCGATGGGCGCTCAGCTTCGCGTTTACAAGCGCCGCATCCAAGCCGTCACCGCGACCAAGAAGATCACCAAGGCGATGGAGATGATCGCCGCCTCGCGCATCGTCAAGGCGCAGCGCAAGGTGGCGGCGTCGATGCCGTACGCGACCGAGCTCACCCGTGCGGTGACCGCGGTCGCGACCGGCTCGAACACCAACCATCCGCTCACCACCGAGGCCGAGTCCCCGGCCCGGGCGGCGGTCCTGCTCCTCACGAGCGACCGCGGTCTGGCCGGCGGCTACTCCTCCAACGCCATCAAGGCGGCGGAGCGGCTGAGGGAGCGGCTGGCAGCCGAGGGCAAGGAGGTCGACACGTACATCGTCGGCCGCAAGGGTGTCGCGTACTACGGCTTCCGTGAGCGCAAGGTCTCGGGGTCGTGGACGGGCTTCACCGACAGCCCCGAGTACTCGGATGCCAAGAAGATCGCCGAGCCCCTGATCGCGTCCATCCAGAAGGACACGGCCGAGGGTGGCGTCGACGAGCTGCACATCGTCTTCACCGAGTTCGTGTCGATGATGACGCAGAACGCGGTCGACGGACGGATGCTGCCGCTGTCGCTCGACAAGGTCGAGGAGGAGAGCACCGAGAAGGGCGAGATCCTTCCGCTGTTCGACTTCGAGCCGTCGGCTGAGGACGTCCTCGACGCCCTTCTGCCGCGCTACGTCGAGAGCCGTATCTACAACGCACTGCTGCAGGCCGCCGCTTCCGAGCACGCTGCCCGCCGCCGCGCGATGAAGTCGGCGACCGACAACGCCGGGGACCTCATCAAGAGCCTCTCCCGGCTTGCCAACGCGGCCCGACAGGCCGAAATCACCCAGGAAATCAGCGAGATCGTCGGCGGTGCAGGTGCTCTGGCCGACGCGTCCGCGGGGAGTGACAAGTAATGACGACGACAGTTGAGACGGCCGCTGCCACGGGCCGCGTCGCCCGGGTCATCGGCCCGGTCGTCGACGTGGAGTTCCCCGTCGACGCGATGCCGGAGATCTACAACGCCCTGCACGTCGAGGTCGACGACCCGGCCGAGGCCGGCGCTCGTAAGACGCTGACCCTCGAGGTCGCCCAGCACCTGGGTGACGGCGTGGTCCGCGCGATCTCGATGCAGCCCACCGACGGCCTGGTCCGCCAGGCCCCGGTGACCGACACGGGCGCGGGCATCACCGTGCCGGTCGGTGACATCACCAAGGGCAAGGTGTTCAACACCCTCGGCAAGATCCTGAACGAGCCGGAGGCCGAGGCGCAGATCACCGAGCGCTGGCCGATCCACCGCAAGGCCCCGGCCTTCGACCAGCTCGAGTCGAAGACCGAGATGTTCGAGACCGGCCTGAAGGTCGTCGACCTTCTCACCCCGTACGTCAAGGGTGGAAAGATCGGTCTGTTCGGTGGTGCGGGCGTCGGCAAGACGGTCCTCATCCAGGAAATGATCATGCGTGTGGCGAAGCTGCACGACGGTGTGTCGGTGTTCGCCGGTGTCGGCGAGCGCACCCGTGAGGGCAACGACCTCATCGACGAGATGACCGACTCGGGCGTCCTGGACAAGACCGCGCTGGTCTTCGGCCAGATGGACGAGCCGCCGGGCACCCGTCTCCGGGTCGCGCTGTCCGCCCTGACCATGGCGGAGTACTTCCGCGATGTGCAGAAGCAGGACGTGCTGCTCTTCATCGACAACATCTTCCGCTTCACGCAGGCCGGTTCCGAGGTCTCCACGCTGCTCGGCCGCATGCCGTCCGCGGTGGGTTACCAGCCGACCCTGGCCGACGAGATGGGTGTGCTCCAGGAGCGCATCACCTCGACGCGTGGTCACTCGATCACCTCGATGCAGGCGATCTACGTCCCCGCGGACGACCTGACCGACCCGGCTCCGGCCACCACGTTCGCCCACCTCGACGCGACGACGGTTCTCTCCCGTCCGATCTCCGAGAAGGGCATCTACCCGGCCGTGGACCCGCTGGACTCCACGTCCCGCATCCTGGACCCGCGCTACATCGCGCAGGACCACTACGACACGGCCAGCCGTGTCAAGGGGATCCTGCAGAAGTACAAGGACCTCCAGGACATCATCGCGATCCTCGGTATCGACGAGCTGGGCGAGGAGGACAAGCTCGTTGTCCACCGTGCCCGTCGCGTCGAGCGCTTCCTGTCGCAGAACACCCACGCCGCCAAGCAGTTCACCGGCCTGGACGGTTCGGACGTCCCGCTCGACGAGTCGATCGCCGCGTTCAACGCGATCTGTGACGGGGAGTACGACCACTTCCCCGAGCAGGCGTTCTTCATGTGCGGTGGCATCGAGGACCTGAAGGCCAACGCCAAGGAGCTCGGCGTCTCCTGAGCCTCCGGCTCACCGAGGGGGGTGGGTGTGTCCCGCCCCCCTCACCACGCCCCGTAGAATTGAACCGACACCCGGCACGACCGCCGGGTGGTGACCCGAGGAGCCACCCTTGGCTGCTGAGCTGCATGTCGAGCTGGTCGCCGCGGACCGCAGTGTCTGGTCCGGCGAGGCCACCCTCGTTGTCGCACGTACCACGTCCGGCGACATCGGCGTCATGCCCGGTCACCAGCCGCTCCTGGGTGTGCTGGAATCGGGCCCCGTGACGATCCGTACGAGCGACGGCGCGACCGTGGTCGCCGCTGTGCACGGCGGTTTCATCTCGTTCGCGGACAACAAGCTCTCGCTGCTGGCGGAGATCGCTGAGCTTGCTGACGAGATCGACGTCCAGCGCGCCGAGCGTGCGCTGGAGCGCGCGAAGTCGGACACGGACGCTGCCGCCGAGCGGCGCGCGGACGTGCGACTGCGTGCGGTGGCGGCGCACTGAGCGTCCCCACGAGCAGTTTTTTACTCAGCCGCGGCCCGAGCTGGAGCGATCCAGACCGTGTCGCGGCTGAGGCGATGCAGGTGCAGTCCGGTTCGGCTCGGTTCGGTATCCGTTACTCGACGATGCGAGGAGGTCGGTGGAGATGGTCCTCGCTCTGTGGGTTGGCGGTCTGGTCGTCGTACTGGTCGCGGTGGGTCTGTTCGTCTTCGGCCTCCGCAGGCGGCTGATCCAGCGCTCCGGCGGAACCTTCGACTGCAGCCTGCGCTGGGACGTGTCCGAGGAGCCGGATCCGTCCGGCAAAGGCTGGGTGTACGGGGTCGCGCGGTACAGCGGTGACCGCGTCGACTGGTTCCGGGTCTTCTCCTACTCGCCCCGTCCGCGCCGCGGTCTGGAGCGGTCCGCCATCGAGGTGGTCGCGCGCCGGCTGCCCGAGGGCGAGGAGGAGCTGGCGCTCCTGTCCGACTCCGTCGTGCTCGGCTGTCTCCACCGGGGGACACGCCTGGAGCTGGCGATGAGCGAGGACGCCCTGACCGGCTTCCTCGCCTGGCTGGAGGCGGCGCCTCCGGGCCAGCGAGTCAATGTGGCTTAGAAAAGGTGCTCGCTGGTTGGGGGTC
>NZ_JAERUC010000127.1 GCF_016745505.1 Streptomyces silvae | reverse complement strand
ACGAAGACCGTGCGGCCCTCGACCGTGCCCCAGCCGGTGACCACGCCGTCGCCGTACGGCTTCTTCGCCTCCAGGCCGAAGCCCGTGGCCCGGTGCCGGCGCAGGGCCTCCACCTCGGAGAAGCTGCCCTTGTCCAGCAGCAGTTCGATCCGCTCGTGCGCGGTCAGCTTGCCCTTGGCGTGCTGGCGCTCGGTGGCGCGGGGGTCGGGCCCGTGCCTGGCCTCGTCCTTGCGGGACTCCAGGCCGGTGAGCCGTTCGGTGAGTGCGTCGGATGTCGCGGGCGGCATGTGCGGGTCTCCTCTCTGTAGCGGCGGTGCACGGGTGGCGGGTGCCGGCCGTCGAAGCCCTCCCCGGGTGTCCGCCCGTACGCGGTGCGGTCGGCGCGGCCCTCTCCGGGGCCGTACGCGGTTCAGGCGGGCGCCCCCGCACGGGCCAGGCACTCCTCCAGGAAGGCGAGGGCCCGCAGGTGGTAGGCGCGGGCGGCCCAGCCGAGGCTGATGTTGTGGCCCGCCTCCGGCTGCCGGTCGACGGTGACGAACGGCGAGGCGGTGAACAGACCCGCGAGTTCGGCGAGGTCCTCCTCGCTGTGCCGCCACCACAGCTCGCGCTCGGCGAAGGTGAGCCGGACGGGTACGGGGACCCGGGCGGCGGCCGCGGCGAAGCTCGCCGGCCAGTGCGCCGCCTCCGCCCGCTCCCGCACCGGCATGGGCGCGACCAGGGCGGCGGCGTCCCGGAAGGTGTTGGGCGGATAGAAGCGCAGGGCGCCCCAGTTCCGCTTCCAGTGGCCGTGCCGGTGGGGGTCGCGCAGATCGCCGGTGTCGACGGCGTAGTCCCGGCCGCAGCCGGAGACGTCCATCCCGAGCAGCGGCGGCGCGCCCGCCTCCAGACCGTCCCGGCCGTCCTGCGCGGCCGCGTAGGTCAGGGCGAGCTTCCCGCCGAAGGAGTGCGCGACGAGGAACACCCCGGCCCCGGTGGGATAGCGGCCGGCCAGATGGGCCAGCGCGGTGCCCAGCAGGGCGGACTGCTCCGACAGGGCCTGTCCGTACGGAAGTTGGGACGCCGACAGGCCGTATCCGGGACGGTCCACCGCGACCACGGTGTAGCCGAGTGCGGCACCGAGGGCGAGGAGGGAGACGTCGGGGTGGGCCTGGCCGTCGAAGTAGCCGGCCCGCATGCCTCCGCCGTGCACCGCGACGACCGTGGCACGCGGGGTGCCCTGCGGCTGGGCGATCAGCGCGGAGAGGCGGCAGGGACCGGCCTCCAGGACGACGGGTCTGACCCCGGGCGACATCGCGGGCGCGGTGGCCGGCTCGAGGGCGGGCGCGGTCACGGCGTGGCCCGGGTGGTGCGGGTGAGCTGTGGTGCCCGGCTCATGTTCTCCTCCTGGTACCTGATGGGGATGGCTGCACGACCGTGGCCCTGGGCCCGGTCAGGCGGGGGTGCCGAACCAGCGGTGCAGGGCCTCGCCGAGCCCCGAGGCGCCGGTGCCCGCCCAGGCGACGTAACCATCGGGCCGGACGAGGACGGCTGCCGCGCCCGCGAAGACGTCGGGGTCCTGGGGCACGCCGGTGACGAGGGACACCCGGTCCTTCCACCCGGCGGCCGCCTCCCGTACGTCCGGGTCGTCGGCCAGATCGAGGACGAGCCCCTGGGCGGAGTGCAGCAGGGTGGGGGTGCCGACGGGCCCGGACGCCGTCGTCAGGACACGCGGCGGGAGCCTGCGGCCGAGCAGCGGGTGGTCCTCCTCGCCCTCCCCGCCCACGTCGTACCGGACGTCGAGATGGCTGACCACCCCCGCGAGGAACCGCTTGACCGGGTCCAGCTCGATGAGCCCCGCGAACAGGGTCCGCAGCGGCTCCGACTCCTCCCCGCCGAGGAACACCGTGCCCTGCGCGAGGGTGTTGGCCAGCAGGCGCGCACCGGCCGCGTGCCGCTCCTCGTGGTAGGTGTCGAGCAGCCCCTCGGGCGCCCCGCCCCGCACCACCGCGGCCAGCTTCCAGCCGAGGTTGACGGCGTCCTGGACCCCGGTGCTCAGCCCCTGGCCGCCGGCCGGGAGGTGGATGTGCGCGGCGTCCCCGGCCAGGAGCACCCGCCCGCGCCGGTACTCGCTCGCCTGCCGGGTGGCGTCGGTGAACGAGCTGACCCAGTCGGCGCTGCCGCCGGATATGTCCTCCCCGGTCAGCCGCTGCCAGGCCGCCGCGACCTCCTCGAAGCCGGGCGTGCTGCTCCGGTCGGCGGGCGGTGCGCCGTGCTCGCACACGATGATCCGGTCCACGCCCTCGGCGAGCGGCGCGGCCATCACCATCCCCGCCGGGACGCGCTCGCCGAGGAACCGCGGCGGGATCGAGCAGCCGACGACGTCGGCGAGATACATGCCGCGCGTGGCGTCGGTGCCGGGGAAGGAGAAACCGGCGGTCCTGCGGACCAGGCTGTGCCCGCCGTCGGCCCCCACCAGATAGCGGGCACGCAGCCGGCGCTCGCCGTCCGGGGTGGCGGCGGTGACGGTGACCGAGTCGTCGTCCTGGGCGAGGCCGAGCAGTTCCCAGCCCCGCCGGAGTCCGGTGCCGAGCTCCACCGCCCACTCCTCCAGGACCGCCTCGGTCCGGGACTGCGGGATGCCGCGCGCCCCGAAGTGCGCGTCCTCCAGCGCGGTGAAGTCGAACTGCACCCCGCCGAAGTGGCCCATCGGGCTCGTCTCCAGCCCGCCGAAGCGGGGGACGAGACCGCGCTGGTCGAAGGACTCCAGTGCGCGGGCGGTGAACCCCAGGCCCCGGGACTGCCCGGTGGGGCGCTCCAGGCGTTCGAGGACGATGACGTCCGCGCCGCCCAGGCGCAGCTCCCCCGCCAGCATGAGCCCGGTGGGCCCCGCGCCGGCGATGATCACATCGGCGTCGAACGCATCGGCGTCGAACGTGTCGGAGTCGGTCGCTTCGGAGTCGGTCGCTTCGGAGTCGGTCGCTTGCGCCGTGACGTCGGCATCCATGGATGTGCCTTCCTGGTTCCTGCCGTCGTCTCAGCGCGCGGCAGCGGTTGCGGTGGACTGGTGCGGGGCGGTGCGCGCGCGGTCCGGTTCCCCGAACCACCGGCGCAACGCGGTGTGCAGAGCGGGGTCACCGGTGCTCCGGCCGGCCCAGGCGACGTAACCGTCGGGCCGCACCAGCAGGGCTTCGCCGGTGCGCAGCGGGGAGCCGGGGGCAGGCCGCGCCGAGACCCGTACGACCCGGTGCCCGTCCCGGGCCACATCGGCGAGGCCGCCGGAGGCCGGGCCCGGGTCCGGGTCCGCGCCGAGGTCGAGCAGCACGCCGGTGCCCCGGTGGAACAGCTCCGCCGTGCGGGCCGTGGTCACGCCGCCGGCCGCGCGGCGCGTCAGTCCGGCCGGGGGCAGCCGGAGGCCGAGCAGCGGGTGGTCACCGCCGTCCCCGAGGTCGTAGCGGACGGCCAGGCCGCTGATGGTCCCCGCGAGCCTGATCCGTACGTCGTCGAGGGCGACCAGCTCCGCCACGATCGCCCGCACCGGTTCGACCTCCGGTCCGCCGAGCAACAGGCGTGACTGGGCACGGATGTTGGCCAGCACGTCGGCGCCGACGGCGTGACGTTCGGTGTGGTAGCTGTCCAGGAGGCCGTCGGGGGCGTCGCCCCGGATCTCGGCGGCCAGCTTCCAGCCCAGGTTGAAGGAGTCCTGCACACCCAGGTTGAGGGCCTGCCCGCCGCTGGGCATCTGCTGGTGGGCGGCGTCCCCCGCGAAGAGGATCCGGCCGTGGCGGTAGCGGTCGAGCTGCCGGCCCGCGTCACCGAAGGCGTTGATCCACAGCGGGACGCCGTGGCCGATGTCCTCGCCCGTCACCCGCTTCCATGCCTCGACGACCTCGGCGAAGTCCGGTGCGCCCGTACGGTGGCGGGCCCGGCTGCCGAAGGCGTGCACCATCACCCGGGTGACGCCGTCACGGGTGGCGGAGATCGCCAGGCCGTCCGGCAGCCGCAGGAAGCGCCGGTCCGGGGTGCGGATGCCGGAGACGTCGGCGCGCAGCAGTTCGCGTACGGCGTCCCTGCCGGGGAAGTCCGCTCCGACGAGCCGTCGCACGGTGCTGTCCTCGCCGTCGCAGCCGACCAGGTAGCGGGCCGAGAACCGGACCGGACCCTCCGGGCCGAGGGCGTCGGCGCTCACCCCGTCGGGCCCGTCGGTCAGCCCGGTCAGCCGGTGGCTCCGGCGCAGGTCCGCACCGAGCGCGGCGGCCCGGTCCTGGAGGAGTTCCTCCGTCCGGCCCTGGGGCACCTTCCACTGTCCGGGGTGCGAGCTGGGCAGCGTGAGGTCGAGCCCGATGCCGCCGAAGTGGCCGCGCGGTTCGCACGGCGGGGTGCCGAGCACGTCCAGCAGGCCACGGCTGTCGAGGATCTCCATGGTGCGGGCGTGGAGGGTGGTGGCCCGTGACTCGGTGGTCGGCCCGGGACGCTCGTCGACGACGGTCACCTCGGCCCCGCCGAGCCTGAGCTCGCACGCGAGCATGAGGCCGGCGGGGCCGGCCCCGACCACCAGGACGTCGGTCCTCAGGGCGTGCGCGGTGTCCTGGGCGGCGCCCCGGTGGTCCGCTGCCATGTCAGGACTTCTTCTCCGCGTGGTCCTTTGCGTGGTTGAGGGTGGCGAGGCTGTTGGTGGAGAGGG
>NZ_JAERUC010000126.1 GCF_016745505.1 Streptomyces silvae | reverse complement strand
CGGGGCGCCCCGCTCCTGGTTGGCGGCCTGTCGGCGGCCTGCGGCCGACCGTCGGGCCGGCCTGTGCGTCAGACCTCGACGACGACCGGAAGGATCATCGGGCGCCGGCGGTAGGTGTCCGACACCCACTTGCCCACCGTGCGCCGGACCAGCTGCTGGAGCTGGTGCGGCTCCATCACGCCGTCCTGTGCCGACTTGTTGAGTGCGTCCTCGACCTTGGGCACCACCGCGGTGAACGCACCGTCGTCGATGCCCGAACCACGGGCCTGGATGTGAGGACCGCCCACGATCTTGCCGGACGAACTGTCGACCACGATGAAGACCGAGATGATGCCCTCGTCGCCGAGGATCCGGCGGTCCTTCAGGGAGGTCTCGGTGACGTCGCCGACCGAGAGGCCGTCGACGTACACGTAGCCGGCCTGGACCTTGCCGACGATCTTCGCCTTGCCGTCGACGAGGTCGACGACCACGCCATCCTCGGCGATGACGATGTGGTCCTTCGGCACGCCGGTCAGCGCACCGAGTTCGGCGTTGGCCCTGAGGTGGCGCCATTCGCCGTGCACCGGCATCAGGTTCTTCGGCTTGCAGATGTTGTAGAAGTACAGCAGCTCGCCGGCCGAGGCGTGGCCCGAGACGTGGACCTTGGCGTTGCCCTTGTGGACGACGTGCGCGCCCCAGCGGGTCAGGCCGTTGATCACGCGGTAGACCGCGTTCTCGTTGCCCGGGATCAGCGACGACGCCAGGATCACCGTGTCGCCCGGAACGATCCGGATCTGGTGGTCGCGGTTGGCCATACGGGAGAGGGCGGCCATCGGCTCGCCCTGGGAGCCCGTGCAGACCAGCACGACCTCGTCGTCGGGCAGGTCGTCGAGGGTCTTGACGTCGACGACCAGGCCGGCCGGCACCTTCAGATAGCCCAGGTCACGGGCGATCCCCATGTTGCGGACCATGGAACGGCCGACGAAGGCGACCCTGCGGCCGTACTCGTGGGCGGCGTCCAGGATCTGCTGGATGCGGTGCACGTGGCTGGCGAAGCTGGCCACGATGATGCGCTTCTGGGCGTTGGCGAACACCGTGCGCAGGACGTTGGAGATGTCCCGCTCCGGCGGAACGAATCCGGGGACCTCGGCGTTCGTCGAGTCGGAGAGGAGAAGGTCGATGCCTTCCTCGCTCAGCCTGGCGAAGGCGTGCAGGTCGGTGAGACGGCCGTCCAGCGGGAGCTGGTCCATCTTGAAGTCACCGGTCGCGACGGCCATGCCCGCGGGGGTGCGGATGGCGACCGCGAGAGCGTCCGGGATGGAGTGGTTGACCGCGATGAACTCGCAGTCGAACACGCCGATGCGCTCGCGCTGCCCTTCCTCCACCTCGAGGGTGTACGGACGGATCCGGTGCTCCTGGAGCTTCGCCTCGATGAGCGCGAGGGTCAGCTTGGAGCCGATCAGCGGGATGTCGGGCTTCAGCCGGAGCAGATACGGGACACCGCCGATGTGGTCCTCGTGGCCGTGCGTGAGGACGATGCCCTCGACGTCGTCCAGGCGGTCCCGGATGGTGGTGAAGTCCGGAAGGATCAGGTCGATGCCGGGCTGCTCCTCCTCCGGGAAGAGCACACCGCAGTCGACGATGAGCAGGCGGCCGCCGTACTCGAAGACCGTCATGTTGCGGCCGATCTCGCCCAGGCCGCCCAGCGGGGTGACCCGCAGACCGTTCTTGGGGAGCTTCGGCGGCGTACCGAGTTCAGGATGCGGATGACTCAAAAGACTCTCCTTACCACGCGCGCCACGTACCGCTGAGGGCACGTGGCGCGCATGTCATTCGTGCACTTGCTGTTGTCAGGTGGTGTTTCCGCCGCGAGTGTCCTCGCGTATTCAGTTGTGAAGTCCGTGGTTAGAGCTGTACCCCACCGGCAGCCAGATCGATCTTGAGCTGGGCCGTCTCCTGGGCGGTGAGTTCCACCAGAGGGAGGCGCAGCGGGCCGGCGGGCAGGCCCTGCAGGGTGAGCGCGGCCTTGGTGGTGATCACACCCTGGGTGCGGAACATCCCGGTGAAGACCGGGAGCAGCTTCTGGTGGATCTCCGTGGCCTTCTGTACGTCGCCGCCGAGGTGGGCCTCGATGAGCGCGCGCAGCTCCGGGGTGACGACATGGCCGACGACGGAGACGAAACCGACGGCGCCGACCGAGAGCAGCGGGAGATTGAGCATGTCGTCGCCGGAGTACCAGGCGAGGCCGGACTGGGCGATGGCCCAGCTGGAGCGGCCCAGATCTCCCTTGGCGTCCTTGTTGGCGACGATCCGGGGGTGCTCGGCGAGTCGTACGAGCGTCTCTGTGTCGATCGGCACACCGCTGCGGCCCGGAATGTCGTACAGCATGACCGGGAGGTCCGTGGAGTCCGCGATGGCGTTGAAGTGCCGGAGGAGGCCCTCCTGCGGCGGCTTGTTGTAGTACGGCGTGACCGCGAGGAGGCCGTGTGCGCCGGTGCGCTGGGCGGTACGGGCCAGCTCGATGCTGTGCCGTGTGTCGTTGGTCCCGACGCCTGCGACGACGTGGGCCCGGTCTCCTACGGCCTCCAGCACAGCCCGTACGAGCTGGTCTTTCTCCGCGTTGCTGGTGGTCGGGGACTCGCCCGTGGTGCCGTTGATGATCAGGCCGTCATTGCCTGCGTCCACCAGATGGGTGGCGAGCCGCTGGGCACCGTCGAGGTCGAGTGCGCCGTCCGCCGTGAACGGCGTGACCATAGCGGTGAGGACCCTCCCGAAGGGGGTCTGCGGAGTGGAGATCGGAGCCATGGGTAACACGCTACTCGTTGCTCGGAGCGCCGTGCCCCCTCGGGGGGACGAGGAAGAGGAGCCCGGCACTGCCTGCTCGGGGGTTCAAGCAGTGCCGGGTCCGTTTGATCAGCCTAGATGAACTTCACTAAACGTCGCAATACGGACACCGCCTACGGAGCTACACGTCCGTTTTTGTTGAAGGCGGCATGAGTGAGCGGCATGAGGCTCTGCCAGTGCTGTTCCATCTGTTCGCCGACCATTTCGATCTCGCGCTGCGGGAACGACGGCACCTTGGCGAGCTCGTGCTGCGTACGCAGGCCGAGGAAGTGCATCAGCGAGCGGGCGTTGCAGGTGGCGTACATCGAGGAGAACAGCCCGACGGGCAGGACGGCGCGGGCGACCTCGCGGGCCACACCGGCGGCGAGCATCTCCTGGTAGGCCTCGTAGGAGGCCCGGTAGGACTCCTCCATCGCGCGGGTCGTGAGGTCGTACTGCTCCTCGGTGCCCTCGACGAACTCGTACTTGCCGGGACGGCCCTGCTGGATGAGCTTGCGGGACTGGCCGGGGACGTAGAAGACCGGCTCGAGCTCCCTGTAGCGGCCCGATTCCTCGTTGTACGACCAGCCCACACGGTGCCGCATGAACTCGCGGAAGACGAAGATCGGGGCGCTGATGAAGAAGGTCATCGAGTTGTGCTCGAACGGGCTGCCGTGCCGGTCCCGCATCAGGAAGTTGATGAGCCCCTTGGAGCGCTCGGGGTCCTTCGTGACCTCTTCCAGGGACTGCTCGCCCGCGGTGGAGACACGCGCGGCGAAGAGCACGTCCGCGTCGCGCGCGTCGCTCTTCACCAGTTCGACGGTGACGTCACTGCGGAAGTGGGGCTTTGCGGGTTGGGGGGTGTCGGTCACCGACAGGGGTCCTTCCAGAGGTGGCGCTGGGCGGCGACCACTTTACGGGCCGGGCCGGCGGGGCATGCACCTGGCGGTCTCGGGCAGCCGTTCGTGGAGTTTCCTCAACAAGCACGGCGATTCGGGGCACCGATCGGGCCTCTCGTACGTCTGACTCATTAGCAGCACCCGTCACAGAGTTCAAGGAGAGCTTCCTCATGTTCCGCCGGCGTGAATCCGTCCCGTTCTCGTTCGTTGCCGAGGCCGACCGATTCCGCAGTAATGTCACTCCGCCTCCCCGTCGGCGCGCCACGCGCTCCCAGCTGGCCGCCCATTCCCTCGTAGGGCTGACGCTGATCGCCGGCTTCGCCGGTTCGCTGCTCTTCGGTCTGCCCGCCCTCGACACCGACCGGACGCCGTCGCACGGGCAGACGTCCGAGGCCTCCCAGCACCGCTGACCCGTACGGGCCCCCTGGGGTGGTCGGCCGGGGGGCTGCTCGGTAGCCTCACCGGGCACAGCAATCGAGCGTGCTTGTGAGTGAGGATCAGTCGTGCCCCTGCCCTTTCTGACGGCCGACCGCGCATTCGACGCGGACGCGGAGGACATCGCGCTGCCGTTCGACGACCATGACAGCTGGCGGCGGCCCTACCGCCCCGGCCCGTGGCGGGTCGCGGCGGCAGCCACCCTGCTGCTGCTCGCGTCCTTCGTGCTGCTCGCCGCGATGATCATCACGTTCGCCGGGTCGCTGTCCGGCGCCACCGTGTGCTTCGTGGTCGCGGGCGTCGTGATCGCCTGCGCGCTGCGGCTGCTGCGGGTCGGCGCCTGGGTGAGCCGGCACGGCGTACGCCGGGTGGGCTTCCTCCGTACGACCACCGTGCGGTGGGCGGACGCCGCGGCGGTCCGCACGGTGCAGCAGCCGGTGAAGTGGCTCGGATTCCCGCGCACCGTCCAGGGCCAGGCCCTGATCGTGGTGCGCAAGGGCGGCGAGCCGCTGGCGCCGCTGGTCACCGACCACAACGCGGACTTCCTGGCCCGCGCCGAGGCGTTCGAGCGGGCCACGGACTCCGTCGAGGCCTGGGGCGACGAATACCGCACGGGCTGACCCCCCAAGACCCTCAGGCCCTCTCCAGGGGCCGCAGAGACACCCGCAAGCCGGTACGGCGCCGCTCAGGCGCGTACCGGCTTGCCCATGTGGAGGGCGATGGCGCGCTGCATCGCCTTACGGGCGCGCGGGGTGTCCCTGGCGTCCTGGTAGGCGACCGCCAGCCGGAACCAGCAGCGCCAGTCGTCCGGGCTGTCCTCGGTCTCCTCGCGGCGCCGTACGAAGACGGCGTCGGCGGAGTCGCGGTCGATGCGCCCGGACGGGGTGCGCACCAGCTCGTCGACGGGGAGCCCGCCCTCCGCGTCCAGCTCGGCGGCCAGGGCGTTGGCCCTGCGGACGAACTGGGTGTTCTTCCAGAGGAACCAGACGCCGATCAGCGGCAGGATCAGCACGGCCACGCCGAAGGTGACCGTGAGCAGGGTGCCGTGCCGGATGAGCAGGACGCCCCGGCTGCCGGCCAGGACGAAGTAGAAGATTAGGACGGCAGCGGTGACGGCGTAGGTGAGCTTTGCGCGCATGGGGTTGGGCCCAGTCAGTTCAGGTCGAGGAAGTGTTCCAGGCCGAAGGTGAGGCCGGGAGTGGTCACCACGCGGCGGGTGCCGAGCAGGATGCCCGGCATGAAGCTGCTGTGGTGCAGCGAGTCATGGCGCAGGGTGAGGGTCTCGCCCTCGCCGCCCAGCAGGACCTCCTGGTGGGCGAGCAGGCCGCGCAGCCGTACCGAGTGGACCGGGACGCCGTCGACGTCCGCGCCGCGTGCTCCGTCCAGGGCGGTGGCGGTGGCGTCCGGCTGCGGTGCGCAGCCGGCCTTCTCCCGGGCCGCGGCGATGAGCTGGGCGGTGCGGGTGGCCGTGCCGGAAGGGGCGTCCGCCTTGTTCGGGTGGTGGAGCTCGATGACCTCGACGGACTCGAAGTAGCGGGCGGCCTGCTCCGCGAACTTCATCGTGAGGACGGCGCCGATGGAGAAGTTCGGCGCGATGAGCACACCGGTCTCCGGGGACGCGGAGAGCCACGTGTTCAGCTGCGCGAGCCGTTCGTCGGTCCAGCCGGTGGTGCCGACGACGGCGTGGATCCCGTGGCGGACGCAGAAGTCGAGGTTCTCCATCACCGACGCGGGCGTGGTGAGCTCGACGACCGCCTGGGCGCCGCTCTCCGTGAGGGCCTCCAGGGAGTCGCCGCGGCCGAGCGCGGCCACCAGCTCCATGTCGTCGGCGGCCTCCACCGCTCGTACCGCCTCGGACCCGATGCGTCCCTTGGCGCCGAGAACGGCCACGCGCAACTTGCTCATGTGCTCTTTTCCTTACGGGTGGTTAGGAGACCGCTTCCTGGAGGCGGTCCGCCTGCTTGTCCTTCAGCGGGCCGATGACCGAGAGCGAGGGCCGCTGTCCGAGGACATCGGCCGCGACGGCCCTGACCTCGTCGGGGGTGACCGCCGCGATCTTGGCCAGCATGTCATCCACGGACATCTGTTCGCCCCAGCAGAGCTCGCTCTTGCCGATGCGGTTCATGAGCGCGCCCGTGTCCTCCAGGCCGAGGACGGTCGAACCGGCGAGCTGGCCGACGGCACGGCTGATCTCCTCGTCGCCGAGGCCGTCCGTCGCCGCGCGGTCGAGCTCGTCGCGGCAGATCTTCAGCACGTCGTGCACCTGGCTGGGGCGGCAGCCCGCGTACACACCGAAGAGCCCGCAGTCCGCGAAGCCCGAGGTGTACGAGTACACGCTGTAGGCGAGGCCGCGCTTCTCCCGTACCTCCTGGAAGAGGCGGGAGCTCATGCCGCCGCCGAGCGCGGTGTTCAGGACGCCGAGTGCCCAGCGGCGCTCGTCGGTCCTCGCCAGCCCGGGCATGCCGAGGACGACGTGGGCCTGCTCGGTCTTGCGGTTCAGCAGTTCGACGCGGCCCGTGGGGCGCAGGGTGCGGGAGCCCTCGCGGGGCGCCGTGGGGACGGCGTCGGTGCGGCCCAGTGCGCCGGCCCGCTCGAAGGCCTTGCGGACCTGGCGTACGACCGTGGCGTGGTCGACGTTGCCGGCGGCGGCGACGACCAGGTGCGTGGGGTCGTAGTGCTTCTTGTAGAAGCGGGCGATCTGGCCGCGGTTCAGGGCGTTGATCGTGTCGACGGTGCCGAGGACCGGGCGGCCGAGGGGGGTGTCGCCGAGCATGGTGTGCGCGAACAGGTCGTGCACGCAGTCGCCCGGGTCGTCCTCGGTCATCGCGATCTCCTCGAGGATGACGCCGCGCTCGGCGTCGACGTCCTCGGGGGCGATCAGGGAGCCGGTCAGCATGTCGCAGACGACGTCGATCGCCAGCGGGAGATCGGTGTCCAGGACCCGCGCGTAGTAGCAGGTGTACTCCTTCGCCGTGAAGGCGTTCATCTCGCCGCCGACCGCGTCGATCGCGGACGAGATGTCGAGGGCGCTGCGCTTGGCGGTGCCCTTGAAGAGGAGGTGTTCGAGGTAGTGGGTCGCGCCGTTCAGGGTGGGCGTCTCGTCGCGTGATCCGACGTTGGCCCAGATCCCGAAGGTGGCGGAGCGTACGGAGGGCAGGGTCTCGGTGACCACGCGCAGGCCGCCGGGGAGGACCGTGCGGCGGACCGTGCCGATGCCGTTGCTGCCCTTGAGAAGCGTTTGGGTACGGGCGACGGCCCGCCCCTCCGAGGAGGGGCGGGCCGTCGTCACGGAACTACGGGACGTCACTTGTCGGTGTCGTCCTTCTTCTCGTCCTCTTCACCCTCGATGACGGGGATGAGCGAGAGCTTGCCGCGGGAGTCGATCTCCGCGATCTCGACCTGGACCTTGGCGCCGACGCCGAGCACGTCCTCGACGTTCTCCACACGCTTGCCACCGGCGAGCTTGCGGATCTGCGAGATGTGCAGCAGACCGTCCTTACCGGGCATGAGGGAGACGAACGCACCGAAGGTGGTGGTCTTGACGACCGTACCCAGGTAGCGCTCGCCGACCTCCGGCATGGTCGGGTTGGCGATGGCGTTGATCGTGGCGCGGGCGGCCTCGGCCTGCGAGCCCTGCTGGGCACCGATGTAGATGGTGCCGTCGTCCTCGATCGTGATGTCGGCGCCGGTGTCCTCCTGGATCTGGTTGATCATCTTGCCCTTGGGGCCGATGACCTCACCGATCTTGTCCACCGGGATCTTGACGGTGATGATCCGCGGGGCGTTGGGGGACATCTCGTCCGGGACGTCGATGGCCTCGTTCATCACATCGAGGATGTGGAGGCGGGCGTCACGGGCCTGCTTCAGCGCGGCGGCCAGGACCGAGGCGGGGATGCCGTCGAGCTTGGTGTCGAGCTGGAGCGCGGTCACGAACTGCTTCGTGCCGGCGACCTTGAAGTCCATGTCGCCGAAGGCGTCCTCCGCACCGAGGATGTCGGTGAGGGCGACGTAGTGGGTCTTGCCGTCGATCTCCTGCGAGATCAGGCCCATGGCGATACCGGCGACGGCGGCCTTGAGGGGCACACCGGCGTTCAGCAGCGACATGGTGGAGGCGCAGACCGAGCCCATGGACGTCGAGCCGTTGGAGCCCAGCGCCTCGGAGACCTGGCGGATCGCGTAGGGGAACTCCTCGCGCGACGGCAGCACCGGCACGATGGCGCGCTCGGCGAGCGCGCCGTGGCCGATCTCGCGGCGCTTGGGAGAGCCCACGCGGCCGGTCTCACCGACGGAGTACGGCGGGAAGTTGTAGTTGTGCATGTAGCGCTTGCGGGTCACCGGGGAGAGGGTGTCCAGCTGCTGCTCCATGCGGAGCATGTTGAGGGTGGTGACGCCCAGGATCTGGGTCTCGCCACGCTCGAACAGCGCCGAGCCGTGCACGCGCGGGATGGCCTCGACCTCGGCGGCGAGCGTACGGATGTCCGTGACGCCGCGGCCGTCGATGCGGACCTTGTCCTTGATGACGCGCTCGCGGACCAGCTTCTTGGTCAGCGCGCGGTAGGCACCGGAGATCTCCTTCTCGCGGCCCTCGAAGGCCGGGAGGAGCTTCTCGCCTGCGATGTCCTTGATGCGGTCGAGCTCCGCCTCGCGCTCCTGCTTGCCGGCGATGGTGAGCGCCTTGGCGAGCTCGGTGCTGACGGCCTTGGAGAGCGCCTCCAGGACGTCGTCCTGGTAGTCGAGGAAGACCGGGAACTCGCCGGTGGGCTTGGCGGCCTTGGCGGCGAGGTCGGACTGGGCCTTGCAGAGCGCCTTGATGAAGGGCTTCGAGGCTTCCAGACCGGCGGCGACGACCTCTTCGGTCGGGGCCTCGGCGCCGTCCTTGACGAGCTGGATGGTCTTCTCGGTGGCCTCGGCCTCGACCATCATGATCGCGACGTCGCCGTCCTCCAGGACGCGACCGGCGACGACCATGTCGAAGACGGCGTCCTCGAGCTCGGTGTGCGTCGGGAAGGCGACCCACTGGCCCTTGATCAGGGCGACGCGGGTGGCGCCGATCGGGCCGGAGAAGGGCAGGCCCGCCAGGATCGTGGAGGCGGAGGCGGCGTTGATCGCGACCACGTCGTACAGGTGGTCGGGGTTGAGCGCCATGATCGTCTCGACGATCTGGATCTCGTTGCGCAGGCCCTTCTTGAAGGAGGGGCGCAGCGGGCGGTCGATCAGGCGGCAGGTGAGGATCGCGTCCTCGGAGGGGCGGCCCTCCCGGCGGAAGAAGGAGCCGGGGATCTTGCCGGCGGCGTACTGCCGCTCCTCGACGTCCACCGTGAGGGGGAAGAAGTCGAGGTTGTCCTTGGGCCGCTTGGAAGCGGTGGTGGCCGACAGCACCATGGTGTCGTCGTCCAGGTACGCGACGGCGGAGCCGGCGGCCTGCTTGGCCAGGCGGCCCGTCTCGAAGCGGATGGTGCGGGTGCCGAAGGTTCCGTTGTCGATAACGGCCTCGGCGTAGTGGGTCTCGTTCTCCACTAGTGATTTCTCCATACTCGTCGTCTTTCGTCCTGGCGCCCGTGTGGCGCAGGACGGTGCGGAGAAGCGCACCGTGTGTGCGGGGCCGGTCTTCGATCGAAGCTCCCGGGCGTTGTCCCGGGGGCCACTACCGAGGACCGGCGGCGGCCGTGGGGCGCCTCTCCTCGTCTGGTGTTGTACGTCCAGGTTACTGAGCTTGGGCCCGGTACCGCACGTACGGCAAAGGGAGCGGTCCCCTGGAAGTGGGTACCGCTCCCTTCGACAGCGTCTTTACTTGGCGCCGCCGGCCGCGCCACGGCGGATGCCGAGGCGGTCGACGAGCGCACGGAAGCGCTGGATGTCCTTCTTGGCCAGGTACTGCAGGAGGCGGCGACGCTGGCCGACCAGGATCAGCAGACCACGACGGGAGTGGTGGTCGTGCTTGTGCGTCTTGAGGTGCTCCGTCAGGTCCGAGATCCGGCGGGAGAGCATGGCGACCTGGACCTCGGGGGATCCGGTGTCACCCTCCTTCTGGGCGAACTCGGACATGATCTGCTTCTTCGTAGCGGCGTCGAGCGGCACGCGTACTCCTCTTTGATGTTCGATGCGCCCACGAGTGCCCCTGGTCTTGATCTCAGGGGAGCTTCCATGACTCGGAGGCGAAGGTCCGATGAGCGCAGCCCCCAGGATGATCCGGGGACGCGTACACAAACGGCCACTGGTCAGAGTACCAGTCGTTCGGAGCGCCCCTGACGGGCGTCAGCTGGTGAGTGCCCGGATCGAGTGGTAGACGTCGAAGACCGCCAGGCAGAGCGGCAGCAGCGTCAGGAGTACGCATGCTTCGGCGACCTCCAGGAAGCGTCCCCAGAAGGGGGTGACTCCCTTGCGCGGCACGATCAGCCCGATGGCGGTGATCAGCGCGGCGACGCCGGCGACCGCGGCGGTGAGCCAGATCGTACGGATGTCGAGGCCCGTGGTGTCGCCCTTGAACGCGTCCAGGAACAGCTCGGCCGGCGGGTTGAGCGACAGCCCGAGGCCGAGAAGTACGAGTGCGGCGAGGCCTGCGCCCAGGGCGCAGCCGACCTGGGCGGTGTAGCGGAACAGGTGGGCGCGCATGAGCATCGCGGCCCCGGTGGCGAGCGCCAGGAGCTGGCCCCAGACGCTGTCCGAGAAGCCGAGCACCGCGGCGGCGCCCACGGCCACCAGCGCGCATCCGCCGACCAGGCCGAGGAGCAGTTCGTGGCCGCGCCGCGCCTGGGCGGCGATGCGGTCGGCGTCGACGGGGCCCTGCGGGGCGGGGTCGGACGTGCCGTAGTCACCGGTGGTGGTGCGGGGCGGCTCGAAGCCGATCGGGAGCCGGGCGAAGCGGGTGGAGAGTCCGGGCAGGAAGCCGAGGAGCCCCACGGACAGGGGCGCGCAGACGGCCGCGGTCTCGGCCGGCTCCATGCCGGTCATGATCGCGATGAAGGTCACCAGTACGCCGATGGCGGAGGCGAACACGAACGCGACGAAGGTCCCGTCGCCCTCGGGGGCGGCGATCATGAGGATCACCGACACCACCAGGACGGCGGCGCAGGCGAGGAGGAACTGGAGCCTGCCGACGCCCTGTCCCGTGCTGAGCGGCAGGAGCCCGGCGCCGCCGACCGCGGCGCTGGTCAGTGCGCCGATCCCCAGCGCGATGGACGAACCGCGGTCGTCGTAGACGCGCGCGCGTACGCACGCCAGCGCGAGAAGGAGCAGGGCGGCGACGGCCGCGAGGATGCCCGGCAGCCCGTGCATGTCGTGCCGGACGTCGGAGGTCCACAGCACGAAGCCGAGCAGGACCAGCAGGACCGACCCGCCGAAGAGGCCGGCCGAGCGCATGAGGGTGTCGCCCCAGAGCGTGCGGTCCCGGGCGACCGCGGAGGCGACGGCGTCGGAGACGTCGTCGAAGACGGCGGGCGGCAGCGACTCCGAGAAGGGGCGGAGGGACAGCAGCTCACCGTCGAGGATGCGCTGGCCGGCCAGCGTGCGCCCGCTGTCGAGCACCGTGCCGTCCCGGCGCACCAGGTGGTAGCCGACGGGGGCGCCCTGGGTAGGACTCTGCCCCGACAGCCGGAGGATCTCCGGGTAGAGATCGGCGACGGGGATGTCCTCGGGCAGCGCCACATCGACGCGACTGTCGGGCGCGACGACCGTGACCCGGCAGAAGCCGGTTCCGTTGCCGGCCGGAACTCCGGGACCCGGCCGACCGGATCCGGTAGCCGCCGTTTGGGCCGTCATAGTCACGTGCTGCTCCCCCTCATGGTTCTCCTGGATCTCCGTGGAACGCACCCCCTGGGTCACGGGCTCCGACTGCGTCCCGAATGACCCATTTTTTTGCGGTAGTTAGCGGATGCGTACACGCGTCGCGACACCCTACCGCCCTCGGGTGGCCGGGTACGCCAGTAGGATCCTCCCGCGGACGGAACCCGTCGCCACGGGGGCGCCGATAGGAACAGTTCCGTCCGGCAAGGGAATTGGTGAGCTGTGAGCCAGATTGTCGTCAAGCGCCCACCGCGGGCCCTCCCCTCCGAAGTTCCGGGCGAGCAGGTGCAGTTGCAACCTCCGCCCGAGCTGCCCCGCGGGCAGCAGGAGGGGGTGATGATGCAGCTGCTGCCGATGCTCGGCATGGGTGGTTCCGTCGTCTTCTTCTTCATGACGCCGAACCCGATCATGCGGATCATGGGCATGGTCATGATCGCGTCGACGATCGCCATGGCCATCTCGATGATCATCCGCTTCCGGCGCGGCACCCAGGGCCAGCTCGCGGACATGCGACGCGACTACCTGAAGTATCTGACCCAGACCCGCCGTGCCGTGCTGAGGACCGCCCGGCAGCAGCGCGACGCGCAGTTCTACCTCCACCCGTCCCCGGAGCAACTGTGGGCGCTCGTCGCCGAGGGCAGCCGCGTGTGGGAGCGCCGCGTCGGTGACGCCGACTTCGCGCACGTACGCATCGGCCTGGGCAGCCAGGAGCTCGCCACACCGCTCGTCGCCCCCGACACGGCTCCGGTCGACGAGCTGGAGCCGCTGACCGCCGGTGCGATGCAGCAGTTCCTGACGACCCACAGCACGCTGGACGGGCTGCCGATGGCGGTCTCGCTCCGCGCCTTCTACCACCTGACGATCAGCGGCGAGGCGGAGTCCGCCCGTGCCACCGCCCGCGCGATGGTCGGGGCGCTCGCCTCGCTGCACTCCCCCGAGGACCTGATCATCGCCGTCGCGACCGGCCGTGACGCCGCTCCTCGCTGGGAGTGGACGAAGTGGCTCCCGCACGTCCAGGTCCAGGGCTCCACCGACGGGGCCGGCAGCCGCCGCCTGATCACCACGAGCGTCGCCGAGCTGGAGGAGATGCTCGCGGGCCGCCTCGACGGCCGGCCGCGCTTCCAGCCCGGCGGTCAGCCGCTCCTCGACCAGCCGCATGTCGTGGTCGTGCTGGACGGCGAATCCGTACCCGCGACGTCGGCGCTCGCCTCGGCGGAGGGTCTCCAGGGCGTGTCGGTCGTCGAGATCGTCACCGGCCAGGTCAACGGCGCGCGCGGCGGGCTCTCCATCGTGGTGGACCCGCACTCCCTGCAGCTGGAGTCGGGCAACGGCCTCGTGTACGACGGCCTCCCCGACCTGCTGAGCCACGAGGCCGCGGAGGCCCTGGCACGGCAGCTGGCCCCCCTGCACGTGGCCTCGGGCGGGGACGACGACGAACCGCTGCTCGCCAACCTGGAGTTCACCGATCTGCTGAACCTCGGTGACGCCGCCTCGGTCGACGTCAGCCGGACCTGGCGGCCCCGCTCGCAGGCGGAGCGGCTCCGGGTCCCGATCGGTGTGGGTGAGGACGGCGCCCCCGTGATGCTGGACCTCAAGGAGGCGGCGCAGGAGGGCATGGGGCCGCACGGCCTGTGCGTCGGCGCCACCGGTTCCGGCAAGTCCGAGCTGCTCCGTACGCTCGTCCTGGGCCTCGCCGTCACCCACACCTCGGAGACGCTGAACTTCGTCCTCGCGGACTTCAAGGGCGGTGCCACCTTCGCCGGCATGGCGCAGATGCCCCACGTAGCGGCCGTCATCACCAACCTCGCGGACGACCTGACGCTCGTCGACCGCATGGGCGACTCCATCAGCGGTGAGCTCAACCGCCGCCAGGAGATGCTGCGCGACGCGGGCAACTACGCCAACATCCACGACTACGAGAAGGCCCGGGCCGCCGGCGCGCCGCTGCAGCCCATCCCCTCCCTCGTCCTGGTCATCGACGAGTTCAGCGAGCTGCTCACCGCCAAGCCGGACTTCATCGAGATGTTCGTGCAGATCGGGCGTATCGGCCGTTCGCTGGGCGTCCATCTGCTGCTGGCCTCGCAGCGCCTCGAGGAGGGGCGGCTGCGCGGGCTGGAGACCTATCTGTCGTACCGGATCGGTCTGCGTACGTTCTCCGCGGGCGAGTCCCGCGCCGCGCTGGGCGTGCCCGACGCGTACCACCTGCCCAATGTGCCCGGTTCGGGTTATCTGAAGTACGGCACGGACGAGATGGTGCGCTTCAAGGCGGCGTACGTCTCCGGCGTGTACCGCTCCGGCGCGCAGCCGGTGGTGTCCTCCGGTCCGCTGCCGGTGGACCGCAGGCCCGTGGTGTTCACCGCGGCTCCGGTACCCGTCCGCTATGTGCAGCCGACGGAGCGGCCCGGTGTGCCGGAGGCCCGTAAGGCCGAGGACGACGCGCTGGCCGACACGGTGCTCGACGTGATCGTGCGCCGGCTGGAGGGCCGGGGTGCATCGGCGCACCAGGTGTGGCTGCCTCCGCTGGACAATCCGCCGTCGCTGGACGAGCTCCTTCCGGGGCTCTCCGCGGTGGAGGGTCGTGGGCTGACCCAGCCCGGGTTCGAGGGCTCGGGGCGTCTCGTCGTACCGCTGGGTGTGGTCGACAAGCCGTACGAGCAGCGGCGCGACACGCTCTACCGGGACTTCTCCGGTGCGGCGGGCCACATGCAGATCACGGGCGGCCCGCAGTCGGGCAAGTCCACGCTGCTGCGCACGCTGATCGCGGGCTTCGCCCTCACGCACACGCCGCAGGAGGTCCAGTTCTACGGGCTCGACTTCGGTGGCGGTGGCTTGGCCTCGGTCTCCGGCCTGCCGCACGTCGGCGGGATCGCCTCCCGGCTCGACCCCGAGCGGGTGCGCCGTACGGTCTCCGAGGTGTACGGGATCATGGCGCGCCGCGAGGAGTACTTCCGCAGCGCCGGCATCGACTCGATCGCCACGTTCCGCAGGCTGCGGGCGCGCGGCGACATCTCGGTGACCGACCAGCCGTGGGGCGACGTCTTCCTGCTCATCGACGGCTGGGGCAACTTCCGCACGGACTACGAGGCCCTGGAAGCCGCGGCGATCGACATCGCGCAGCGTGGTCTCGGTTACGGCATCCACCTGATCGTCACGGCGTCGCGCTCCATGGAGGTCCGGGCCAACCTCAAGGACCACCTGATGAACCGGCTGGAGCTGCGGCTCGGTGACGTCATGGACTCGGAGCTGGACCGCAAGGCCGCGGTCAACGTGCCGCCCGGGGTGCCCGGACGGGGTCTGACCCCGGAGAAGCTGCACTTCATGGCCGCGGTGCCGCGGATCGACGGCATCAACTCCGACAGCGACCTCTCCGAGGCCACGGCCGCGATGAACCAGGAGGTCGCCCGGCACTGGACCGCGGCGCCGGCCCCGGCGGTCCGGCTGCTGCCCCGCGAACTCCCGGTCCACGACCTGCCCGCGGGCTACGCGCGGCCGGAGCGCGGCATCGCGTTCGGCATCGACGAGAACAACCTGGAGCCGGTCTTCCTCGACTTCGAGCGGGACCCGTTCTTCCTGGTCTTCGGCGAGAGCGAGTCCGGCAAGTCCAACCTGCTGCGTCTGCTCATCAAGCAGCTGACGGAGCGGTACGAGGGGAACGCCGCCAAGTTCTTCGTCATCGACAACCGGCGGGCGCTCCTGGACGTGACCCCGGCGACCCACCTGGCCGAGTACGTGCCCATGTCCAACAACATGGAGCACCACATGGACGCGCTGTACGACCTGATGAAGCGCCGTACGCCCTCGCCGGACGTCACGGCCCAGGAGCTGCGTGACCGCAGCTGGTGGAGCGGCCCGGACGTGTTCGTGGTCGTCGACGACTACGACCTGGTCTCGACGTCCAGCGGCAACCCGCTGGCGAAGCTCACGGAGATGCTGCCGTTCTCGCGTGACGTCGGCGTGCGCTTCATCATCGCCCGCAGCACGGCGGGCGCGGGCCGCGCCCTGTACGAGCCGTTCCTGCAGCGCATCCTGGAACTGGGCGCGCAGGGCCTGATGCTCTCGGGCGACCCCATCGAGGGGGACATCCTCGGCAACGTACGCCCGCGTCCGATGCCCCCGGGGCGCGGCGTCTTCGTCACCCGCCGCCGCGGGAACCCGCTGGTGCAGTCGGGGCTCATGGACGGGGACCGGTAGGGCTTACGTCGGGACCGGGGCGGGCGGTGGACTGCAGGCTTTACGCCGCTGTTGCCGCCCGCTCCGGTGGGAACAGACCTCGGTGAGAAGAGTGGGGGCTCCGAAAGTAATGGTCGTGCTTCTTCTGGTGCTGGCTGCCGGTCTCGTCGCCATGGGCTGCGTCAAGGCGGACCGGGTCCGGCGGTGGCGCCGGTCGTTCAATCCTTCGGCGCCGGAGCTGCCGGATTCCGCCTTTGTCGCCGCGCGCGTCGTCCTCTTCGGGATGGCGGGGGTCGGCATCTTCTCCGCGTTCCAGTTCATGGCTGTGGTCGCCGACGCGGAGTGGAGCGACGACGAGCTGTCCAGTGCGGTCAGCCAGGCCGCGGAAGAGCTGAACGGCACCTCGCGCTTCGGAGACAGCTTCGGCGACGACAGCGGCTTCGACGAGGAGTCCGCGACGATGATCGAGGACGAGGTCGTCGAGCACGGTGGTGGTGGCGCTCCGCAGAGCGGCGTGGATGCCGGCCCCGCTCCCTTGAACAAGCCTTCCGGCGCCGACTACACAGTCCAGGCCGCAGGCGCGGACGCAGCCTTCTGCGTGCACGTCGTACGTACGCGCTCGAAGGACGGGGACTACGAACCCCCGGGGATCGCGGGCAACCCCGGCACCGTGACCGTTCCGAGCTACGACTTCGCGGTGACGAGCCGCAAGGGCGCATGCTGACGCCCCATCCGTCTCAGCCACGTTCACTCCCTCTCGCCCCTAGTTATCGCGGGCCAGAAGGTTGTTGAGCCGGTGGTGCGCGGGTCCGCGGCCGTCCGATGTGCTCCGCACCGGTGGCGCTGTGCTCGGCGGACGCCGATCCCCGCCATCCGCGATTGCCCCCGACGCTGATGGCCGACCATGTCGCCGGCCGCTGGGAGTGTCAGGTGGCCCTACCGTTGCGGTCAGCGCTCGTGCAGCACAGAGGTCGTATCGACGTCCACGGGCCTACCCTGCGCGTCGGTGGGACGCAGCTCCGGGAGCGGGAGACCGCTCTCGTCAACAAGAACTGAGTGCGTCTCAGCCGGGGCGAAGGCGTGCCGTTCGCCCCACTGACGCGTCGCCACGATGACGGCGAAGAGGTCTCGGCCCGCATCGGTGAGGACGTAGTTCTGCCGTCGCCCTGTCGGGGCGGTCTGCCGCTCGAGGATTCCTCGTTCGATCAAGCGTCGCAGACGGTCGGTGAGGATGTTCCGCGCAATTCCGGTGCGGTGCTGGAAGTCGGTGAACGCTCGCGCACCGTCCATCGCGTCCCGAATGATCAGCAGACTCCATCGGTCTCCGACCAGGTCGAGCGTGCGCGCGACGGGGCAGGCGGGATCGGTCCAGGTCATCCCGTCGGCACGGGGCGCTGTGCGAGCCATCACTCCTCCTGAAGAGTTGCGGATCGAAACCATTCTGCCGTACCTTCATTTTGGTTGCAATTTGCTACTGATGGGGGTGTGTCAGTGAGTCTCACGTCTGGCCGGAGGACGCTGCTCGCCGTGATCTGCGCGGTCGCAGTCGCGACGATCTATGTCGCGCAGCCCGTACTGGCCCAGATCGGCGGTGACCTGGGCCTGCCGGAAGCAGACCTGGGATGGATCGTCACGGCGGGGCAGCTCGGCTATCTGATCGGCCTGGCCCTTCTTGTCCCTCTGGGGGACATGTTCGACCGCCGCAAGCTCATTGCCGGGCAGCTGCTCCTCGCCGCCGTCGGCACGGCTCTGACCTCGGTCGCCGCCCAGCTATGGCTGCTGCTTGCCGGGCTGGCCCTCGCCGGCCTGTTGGCGGTCGTCGTCCAGACCACGGTCGCTTTCGCCGCCGACCTGTCCACGGCAGCGGAACGCGGCCGCACACTCGGAGCCGTGACCTCCGGCGTCATCATCGGCATCCTCGGAGCGCGTGTCCTCGCCGGCAGCCTCGCCGCCCTCTGGGGATGGCGAAGCGTCTACGTGGCGCTCGCCGTGCTCCTCATCGCGCTCGCCTGCTGCGTGATGAAGCTCCTGCCGCCCGACCCGCGCGACGTCCGGACCACGTACGGCGCGGTGTTGATGTCCCTGGGGCGCATGTTCCGTGACCGCCTGTTCGTCTCGCGCGGACTGATCGCGTTCTTCCTGTTCGCTTCCTTCGGCACGCTGTGGAGTGGCCTGGCCCTGCCGCTCGCAGCCGAGCCATGGAATCTGAGCCCGGACCGGATCGGTCTCTTCGGAATCGCCGGGCTTGCCGGGGCGCTCGGCGCCTCCCGAGCCGGGCAGGGGGCCGACGCCGGGCGGGCCAACGTCATCACAGGCGGCGCGCTTGCACTGCTGGCCGCGTCATGGCTGGCGACCGGACAAGCGTCCTGGTCGCTCTGGCCGGTCATCGTGGGCGTCGTCGTCCTCGACTTCGCGGTGCAGGCAGTACACGTCAACAATCAACACCTGCTCACAGCCGCGTACTCAGACCGGACGAGCAGCGCCATCGGCGGCTACATGCTCTTCTACTCCCTCGGCTCCGCCGTCGGAGCAACCGGCACGACCGCCGTGTACTCCGTCGCGGGGTGGGCCGGATCCAGCTTTCTCGGCGCCGCCTTCGCCCTCTGCGCACTCCTTGTCTGGGCCGTCAACCGACACGCAGCCGCTGACACGCGACGAGACACGCTCGTCTGACCGCCCCCTGCGGAAGGGGAATCGGTGCATGCCCCATGCCGGACGCACCTCTGTCCGCAGGCAGAGGGTAGGCACCGATCCATGCGCCTGCTGCCGGACCCACAAGGCAGCTCGAAGCAGACCGCCGGCCCAGCAGCGACGCGGAGGCGCAACCAACCTCCTGGCCTCATACGCCTGGTCGGCCTCACGCCAGCATGCGCCCGAGGCCGGTTGCCGCAGCGGGCCGGGGCATGCGCAAGCCTCGCGCCGGTCCGGCGAGGTAGAACTCCGTGGCCGACCCGTGAATCGGTGAATCCTGAACTTTCAAGAGTCACTTTCGGGCCAACTGTGTGCCGGGGGTGATCAACCGCAAACGGTGCGTGATCAACCACTTTCGCACCTCTCACAGGCGCCGAAGGCGTTGCCAGGTGCCCGTTCCGGGGGTGAGGGGCACGGTCGTCCGCGAGCCAAGCAGGCTGGAAAGGGCTGTACCCGTTCCCCCTACACCTTGCTAACTTCCGGGTCTCAGAGGCATTGAAAAGTACATGCGAAAGGGCGGTACATGACCTCCCCAGCTCCAGCGCCGAAGATCCCTCAGCTGTGGGTTCCGCTTCCCTCCGGAATCCACCCGAGTTGGCGTGAGATCGACGAACGGTCAGCCGCGTGGCTCGACCGATTCGGCCTCTACTCCGACCGGGCGCAGCGCGAACGGCTGACGCGAATCTCCGTGGGCGAGATAACCAGCCGTGGCGCCCCCGCAGGGCGCCTCGGTGCGTTGCAGTGGACCTCCGACTTCCTGATGTGGCTCTTCGCGTTCGACGACGAGTTCTGCGACGAGGGGCCGGTCGCGGCATCCCCGGACGAGACCCTGCTCATCATCACCAAGCTCCAGCGTGTCGTCGACGTCCCCTGGGCAGCACGCGCCGACGACAACTACAGCGCCGCGTTACGTGAGTTGCGGCTGCGGCTCGACGGCCTGACCACGCCCGTGCAGACCGCACGCTGGGCCGCGAGCTTCCGTGCCTACCTCCAGGGCCAGATCTGGATGGCCGCCAACAGCGCCCAGGGGCGGATCCCCACGCTCTCCGACCACCTGGCGGTCCGGCTCGACTCCTCCGGAGTCAAGATCTTCTCGACGCTCAGCGAGATCATCCACGGATACGACCTGCCTGCGGCCGACTACGAGCGCCACGACGTCCGTGGGTTCGTCGAGGTCTTCGCCTCGATCATCGGCTGGTCCAACGACCTGGTCTCGTACCACAAGGAGCGGCAACGCAGCCAGGAAGGCTACGGCAACATCGTCGACCTGATCGCGTACGAGCGGAAATGCTCCCTCGAAGAAGCGGTGAGCGAGACCGCCATGATGCACACCCGCGCCATGGCCCTCTACCTTCGTCTCCGCGACCAGATCCTGAGCGACGCCGGTCCTGAACTCCGCCGGTGGATCACGGACTGCGACTCCTGGATCCGCGCCGACTACGACTGGTCCCTCACCACCAACCGCTACGTCAACCCGGAGAACCCCGCCGACCTGCCGGCCGGCAGCGCGGCTTCCCCCTTCCAGGAACGGGAGGCGGACCAGCCTCTGCCGATCGCCAGCATCGGCTGGTGGTGGACGCTGGTGAAGAACTAGTCACCACGGGTTCGTCATCGTTTCGTCCGGCACGGCCGGCGTGCCGGACGAGCTGGGGGTATCGGAGGAGTAGGTCAGGAGGCTGCCCCAGCGTCCCCGTTTACACCGTTGAGCCGGCTGCAAGCGTCGTGAACGCCGACCATGCAGCCAGGGATACGCTCAGCGGACGCTTCTGCGTACATTTCGAGTCCCGGATGAGAACGGTTGCCTGGTGTGCCGCCACTTCGACGCAGTTGTCGCCCGAGCTGCCGCTGTAGCTGCTCCTGAGCCAAACCGGCTCTCTCGTGCTCATAGTTCTCCTCGCATCTGCTCCAACAGGCTTACGGTGGCTTCGCGGCCGAGGGCCTGCGAGCGCAGCTTGCCATAGCGCTGGAGCATGGCGCTCACGTCATTCGGTGACGTGATGAGAATGCTCGACTGCTGTCCCTCGGAGTAGCCCACCCACTCGTGCTGCCGGGTCTCGGCCAGGTACATCAGGCCGTCGATGCCGGCGTGGTCGTACTGGCGCAGGGGCATGACCTGGATCTCGACGTTACGCCGCATGCTCTGCTCAAGCAGATACTCCAAGAGCTGACGAATGACGTCGGGCCCGCCCATGTACCGTTCCAGCAGTGCCTGTTCAATGATGAAGCTGAATGCCGTGTTCGGCCTGTCGGTCAGGAGTTGCTGTCGCTCCAGCCGGGCGGTCACCTGGTGCTCGATCTGCTCTTCGGACAGGGGCGGTAGCCGTCGTTCGAAGATCGCCCGGATATACGCCTCCGGCTGCAACAACCCCGGGATCGCCCGGCACTCGTACGCGCACAGCGTGATCGCCTCCTCCTCGATCCCCGCCCACTGCCGGAACCACGACGCCAGCCCAACCTTTCGCGTCAGGCTCCGCGCAGCCGCCGCGAGCACCCGCGCAGCCGTCGTCCCCAACACCTCCTCCGAGCGCTCCAGCAGGTCCCTCGGCGGGAACCGCTTCCCCTGCTCGATCTTGGCGATGTACGCCGCCGAGTACTGCA
>NZ_JAERUC010000125.1 GCF_016745505.1 Streptomyces silvae | reverse complement strand
GCTCGGGTCCGGGCCTCACGCTCGGGTCCGGGCCTCACGCCCGGGTCCGGGCCTCCCGCTCGGTGGGTCGGGCCGGGCTCGTGGGCCCTGGCCCTGAGGCTCGCAGGTCCTGATCCGGCGGTTCGCGGGCCTGAGCCGGAGGCTTGCAGGCTCTGACCCGGACGGAAGACCCCCGGCGCCGAAGACCGGCGCCCCGCGACCCCGGCGGCCCTGGCGCACAACCCCCCGACGTCAGGGCCGTCGGTCTGTCCTCGGACGCCTCCCCAAACGGAATAGTCACCTCAGCCCCCTGGTTGTTCCTGGGTATGACATCTCTGCGCCCGCTCGGTTCGTCGAGCCTTCAGGTCTTCCCCCTCGCCCTCGGCGGCAACGTCTTCGGCTGGACGGCCGACGAGGACCGTTCCTTCGCCGTCCTCGACGCGTACACGGCGGCCGGCGGCAATTTCGTCGACACCGCCGACTCCTACTCCGCCTGGGTCCCGGGCAACGAGGGCGGTGAGTCGGAGACCCTCATCGGCAAGTGGCTGGCGGCCCGTTCCCGTCGCGACGATGTCGTCATCGCCACCAAGGTCGGCGCCCACCCCGCGTACAAGGGGCTCTCCGCGGCCACCATCAAGGGCGCCGCGGAGGCGTCGCTGCGCCGGCTCGGCACCGACCACATCGACCTCTACTACACGCACTTCGACGACGAGACCGTCCCGGTCGAGGAGATCGTCACGGCACTCGACCAGCTGGTCAAGGCCGGTACGGTGCGGGAGATCGCCGCCTCCAACATCAGCCCCGAGCGGCTGCGGGCCTCCCTGGACTTCTCCGAGCGTGAGGGCCTGGCGCGTTATGTCGCGCTGCAGCCGCACTACAACCTCGTCTCGCGCGACACCTACGAGGGCGCCCTCCAGGACACGGCGGCCGACGCCGGACTCGCCGCCGTCCCGTACTACGCGCTCGCCTCGGGCTTCCTCACCGGCAAGTACCGGCCGGGCGCGACGGTCGAGAGCCCGCGGGCCGGGGGCGCCGCCAAGCACCTGGAGACCGAGCGCGGGCGCAAGGTGCTCGCGGCGCTCGACAGGATCGCCCAGGAGCACGACGCCGAGATCGCCACGGTCGCCCTCGCCTGGCTGGCCTCGCGGCCGACCGTGACGGCGCCGATCGCCTCCGCGCGTACGGTCGAGCAGCTGCCCGCGCTGATGGCGGTGGCCGGACTCCGGCTGACCGAGGGGGAGCTGGCGGAGCTGACCGAGGCGTCCGCCTGACGTACGAGGCGCGCGGAGAGGGCGGGGTGTCCGTCGGACATCCCGCCCGGGCGCGGCTGTGGTTCCGCGGTGGGCCGTGGGCCAGAGTAGGGGCATGTCTACGTACGGGACGATGCCGTTCCACCTTGAGACCGAGCGGCTGATACTGCGGCCGTGGGCCGAGTCGGACGCCGCCGAGTTCTGCGACCTGCTGGCCGAACGCGGCGACGGGAAGCCCACGGTCGAGCACATCCGGGGGGCCATCGCGAAGCTGCTCGCCGCGACCGGGACGACGGGGATCGCCCTGCTGCCCGTCCAGCGCCGGGAGGAGGGCGACTTCATCGGCTACTGCGGGCTGATCATCGGCCGCTCCACGCTGGAGGAGCCCGAGATCGCGTACGAGCTGTTCCAGCACGCACACGGGCGGGGCTACGCCACCGAGGCCGCCGGGGCGGTGCTCGACGCCGCTGTCGCGACCGGGCGGAAACGGCTCTGGTCGACCGTCGGCACCTGGAACACACCCTCCCTCCGTGTCCTGGAGAAGCTCGGGTTCGAGCGCGATCACGTCTCCACGGAGGAGAACGGCGAAGTCGTCTGGCTCACCCGCGCGTTGCCCTGACGCGATGGCCGGGGCGCTACGAGGGCGGGGCGGGGCGCCCGCCGTCCTCCAGATACGGGTTGTGGCCGCCGTAGTGCCGGTGCGGCGCGGGGAGGTGCCGCGGGGGCAGCCCGCCGTACGGCAGCTGACGGGGGATCGGCGGCGGCACCGGCAGGCGCGTGCGTATCCGGCCGGTCGCGTGGGCGGCGTACGTCAGGGCCGGTGCCGCGACCTCCCTGCGGTGCCACAGGTGGTGCAGCAACTCCTGCTCGCGGAGGGCGAAGTCGGGGCCCGCACCGTCGTGGCGGGCTCTCCGGCGCAGCATGGCCAGGGACGTCGCGAACGACTCGTACTCCGCGACGGCGCGCGCCGCGGCCTTGCCCCGTGCGGGGTCCGGGTGGCTGTTCCAGTGCCTGGCCATGTCACGGGCCATGCCCCGCGCCCGCATCGAGGCCAGAGCCAGCGGCTCGGCGGGGGTCAGCCAGCCGGCCGCCGCGTACACCGGCAGCTCCGTGGAGAGCGTGCGCAGCTCCCGCTGGCGCGACCAGACGGCCAGCCATGTCACCAGCCCGAAGCACGGCACCATGAACGCGCCGTACACCAGGTAGAAGCCGTACGATCCGAGGGCCGACGAGCCGTTCCACAGGGCGTGCATGCCCATGGCGAGGGCGAGTCCGAGCACGGGCACGACGACACGGCGCACCCGGTGGCGGGCGCCGCCGAGTGCGGCGATGCCGAAGCCGATGCCGGAGAGCACCGTGAACAGGGGGTGGGCGAACGGCGACATGACCACACGGACGAAGAACGTCCCCACCGTCACGGAGGCGAAGCCCGTGGTCCCCAGCTGCTGGTCCTCGCCGAAGGCGTTGCCCAGGTAGAGGATGTTCTCGGTGAAGGCGAAGCCGGTCGCGGTGAAGCCGGCGATCACGATGCCGTCGACGATCCCGCCGAACTGCCGTCTGCGGAACAGGAAGATCAGCAGGAGTGCGACGGCCTTCGCGCTCTCCTCGACCACCGGGGCGACGACCGTGGCCCCGAGGGTGTCGGCGCTCGCCGGATCCGCGGTGGCCGTCGCTATCCACCGGGTCGCGAAGGAGTTGGCGATGATCGCCACGAGCGCGGCGGCGCACGCACCCCAGGAGAAGGCGAACAGCAGATTCCGCCAGGGGCCCGGCTCGACCCGGTCGAGCCAGCGGAACGCGCCCATCAGCAGCGGCACGGGCAGCACGGCCAGCCCCAGCCCCACCAGGAAGCCCTCGGTGCCCGTCTGCTGCCGCACCAGGGCCAGGATCACCAGACCGCAGAGCGCGAGCGCGGTGACCACCGCCCCGGCGCGGAACGCCTTGCTGCGCCAGACCATGCCGACGCGGCGGGGCCGGTAACGCCACTGGCCTCGCTCCGGGACCGCTCCCAGGAACTCGTCGAGCTGCTGCTCCTCGAGAACCGGGACGGCCGGCTGCTGGTGCTGCACGGACCCCTGGTACACCCGACGACCCTAACGAGGGGCACTGACACCTGGCCACGCCGCGGTGGACGGGGTGTGGAGCCGATGGCCGATCAGCGACGGGTGAACAGCACGTCGTGCACCACGTGACCCTTGTCCAGACCCTGGCCCTCGAAGCGGGTCAGCGGCCGGAACGCGGGCCGCGGCGCGTAACCGCCGTCGGGCTGCGTGTTCTCGTACAGGGGGTGGGCCGTCAGGACGTCCAGCATCTGCTCCGCGTACGGCTCCCAGTCCGTCGCGCAGTGGACGAGAGCGCCCGGCTTCAGCCGCTGCGCCACCAGGTCGAGGAACTCCGGCTGGATCAGGCGCCGCTTGTGGTGCCGCTTCTTGGGCCACGGGTCGGGGAAGTACACCCGGAGGCCGTCCAGGGCGGCCGGCTCCAGCATCTCGCGGAGCAGGATGATCGCGTCCCCGTTGGCGACCCGGACGTTGGAGACTCCCGCCCGCTCCGCGAGACCCAGCAGATTGCCCTGGCCGGGGGTGTGCACGTCGACGGCGAGGATCCCGGTGCCCGGGTCGTCGGCCGCCATCTGCGCCGTCGCCTCGCCCATGCCGAAGCCGATCTCCAGGACCACCGGGAGACCGCCGAAGAGGGCGGGGAGATCGAGGACGCTGCGGCCGTCGATGTCCAGGCCCCAGGTGGGCCACAGCCGCTGGAGGGCGTCCTCCTGGCCGGTGGTCACCCGGCTGCGGCGGGGCTGGAAGCTGCGGATCCGGCGCTCGTGGTGCGAGCCCGCCGGATCGGCCGCGGGCCCGCCGGGGAAGCGGGGCTCCTGGCGCAGCCTGCGCTGGCGCTCGAAGGAGGCGGCGCGGCGCGCCGCCGCGTCGTCCTCGGTGTGGGCGTCCTCGGCGGGGAGCGCGGTCTCCGGCGTGGGGCCGGGCGCTTCCGCGGCGGGCCCGGGCGTCTCTGGGGTGGGGTTCAGGGGCTCAGACACAATGACCCGATTCTACGGCGGGAGGCGCCCACCCCGTCGCGCGAGCCCGCAGCAGCGCCCGCCGTGCCACCTCCCTCCCGATGGGCAGGGACGCGGTGGCCGCGGGTGACGGGGCGTTCAGCACGTGCACGGTGTGCGGGGCGTCCCGGATCAGGAAGTCGTCCACCAGCGTGCCGTCCCGCAGGACCGCCTGGGCCCTGACCCCGGCCGGGGAGGGCCGCAGATCGGCCTCCGTCACCTCGGGCAGCAGCCGCTGGACGGCCCGGGTGAACGCGCCCTTCGACAGCGATCTGTGCACCTCACCCGCCCCGTACCGCCAGTGCCGCCGGGCGATCCGCCAGGAGCCGGGCCAGGCCAGCGTGGCGGCCAGCTCGCGCGGGTGGACGACCGCCCGGCCGTACCCCTCGCGCGCCAGGGCCGGCACGGCGTTCGGCCCGACGTGGACCGTGCCGTCGACGCCCCGGGTCAGATGCACCCCGAGGAAGGGGAACGCCGGGTCCGGCACCGGATAGACGAGCCCGCGCACCAGCTCCGGCCTGGCCAGCTCGTAGTACTCCCCGCGGAACGGCACGATGCGCGCCCCCGGGTCGTCGCCCGCGAGCATCGCCACCCGGTCGCTGTGCAGCCCCGCGCAGTTGACCAGCACCCGGGCCCTGACCACCTGGCCGTCGGCCGTGCGCACCGCGACGCCCCAGGGGCGCCGGTCGACGGCGACGACCTCCGCGCCGTAACGGATCTGCCCGCCGGAGGCGCTCACCTCGGAGGCGAACCGGGCGGCCACCGCCGTGAAGTCGCAGACCCCCGTCGTCCCGACCCGGATCGCCGCGAGGCCGCGCACCCGTGGTTCGTACTCCGCGATCTGGGCGGGGCCTAGCTCCCGGACCGGCAGGCCGTGCGCCCGGCCGCGCTGCACCAGGGCGTGCAGCCGGGGCAGCTCGCCCCGGTCCGTCGCGACGATCAGCTTGCCCGTGACCGCGTGGGCGATGCCGTGCTCCGCGCAGAAGTCCACCAGCTCGGCGGCGCCTCGCACCGCGTACCGCGCCTTGAGCGAACCCGGCGGGTAGTAGATGCCGCTGTGGATCACCCCGCTGTTGCGCCCGGTCTGGTGCCGGGCCGGGCCCCACTCCTTCTCCAGCACCGTGACCCGGGTGCCGGGCGCGGTGCGCGTGAGCGCGTACGCCGTCGACAGACCGACGATTCCGCCACCGATCACCAGTACGTCGCAGTCGTACGCCGCGTGCGTCATCCTCGCGCCACCTCCCAACCCGATAGTGCACTGACCCACTGACAACGGGCTCAAACCAGGGTCGGCGTGTGCGTGGCGGGACGTTCCGCGCCCGGATCCGGCGAAACCCGGGCGTACCGGTGAACCCTCGGGGCCTGTCGCCCGGGGAGGTCTACGCCGGCGCGACGAGGAGCGGACGGGCCCGCTCCCGGAGCTCGGCCACGCGGGGCTCGTCCCCGTACGGCTCCAGGCGGTGCAGGAGGTCGCGCACGTACTCGGTGGTGCGCGCCGAGGAGATGCGTCCCGCCACCTCCACCGCCCGCGTCCCCGCCGCGCAGGCCGCGTCGAGGTTGCCCGACTCCAGCTCGGCGACCGCGGAGACGACGAGCCGCAGCCCGTGGGAGCGGACGAACTCGTCGGTGGGTTTCGACAGGGCCTGCTCGGTGAAGCGCCGCACCTGGCGGGGCGCCTTCAGGTCGCGGTAGCACTCGGCGGCGTCGGCGGCGAACCGGTCGTACGAGTAGAAACCGAGCCACGCCGGGTCGGAGTCGCCGGCGCGTGAGCGCTCCAGCCAGCTCTCGGCGGCCCGGAGCGCGGCCCCCGCGGCCGGTGCGTCGCCCGCCTTGGCATGGGCGCGCGCCTCCACCAGCCGGAAGAAGCTCATGGTCCGGGCGGTGGCGAGCCCCCGGTTGCGTTCGACGGCGGCCTGCGCGAGGTCCACGCCCTCGTCGGCGAAGCCCCGGTAGGTCGCCTGAAGCGACATCGACGCCAGGACATAACCGCCCAGCGGTACGTCGGCGGCGGCCCGGGCCAGACGCAGTGCCTGGATGTAGTAGCGCTGGGCGGCCTCCTGCTGGCCGGTGTCGAAGGCCATCCAGCCGGCGAGCCTGGTCAGCTCGGCGGAGGCACCGAAGAGCGCCCGGCCCACCTCGTCGCTGTACGAGCCCAGCAGGAGCGGAGCGGCGTCGACGCGTAAGCACTCCGGGACCATGGAGGAGCGCCAGTCGCCGCCTCCGTACTTGGAGTCCCAGCGGCGCGCGTCCTGGGCGGCCTCGCGCAGCTTGGTCACGTCGCTGTGGCCGACGCGCAGCAGCGGCCCGTCCGCGGCGGTGTCGGGGCCGGGCTGTACGGGCACCCCGCCCTGCGCCCCGGGTGCGCCCTCCGTGCCCAGGATCGTGGCCTGGGCGGCGGTCGGGTCCCGCGCGACCGACGGATCGGCCGGGGTTATGAGCCAGCGCGACGCGGGGGTCGCATAGGCGCTCACCGCGAAGGAACCGGCCAGCGACTGCCAGATCCCCCCGCCGCCCCGCCGGCCCGCGAGATCCAGCCGGTACAGATCCGTCGCCGACCGCACCGCCTCGTTCACGTCACGGGGGAAGGCGAGACCCACCTCGGGCGCCGGATCGGCGTCGGCGAGCCCGATCTCGTGCAGTGGGACAGGACGGCCGAGTTTGGCCCCTATCGCCGCCGCGATGAGATGGGGCGCCGCGCCCTGCGGCACCATCCCCTTGGCGACCCACCGGGCCACCGACGTCTTGTCGTAACGAAGGGTCAGCCCGCGCTGTGCTCCGAGGTCGTTGACCCGCCGGGCGAGCCCGGCGTTGCTGATTCCCGCGAGGGCGAGAACCGTGCCGAGCTTCTCGTTCGGCCCGCGTTGCTCCCTGGACATGCGCCACCCCTCGACACACAGACGGCCGCCGCGTCACCGTCAGGCGCGCGGCATTCGTACCGTGTTCTCCCCAGGTACGGTCCCGGGCACTCCGGCCGCACACGCATTTGGCCGAGCCCCGTGGAATATGCCGCCCTGCTGAGAACATCGGTAAACCCAGCGTAGTTCGCCGCATCCCCACCGTTAAGGGGCAGACCTCCGTATGGCGGGAATTGTTGTCCGTGCGGCGCGGGGGCACGGGAGGCGTGCTCCTGACGTGTGGCCGTGCGCCCGGCCGTGCGCTCTGGTCCGGCCGGTACGGCAAGCGCTTCGATGGTCCTGCGTGGGTCGGCCCGCTGAACTGGACTCGGCGGGCTGGGGGAGACCGCCGCCCCAATCCCCGCGGGCGGCGAACCGGTCCGGGAGGTGACGACACCTCCCGGACTGTGCGCCGCACGGGCGGGGTTCGGAGAAGAGGACGTGCGGACCGGCGCACCGGGGGGATGCGCCGGCCCGTACGTCGTCGCACGTCGCCGGGGGTCCCGGGGGTGCCCGCACGGGCTCCCGGGAGGCCTGCCCGCGACCGGGGCGAGCCGCGGGGGACCTGTTCCCGGTGTCGTGGGGGACGTGTTCCCGGTGTACCGCCGTGGGGCGAAACACCCGGTTCCGTCGCGGCCGGAGAATGGCCGGATAACGCCGGTCGGGCAGGGCGGTGCGAAGTCGCCCGACTATGGCCGGATTGCGCCTGTCGCGCGGCCCGGCCGAGGCGGGGGCCGCGTCCGGCCCGGCCGCCGCAACTCCCGGAAGATCCAATTCCGTTGTGGCGGAGGCCGCGGAGCCGTGGCCAGGCTCTTGCCAGGGGCGCATGCGCATCCGGTGTGCGCCGCCCGTACCCCCTCCCGGGCGCCGTTGTCGTGGCAGCATGTCCCGCAACGGCGTTCCCGTGTCCTGGTACGCCGGTTCGTCCACAGCCTGTGGAGGCGGCGATGCGTTGGTTGGTGGGGTGGAGCAGTATCGCCGCGAGCTTCGGCACCGTGGGGGCGGTCGGCAACCACGGGGAGGGGCGCACCGTCCATCCGGTGGGCTCCCAACTCCTGTGGGGGGACCCGGATCCGCTCTGGGCCGTGGGTGACTGGCGCCCCGACGAGATCCGCGTCATCACGGTCGCGACCCCCGAGGGGGCGCCCACCACCCGGCTCGCCGTCCTCGGCTGCTGCGGGGCCACCGACGAACAGCTCCGCGTCGGACTGCTCGCCGCCCGGGGCGGGGCGCTGCGCCATCTCACCGCCTGGTCCGGCAGTTACACGGCCGTCGTGCAGATCGGCCGCCGCATCACCGTCGCCGGGGACCTCGCCGGCGCCCGCCCCGTCTTCCACACCCCCTGGGCGAACGGGACGGCGTACGCCACCGCCGCCCTCCCCCTCGCCGACCTCATCGAGGCCCAACTGGACATCGGCCACCTCGCCGCGCTGCTGGCGTGCCCCGAGACCCCGGAGGCGCTGGGCGACGGCACACCGTACGCGGGAGTGAAGCGGATCCCGCCCGGGCACGCACTGATCCTCCGCGAGGGCTCACGGGAGATCACCGGGTACGAGGCGGTGGCCTCGCTCGCCGTGGCGGCCCCCCAGACCGACCCGGTGAGCGCGGTCGAAGGCGTACGGGACGCACTCGTCGACGCCGTACGCGCACGGCTCACGGCACCGCGCCACGCCCCGGAGACCCTCCCGCCGGACCCGGGGCCGGTCCCCGGCATGGGCCCGGCCGAGCGGCGCGCGGCCCGTGGGGCGCCCGTCCCCGGCATCGGCGCGGACCTCTCCGGCGGCAGCGCCTCCGCCACTCTCGCGCTGCTGGCCGCGGGGCTGCCCGGCCTGCCGGGAACGGTGCTGGGCCACGGCACGGGTGCGGGCGAACGGCTCCTCGCCGTCACCTTCAACGACCTGTCCGCCCAGCGCCGCGAGGACGAGCTGGAGCGCGCCCGGGCCATCGCCTCCAACCCCCGCCTGCACCATGTGGTCGTGGCGGCGGGCGAGGAGGCCCTGCCCTACGCGTCGCTGGAGAGCGGCCCGCTCACCGACGAACCCGCTCCCTCCCTGGTCGTCGCCGAACGCCACCGCCGCCGGCTCGCCGCGGGCAGCGCCGACCACTTCGTCGGCCACGGTGCCCGCCAGGTCCTGGACGCCCACCCGGCACGGCTGGCCGACCTCCTCATGGACCGGCGCAGACGCCACATCCTGCGGCCCGTCGCCGCGCTCGCCAGGGCCGAAGGGCCGTCCACGCACTCCCTGTTCGTGCCGCTGGCCGTCTACCGGGCGGCCCGCAGGCTGGCCCGTACGTCGTACCGCACCGGGCTGGAGACCGCGGCGTCCCTGCTGCCCGAGGCCAACCGCGACGCCCCCGACCTCGACACCCCGGCCGACGCCTCGCTCGCCTCCCTCACCTGGTCCCGGCCGGGTCCGGCGGCGCGCTGGCTCACCGGGGAGGCGCTCGCGGAAGTATCGGTTCGCCTCCAGGAGGCGGCCATCCGGCCCGCCTCGGTGCAGCGCCCGGGGGAGGCCAGGGCCCGCGCGGCGCTCGCCCGGCACGCGGCGGACCAGCGGATCCTGGAGCAGGCCGCGGAGATCCGCAGCCAGCGGCTGCACGCCCCTTTCCTCGACAACCAGGTCGTACGGGCCGCCCGCGCCCTCCCGGAGTCGCTGCGGGTCCAGCCGGGCGCCCGCGCCGCGATCCTGCGCCGGGTCCTCGCGGGCGCCGGCATCCACGACCTGCCGCCCGGCTGGGGCACCCCGTCCCAGGCCACCTCGACGGCGGCCGGACGCATCGGCCTGCGTGCCGCCCTCCCCGACCTGATCGCCCTCTTCGACGCACCGCTGCTCGCCGACGCGGGCCTGATCGAGGCACGCGTCGTACGCAAGGCGCTGCGCGCGGCCTCCGAGGGCGAGCCCCTTCCGCTGGACGGCCTGGCCGAGCTGGCGTCCACGGAGCTCTGGCTCCGCCGGCTGGTCACCCGCCGGGGCACCTGCTGGACCGGTACGGCGGCCCCGCGGCAGCGGGCGGTGGCGGGCGGCGTGGTCCCGGCCCGCCGGACGCTCCAGCCGTAGGCCCTCGCCCGCAGGCCCCCGCCCGCAGGCCCACCGGACGCTCCAGCCGTAAGTCCCCCGGCCCCCGTACGCCCGGGCAGTAGGTACCCCCAGGCCCCCCGCACCTGCGAGGGGCCGCGCGCCCGGCGGGACACAATGGCCGGGTGCGGTATCTGATCCTGGGCGTCACCGAGGCGCGAGACGAGCACGGCGGGCCGCTGCCCGTCGGCGGCGCCCGGCTGCGCACCCTGCTCGCCGCCCTCGCCCTCCGCGCGGGCCGCCCCGCGAGCGTCGCCGGGCTCATCGACGACGTATGGGACGACGATCCTCCGCAGGACGCCCCCGCCGCCCTCCAGGCCCTCGTCGGACGGCTGCGGCGCGTCCTCGGCCGGGAGGCGGTGGCCGGCACCCCGGGCGGCTACCGGCTCACCGCCGGCCCCGACGACATCGACCTGTACGTCTTCGAGCGCCTCGCCCGCCAGGGCGCCGCCGAGCTCGACGCGGGCACCCCCGAGGACGCCGCCCGCACTCTGCGCACCGCACTCGCCCTGTGGCGCGGCCCCGCCCTCGCCGACCTCCCCGGGCACGAGCACGGGCTCCAGGCCGAGGCCCACCGGCTCACCGCGCTCCAGCAGCGCATCGAGGCGGACCTGCGGCGCGGGGCCACGGCCGGCCTCGTACCCGAACTCAGGGAACTCACCGCCGCCCACCCGTACCACGAGCCCCTGCACGCACAACTGCTCCGCGGCCTGCGGGCCGAGGGACGGCAGGCCGACGCGCTCGTCGCGTACGAGGAGGCCCGCCGGGCCCTCGCCGACGGCCTCGGCACCGACCCGGGACCGGAGCTGGCCGCGCTCCACCGCGAACTCCTCGACGCCGGTGAGCCCCCCGCGCCGCCCCCGGACGACCACCCGCCGGCCGACGGCAACATCCGCCCCCGGCTCACCTCGTTCGTGGGCCGCGAGCCCGAACTCCGCCTCATCCGCTCCGACCTGTCCCGGGCCCGCCTCGTCACCCTCACGGGACCCGGCGGCTCCGGCAAGACCAGGCTGGCCGAGGAGGCCGCGGCCGGGCAGGGCGCCTGGATCGCCGAACTCGCCCCGCTCGACGACCCCTCCGCGGTACCGGGGGCCGTGCTCTCCGCCCTCGGACTGCGCGAGACCGCGCTGCTGACCGGCCGCACCCGCGAGGGGCACGGCGCCACGGCGGACCCCACCGCGCGGCTCGTCGAGCACCTCTCGTACCGCTCACGCCACACCCCGTTCCTCCTCGTGCTCGACAACTGCGAGCACGTCGTCGACGCGGCGGCCGCCCTCGCGGAGACCCTGCTGACGCACTGCCCCCGGCTGCGGATCCTCGCCACCAGCCGCGAGCCACTCGGCGTCCCCGGCGAGGCCGTCCGCCCCGTCGACCCCCTGCCGCCGGAACCCGCGCACCGGCTGTTCGCCGAGCGCGCCCGCGCCGTACGGCCCGACTTCGAGCCCGACGCGGACACCGCCGACCACCCGCGGGCCATCGCCGAGATCTGCCGCAGGCTCGACGGCCTCCCGCTCGCCATCGAGCTGGCCGCCGCCCGGCTCCGGCTGCTCACCCCGCGCCAGATCGCCGACCGTCTCGACGACCGCTTCCGGCTCCTGACCAGCGGCAGCCGCACCGTACTGCCCCGCCAGCAGACGCTCCGGGCGGTCGTGGACTGGTCCTGGGACCTGCTGTCCCCGGACGAGCGGACCCTGCTGCGGCAGGTCTCCGTCTTCGCGGGCGGCTGGGACCTGGCCGCCGCCGAAGCGGTGACCGGCCCGGACGCCGCCGTCCTGCTCGGCGCGCTCGTCGACAAGTCACTCGTCGTCGCCACCGCCCCCACCGACGGCACGGAGATGCGCTACCGCCTCCTGGAGACCATCCACGAGTACGCGGCGGAACGGGCCGACGAGACGCCCGGGCTCCGGGAGTCCGCCGTCTCGGACCACATCGCGTACGTCACCGCGCTCGTCGAGGAGGCCGACCCGCAGCTGCGCTCCGGGGGCCAGCTCCCGTGGATCCGGCGCCTGGAGACGGACCTCGACAACATCCGCGCCGCCCTGCACCGCACCGTCGTCGCCCGGTCCTCCGAGGAGACCGCGCTGCGCCTCGTGCTCGCCATGGGGTGGTTCTGGTGGATGCGCAACTACCGCATCGAGGGCCTGGCCTGGGCGGACCGCACCGCCGCACTCGGCGAGGACCCGCAGGACCGTACGGACCCCCGCTTCTGGCCCCGCATGCACCTGCACATGCTGCGGTTCTTCCTCGCGGTGGAGAGCCGGCCGATCGACACCATCAACGAGGACGAGGGGTTCCACGCCCTCATCGGCCGGGTGACCAAGGCCTTCGGCACAGGCGGCCCGGAAGCCGCACGCTTCCCGGGGCTGCTCTGGCCGATGACCGCGTACATGAGGCGCACGTACTCACCCCGCACGCACGCGCGCTTCGACGAGGCGGTCGCCAACACCCGCGCGCACGGCGGAGTCTGGGAGTACGCCGTCACGCTCATGTTCCGCACCCTCATGCTGGTCGACACCCCCGTCGGCATCACCGGCATCCACGAGGACCTCGCCGAGCTGCGCGTGCTCAGCCGCCGGATCGGCGACCGCTACCTGCGTGCCCAGGTCTCGAGCGCCGCCGGCGAGGCGGGGATGATGCACGGGAGGTACGAGGAGGCGCGCACGGCGTACGAGGACGCGCTGGAGCTGGCCCGGGAGGTGGGCGCCCACGCCGAGGCGCCCTTCCTGATCGCCCGTCTCGCCGAACTCTCCTACCACGCAGGGGACCTGGACGCGGCGAGGAAGGGTCTGGACGAGGCGGAGGCGGAGGCGGAGCGCCAGCACGTGCTGGACGCCCACGTCTATGTGCACTTCCTGCGGGCCACCGTCGCCCTGGCGGCGGGCGAGATCCCGCAGGCGCGCCGGTACGCCGATCTGGCCTGCGGCGCCGAGGCGTACGGCAGCCGGCCCGCGCAGTTCGAGGCGGCGCTCATGGCGCTCTCGGCGGGCATCACCGCCGTCGAACCCTCCGGCGGGGGCGGCGCGGGGCTGCGCGGGGTGACCGGGGCGCTGCGGCTGGCCGTGACGACCGGATGCGCGGAGAACTTCACCGCGCACCTGGCGGAGACGGCCGCGGCCGTCCTGGTGGAGCTGGACCAGGGCGCGACCGCGGCCCGGATCCTCGGGGCGGCCGGCGCCTGGCGGGTGGACAGCCCCCGCTCCGCGGCGGAGGAGTCCCAGGTGACCGCGGCGACGGCACGGCTGCACACGGCGCTGGGCCCCCGGCGGTACGAGGAGGAGAGCGCCCTGGGCCTCGGCCTGACACCGGACGAGGTCCTGGCCCTCCTGACCGCCACGGCCGAGGATCTCAGCGGCAGTTGGTACGTCACGCCGCCGAGGATCTCAGCGGCAGCTGATGCTCGACGCCGCCCAGTCGGCCAGCGCGGCCCCGCCGAGCGGCCCGGACGGCTCCACGACCAGACGGATCGTCTCCTGGCCCTCGATGCCGACGCTCACCGGTACGGCGGGCTCACCGCCCCGGACCACCGGGGACTGCCACAGCCGCGCCCCCTCCCCGCCGTACACGGAGAAGCGCACCGCGCCGAGCCCCAGCGTCAGGTCGTCGACCCCGGCCATCGCCTCGTAGCGGGTGCACTCCCGGTTGAGCTGGACGGTCACCGAGGAGCGGGAGGGGGCGGTCACCCCGTGGGCGTACGTCGTGGAGGCGATCGACAGCCCCTGGCGCTGCCAGAACACACCCTGGCTCCGGCCGAGCAGGATCTCGGGGCCCGTGTGGTCACCGGTGAGGGAGTACGCCAGCTGGTTCACCTGGTAGACCTCCGGCGCGGGCGGCGGCTCCTCCGGGGCGGGCGGTGTCGGGGTCGGCGTGGGCGTCGGCGCGGGCTCCTTCGGAGGGGGCGGCGTCGGTGTCGGGGTCGGCGTGGGGGTGGGCGTCGGCGTCGGCTCCGGGGAGGGCGGCGGTTCGGGCGCGGGTGCCGCGGGCGGTGCCGGTGGCCGCGGGCTCGGCGTCGGCTCCGGCGGAGGCGGGGGAGTGGGGGCGGCGGGCGCCGCGACCGGCGGCTTGGCCACCGGCTTCTGCTCGGGCGCGGGCCGGTCGTCGCCGACCAGGGCCCACACGAGGCCGGCGGCGGCAGCCACCGCCACCGCGGCGGCGATGCCGGCCTTCAGCGGGCCGCCGAGCCCTTCCGACGCGGCGGCCCCGCCCGCCGTGCCGCTCCCGGAGGACGCGCTGCCCGTGGCCGCCGCGGCGGCACCTGCACCGGCCGCTCCCGCCGCACCGCCCGCCACGACGCCTGCCGCCTTGAGCGAGTAGCCCGCGGCGAACCAGCCGATGACCGCGACCGGAAGGAGGGCCGGGATGCCGGCGTTCACCCGGTCCAGCTCACCGGCGGCGATCCGGCACTTCGCGCACTCGTCCAGATGCTTGCGCAGCCCGCGTTCCGCCCGGGTCCGCAGACCGCCCCGGGCGTGGGCGCCGAGCCGGTCGGCGTACTGCGCGCAGTCGCCGCCGGCGGTCAGCGACTGGCTCACATGGGCCTGGAGGTAGGCCTGCTTGAGCCCCTCACGGGCGCGGACGGCCAGCACCGCCGTTGCGTTGGCGGTCAGGCCGAAGAGCGGAGCGACCTCGCTCGGCGACTCCTCCTCCACGGTGGTGTGCCACAGCACGGCCTGCCAGCGCTCGGGCAGGCTGCGGAACGCCTGCATGGCCATCGACCGGTCCGCCTCGTGCATGGCCAGCACATCGGCGCCGAGGTCGAGGGTGTCGGCCTCCGACATCTCCGCGGAACGGGTGGCCTGGGCCGCGAACACCGCGAAGTCGTCCACGAGATGCTCGCGTTTGGCGCTCCTGGTCCACGCGGCGGCGACATGGCGGACGGCGGTCATGAGGTAGGCCCGGACCGCTTCCTCCGGCCCCTTCCCGCCGCGCACCGCCTGCAGCGTGCGGGCGAACACCTCGGCCGTCAGGTCGTCGGCGGTGTGCGCGTCCCGGCAGCACGTACGGGCATAGCGGCGCACCGCACCGGAGTGGCGCCGGAACAGCTCCTCGTACGCCTCGTCCTCACCGGCGCGCATCCCCTGGATCAACTGGGCGTCGGACGGGCCGAGACCGGCCGACCCGGCACGCCCCGCACGCTGCAGCGGGACCGCGTACGCCGCGACGGTCTCCCCGCCCGTCTCCGCACCGGGCGCCGGCGACTCCTGGCCGTCCGTGGGCACGGGCGGCCAGGGGCCGGGCAGCACGGTGCCGTCCTTGCCCGCGCCGGCGATCCCGTCGGACGGTTCTTCCTGCTGCGCTTCACCGCTCATCGCGGAAGCCCCCGTATACACCCTCGGACCCTGAATACCGGGGCCACAGTGCCACAGAGCCACGCCACGACGAACCCCGGAGCGGGAGCAACCACTCGTCCGTGGAGTCTTCCCGCGCCCCGGGGGGTGATCCCACCCCGACGGGGAAGGAGCAACGGCCCCCCGGCGCACGGGTGTCGGCCGACATGGGCGCACCCCGCGGGGCCGCCGTACCTACGCCGGGCGGGAGCGGAGGCCCTCCAGCAGGATGTCCAGCAGCCGGGCCGAAGCGGCGGCCTGGTGCGCGGGATCCGGCAGAGCCGGTGCCGCCGTGGCGATGACCAGCAGCACGTCGCCCACCGTCACATCGCCCCGCAGCTCACCCGACTCGCGGGCCCGGTCCACCAGCCTGCCCACGACCTCGAGCAGCTCGGCCGCCCCCGGATCGTCGTCGAGCCCCTCCCCCTCGGGGGAGTGCCCGGCCACCCGGAGCCCAGGCTGGTCCACGCCCTGCCGCTGATGCGGGACGCGCGTCTCGCTGTCGGCCGCGCCCGGGCCCGTGGCCCCGGCCTGCTCGTCCTGCTCCGCACCGACCCGCAGCACCTGCGGCGGCAGCAGCCGGCCCGCGCCCGACGCGACCGAGGTCCGCAGGAAGCGGGAGAGCGCCGACCACGGCTCGTCCTCGTGGCCGAGGGCGGAGCGTGCCTGGTCGGTCAGCCTGGCGGTCTCCTCCTCGGCTATCCGGCGCACCAGCACGTCCTTGCTCGGGAAACGCCGGTAGACCGTACCGACGCCGACCCGTGCGCGGCGCGCCACGTCCTCCATCGGCGCCCCGTAACCCAGCTCGCCGAACACCTCGCGCGCGGCGCGCAGGACGTGTTCGAGGTTGCGCTGCGCGTCCACGCGGAGCGGCGCGGAACGGGCCGCGCCACCCGTCGCTCCTGCCGCCGCGACCGTACCGACCGTTCCCACGGAGCTCAGCCGCCCGTGGTCCTCGGTGGAGGCGACAGCGCTCGGCCCATGCAAATCCTGAATGTGCATAACTTCCCCCGGTTATGACGTCTCCCCCCGGAGACTTCCCCGCCGTGTCTGCCGGTGTGCGGACCTTCATCCGAATCCGACACCCCGACGGGGTACGAACATAGTTGAGCCCGGGTCAATTCAGAAGGGGGTAGTTCCGCACGGAGCGCCCCCCGATCGGAGCAAGGACCGGTTGGACCCTGATTCGACCCCCGCGGTGCCGCCCTCCTGCCATACCTGACCTGCGCACCTCCCCGAACAGGCAGGGACCGTCGACGGCCCGGTGATCGAAGAGCTCCGGTCACACAATTTGCCGGGCCTGTGGACAAACACCGGACTCCGTTGCGTCATGGGAAGGTGATGGCACCAGATTCCCGAGGGGCACCCCCCGGCACCCGGCCAAGTGTGCGCATTCTCGTCGTCGGCGGCGGCTACGTCGGGATGTACACGGCGCTGCGTCTCCAGCGGAAGCTGCGGCAGAGACTGAAAAGCGGCGAGGCCGAGATCGTGGTGGTCACGCCCGAGCCCTACATGACGTACCAGCCGTTCCTCCCCGAGGCGGCCGCCGGTTCGATCTCGCCGCGTCATGTCGTCGTGCCGCTGCGCCGGGTCCTGAAGAACTGCACGATCGTCATCGGTGAGGCGGAGCGCGTCGACCACGCCAAGCGCACCGTGACGGTCACGACGCTCGCCACCGGCGAGGACGGCACCGGTGCCCTGGAGATCCCGTACGACGAGATCGTCCTCGCCCCCGGATCCGTGTCGCGGACCCTGCCGGTCCCCGGTCTCGCCGACTTCGGCATCGGCTTCAAGACCGTCGAGGAGGCCATCGGGCTGCGCAACCACGTCATCGAGCAGATGGACATCGCCTCCGCGACCCGCGACCCCGCCATCCGCGACGCGGCGCTCACCTTCGTCTTCGTCGGCGGCGGGTACGCCGGTGTGGAGGCGCTCGCGGAGCTGGAGGACATGGCCCGCTACACCTCGCGGTACTACCACAACATCAAGCCCCCGGACCTGAGGTGGATCCTGGTCGAGGCGACCGGGCGCATCCTCCCCGAGGTCGGCGAGGCGATGGGGAAGTACGCCGTCAGGGAGCTGCGGGGCCGCAACATCGACGTACGGCTCGACACCCGGCTGGACAGCTGCGAGGGCCGGGTCGCCGTGCTCAGCGACGGCTCACGCTTCCCGACCCGCACCCTGGTGTGGACGGCGGGCGTCAAACCCGCGCCGATCCTCGCCGCCACCGATCTCCCGCTCACGGAGCGCGGCCGGATCCGCTGCACCGCCACGCTCGCCGTCGACGGCGCCGAGCACGCCTGGGCCGCCGGGGACGCGGCGGCCGTACCGGACCTCACCTCGTCCGAACCGGGCACGGAGACCGCCCCGAACGCCCAGCACGCGGTCCGCCAGGCCAAGGTCCTCGCCGACAACATCGTGGCCACCCTCGCCGGCCGGCCCGCCGAGGACTACCGGCACTCCTACGCCGGATCCGTCGCCTCGCTCGGACTGCACAAGGGCGTCGCCCATGTCTACGGGCGCAAGCTCAAGGGCTATCCGGCCTGGTTGATGCACCGCGTGTACCACCTCAGCCGCGTACCCACGTTCAACCGGAAGGCGCGTGTCCTTGCCGAGTGGACCCTGGCCGGGCTCTTCAAACGGGAGATCGTCTCCCTCGGCTCGCTCGAACACCCGCGCGCCGAATTCGCCCTGGCCGCCCGGGGACACGCACACCCGGGAGCCCCGGACGAGACCCCGCCGAAGGACGGCAGGCCACCGGACACGTCCGGCTGATCCGCGGCCCCCCGCGGACCGGCACGCCCCTGGAACGTCCGCAGTTCAGCGGATGGACCGACTGCCGTACGGCAACTGTCAGTACGGTCGGTCACCCTGGGCGTGTGACCATAGGTGGGCTCACACCTGCGCAGAGTCACCCGGCAGGTAGTCACCTACAGTGACCGGCAGCGACGACCACCCGCACGAAGAGGCCCGGCCTCGCGTTCCCGGAAGCCCGGCCTCCGCGCCCCGACCCGGCAAGGAACCGGCAGGGGACCGGCCGCAGAATCAGCAGAAGCAGCAGCTCGCCCGAGCGGATCCGACCGACACACGAGGCCAGAAATTCCGTGAACTTCACGCGCTGGAGCGCCCGCCTTCCCGGAACGCAGCGTCGAGCCGCCGCGCGGGACGACCACAGTTCCGTCCCCGCCGCCCGCGCCGAGTCCGTACGGCCGAAGGCCGCAGCCGCGCCGCCGGACGACACCTCGGAGACCCCCGCCCCCGCCACCGGGCCCGCGCTGGAAGCCCTGCCGGCCCGTGAGCTGCTCGGCCTGCTCCCCGCTCCCGTGGCGCTGCTCCACGGCCCGGAGCACCGCATCACCTACGTCAACGCCGCCTACACGTCGGCCTTCGGGCCGCGCCCCAGCGGCGCCCCCGCCGCCGAGGCCATGCCCGAGCTCGCCGAGCTCAGCCTGCTGCCCCTCATGGACCAGGTCCTGCGCAGCGGCACTCCCCGTACGGTCAAGTCCCGCAAGGTCCTGGCCGGCAGCTCGTACACGGTGACGTGCACCCCCGTGGCCACCGGCGCCCCGGAGGACCCCGACGGTGAGGCGGGCGTCCTCGTCTACGCCACCGACGTCACCGACCACGCCGAGGCGGCGGAGCGACTCCGCGCCAGCGAGCGCCGCCACCGCGAGACGGCCGTCACCCTCCAGCGTTCCCTGCTCCCGCAGGACCTCGAACAGCCCGACGACCTGCGCATCGCCGCCACCTACCAGCCGGGCGGCACGGACGCCGCGGTCGGCGGCGACTGGTACGACGTCATCACCCTGGGCGCCGGCCGGACCGCACTCGTCATCGGCGACGTGATGGGCCGCGGGGTGCGCGCCGCCGCCGTCATGGGCCAGCTGCGCACCGCCGTCCGCGCCTACGCCCGCCTCGACCTGCCGCCGCACGAGGTGCTCCAGCTCCTCGACGTCCTCGCCGCCGAGATCGACGCCAGCCAGATCGCCACCTGCGCCTACGCCGTCCACGACCCCAACGAGGGGCACCTCGTCTACGCCTCCGCCGGACACCTCCCGATCCTCGTGTGCGACGAGGACGGCACGGTCCACCGCGCCGAGGACCCGACAGGGCCGCCGCTCGGCACAGGAGGTACGGGAGGTACGGGAGGCTGGGTCCACACCTCGGGGACGATCCCCCTGCCGCCCGGCTCCACGGCCGTGCTCTACACGGACGGTCTGGTCGAACGCCGCAGCGAGGACATCGACGAGGGCGTCGCAGCCCTGGAGCGCGCCCTGTCGGGCGCCAAGGGAACGCCCCAGGTGGTCTGCGACCGGCTGATCCGCTCCCTGGGCGTCACCGCGGAGCACGACGACGACGTGGCGGTCCTCGTGGTCCAGCACCCCGCCCGCACGGGGACGAGCGCGGAGCTCTTCCACAACGCCTCGCTCGACCTGCTCGGCGGCATCGAGGCCGCCCCCAGGGCACGCGCCTTCGCCACGGGTGTCCTGGCGTCCTGGCGCTTCCCCGTCGAGCTCTGCGACCTGGGGGTCCTCGCCGCGAGCGAGCTCGTCGCGAACTCCCTCCAGCACGGCACCCCGCCCATGCGGCTCGGGCTGCGCAGGACCGACCGGCGCCTGATCATCGAGGTGACGGACGGGGACGACCATCTGCCGCGCCGCCGCCGCGCCGAACCCGCCGACGAGGCGGGACGCGGCATCTCCATCGTCGCGACCATCGCCTCGTCGTGGGGCAGCCGCCGCACCCCGGGCGGGGGCAAGGCGGTCTGGTGCGAATTCGCCCTCCCCGCCGCCTGACCCCGCCCCTCGGCGCACGGTTCCTCAGTGCACGGTGCTGGGGGCCGTGACCGGCTCGCTCTCCGGCAGGGACACGGCGACCACCCGGGACGGCACCGCCGCGAGCGACGGCTTGTCCTGTACGGGAGTGAGCTGACGGCCCAGCTTGAGCGCCAGCACGGTGATGCCCAGCGAGAACAGCACGAAGGTCACGATGTACGGCCCGTGCAGCGCCGCCCCCATGGGCCCGCCCACGGCAGGTCCCACGGCCAGGGCCAGCTGCTTCACCAGGGCGAACGCCGAGTTGTACTGACCCACCATGGACTCCGGCGCCAGATCGGCGACGAGCGGCGCCACCGTCGGCGACAGCATCGCCTCACCCAGCCCGAACAGGGCGTACGTCGAGATCATCGCGGCCGTCGCCATGGTCTGGCTGCCGTGCCCGAGGCCGGCGTAACCCGCCACGATCCAGGCGAAGGCCCAGATCAGGCCGACCCAGGCGATGACCCGGCTGCGCCGCCGACGCTCCACGAGGCGGAGCACCACGAACTGCGCGAGCACGATGACGGCCGTGTTGGCGGCCAGCGCGATACCCAGGGTGGACGGGTCGATCCCGGCGGCCTCGGTGCCGTAGGCGGCGAGCCCGGACTCGAACTGCCCGTAGCAGGCGAAGAAGATCACGAAGCCCAGCACGCACAGCTGCACCATGGCCCGGTGCGAGAGCAGCACCCTCAGTCCGGCCTTGGGCGCCGTGCCGTCGGCCGGCACCGCTCCCGCGAGCGAGGGGTTACGCGGCATGCGCACCGTGACCGCGACGATCCCGAGGACCAGGAACATCGCCGCCTCGATGAGGAACAGCACGGTGAAGCTCGACGGACGGTCGACGTCCACCAGCTGCCCGCCGACCAGGCCGCCGATGCCGAGCCCGAGGTTCTGCAGGAAGAACTGCATGGCGAAGGCACGCGTACGGGTGGCCGCGCTCGAACACCACACCAGCATCGTGGCGAGGGCAGGCTGCATGACGGCGGTACCCGCGCCGAGAACAGCGGCGGAGAGCACGGCGGACGTCACACCGTCCGACACCCCCAGGGCGCAGGCGCCCACGGCCGCGGCGACGGCGGCGACGACCAGCACCGGCAAGGGGCCGCGCCGGTCGATGGCCCTGCCCGTGAACGGCAGCACGGCCAGCGCAGCCATGGCGAAGACAGCCAGCACGACACCTGCCGTACCGGCACCGAGATCCCGCACCTGCGCCACGTAGACGTACAGATACGGGACGGTGAATCCGAGGCCGAACGCGCTCAGCGCACTGCCCAGCTGGATCCGCCGCAGCGCTGCACCCATCTCCCTGGTCACACTCACCTACCTCAAGACACGAAGAACCTTCAAGAACACAGACCCGTAGACTTTAGCACTAAAGTTAGAGGCTGAACTCTTCACCTTGAAGGACTTCGATGGCCGAGGGCAGCGTGCGATACTGCCCGCCATGTCTGACACCACCGAGCAGCCCGAGCTCCAGGAGCCGAGCCTCGACGAGCAGATCGCGGCCTACCAGCGCGAGTTCCGGGACCTCGACCCGCAGGTCGAGCAGATCGTCTCCGCGCTGGGCCGGCTGAACCGCCGGATGAACGTCGCCTACGGCAGACAGGTCGCGGCCCTGGGCATCAGCAACGCCGAGTGGGAGGTCCTCAAGACCCTGGTCCTCTCCGGCACCCCGTACCGGCTGGGCCCGGGTGAGCTGGCCAAGCGCCTCGGCCTGACCCCTGCGGCGATGACCCACCGGATCGACCGCATGGCGGGCGAGGGCCTGGTCACGCGGGACCGGGACGAGAACAACCGGGTGCGCGTCATCGTCGAACTGACCGACGAGGGCCGTACGAAGTGGCTCGAGGCGATGCGCATGGCCACCACCTTCGAGGAGGACCTGCTCCAGGACCTCTCGGGCGACGAACGCGGGGCGCTGGGCGAGATCCTGATCCGGCTCCTGCGCCGCGTGGAACACGAGCAGCCGGACGCCGGCGGCCGGCTCACCGACCTGGACTGACGGCCCGGCGAGGGGCTCGGGAGGGGACGCGGGAGAGCAGGCGGGGAGGGGGCTCGGGGAGGGCTTGACACGCCTCCCCCGGGTCCGTAAGGTTCTTCGAGTTGTCACGGAGCCGGTACGGTTCTGCGGCAGCCGATCCCGCCGCGAATGCGGCAACCAAACTCAGCACGATCTCCCACCGGGGAGAATTTCGGCATGCCGAAATTCAATTCGAAGGCTCGATTATGAGTCGCCGGGAAAATCCGCTAGAGTTTGAGCGTCGGAACGGCCCAAGGGCCCGGAAGACAAACCCCGCTG
>NZ_JAERUC010000124.1 GCF_016745505.1 Streptomyces silvae | reverse complement strand
GTAATGCGTAGGTCTCGGGTTCGAATCCCGAAGGCGGCTCTGTGGAAGCCCCAGGACTCACTCGCCGTGACCTGGGGCTTTTGCTTGTGGCGGAGAGTGCGGCAGGCCCGTCGGCATGGTCCCGGGCTGCCCTTCGGCGCGTTCGCTGACAGCCCTTCCGCTTTCCCCGCGCAGGCCTGCGCCTGCCGTGTCCCGCGCTCCATCTGGATGGCCCCCGCATGCCGCCGGGGTACGGAGGCGCGATCGTGGAGCCGTGGCCGGCACGCGTGCGGCGCGGTGATGTGAGCGATGCGAGCGTGGTGATGTGAGCAATGTCCGGAGAGCCCGCGTTTCTCACGGGCCCCGCTTCAACCGCGTGTCACCGGGCACTGGTGCGAGAGCAGCCGAGCGGCGGCAGACGTCCCGGGGCGGCCGGGAGGATGGAGGACGCGCGCATGAGAGAGAACGCAGTACGACGGCCCGTGGTGCCCGAGGTCCCGTCCCGTTCCGGTGGAGCGGACGACTTCGATGCGCGTGCCCTGCGCGAGGAGACCGCCGCGCGCTTCGGGGCGGCGGTCGATGCGATCGGCGCGGGGGAGCTGAGCTTCCCGCTGCCGGGCGGTGGCGCCACCGCCGGGCGTTTCGCCTCCCTGCGGGCCGTGGCCGAGGACGATCTGTGTCTGGCCCGGCTGGTGGAGGGCCATGCCGACGCGACGGCGATCCTCGCCGAGCTGGACGGCCCCGCCCCGGCACCCGGCGAGCGCTGGGGCGTCTGGGCGGCCGAGCCGCCCGGTGAGGGGCTCTCCGCCGTCCGGGGTGACGACGGGCGGTGGAGCGTGAGCGGGCTCAAGCAGTACTGCTCCGGGGCGCACAGCTGTACGCACGCGCTGGTCACCGCCCGCGCCGAGGACGGCCGGCGGCTCTTCGCCGTGCCGCTGGCGAAGGGCGCGTACGAGCCGGTGGAGGGCAGCTGGCAGGCGCTCGGCATGGCCGGGTCGGACACGCCGGACGTGCGTTTCCGCTCGGCGGCGGCCGAACCGGTCGGAGGCGTCGAGGGGTACGTGCAGCGGCCCGGTTTCCAGCACGGGGGCATCGGGGTGGCGGCCTGCTGGCTCGGCGGGGCGCACGCCGTGGCCCGCGCCCTGCGTGCCGCCGCCCACCGCGGCGGCGGTCAGCACACCGACGCCCACCTCGGCGCCGTCGACATCGACCTGCGGGCGGCCGGCCTGCTCCTGGAGGCCGCGGCGGCCGACATCGACGCCGACCCCCTGGACGCCAAGGGCGAGGCGCGGCTGCGCAGTCTGCGGGTGCGGGGCTTCGTCGAGGCCGTCTGCGACCGCACGCTCGGGCACGTGGGCCGGGCCACCGGGGCCGGGCCGCTCTGTCACGACCGGCGCCACGCACGTGATGTCGCCGACCTGACCGTCTACATCCGGCAGCACCACGCCGAGCGCAGCCTCGCCGAACTCGGTGCCCTGGTCAGCGGCCGGGAGGAGGCGTGACCACGCACACCGACGGCAGCGCGCCGTACGCCGACGCCATCCAGGCCCCCGGCACCGACGAGAGCGTGTGGGAGGCGTGGGCCGGCTGGGACGGACTGCCCGAGTTCCCGCTGCCGCCGTGTGGCCGGGTCGTCGTGGTCGCCGCCCACCCCGACGACGAGGTGCTGGGGCTCGGCGGGACGCTGGCCCGGCTCGCCGACGCCGGCCACCGGCTCACCGTGGTGTCCGTGACCGACGGGGAGGGATCGCACCCGCACAGCAGGGTCCTGAGCCCCGAGGAACTGGTCCGGGTCCGTGCCGAGGAGACCCGGACCGCCCTTGAACGGCTCGGTGCGGGGGACGCCGGGATCGTACGGCTGCATGTGCCCGACTCCGGCGTGCACCGTCACGAGGAGGAGGTACGCCGGGCCCTCGTCCCGCTGTGCGCGGGGGCGGATCTGGTCGCGGCGCCATGGACCGGCGATGTGCACAGCGACCACGAGGCGGCCGGCCGTGCGGGGCGGGCCGCGGCGCGCGAGGCCGGTGCGAGGTTCGCCGAGTACCCCGTCTGGATGTGGCACTGGGCGCGGCCCGACGACCCGCGGGTGCCGTGGGACCGGGCGGCGCGGCTCAGCCTGCCCGCCGGGATCCAGGCCCGTAAGCGGCACGCCGTCGACGCCTTCGCCTCGCAGATCCGGCCGCTGGGGCCGGGGCCGGAGGAGGCCGCGGTGCTCCCTCCGGAGGAGCTCGCCCACCATCTGCGCCCCCGTGAGGTGGTGTTCCTGTGAGCACCCCGGCCGGATACTTCGAGGAGATGTACCGGGGCGAGGACGACCCCTGGCACCTCCAGGAGCGCTGGTACGAGCAGCGCAAGTACGCGCTGACCCTCGCGTCGCTGCCCAGGCCCCGCTTCCGTAACGCCTTCGAACCCGCCTGTTCCGTCGGACAGCTGACGCGGCTGCTGGCCCCGCGGTGCGAGCGGCTGCTCGCCGCCGACCGGGTCGCCTCGGCCGTGGACACCACCCGGCGGCGTACCGCGGACCTCGGCAACGTGGAGGTGGAGCGGCTCACGGTGCCCGAGGAGTGGCCCGAGGGGCGCTTCGACCTCGTCGTGCTGTCCGAGCTCCTCTACTACTTCGACGGGGCGCGCCTGGACGCACTGCTGGCACGGGCCACCGGCTCGCTCGAACCGGGCGGGACCCTGGTCACCGTGCACTGGAACCACCCGGTGCCCGAGCACCTGTACACCGGCACGCAGCTGGCCGGCAGGCTCGCCGGCGAACCCGGGCTGCTGCTGCGGACCGATCACCGGGAGGAGGACTTCGTCCTCCAGACCTTCAGCCGGGTCCCGCCCGGCGGGGCCGCGCCCCCCTCGCCCGCCGCCTTCGAGGGGCTCGTATGACGGGGATCGCGGCGATGGCCGTGGTGATACCGGCGCACAACGAGCAGGCGCTGCTGCCCGCAGCCCTCTCCGCCGTGTCCCGCGCCGCCCGCCACCCCGCCCTCGCGTCCACCCGGCTGGTCGTCGTGGTCGCCGCCGACGCCTGTACGGACGCGACACGGTCGGTCGCGCACGGGGCGGGCGCTCTGGTCGCCCCGCTCGACGCCCGTAACCCCGGGCGGGCGAGAGCGGCCGGAGCGGCGCTCGCCCTGCGCACCCTCGGCCTCGACCCGGGCGCCGTGTGGATCGCCTCCACCGACGCCGACAGCGAGGTCCCGCGCCGCTGGCTCGCCCACCAGCTGGCCTGCGCCGGGCAGGGCTGGGACGCGGTCGTGGGCACCGTCCGGCCCCACGGATGGCCGCCCGCGCTCGGCGACGTGATCAGCCGTCATTTGCGGGAGTACGAGGCGGCCGGCCGGCCGGACCTCCATCCGCATGTCCACGGCGCCAACCTGGGGGTACGGGCGGACGCCTACCTGGACTGCGGGGGCTATCCGGCGCTGGCGACCGGCGAGGACCACGCACTGGTGGCCGCCCTGCGGACGGGCGGCCACCGGGTCCTGCGCACCCGGCGCTTCCCGGTCCTCACCTCCGCACGGCTGACGGCACGTGCGCGCGGCGGGTACGGCGACCATCTGGGCCGGCTCGCCGAACCCGCACCGCGGCTCGGCCCGGACGCGGTGGACGGGGCCGACGGCCCGTGCCGGGGCAGCGTGACCGGAACGGGAGGGGGCCGGTTTCCATGAGCGGCGGTACGACGACCGAGCAGGCCGACCAGGGGCGATTCGCCCTCATGGCCCGGTGGTGGCGGCGCGCCCTCGCCTACGACGGGGACGAGCGCGACACCCTGCGGATCATCGGGAAGTCCACCCTCGCCGCGACCCTGGCCTGGCTGGTCTCCTATGTCGCGCTCGACGCCCGCTCACCCGCCTTCGCCCCGTTCTCGGCCGTGCTGATCATGCAGGTGACGGTCTACCGCTCGGTCGTGCAGTCGCTGCGCTACGTCGGAGCCGTCGTCGCGGGGGTCGCGGTGCAGGCAGCCCTCGGGTTCCTCGCGGGCCCCGACCTGCTGACGTTCGTCCTCGTCGCCGTCATCGCCCTCGCGATCGGGCGCTGGCAGGTCCTGGGGGCCCAGGGGCCGCAGGTCGCCACCGCCGCCTTCTTCGCCTTCGCGACGTACACCTCGGCCTCCGCGGACTCCCAGCGGCTGCGTGCCCTGGGGGAGATCGTGCTGCTGGTGCTCATCGGCTGTGCGATCGGCATCGCCGTCAACGTCCTCGTGGCCCCGCCGCTGCGCTACCGGGGCGCCGAGTACGGCATCCGCAGCCTCGCCCACACCCTGAAGGACCTGCTGGCCGACATGTACCCCGTGCTCGCCGAGGGGGTGCCGGACCAGGACACCACCGGAGGCTGGCGGTCCAGGGCGGCGCGCACCGGAGGGATGATCGGGCAGGCGTGGTGGGGTCTGGAGACCTCCAAGGAGAGCCTGTACCTCAATCCCCGCCGCCTGTTGCGCCGTTACCGGGGCCACCCCGGCTTCCAGGGGTACGAGTCGGTGCTCGGCGCCCTGGAACGCACGCTCTACCAGGTGGCCGCCCTCACCCGTGGTCTCGACCGGTCCCGCGAGGAGGAGGGCGAGGCCCTCGGGCCGTTCCTCCGGCGTTACGCGGCGTTCCTGGAGGCGGCCGGTGAGGTCGCCGAGGTGCTGACGACGCTGGACGAGACCACCCTGCTCCCGCAGGCGAAACGGCTGGAGCGGCTCACCGACGACGCGGAGGCGCGCCGGGACGACGTGGTCCAGGAGACCCGGGAGCGGTCCCTGTCCCTGGCCGACCCCTCGATGCCGTACGGGATCCTCGTCACCGAGGCGACGCGGCTCCTGGAGGAGTTCCGGTACACCAGCCGGGTCCTCCTCGAAGTGGCCCAGGACGCGGAGCGGTCCTCGGGCGAGCGGAAGCAGCGCGGGCGGTCGGCCGGGGGCGGCTGACGGGGCGGCAGGCTGACGGCGCAGCGGCATGCGGAGAGCCCCAGGTCCCCCTGTGACCTGGGGCTCTCCGTGCGCCGGGCAGGCGCGGACACCGGCCGTCGGCTAGAACGGCGTCAGTGTCAGCCGCGCCCCGGTGGGCGCGGTGTCCTGGATGTACGAGGCGAAGTCGGCCACGTCGTCGAAGGCGAAGCCGTACGCCTTGCCGTCCACGGTCGCCGCGTGGATGGCCTTCGCGTAGTGGTTGGTCAGCGGCGACGACCGGTAGAAGGCCTCCGGGTCGGTGGTGGGCTGGGCCGGGGCGCTGATGAGGGTGGAGCGGTTGAAGCCCGCACCCAGGACCGCTGCGACGGGGCCGGTCGTGCCGTCGTTGGGGGCGACGAGGTTGCCGTCGCAGAAGAGCACGTCGCGGGTGGTCGGCTTGGAGAAGGAGACCGGCGCGGGGCCGTCGAACACGAACTTCTCGCCGCGGATCCGGCCGGTGAAGACGCCCGCGTTGGTGGTGACGGTGAGGTCCTTGCCCGTGTAGGTGCTCCACACCTCGTCGATGTACGGGGCGAAGTAGTCCTTGTCGAAGATCCCCGCGTCCAGGCCGTGGCCGGGGGCGATGATGCGCCGGTCCTCCACCACCAGGGGCGCGAACTCGGGTATCCCGGCGACCGCGGCGAAGGCCTGCGCCCGTCCGCCGTCGCGGAGGGTGCCGACGGTCTGGTCCTTGGAGCCGGTCAGACCGATGCTCAGGGGGACGCTGAACATGTCGACCATGGTGGTGTTGCAGTACATCCCCGAGGAGTTGTACGTGAACTCGGCGCAGTCGTGCAGCACCGCGTAGTTGGGGTCGGAGGTCACCCAGCCCGCGGGGTACTGGAGGGCGGCGTTGCCGTCGCCGTCCGCCACCGCCTTGAACTTCAGCTTGTCGCCCAGGGCGACGTAGATCCGGCCGGACATGTACGGCAGCGACAGCTTGGTCTCACCGCTGCCGGACAGGGGGATGGCGTAGTCGGTGTAGCCGTCCGCGCCGTTGTCGGAGAGGGAGATGGGGGCCACGGTGCCCTCAGGGGTGACCCGGACCTGCTTACCGTCCTGGTTGCCCACGATGTAGACGTGCACCGAGGAGTTGGCGAACGAACCGGAGTTGTTCACGATCGTCAGCGGGAGCGCGCCGCCGGCCTTCGTGCCGTTGTCGTCCGGGTCGGACGTGGCGAGGGCGTGCGGGGCGATCACGGCGATGGCGGGGGCGGCCACGGCGGCTCCGGCGAGAGCGGTGAGCAGCTTGCGGCGGGAGACGTCGCGCTGGTGACGAGGGGTCATGGGGGGCTCTTCCTTCGTACGCGTGGGTGGGGGTGGGGAGGGACAGAGGCCTGGGGCCCGCCGGTCAGGCGACGGTCCACTTCTGGTGGGCCTGGCCGGTGCACGTCCAGATGCGGAGGCGGGTGCCGTCGGCCGAGGAACCTCCGGTGGCGTCGAGGCACTTGTCCGCCCCGGTGTTGGTCAGGTCGCCGGCCTGGGTGTGGACCCATCTCTGGGCCGCCGTGCCGTTGCAGGTGTAGAGCTGGACGGGGGCGCCGTCGGCGGTGGAACCGCCCTGCACGTCGAGGCACTTGCCGAGGGCGCGCACGGTTCCGTCACCGGCCACGGTCCACTTCTGGGCGGCCACGCCGTTGCAGTCGTGCAGCTGGACCGGGGTGCCGTCGGCGTCCGCCGCACCGGCGACGTCGACGCACATGCCGCCGATGCCCTTGATGGGGCCGGAGGGGCCTGTGGTGCCACCGCCGTTCCCGCCGTCTTCCCCGCCGCTGGAACCGCCTGAGGAAGAGCCTGAGGAACCGCCGGAGGAACCGTCGGGGGAGGTGGAGACCCGTACGTAGTCGACTGTCATCGTCTGCGGGAGGGTGGTGGAGCCGTCCGGGCTGCCCGGCCAGTCACCGCCGACGGCCAGGTTCAGGATGATGAAGAAGGGGTGGTCGAAGACCCACTTGCTGCCGTTCAGATCGGCGGGGGTGCGCGTCTGGTACGTCTGGCCGTCCACCGACCAGACCATGGAGTTCGGACTCCAGTCGACCGCGAAGGTGTGGAAGTCGTCGGCGAATGCCTTGCCGTCGGGAAGGCTGTACGAGGCGCCGATGCCTCCGCCGCCGGAGTAGCCGGGGCCGTGGATGGTGCCGTGCACGGCACCCGGCTCCTTGCCGACGTTCTCCATGATGTCGATCTCGCCGCTGTTCGGCCATCCCGCGCTGCCGAGGTCGTCGCCGAGCATCCAGAAGGCCGGCCAGATGCCCTGGCCGCGCGGGATCTTGATCCGGGCCTCGTAGCGGCCGTACGCCTGCGTGAAGGTCTTGGCGGTGTTCAGCCGGGCGGAGGTGTACTGGCAGGGCCCGTACCAGCACTGCAGGCCCGAGTCGCTGTTCTTGCGCGCGGTGATGACCAGGTTGCCGTTGCCGTCCAGGGACGCGTTCTCGGTGCTGTCGGTGTAGTACTGCAACTCGTTGTTGCCGTTGCCCGAACCACCCTTCTCCAGCGTCCACTTCGAGGAGTCCGGAGCGCTGCCCGCGGCGCCGTCGAACTCGTCGGCCCATGTCTGCGCCGCGGCGGAGGCGGCGTCGGCCCGGGAGGTGGCGGGCCCGGTCGTGGTGATCAGGAAGGCGGCGGTGAGCGCGGCGGAGAGCAGGAGAACCAGCCCGCCTAGTGACCATCTGCGTGCGCGGTGGGAGGCCATGGGCTACGTACCTTGTCTGTGGGGGAGAGCAGGACGCGGGGGAGGGAGCAGGACACGACGGGGGCATGCGCGGGAGAGCATGCGGGAGCGCGTTCTGAGAGCGCTCTCGTCCTGCGGTGTCCGCCGCCGACGGAGCCCGATGCTACGCAGACGCAACGGCCGGGCCAACTGCCGTTCTGGCAGTGAAATCGCCCTGACCTGCGCTTACTTGAGGGAGCGGCCGTACGGCCCGGATTGCTTAAGGCGCTTTTAGTGCGGGCTTAAGTCCGGGGGTCCGTTAGCCTGCCGCGAATGAACATCCCCGACGGCTTTCCCGGCGGCCTTCGTGACGGCTTCCCCGATGGCTTTCCCGATGCCGACGCGACCGGTACGACCGACGCGACCGGCGGTGCGATGGCGGCCGATGACTCCGGGAGTCTGCCGGGGCCGCTCGTCGGGCCCGCCTGGCTGGCGATGCGGCTCACGGCAGGAGGGCCTGTGGTCCTCGACGCCTCCGTGGGCGCGCACCGTGCGGCGGCTCGACGGATCCCCGGGGCGCGGCGCTTCGACATCGACGGGGTGATGTCCGACGCCACCGCGCCCCTGCCGCACACGATGCCCGGCGCGCACCGCTTCACCGAGGAGATGCGCGCCCTGGGGGTCGACGGCACGGACACCGTCGTCGTCTACGACGCTGCCGGCGTCTACTCCAGTGCCCGCGCCTGGTGGATGCTGCGCGCCATGGGCTTCGACCGGGTGGCGGTGCTCGACGGCGGCCTGCCCGCATGGACCGCGGCCGGGCTCCCGGTGGACGAGGCGGAGGAAGGGATCGCCCCCGGAGGCGCGGGGCGCACCGGTGACTTCACCGCCCGCCCCCGCGAGGGAATGCTGGTGGGCAGCGGAGCGGTGGCGGCCGCCCTGGCGGACCCGGGATCCGCCGTCCTGGACGCACGCTCCCGGGAACGCTTCGCCGGTACGGTGGCCGAGCCGCGGCCGGGGCTCCGGCGGGGTCACATGCCGGGGGCGCTGAACCTGCCCTTCGGGGAGATCCAGCGCGACGGCCGCATGCTCCCGGCCCCGGAACTGCGTGCAGTGTTCGGTGCGTTGCTCGGCGAGCGGGGGCCGGATTCGGAGCCGGAGCCGGAGCGGCTGGTCGTCAGCTGCGGATCGGGTGTCACCGCCTGCCTGCTCGCGCTCGGCGCCGAACTCGCCGGGTACACCGACGTGTCCGTGTACGACGGTTCGTGGAGCGAGTGGGGCCGCCCGTCCGAACTCCCGGTCGTGACAGGCCCGTAGAGCGTTCCGCTCGTGCGCACCGGTGCCCGGAGGACGGCCGCTCGCGCGCCCGGATGCGCGGAGGGAGCACCAGCGGGAGGCGGCCGCGGAATGAGTGCCGTGGACCGCGCGGCCTGAGTACGCGCGCGCATGCCGCGGGGGAGCGGTTCCCGCAGGGTGGGAGCACGTACTCCGCAGTGCTGAAAGGCAGCCGCGCATGTTTCCCGCCCTCCCCGCCCCCGCCTCCTCGGCGCCCCTGACCCGCCCACGCCCCGCCACGACGCGCCAGGTCTTCCTGGTCGCCCTGATCTGGTGCGTTCCCCTCGCCGCGCTGAGCTTCCTCGGGTTCCTGGTGCTGATGGTGGCGATGTGGAGCGCGGCCTCCGGGGAGTCCCCCGTGTCGGTGCTGCTGGGCGTGGCCGGTGTGCTCGCGGTGGGCGCCGCCGCCCTGACCGGGCTCTACCACTCGCCTCCGCTGCGCCGCATGGCCCCGATGAACCGGCTGGCCCTGCTCGGTGTCGTGGTGTGGCCGTTCCCGGTGATCACCCTGGCGTGCGTCTTCAACAGCTGACCCGCACCGGGTCATTCGAGGGCTCCCGCCACCTCCACCGGCCTCGTACGCAGGGCCGCGAGCGCGGGCAGTACGGCGGAGACCGTGGCCGCGACGGCGCACGCGGCCAGTACGGCGCCGACGGCCGCCCACGGGACGACCACCGGGGAGCTCACCGCGAGGAGTGCCAGGGCGCTCCTCACCCCCAGCAGGTTCAGCCCCGCCACCGCTCCTCCCAGGACCGCGCCCACGGCCACCACCATCAGCGCCTCGACCGCCACCAGCCGGAGCACCTGCGATGCGGTGGCCCCGGTGAGGCGCAGCACCGCCAGGTCGCGCACCCGGTCCGAGGTGGACATGACCAGGGTGTTCGCCAGGGCGATCCCCGTGTACAGCAGGGCGATGCCCAGGATGAGCAGCAGTCCCGCCCGGGTGCTGCCGCCGGTGCGCGGATGGTGCGCCGCCACCCAGGCGTCCCGTGTCATCACCGGGGTGCCCGTGTCGCGTCCGGCCTTCTCCAGGAGGGCGCGGACGGCCGAACGGTCCGCCCCCGCACGGACCTTGATGTCCATACGGTCGACGGCGGCCCCGGCCGCGTTCGCCGGGGTCACGTACACCCCGTTGCTCCCGGTGCCGGTCCGCATGACGGCCGCGACGCGGAGCGACACCGCGCGGCCGTCGCCCAGCCAGACGCGCACGTGCTCTCCGACCGTCCGTGTCTCCCACTCCTCGTTGACGACGATGGAGCCGTCGTCCAGGTCCGTGAGCCGGCCGGCGACGAGGGGCAGCCGCGCGGTCGCGGCCAGGGCCGCCGGATCGGCCGCTCGTGCCTCCGACGAGATGAGCGCGGTGCCCTCCTCCAGGACGGTGACCCCGGTGGAGCGGGAGGCCGAGGCCACGGCTCCGGGGACGCTCCGTACGCGCTGGACGAAACGGGGGTCCAGCGGACCGTCCCCGCCGGCCAGGAAGTCGGCGCCGGAGACCGTGGTCGCCTCGGTGGCCCTGGCCTCGTCGATCGTGGCCACGGTGCCCAGCAGCGAGCCCGCCAGGGCCACGGTGATCAGGACGGGAGCGGCGACCGAGGCGGTGCGGCGGACCGAGGTGGAGGCGTTCTGCCGGGCCAGCAGACCGGTGGCGCCCGGCAGCCGGGCGGGGAGCCAGGTGAGCAGGCGGGCCAACGGGCGTACGAGGAGCGGCGCGAGCAGCGCGCAGCCGACGGTGATCCACATCGGTTGCAGGATGTACGCCTTCCGCTTGAGTACGTCTCCTGGGTCGGTCAGGAGTGACCAGCCAAGCAGCCCGAGACCGGTCAGCAGGACGGCCGCGCCCAGCAGCACCCGGCTCGGCGGCATCCGCCCGTCGTCCACGGCCGCGTCACGCAGCGCCTCCACGGGGCGGATCCGGCCCGCGCGGTGGGCGGAGACGGCGGCCCCGGCGAGTGCCACGGCCAGGCCGGTCCAGAAGGCGGTGTGCAGCGGCCAGGTCGCGTCGCCGATGGCGAACCAGTCAGGGGCGAGACCCTCGTCGACCAGCCGGCGGGCCAGCAGGGGCGCGGCCGCCTCGCCCAGCAGACAGCCGGCGGCCGAGGCCAGGGTGCCGATCACGAGCGCCTCCGCGAGGACCGTGCGCCGCACCTGCCCGGGTGTGGCACCCGCGGTGCGCAGCAGCCCGAATTCCCTTCTGCGCTGGGCCACCGCGAAGGAGAACGTCGACGCGACGACGAAGACCGACACGAACCCCGTGATGCCGGCCGCAGTGCCGAGCAGCGCGTTGACGGCGGTCAGGGCCTCGCTGTCCCGGTCGGGATCGGGGTCGGCCCGGCGCCGGTCGTCCCCGGTCAGGACGCTCGTTCCGGGGAACGCCCGGGCCAGCCGTCGTACCGCGTCCGCGTCGGCGTGCACGGCCACGGCATCGACGGCCGGGTGGATACGGGCGGCCTCGGCGTCACCGAAGAACACCGCCGTCTCGAAATCCGTGGCCGCCACCGTCCCGACGACCGTGCGCGGGCCCGTCGCCGCCGAGGCGCCGGGGACGGTGATCCGGATCCGGTCGCCGGCCCGAGGGCCACGCCCCGGGCCCGCGTCCGCCGTCACGACGACCTCGCCTTCCCGGGCGGGGGCACGGCCGGAGAGGAGACGGTACGGGGTGGCGGCGGCGACGGACCACGGATGTCCCACGGCGTCCGTCCCGGCCGTACGGACGGGGAACGTGCGGTCCTCGGCCGTCGGCCCCAGGGCGGAGAGCCCGTCGGCCAGGTCCCGCGGCACCGGGCGGGGGTCGGTGAGTCGGGCCGTACGCTCCCCGACGGAGGTGGCGACCCGGAGGGTGTCCGACGGCGCCACCACGACCGGGGCCGCGGCGAAGCGTTCCGGGGAGCGGTCCGGCGCGTCGAAGGTGGCCGCGAGCGCCAGGCCCGTCATGGCGAGCAGCCCGGCACCCAGGGCGAGCGCGACGAACGAGCCGACGAAGGTGACCCAGCGGGTCCGCATCGAGCGCAGTGCCGAGCTCAGCACGGGACCACCGCCAGGGCGGTCATGCGCGCGGCGATCTCTCCGGCGGCCGGGTCGCACAGCTCGGCCCGTACCGATCCGTCGGCCAGGAACAGCACCCGGTCCGCGTAGGAGGCGGCCACCGGGTCGTGCGTCACCATGATCACCGTCTGGCCGGCGTCGGCCATCGACCGCAGCAGCTCCAGCACCTCCCGGCCCTTACGGGAATCGAGCGCCCCGGTCGGTTCGTCGCCGAACAGCACCTCGGGGCGGGTGACCAACGCCCGGGCCAGGGCCACGCGTTGCTGCTGGCCGCCGGAGAGCTCGGTGGGCCGGTGGCGGGCCCGGGAGCCGAGCCCGACCCGCTCCAGCACCTCGCGCACCTCCGTACGCCGGGGTCTGCGGCCCGCGAGGCGCAGAGGGAGCGCCACGTTCTGCTCAGCGGTGAGGGCCGGCAGCAGGTTGAAGGCCTGGAAGACGAAACCGATCCGCTCGCGGCGCAGCAGCGTCAGCCTTCGCTCGCTCAGCCCGGTCATCTCCGTGTCCCCGAGGAACACCCGGCCGGACGTGGGCCGGTCGAGGCCGGCCGTGCACTGGAGGAGCGTCGACTTCCCCGAACCGGACGGTCCCATGATCGCGGTGAACGAGCCCCGGGGGATGGTGAGGCTCACCCCGTCCAGCGCGGTGACCGCGTCGGCGGCCTTGCCGAAGGACCGGGTGACGGTGTCGAGCCGTACGGCTGCGGGTCGTTGATTCATGGTCTCCAGCCAACCGGCGTCGCCCGCCGCCCACATCGCAGCGAGGGGGGGGCCTGGGGGTGGAGCCAGCTCCACCTCCGCACCCCCGCCCGCAGGGTGGTGGCGACCGGTGCGGGCTGCATAGCGTGCGGCCCATGAGCCCACTCACCCTCCGGCAGGCCCTCGTACGGCGCCGTTATCTCCTCGGCGCCTGGCCGTGGCGCGCGGCGCTCTATCTGCTGAGCGGCGCCCTGGCGGGGGCGGCCCTCCTCGTGTGCGTCCTGCTGCTGGCCGTGGTGGGCGGCGCGCTGGCCGTGGTGCTCGTCGGCCTGCCGCTCCTGCTGATGCTCGCCCTCGTGGGCATCCCGGTGGCGGCGGCCGAGCGGCGCAGGCTCCGGATGGTCGGCCCGATACCTCTCGGGGATCCGCACCGGGCCCCGGAGCGCGCCGGGCTCGCGGCGTGGCTGCGTACGCGGCTTCAGGAGCAGGCGACCTGGCGGGAGTTCGGTTACGCACTGCTGTTCGCCGGGGTGCTGTGGCCCCTGGAGGCTCTGCTCGTCGGAGGCGTACTGGCCGTCTGCGGAGGGCTGTTGGCGACCCCGGCCGTCATGGCGGCCGTCACCGGCGGCGAGGAGGTGCGGGTGCTGAAGCTCTACCTCGCCGACTCCTACCCGCAGGCCTTCGCCGCGGCGCTGCTCGGGCTCGTGCTGCTGCCGCTGCTCGCCTATCCGCTCGGGTGGGCGGCGGTGGCACGCGCGGCCCTCACCCGGGCGCTGCTCCCGTCGGCGCCGGACGGACGCGACGCCCGCATCGAGGAGCTGGGCCGCTCCCGGATGCGGCTGGTGGACGCCTTCGAGGCGGAGCGCCGCCGGATCGAGCGCGATCTGCACGACGGGGCGCAGCAGCGGCTCGTCGCCCTCTCGATGACGCTCGGCCTGGCCCGGCTGGAGAGCCCGGCCGAGCCGCTGGGCGGACTGCTGGCCAGGGCGCACGAGGAGGCGGGCGAGGCGCTGGTGGAGATCAGGGAGCTCATCCGGGGCATCCACCCCCGGGTTCTCACGGACCGGGGTCTGGCCGCCGCGGTCGAGGACGTCGCCGACCGCTCCGCCGTACCCGTCGAGGTGGACCTCGACCTGCCGGAGCGGCTGCCGCAGCCGGTGGAGGCCGCCGTGTACTTCGCGCTCTGCGAGGCGCTGGCCAATGTGGCGCGGCACAGCGGGGCGAGCCGGGCGTGGGTGACGGGCCGGGACGACGGGGGGCGGCTGACCGTCGAGGTACGGGACGACGGGGCGGGCGGGGCGGCGACGACAGGGGGGACCGGGCTCCAGGGGATCACCGACCGGCTCTCCGTGCTGGACGGCCGGCTGCTACTGTCCAGCCCGCCCGGGGGGCCGACCGTGCTTCGGCTGGACGTCCCCAGGGTCCCCGCTCACCTGGTCGAATGAGGGTTGGATGCTGCGCGTCGTGCTGGCCGAGGACAGTGTGCTCCTGCGGGAGGGACTCGTCGGGCTGCTGGAGAGGTTCGGCCACCGGGTGGCGGCCGCCGTCGGTACGGCCGGCGAACTCACCGCAGCCGTCGCCGAACACGCCCCGGACATCGTGGTGACGGACGTACGGATGCCGCCCGGCTTCTCCGACGAGGGGCTCCGGGCCGCGGTGGCGCTGCGCGAGACCCGGCCCCGGCTGCCCGTGCTGGTCCTCAGCCAGTACGTCCAGCGGGCCTACGCCGAGGAGTTGCTCGACTCCGGCGACGGCGAGGGGGTGGGCTACCTCCTCAAGGAACGCGTCGGGAAGGTCGAGGAGTTCGTCGACGCGCTCCAGCGGGTCGCCGAGGGCGGCACGGTCGTCGACCCGGAAGTGGTGCGCCAGCTCCTGAGGCACCGCCGCGACCCGCTGTCACGGCTGACCGCGCGGGAGCGGGAGGTACTGGCCCTGATGGCCGAGGGCCGCTCGAACGCTTCGGTCGCCGAGGCGCTGACGGTCAGTGAGGGCACGGTCAGCAAGCACTTCGGCTCGATCCTCACCAAGCTCGACCTCTCCCTGACCGACGCGACGAACCGCCGGGTCCTCGCGGTGCTGGCCTACCTGCGGAAGTGAGCGGCCTGCCGGGAGGGGTCCGAAAGCCGGGGCGCGGCCTGTCAGCCAGCGGTCGTCTGCCCGCCGGGGCGCGGACCGTCAGGGGGCGTCTGCCGCCGGGGCCGGTCCGTCAGTCCGTCAGCCCGTCAGTGAGGCGACCAGCTCCGCCGCCTCGTCCAGCACCGCCAGCTCGTCCGCGGTGAGCTGCGGGTCGTCGGCGCGCAGCGCGGTGGCGCGGGCGAGTGCCTCGGCGGGCACCCCGCCGTCGTCCGCGAACGCCGGGAGCAGGGCCGCCAGCAGGCCCCTGACCCGGGCGCGGGCGGGGAACGACGGGTCGAGGGCCACCTGGGCCAGGATTAGCGAGCTCATGGCCCGGTCCAGCGCGGGCGGGCCCTCGCCGGCCGTCAGCCAGTCGATCACCATGGCGCCCTCGGGGGCCAGGATGACGTTCTCCGGGTGCAGGTCCAGGTGGAGGATCCGGTCCTCGGGGTCCTGGGAGAGCCGGGGAGGGATCGCGTGCAGCTCCCGCAGGAGCCGCGCCAGCAGCTCCGCCCCCTCCGCCTCGGTGGTCGTGCCCGCCAGCAGCGCCTCGGCCAGCGTCGGACCGGTCAGCCGCTGCATCACCAGGTCCGTGGGCAGCGCGTCCTCGGCCGGAGGCCCGATGCGCGGGACGGGGAAGCCCGAGGCCGCGAGGTACGACATCACGGCCAGTTCACCGGTGGCGTCTATGCCGTCGCGGTAGCGGCGCAGGACCCAGGGGCCGTCGAGTGCGTACACATCGGCGGTGCGTCCCGAGCCCATGAGTGGGCCTGTATGCATGAGGGCAACCTACCCGCGCCGTCCGGCCCCGGGGAGATCACCAGCGCATGTGGACGTCCTCGGCCCAGCCCAGCAGGTGCTCCACGGCGATCTCCTCGCCGTCGTCGGTGCGGATCCGGCCGTCGTAGTGGCCGAAGCGCTGGTCGGTGCGGTTGGCGATCAGACCGACGTCCGTGTGCACGGCCCGGTTGTGGAACGGGGTGAACGTCAGGTCGACCTGACCGGTCGAGGGCGTACGGAGGGTCCAGGGGGCCAGCGCGTCGGAGACGGACCACCGCCAGTCCAGCTCCTCGCCGATCTTGGTGAGCCGGCCGTCCACACAGAGGGCGTTCTCGGTGGAGCCGGTGCCCTCCGTCCAGCGTCCGCCGAACTGGAGGCCGACCGTGTGCCCGTCCGTACGCCCGGACGCGGCGCCCCAGTTCCAGTCGACCGTACGCGGCCAGCGCCCGCGGCCGTGGTCCAGGACGGCCCAAGTCTCGCCGGGCTCCTTGCCGAAGGTGAGGATCTCCCGGCCGATGCGGACCCGGCCGGTGGCGGGGAGCGCGGTGTGCTTGGAGGTGTACTGGAAGCGCTGCTCGCTCCACGGGACGACCACCGAGAGCGACTCGTGCCCCTCAGGCCGCTGCACCAGGATGTCGACCTCCAGGGGCAGCCGCTCCGGGGTCAGGCAGCGGGCCCGCAGTCTCGTGCCGGCGTTCTCGTCGCGGATCTCGATGCGCACCTTGCCCCCGGTCGGGCGGGCGGGGCCGACGACGACGTCCTCGGAGCCCGGCGCACCGGCGATGGTGTCGGGGAGGTGCACTCCCCGGCCGACGGGGACGATCGAGGAACGCTCGAACTCGCGGCCGCCGGGGCCGAATTCCAGGACGTACACCGCGTTCAGCGCCAGGAAGTCGAGGTCGCTCACGGTGAGGGCCACCAGATGGGTGGGCGTGGTCACGCACCAGTACTCCCACCGCTTCGTCCGGCCCCAGCCCCGCAGATTGGCCCGGTGCAGCGGCTTCCTGGACCAGCCGACCGCCGCCGGATTCAGGCTGCCGTCGGGCAGACAGAGGTCGACCGGCTCGGTGATCTCGTGCTCGTGCGTCGCCATGACCCGGAGCCTATAGCGGCAGGGTCCGCGCCCGGGGACGGCTCGGGGCGTGCCCCATAACGCGGCGTGAGGGGGTGGACGGGATCTCCTGCGGTGGGTCCGCGCGCGGCTACGTTTCCGGCAGTCCGCCCCCGGGCTCCGCTCCCCCGGAGCCCGACGCCCCCGAACTCAAGGAGACCGACGTGGAGATCACCATGCTCCGCAGACGCGCGTTCGCCGCAGGAGCCGCCGTCCTGGCGGCGGGCACGCTCGCCCTGGCAGGCCAGACCGGTATCGCCTCGGCAGGCCAGGCCGGCAGCGCCGTGCCCGCCGCCGAACAGCTCTCGCCGGGGCTGCTCGACGCCATGAGCCGTGACCTCGGCCTGGACGCCGGTGAGGCCAGGACCCGGATCGCGGACGAGAGCCGCGCGGCGGCCGTCGCGTCCGCACTGGAGAAGTCCCTCGGCGCGGACTTCGCCGGGGCCCGGCTGAGCGACGGTTCGGCCGTCCTCACCGTCGCCACCACCGACCGGGCCGACATCGCCCCGATCACCGCAGCGGGTGCCCGCGCCGAGGTCGTCCGCCACAGCCTGGACCGCCTCGACGCGGCAAAGGCGGCGCTGGACGCGGTGGCGTCGAAGAAGGCACCGAAGGACGTGCCCTCCTGGTACGTCGATGTCCGCACCAACCGACTGGTCGTCAACGCGGCCCGTACGGCGGCGGCGGACGGCTTCGTCGCCGCGGCCGGGATACCCCGCGGCCTGGTGCGGGTCGGCCTCTCCTCCGAACAGCCCCGGGCCTACGCGGATCTGCGCGGTGGCGACGCGTACTACATGAACGGCACGGGCCGCTGCTCCATCGGCTTCCCCGTCCGACGCGGCACCCAGAACGGCTTCGTCACCGCCGGGCACTGCGGAACGCCGGGCGTCACCACCACCGGTGCCAACCAGCAGGCGCAGGGCTCCTTCCAGGGCTCCACCTTCCCCGGCCGTGACTACGCCTGGGTCGCCACCAACGCCAACTGGACGCCCCGCGCCCTGGTCAACGGCTACGGGAACGGCGATGTGACGGTCGCCGGGTCCACCCAGGCGGTGGTGGGCTCCTCGGTCTGCCGCTCCGGTTCCACGACGGGCTGGCACTGCGGCACGATCCAGCAGCACAACAGCAGCGTCACCTATCCGGAAGGCACCATCTCCGGGGTGACCCGCACGAGCGTCTGCGCCGAACCCGGGGACTCCGGAGGCTCGTTCATCTCGGGCAGCCAGGCGCAGGGCGTCACCTCCGGCGGCTCGGGGAACTGCTCCCAGGGCGGTACGACGTACTACCAGCCGGTCAACCCCGCGCTGGCGGCCTACGGACTGACCCTCGTCACCAGCGGTACGCCGGCCGACCCGCCCACGGACCCGACCGACCCGCCGACCGAGCCGGGCGGCACCTGGGCCGCGGGGACGACGTACGCCGCGGGTGCGGTGGTGACGTACGGCGGGGCGAGCTACCGCTGCCTCCAGGGACATCAGGCCCAGCCCGGCTGGCAGCCGCCGAACGTGCCCGCCCTCTGGCAGCGGGTCTGACGGCCGCTCCGCGCACGAGCCCGTGGCCGAGGCTCACGAGAAACCCGCGTCCGAGGAAACCCCCGTACACCGAGGAAGCAGCCATGACCGAGAGTTCATCCTCCGAGGCCGGACCTCCCGGCCGCCCGATCAGCCGCAAGAACCTCCTGCGGGCCGCCGTCGCGGCGAGCGCCGTCCCCCTGATCGCGGGCGGGGGCATCGCCCTGGCCCGTGACACCGGGGCCGGCGGCGCGCCCCTGGCGCTCACGCCCGCCTGCGACGACGGGGACGATCCGACCCCCGCACAGATGGAGGGGCCCTACTTCAAGCCCAACTCCCCGCTCCGGACGAGCCTGGTGACGTCCGGTACCCCCGGCACTCCGCTCACCGTCAGCGGTTATGTGTTCGGCAGGGCCTGCAAGCCCCTGTCGGGAGTGCTCCTCGACTTCTGGCAGGCGGACGCCGGCGGGGCGTACGACATGAGCGGGTTCGCCTTCCGCGGACACCAGTTCACCGACGCGACCGGGGCCTTCACGCTGACCACGGTGGTCGCGGGCCTGTATCCCGGGCGCACCCGGCACATCCATGTGAAGGCCCAGGCGCCGGGGCGCCCCGTGCTCACCACCCAGCTCTACTTCCCGGGCGAGCCGCGCAACGCCACCGACGCCCTCTACGATCCGGCGCTGCTGATGAACGTGCGCGGCGCGGGGTCCGGACGGCAGGGCACCTTCGACTTCGTGCTCGATGTCGCCCAGCAGCCGGACCCGACCGATCCGCCCACCGATCCGCCGGGCGGCACCTGGGCGGCGGGGACCTCCTACCGGGCCGGTAACCGGGTGACCTACGACGGCGTCTCCTTCCGCTGTCTCCAGGCACACTCCGCCATCGCCGGGTGGGAACCGCCGCTGGTCCCCGCGCTGTGGGAGCGCGGGTAGACACGCGGCAGCGGCCCGGGCCGGGACTCCGTCCCCGGTCCGGGCTTCCGGCCGTGGTCCCCGGGGCGGCCCCCACAGCGGGCCCTCCCAGCGGGCCCTCTCAGCAGGCTTCTCGCCGCGGCCGATGCCGCTACTTCGCGTCCGAATAGCGCTCCACGACCGCCGTACTGAACGGGAACCGCACCGGCGTCTCGCCGAACGCGATCCGTCCCGCCAGGTCCCCGGCCTCGCGGATGGCCCGCACCACCGCGGGTGCCTCCCCGGCGGGGCAGTGCACGATCACCTCGTCGTGCTGGAAGAACACCAGCTCCGCGCGCATCCCCCCGGAGGCGAGCGCCTGCCGCAGCGCCGCCAGGAGCAGCAGCGCCCAGTCCGCCGCACTGCCCTGGACCACGAAGTTACGGGTGAAGCGGCCCCGCGCCCGGGCGTTCGACGAGGCGTAGCCCGGGGTGAAGCCGTACGTGCCGGTGTCCTCCCCGGTCGCCGGCTCCTCGCTCTCCTGCGGGATGCCCGCCTCCCCGTCCTCGCCCGCCCCGGCCGCCGGCGGGCTCGTACGCCCCAGCCAGGTGCGCACGAGACGGCCCTCCTCGCCGGCTTTCGCCGCGTCGTCGACGTACGCCACGGCCTTGGGGAAGCGCCGCCGCAGCGCCGCCAGGTTCTTCAGGCCGTCACCCGAGGTCTGTCCGTAGATCGCGCCCAGCAGGGCGATCTTGGCGTGGTCACGGTCGCCGTGGAACGCCCGGTCGGACAGGGCCTTGTAGAGGTCGCCCTCGTGTCCGGCCACCTCCATCAGACCCCGGTCGCGGGAGATCGCGGCCAGCACGCGCGGCTCCATCTGGTCGGCGTCCGCCACGACCAGCCGCCAGCCCTCGTCGGCGACGACCGCCTGGCGTATCACCTTGGGGATCTGCAGAGCCCCGCCGCCGTTGGTCGTCCAGCGCCCGCTGACCGTGCCTCCCGGCTGGTACTCGGGGCGGAAGCGGCCCTCGCGCACCCAGTCCTGGAGCCAGCTCCAGCCGTGCGCCGTCCAGACGCGGTACAGCTTCTTGTAGCGGATGAGGGGCTCCACCGCCGGGTGGTCGAGCCCCTCCAGCTCCCACCGCCGGGTCGACTTCACCTTGATCCCGGCCTGGGCGAACGCCTTCACCACATCGGCGGGCAGGTCGGGCCGCACCCGTCTGCCGAACGCCGCCGACACCTCGTCCGCGGCCTCGGCCAGTCTGCGGGGCTCGCCGCCGCCCGAGTACCGCTCGCCGAGCAGGCCGTCGAGCACCTCGCGGTGCACATCGGCGCGCCAGGGCAGGCCGGATCTGTTCATCTCGGCGGCGACCAGCATGCCCGCGGACTCGGCCGCCGTGAGCAGCCGCATCCTGTCGGGGTGCTCCGCCGCGTCGTGGCGGCGGAGCTGCTCGGCGTAGACCTGGAGCAGCGCCTCGAACGGCAGGTCGGTGCCGGAGCCCGGATCGAAGAGGGAGGACTGGGAGCCGGGCTCCGCCGAGCGGGGCGGCGGGTCGGGCGGCACCGGGGCGTTGCGCAGCCGGGCCCAGGCCGCCGCGGCCGAGCGGGGCTCCCCGAGCCGGCCCTCGTGGCCGAGCAGCAGCAGCTCGGCGCACTCGATGTCGTAGCACCGCCCGACCCGCACGCCCGCGGCGAGCAGCCGGGGGTAGATCCCGGCGGTCGAGCGCCAGACCCAGCGGGCCACCTCGGGGCGGGAGCGGACGGACTCGGCGAGGTCGGGCTCGGCCAGCACGGGACCGGCGGGCAGGCCCTCGCGCGTCAGCGGCACGAGGAGTGCGCCGCCTCCTTCCGCGGTGGCCAGAGCCCAACGTTCGGTCATGGGCCGAGTCTTGCACCCGGCACTGACAGCGGGCCCCGGCTCACCGGGCGGGCGCGCCCGACTGCCGCGAGGATCGGAGGTGCGGTGCGCGCCGCGCGTACCGGGACACGGCAGGCGGCGGAGGAGACGGTGATGGAAGCGATCGTGTACGAGGAGTTCGGCGGCCCCGAGGTCCTGCACCTGGCCCGGGTCGAGGACGTCCACGCCGGCCCCGGGCAGATCCGGGTGGAGGTCAGGGCCGCCGGGGTCAACCCGGTCGACCACAAGATCCGCAACGGCTGGATGGAGGCGGCGTTCCCCACCCCGTTGCCCGCCACCCCCGGCAGCGAGTTCGCCGGGGTCGTCGACGAGACCGGCGAGGGCGTGACGGAGTTCGCGGCCGGCGACGAGGTCCTCGGCCGGAGCGCGACCGGTGCGTACGCGGAGTACGTCCTCGCCGATGTGGGAGCCGTCGCGCCGAAGCCGGAGGGCCTCGGCTGGGCGGAGGCGGCCGCGCTGCCCATGGCGACCGCGACCGCCGCCCGGGTGCTCGACGAGCTGGCGGTCTCCGCAGGCGAGACGCTGCTGGTGCACGGGGCGTCCGGCGCGGTCGGCTCCGCCGCCGTCCAGCTGGCCGCAGCCCGGGGCGCCACCGTCATCGGGACCGCCTCACCGGCCAACCACGACTATCTGCGGGTGCTCGGCGCCGTCCCGGTGGCGTACGGGGAAGGGCTGGTGGACCGGGTGCGGGAGGCCGCCCCGCAGGGTGTGGACGCGGTGTTCGACGTGGCGGGCAAGGGGGCGCTGGCGGACTCGGTGGAGCTGCGCGGCGGCACGGCCGACCGGGTCGTCACGATCGCCGACCCGGACGCGGCCCACTACGGAGTGGCCTTCTCGGCGGGCGGCGGGGGCCGTCCCGACGAGGGCAGGCGGCTCGCGGAGTACGCGGAGGCGGCGTCGGTCGGCGGCCTGCGGATCCCCGTCGAGCGGACGTTCGCGCTGGGCGAGGCGGCGCGGGCGCAGGAGCTGAGCGAGGAGGGACACGTACGGGGCAAGCTCGTCCTGCTCCCCGGGGAGCACTGAGCGCCCCAGGAGTGCCGCGGGACGCCCGGGACGCCCCGGGAGCGCCGAGGGACGCCCAGGGGAACCGACCGGCGCCCGGCGAGCGGGGAACGCCCGGCCGCCGCCTACGCTGGACGGATGGAATCGGTGATCGACCGGGCGTGTGCCGCAGCCCTGTACTCGGACGGCGACGCGGGTCTGGACACCGGTGCCTCCCTCCTCGCCGCGGACTCCTCCGCCGACGAGGAGCTGCACCGCCGGGGCCACGAGTTCGTCCGGCGCGCCTGGACGCGCGGCTGGCAGCCCGCCGACGTCGTACGGACCGTCCGGCGCGAGCTGGACGAGCCAGGGGCCGCGCTGGTCTCCGCCCTGATCACGGGGGAGACGGCGGGCTACGGCGCGCTGCCCCCGCGCTGGGCCGATCAGCTCGCGGCCCTGCCCGCCCCGGCGCCGCGCAACCGGCCCGACCGCTTCACGTACGCCTCCGCGCTCCTGGAGCTGTACCGGCTGCTGCTGCGGCTCCCCGTCATCGAACCGGTGGGCCCGGTGCCCGGTACGGCGGCCGACGCCCCGCACCGGCCTCCCGTCCACGGCGAGCCCCGGATGCTCACCAGGATCCGGGCGCTGCTGGCCAAGGCGGAGGCGACCGGTTTCCCGGAGGAGGCCGAGGCGCTCACCACCAAGGCACAGGAGCTGATGGCCCGGCACAGCATCGACGAGGCGCTCCTCGCCGCGCGTACGCACAGCGCCGACACCCCGGGGGCCGTACGGATCGGGGTCGACGCCCCGTACGAGAGCGCGAAGGCCGTCCTGCTCGACTCCGTCGCCTCCGCGAACCGCTGCCGTGCCGTGTGGAACAGCGATCTCGGCTTCACCACGGTCGTCGGCTTCGAACCCGACCTGGAGGCGGTGGAGCTGCTGTTCACCTCCCTGCTGGTGCAGGGCACCGCCGCGATGACCAAGGCGGAGGCGGGGCAGCGGGCCGGAGGGCGTAAGCGGACCAAGACCTTCCGGCAGTCCTTCCTGATGGCGTACGCCCAGCGCCTCGGCAGCCGTCTCGCGGCGGACACCGAGCGGGTCACCGCCGCGGCCGGCTCGGAGCCCGGCGCCGAGGGCCAGGGAGACACCGGGGCGCTGCTGCCGGTCCTGGCCGCCCGGGACGTCGCCGTCACCGACACCGCCGAGCAGATGTTCCCGAGGACCACCACGACCCGGCTGCGCGGGGCGACGGACGCCGAGGGCTGGACCCACGGCACGGCCGCGGCCGACCGGGCCAGCGTGGGCCGGGGAGGCCCGGAAATCCGCCGCTAGGAGCACCGGGAATCCGCCCGGGACCGGCCGAGCGGCATAAGTCGGGTTTGTCCGTAGTCCCGCTAGGCTCACCCCATGAGCTGGCTCCGGGCGCTGAAAGAGACGGCCCGCTCGGGGCTGTCGATCGAGCGGCAGCGTCTCGAACCGCTCATCGCGCTGCGCGGCGCGGCGGGTCTCGCACTCGTCGTCGGCACGAGCCTGGTGCTCTTCGGCCCGGTGATCGCCGCGGGCTCCGCGTTCGGCGCGTACCAGGCGGCCATCGCCACCTTCCAGCGCAGCTGGCGCCCCAGGCCGGTGCTGGCGCTGGTCTCCGGGGCGAGCCTCGCCGTGTCGACGTTCGTCGGCTACGTCACCGTGTCCCACACCGTGCTGTTCCTGGCCCTGCTGATCCTCTGGACGTTCACCGCGGGGATGGCCTGGTCGGCGGGCCCGACGGGCGGGATCATCGCGGGCTCCAACGTCGCGATCATGCTGGTCACGATCACGCTGCCCACCTCCGTCGCCGACGCCGCCGCCCACGCCGCGATGATGGCGTTCGGAGGGCTCGTCCAGGCGGCACTGATCGTGCTCTTCCCGGTCCGCAGATGGGGCGCCCAGCGCGACGCGCTCGCCGATGCCCTGGCCGGTGTGGCCGACTACGCCCGCAGACTGCGGGACGACCCGGTGGCGCCCTTCGACCCCGTGCCGCTGATGACCGCGCGCAACGCCGCCGCCGTCACCCCGCGCCAGGCCCGCCGCCGCCCCGCCGACCTGCACGGTGCGCGCGGGGTCGCCGAACGGCTGCGGCCGGTCCTCGCCTCGCTGGCGGATCCCGCCCTGGGGGTCCCGCCCGAGGGCCCCGAACGCTACTGGACCTGGGAAATCCTCGGCGCCGCCGGATCACTGCTCGACTCCGCCTCCCGGGCGGTGCGCCACGGCGACCCGGTGCAGCTGGACGAGACGGCGCTCTCCGTACTGAAGTCCCCCGACACCGAGGTGATCCTCACCGGGCCGCCCCGCAGGGCCGCGGACCGGCTCACCTCCCTGCTCGCCGATGTCATCGAGATCGCCGAGGGGACCGGCACGGACGACCGCACCCCCGGTGAGCCGCTCGTCCCGCACCGCCGCCGGCCCACCCTGCTGCGTCTGGTCCCCGTCATCTACCGCTCGATGCGCCGTGAGATGCGCCGCGGGTCGACGATCCTGCGCCACGCCATCCGGGTCTCCGCCGTCGCCGCGGCGGGCTACCTCATCGGGGCGGTGCTGCCGTTCGGCCACGGCTACTGGGCGCCCATGACCGCGGTCATGGTGATGCGCCCCGAGTTCACCCAGACGTACTCGCGGTCCGTGGCCCGCTTCATGGGCACCGTGATCGGTGTCGCCGTCGCCACCGGCATCGTGCAGGCCGCGCACCCGAACGCCGAGCTCTCCGCCGTGCTCGCCGTCGTCAGCGCCGCGCTGATGTACCTGCTGATGCGCACCGGATACGCCGTCTCACAGGCCTGTGTCTCCGCCTATGTCGTCTTCCTGCTCGGGATGGCGGGCGACGACTGGTCGCAGACCGTGCCCGAGCGGGTCGTGCTGACCCTCCTGGGGGGACTGCTCGCGATGGTGGCGTACGCCCTCTACCCGGCCTGGGAGACCCCGCGGCTGCGGGACCGGCTGGCCAAGTGGCTGATCACGGACGGGCGCTACGCCGCCACGGTCCTCGACCGGTACGCCGATCCCGCCTCCAGGAGCCTGGACGACGTGCGCACCGCGCTGCTCGCCACCCGGGAGGCCCGCGTCGCCTGGCAGGAGGCGCTGGAGACGGCCCGGCACGAGCCCGTACGCCACCGGGGCATCTCCCGGACCTCCGCCGCGGACGCCGAGGACGCGCTCGCCCAGTTCGGCCGGGTCGCGATGCTCATGGAGGCCCATCTGCCCGCCGCCTCCGCCAACCCCGTGCCCGAGGCCGTCGGGCTGGCCGACGCGCTGCGCCGGGCCACCGAGGAGGGGGCGAAGGCGGTACGGGAGCGCAAGATCCCGGACTGGTCCCCGGTCAGGGAGGCGCTGGCCATCAGGGACGCCGCCGAGGGACCGCCGCCCGACTCCTTCGTACGCAACGGGGCCACCCTGCTGCTCCGCGCCCTGGAGGACTTCTCCCGGGCGCTGGAGATCAGCAGCGGCCGGGCGTGAGGGGGCAGGTCAGGGGGCGGGGAGCTCCGGCAGACCCGTCGGGAGCTCGGAGGGGTCGGCCTTCGTCAGGGTGTCCTCGGTCCCGGCGCCCCACGAGACGACGAGCTTCTCGCCGTCGTTGGAGCCGACGGATCCCATGGTGCGGGCGGTGTCGCCGTCGTGGCACTTCAGCGCCAGCATCGCCTCGCCCATGTCCTTCACCTCGCCCTGGCAGATGTGCCGGCCGGCGGTGAGCGCCACCTTGCCCGAGGTGACGGAGAGGACGACGGGCAGGCCGTCGGACGTGCCCGTCCAGGTGCCCTCCAGCGCCGCGGCGTCCGCGCCCCCGGATGCGCCGCCCTCGGTGCCGGACCCCGGTGAGCCGGTCGGCGCGGGGGCCGTCGCGGTGTTCGGGGCCTTGTCCTCGGCGGGAGCGTCACTGCCGCAGGCGGTCAGGGTGAGCGCGGCGACGAGCCCGGCGGCGGCGAGGACGCCGGTGCGCGGAAGTCTGTCCATCCTGCCCATATGGAGTTCCCCCTTGTGGATTCACTGCCTGAAGACGGCGCCAAGCTACCAGGACTGAACAGAACAACTCGGGGAAGTGGGAGCCATATTGATGTGCCGTTCGTCTGTTCGTCATGGAGACGGGGGACGGGTGAAGACGCGGGCGAGGGGAACAGCGCCAAAACTGTAATCACGTGCGCACCCGGCGTGCACGTGCATCTGCTCATGCATTGGCATATGAACACAGCTATGATCCGAGCTAGTTGACACTTGCACCTTGCAACTCGGGGAGCGTCCTGTGCACCACGTGTACAACGGCATGGCGGCCACAGAGCTTCGCGGGGTCGTCTGGCAGAAGAGCAGACACAGCAACTCACAAGGATCGTGCGTGGAGTTCGCGAAACTGCCCGGAGGAAATGTGGCGATGCGGAACTCGCGCCACCCCGACGGGCCCGCGCTGGTCTATACACCGGCCGAGATCGAGGCGCTGCTGCTGGGCGTCAAGGACGGGGAGTTCGACCACCTGGCCGCGGGCGCCTGAGCGGCCGGGCGACGCCCGGGCCGCACGCCGGCGCGCCGATACGCGCCGATGCGTGCTGATATGCGCCGGGGGAACAGGGGCGGGCGGCTGTCCTTACAGGCTGTCGGGGTACGCGTCGACGGGCACGAGGCGCTCCGGCGCGGAGTGCGTGGGATGCGCGGAGTGCTCCGTCAGCCGGAACAGGGCCCAGACCACCTTGCCCAGCCCGCCGTCGGGGGGAGTGTCCCCGGCTGGCACGGGTGAGGGGTGCCAGCCCCAGCAGTCACTGAACGACTCCACGAGGAACAGCCCCCGGCCGGACTCGGCGGAATCCGGCGCCTCGCCCGCGACCGGCCCCTTCTGACTGGGATCGCGCACCGCGCACACCAGGCGCGAGGACCAGCGCATCAGATGCAGCCGCACGGAACAGTCCTGGCGCTCCCGCGCGGTGTCGGCCGGAAGGGCGTGCCGCAGCGCGTTGGTGACCAGCTCCGAGACAACCAGGGCGACGTCGTCGAAGCGGCCGTCCAGATCCCAGGAGTTCAGCGTCGTACGGGTGAACCTGCGCGCTCCGCCCACCGCTTCGTACCGGGCCGGCAGCGTGCAGGTGGCCGAGCCCGCGACCGCCGAGGGGTCGATGGGCGGAAGCCCCTGCCGTAACGGCTCGAGCATCGTCGATCCATTCGTCCCCATACGAGGCACTCCCGGGATTCGCGGCTGTAGCGGCACTGCTTCTAGCGGGCACTGCGGGGTACAGCGGCACAACACGAACGAGCACGCAGGTGCGCGGGGCCATGGTTCCGAATGCGCAGGGCAGATGCAAGGGCAGATGCACGTGCACGCGCGAGGTCTGCCCGGTAGCGTGACGGTTCGAGCGATTTCTTCCGCTTCACAGTTTTGAAGCTTTCGGAAAGTCTTGCCATCTCTGTAATCGAATGAGTACGGGCTGAAGCGTTTTGGTGGCAGAATCCGCCTCCGGGGTTCGGGGGGACCCCGACGCACGGGAAGCGATGGGGAGGGTTGGCGAGTCGGTGTCGGCAGGCGAGTCGAGTGGTTCTGTGGTGCGGCGCATCCTGCTGGGTTCACAGCTCAGGCGTCTGCGCGAGTCGCGCGGCATCACCCGTGAGGCGGCCGGCTACTCCATCCGCGCCTCCGAATCGAAGATCAGCCGCATGGAGTTGGGACGGGTGAGCTTCAAGGCCAGGGACGTCGAGGACCTGCTCACGCTGTACGGCGTCACGGACGAGGCGGAGCGGGATTCACTCCTCGGCCTGGCCCGTGAGGCCAATGTGGCGGGCTGGTGGCACAGTTACGGCGATGTGCTGCCCGGCTGGTTCCAGACGTATATCGGTCTGGAGGGAGCGGCCTCGCTCATCCGGATCTACGAAGTCCAGTTCGTCCACGGGCTGTTGCAGACCGAGGCGTACGCCCATGCGGTGGTCGCGCGCGGTATGCCCGGCGCTCCGGCGGCCGAGGTCGACCGCAGGGTCGCACTGCGCCTGGCGCGGCAGAAGGCCCTCGTCTCCGAGCGGGCCCCCCGCTTCCACGCCGTGCTCGACGAGGCGGCGCTGCGGCGTCCGTACGGCGGGCGCGAGGTGATGCGTGCGCAGCTGCGGCACCTGATCGACATGTCGGAGCAGCCGAATATCACTCTCCAGGTGATGCCCTTCAGCTTCGGTGGTCATGCCGGCGAGAGCGGGGCATTCACGATGCTGCGTTTTCCGGAATCCGATCTGTCGGACATCGTCTATCTGGAGCAGCTGACAAGTGCGCTCTATCTGGACAAGGCCGAAGAAGTCGCCCAGTACGAAAAGGCCATGGTCCGGCTCCACGAGGACAGCCCGGGTCCCGAGGAGAGCCGGGATCTTCTCCGGGGTCTCCTTCAACTGACGTGATTCGCCAGTACGATGGCTGACCGACAGGAGTCTGCGCCTGCAGTAAGGGATTGCATGTCCTTCCCCAGTGAACTGGCCTACCAGTACATCGACGGCGAGTGGCTGACCGGCAACGGTGCGTGGGACATCATTGATTTCAATCCCTACAACGGCGAGAAACTCTGCTCCATCACCGTGGCGACGGCCGCGGAAGTCGATCTGGCCTACCGGGCCGCCGAACGCGCGCAGCGGGAATGGGCGGCCGTCGGCGCTTTTCGGCGGAGGGCCGTTCTGGAGAACGCCGTACGGATCGTCGGGGAGCGTGCCGGGGAAATCACCGAGCTGATCATCGATGAGCTCGGGGGCACCAGGGCGAGGGCCGAATTCGAGGTGCGGGCCGCCCAGGAGTTCCTCCGTGAGGCAGCGGGCCGGACGATGCGCCTGGCGGCCGAACTGCTGCCGTCGGTCACGGAGGGCAAGGAGAACCGGGTCTACCGGCTGCCCGTCGGGGTCATCGGCGTGATCAGCGCCTTCAATTTCCCTTTCCTGGTGACGATGAAGACGGTCGCCCCCGCACTGGCGCTGGGCAACGCGGCCGTGGTGAAGCCCCATCAGAACGCCCCGATCGCCGGCGGGAGCCTGGTCGCCAGGATCTTCGAGGACGCGGGACTGCCTCCGGGCCTCCTCAACGTCCTGATCACCGACAGCGCCGAGATCGGTGACTCCTTCATCGAGCACCCCGTGCCCAAGGTGATCGCGTTCACCGGCTCCGACCGGGTCGGCCGCCATGTCGCCGCCGTCGCCGCCGGGCTGTTCAAGAGGACCATCCTCGAACTGAGCGGCAACAGCGCGCTGGTCGTGCTGGAGGACGCCGACCTCGACCACGCGGTCCGGGCGGCGGTCTACAGCCGCTTCCTGTTCCAGGGGCAGGTCAGCATGGCCGCCAACCGGATCCTGGTGGACCGGTCCGTGGAGGAGGAGTTCACGGGGAGGTTCACCGCCGCAGTGTCCGCCCTCGTGTCCGGGGACCCGCGCGACCCGGACACACGGATCGGGCCGGTCGTCAGCGCGTTCCAGGCGGAGGCGCTCACCGCGCTGGTCGACGGAGCGGTCGCGGCCGGTGCCACCGCGCTCGTGCGGGGCCGCACACGCGGCAACCTCGTCGGGCCGACCGTGCTGACGGGACTGCCGGAGGGGTCACCGCTGCTGGAGCAGGAGATCTCCGGGCCCGTCGCCCTGCTGGTGCCGTTCGACGGTGAGGACGACGCCGTACGCATCGTCAACGACAGCCCCTACGGGCTGAGCGGCGCCGTCCACACGGCGGACGCCGAGCGCGGCGTGCGGTTCGCCCGGCGCATCAGGGGCGGGATGTTCCACGTCAACGGCGCGACCGTGCAGGACGACCCCGCGGTGGCGTTCGGGGGCGAGAAGGGGTCCGGGATGGGGCGGCTGAACGGCGAGGCCGCCGTGGAGGCGTTCACCACCCGCAAGTGGATCTCCGTGCAGCACGGGCGGACGGTCTTCCCCTTCTGACGCGGGTTGCGGTGCGGATTCCGGCGAGGGCTACCCTGGTCAAAGTTGACTACAAAGGGTGAGTGGTATGTCGGCGATCCGTCTCCTGGTCCTGGGTGCCGTGCGCCAGCACGGGCGTGCGCACGGCTATCAGGTGCGCAACGACCTGGAGTACTGGGGCGCCAACGAGTGGTCGAACGCCAAACCGGGGTCGATCTACCACGCCCTCAAGCAGATGGCGAAGCAGGGACTGCTCCTCGCCCACGAGGTCGCCCCGTCCACCGCGGGCGGCCCGCCCCGCACCGAGTACGAAATCACCGGCCGCGGCACCGAGGAGTACTTCGCCCTGCTGCGGTCCTCGCTGACCTCGTACGACCAGAGCGTGGACGTGCTCTCGTCCGCCCTCGGCTTCATCGTGGACCTGGAGCGGGCCGAGGCGGTGGCGCTCCTGCGGGAGCGGGTCGCCGCCATCGAGGGCTGGCGGGCCTCGGTCACCGAGCACTACACCCCGGCGGACGGTCCGGAGTCGCTCGGCCACATCGGCGAGATCATGAACATGTGGGTGCACTCCGCCGACGCGGGAGCGGAGTGGACCCGCGGTCTGATCGCACGGATCGAGGCCGGGGCGTACACCTTCGCGGGTGAGGGGGAGCCCTTCGTCGGCGTGCTCGCCGAAGGGCAGGAGAACCCGTACGCCACCGGGGTCACCGACCCCGGGGATACCGGCTGATCAAGTTTGACTAATGGTGCCGCCGGGCTTACCTTACGCCTTGCTAGTCAAGTTTGACTACATGAGGGGAAGGGCTGGTGGACACCGTGAGCGACGCGATCGTCGTCGAAGGAGTGCACAAGCGGTACGGGGACAAGCGCGCCCTGGACGGCCTCGATCTGACCGTCCGCGGCGGAACGGTCCACGGGGTGCTCGGGCCCAACGGGGCGGGCAAGACCACGGCCGTACGCGTGCTGACGACCCTGCTCCGGCACGACGAGGGGCGGGCGGAGGTGGCGGGGTTCGACGTACGGTCCGAGGCCGCAGAGGTCAGGCGCCGGATCGGGCTGCTGGGACAGCACGCGGCGCTCGACGAGGAGCTCGGCGGCCGGCAGAACCTGGAGATGTTCGGCCGGCTCCACCACCTGGGCGCGCGCCGGGCGGGACTGCGGGCCGGCGAACTGCTGGAGCGGTTCGGGCTCACGGACACCGGGCGCAAGGCGGTCGCGCGGTACAGCGGCGGCATGCGGCGCCGCCTCGACCTGGCCGCCTCGCTCATCACCGACCCGGAGGTGCTCTTCCTGGACGAGCCCACGACCGGACTCGACCCGCGGGGCCGGGCCGAGGTGTGGAGCTCCGTGCGGTCCCTGGCCTCGGGCGGCACGACCATCCTGCTGACCACGCAGTATCTGGAGGAGGCCGACCAGCTGGCCGACCGGATCTCGGTGGTCGACGGCGGCCGGGTCATCGCGCAGGGAACGGCCGACGAACTCAAGGCGATGGTCGGCGGGGACCGCGTCGACGTGGTCGTCCGCGACGCCGGCCGGCTCGGCGAGGCAGCCGCGCTGCTCGGTGAGGGGGTGACCGTGGACGTGGACCGGCGGCTGCTCGGCGCCCCGGCCCCGGACCGCATGCGCACCCTCACCAGGACGGTGCGGGCGCTGGAGGAGGCGGGCATCGAGGCGGAGGACATCGCGGTGCGCCGCCCCACGCTGGACGAGGTGTTCCTGGCCCTCACCGGACAGGCCGGCGGGCCCCGCACGTCCCCGGAGACGAAGGTGGCGGCATGAGTACGGCGACTGCGGGCCGCGTCGGCTGGGCACTGACCGACTCCTGGACGATGACCCGTCGCGAACTGGCGCGCTGGGCACGGCAGCCGGTCCAGGTCGCCGTCGGCCTGGTCTTCCCGGTGATGCTGCTCCTGATGTTCAACTACCTGGTCGGCGGCGGCAGCGGGGTCGACGGGGACAACACCGAGTTCCTGGTGCCCGGCATGCTCGCGCTCACCATGGCCTTCGGCCTGGAGGGCACGATGCTGGCCGTCACCCAGGACCTGAACAAGGGCGTCATCGACCGCTTCCGCTCCATGCCCATGGTCCCGGGCGCGGTCCTGGCCGGCCGGAACGCCGCCGACATGCTCCAGTCGGTGGCCGCGCTCGCGGTGATGACCGGAGTCGGGTACGCCCTCGGCTGGCGCTGGCACAACGGCACGGCCGCCGCACTGGCCGCGCTGGGACTGCTGCTCCTGCTGCGGTTCGCGATGCTCTGGGCCGGCATCCAGCTCGCGATGGTGGCGGGCAGGCCGGAGATGGTCCAGGCCGTGCAGATCCTGGTCTGGCCGGTGGGCTTCCTCTCCAACGTCTTCGCCTCCCCGGAGTCCATGCCGGGCTGGTTGGGCGCGGTCGTCGAGTGGAACCCGATGTCGGCCACGGCGACGGCGGTACGCGGCCTGTTCGGCAACCCGGGCGGGAGCACCTGCACCTGGGCCGCCGAACACGCCGAACTGCTGGCGGTGCTCTGGCCGGTGGCCCTGACCGCGGTGTTCCTCCCCCTGGCGGTACGGAGGTTCGCGCACCTCAGCCGCTGACCACCGGCCCCGGCGCCCTCAGTGGTGGAAGGCCGTCTGGACCGACGGGTCCCGGTGCAGCGGATGCGCCTGAGCACGCAGTTCGGGAAGGAGCCTGCGCATGTCGTCCAGCAGCAGCTCCGCGAGGTCCGAGGAGAAGCCGTTGCGGCAGACGACACGCAGCACCGAGAGGTCCTGGCGGTTGGCGGGGAAGGTGTACGCGGGCACCAGCCAGCCGCGCTCCCGCAGCCGCCTCGACACGTCGAAGACGTCGTACGCCTTCACCTCGGGCGTCGTCGTCACCGCGAACACCGGGAGTTCGTCGCCCCGGGTCAGCAGCCGGAAGTCCTCCAGGGACTCGAATCCCGTGGCGAGCCGCCGCGCGATGTCCCGGGACGCCTGCTGGACGGCCCGGTAACCCTCCCGGCCCAGCCGCAGGAACGTGTAGTACTGCGCGACCACCTGCGCGCCGGGCCGGGAGAAGTTCAGCGCGAAGGTCGGCATGTCGCCGCCCAGGTAGTTGACCCGGAAGACCAGCTCCTCCGGCAGCTCGGACGGGGAACGCCACAGGGCCCAGCCCACCCCCGGGTAGACCAGGCCGTACTTGTGCCCGGAGGTGTTGATCGAGGAGACCCGGGGGAGCCGGAAGTCCCACACCAGGTCCGGATCGAGGAACGGGGCCACCATCGCCCCGGACGCCCCGTCCACGTGCACGGGGATGTCGAGGCCGGTGCGCTCCTGGAGATCGTCCAGAGCCGCGCACAGCTCCGCGATCGGCTCGTAGGAACCGTCGAACGTGGAGCCGAGGATCCCGACCACACCGATGGTGTTCTCGTCGCACAGCTCGGCCGCCGCCTGCGGGTCCAGATGGAACCGCTCGCCCTCCATCGGGACCTGCCGGGGCTCCACCTCCCAGAACGTGCAGAACTTCTCCCAGCAGACCTGCACATTGACGCCCATCACCAGATTGGGCTTGGCGGACGCCGGATAGCGGTCGGCGTTCCGGGTGGACCAGCGGCGCTTCAGCGCCATCCCCGCCAGCATGCAGGCCTCGCTCGACCCGGTGGTCGAGCAGCCGACCGTGGACCCGGGGTCGGGGGCGTTCCAGAGCTCGGCGAGCATCGACACGCACCGCCGCTCCAGCTCGGCGGTACGCGGGTACTCGTCCTTGTCGATCATGTTCTTGTCCCGGCACTCGCCCATCAGCACGCCGGCCTGGGGCTCCATCCAGGTGGTGACGAAGGTCGCGAGGTTGAGCCGGGAGTTCCCGTCGAGCATCAGCTCGTCGTGGACGAGCCGGTAGGCGGTCGAGGGCGGCAGCGGGCCGTCCGGGAGGCGGTGGGTGGGCGGTGCCGCGACCATCGGCGCGGTCGGGTCGGCCTCCCCGAAGAACGGGTTGAGCGCGAGCCTGCGGTGCTCGTCGGACGGGACGGTCTTGCCGTGCGAACCCTTGTGGAGCGGCATGGAGGACTCCTCAGTTCTCGGCGGTCCCGGCGTTCCCGGCCGCGAGTCCGGCCTTGAGGGCCCGGGTGAACTTCACGACGCGTTCGGTCTGGACGCGCGCGGCGGTCAGGGTCTGGGTGCCGACGGGGATGTCACCCTGGCCCGAGACGTGGGAGGTGCCGTACGGATTGCCGTCGACGAACTTCGAGGCGTCCGTGTAGCCGGGAGGGACCAGGATGCCGCCGAAGTGGTGGATCGTGTTGTAGAGCGCCAGCAGGGTGGACTCCTGGCCGCCGTGGGCGGTGCTGCTGGCGGTGAAACCGCTGTAGACCTTGTCGGCGAGCTGACCCGCCTGCCAGAGACCGCCCAGGGTGTCGAGGAACTGTTTGAGCTGGGCGCTGACATTGCCGTACCGGGTGGGCGTACCGAAGATCACCGCGTCGGCCCAGACCATGTCGTCGGGCGTGGCCTCCGGGATGTCCGCTGTCGCCTCGGCGTGCTCGGCCCAGGCCGGATTGGAGGCGACGGCCGCCCGGGGGGCGAGCTCGGCGACCTTGCGCAGGCGCACCTGCGCTCCTGCGGCCTCGGCGTCCTTCGCGACGGCCTTCGCGATCGTGGAGACGGTGCCGGTGGCGGAGTAGTAGACGACGGCGATGTTGACGGGCGTGGGCATGCGGGAACCTCCGGGAAGACGGGGGACGGGGAAGCCGGTCAGGACGGGCTGATCACGGCCGCCGTGCCGTAGGCGCAGACCTCGGTGCCCACGTCCGCCGCCTCGCTCACGTCGAAGCGCATCATCAGCACCGCGTTCGCACCGCGTGCCCGGGCCTGGTCGACGAGCCGTTCCATCGCCTGGTTGCGGGTCTCGACGAGCGTCTTGGTCAGCCCCTTCAGCTCGCCGCCGATCATCGACTTCAGACCGGCGCCGATCTGGCTGCCGAGGTGGCGGGAGCGCACGGTGAGTCCGAACACCTCACCGATGACCTGCGTCACCTGATGGCCGGGTACGTCGTTCGTGGTGACGACCAGGACGTCCGCCTGTGAGGTCTGTCCGCCGCCGTAGTCCTCAATGCCCATGATGTGGCACCTCCTGCGGAAAGCTTTGCCCCGGTTCGTACTGCGCGCATCCTTGCTTACGCCAGTGGAACCCAGGCGTCCGCCGCAGCGTTGATAGCTTGGGGCGGCCACGCAGCCGCGCACACCGACCAACCCTGGAGCCCGGACCCTTGAATACGCTTGCGCTCGGCCCGAGCTGGCTGGACCCGGATTATCTGCTCAACACCTTCGGGCTGCCCGGCCTCCTGCTCATCGTGTTCGCCGAGTCCGGGCTGCTGATCGGCTTCTTCCTGCCCGGCGACTCCCTGCTGTTCACCACGGGTCTGCTGGTGACGACGGGCGACCTGAAGTACCCGCTTTGGCTGGTCTGCGTCCTGGTCGCCCTGGCGGCGATCATCGGTGACCAGGTCGGCTATCTCTTCGGCCGGAAGGTGGGACCCGCGCTCTTCAAGCGCCCGGACTCCCGCCTCTTCAAGCAGGAGAACGTCGAGAAGGCCCACGAGTTCTTCGAGAAGTACGGCCCGAAGTCGCTGGTGCTGGCCCGCTTCGTGCCCATCGTGCGGACCTTCACGCCGATCATCGCCGGTGTGAGCCGGATGAACTACCGCTCGTTCATCACGTTCAACATCATCGGGGGCGTGCTCTGGGGCGTCGGGGTGACGCTGCTCGGTGCGGCCCTCGGCAAGATCGACTTCGTGCACCAGAACATCGAGATGATCCTCATCCTGATCGTGCTGATCTCGGTGGTGCCGATCGCGATCGAGTTCCTGCGGGCCCGCAGCCGGTCGAAGAAGGAAGCCGCGCAGCGGGGCGACGACCAGGGCCCCTCGGACGGCGGCCCCGAGGCGGGCCCCCACGGCGGAGCGGACGGCGAGAAAGAGGGTCCGGCCGCCTACCGGTACACCGCCGACCAGGGGGCCCCGTACGGCGGCTACGACAGCCGGTACGGCACCACCGGCCGGCCGGGTGAGTACGGCGGCCAGGGCGCCCCGTACGGCAACGGACAGCCCGGCCCGTACGGCGGCGCGCAGGACGACCAGCAGGGCGGCGCCCCGTACGGCGGTCAGTACGGCGCCCAGCAGCCCGGCGGCCAGGACGCCGGGTACGGCGCCCGGTACGGCACACAGCAGGGCGGCGCCCAGTACGGCAACGGGCAGCCCGGTCAGTACGGCGGCCAGTACGACGCCCAGGGCCAGTACGGCGCGGACCAGGGCGGCGGCCAGTACGGCGGCGCGGACCAGGGCGGCCAGTACGGCGGTCAGTACGACGGCGGCGCCCAGTACGGCACTCAGGGCGCCCGGTACGGCGGCGCCCAGCAGGCCGGTCAGTACGGCGGCCAGCAGCCCGGTCCGTACGGCGCCCCGCAGGGTGGCGGCCAGCAGTACGGCGGCAGCCAGGCCGGCGCCCCGTACGACAACGGTCAGGCGGCCCCCTACGGCACCGGCCAGGCCCCCCCGTACGCCGGCGGGCAGCCCGGACCGTACGACGACGGAAGCTCCTACGGTGAGCGCCCCGCGGACGGCCGCGGCGACGCCCAGGAGGAGGACCCGGGGCCGTACGGCTGGCAGAACAGGCGCTGACCCCTCCCGCGCGCACGACGGCGCCCCGGTCCCCCTCAGGGGCCGGGGCGCCGTCCGTGTGTCAGAAGCCGCGGGTCCGCTTGGCCGCCCGGCGGGACGCGCCCTCGACCGCGCCCGGCACCCGCATGAACAGCCGGGAGATCTCGCTTCCCAGGTTCACCCCGATGGCGATCGCCAGCGCCGTGGCGACAGCCGTGAAGAGCGAGGTGAGGCCGGTGTCCACCTCGTTCTGCGCGATACCCAGCAGACCGAAGTAGGTCGCCGAACCCGGCAGCAGCGGGCCGATCGCGGCCGTGATGTACGGCAGCGACGAGGTGTACCGGTAGCGCGAGAACAACTGGCCGAAGAGACCCACCAGACCAGCCGCGACCGCGGTCGCCGCCACCGGCGAGATGTCCCCCTCGCGGGCCATGGCCCCGTAGATGACCCAGGCCACGCCTCCGTTGAGGGTCACCGCGAGCACCGTGGAACGCTCCTGCTGGAGCAGGATGGCGAAGGCCAGCGTGAGGGTCATCGAGACCAGGATCTGGAGCCCCGGCCGGTCGTTGGGTTCGAAGCGCGCTTCCGGATTGAGTTCGGCGCCGAGCTGGACCCCCAGATAGAGCATCAGCAGCACGCCCGCCACGATGCCGATGAAGAAGTACATGACCTCCAGGAGCCGGGCCCCCGCGGTGAGGTAGTAGCCGGTCAGGCCGTCCTGCACCCCGGCGACGAGAGCTCGCCCGGGCAACAGCGCGAACAGCCCACCGGTGACCACCGCGGAGGGCCGCACATCGGTCGAGTGGGTGAGGGTCAGGGCGATGCCCATCGCGGCGGGGGGCATGGCCGCCGCCGCGAACTGGTAGAACTCGGGGAGCCCGCGCCCGGCGCAGAGCCAGGCCAGCCGGTCGCCGAGCATCGCGCCCGCCGCCGCCACGAGGAAGACCAGCACACCACCACCGACCAGCACCGATGCCGAGCCCGCGAGCAGACCGGCGGCGGCAGTCAGCACCCAGCCCGGATACGGGTGGCGGTTACGCCGGATCTCCGCCAGGCGCCGATAGGCCTCCTCCAGCGACACCTCGACGTGTTCCGCCGAGGTGATGTCGTCGATCAGCCCGAACACGGCCGCCAGCCGGGTGTAGTCGGTGCCCCGGCGGCGTACGGTACGGCTCGCCGTGATGGGGTCGTCGACCAGCGACGGCTGGTACGAGATGGACAGCAGGGTGAAGGTGACCGTCGGCTCGGAGCGGTCGAGCCCGTACGAGCGCGTCACCGCGAACATGGCGGCCTCGACGTCCTCGGCGCCCTCACCACCCGCCAGGAGCAGCTCCCCGATACGCAGCGTCAGGTCGAGCACGCGCGGTACGGCGGGGCCCGAGTCGTCGGTCTGCTGCACGCTCTCGGGCGCCGGACGCTCCGTCACCGGCATGCGCAGCATCGTGCGCATCCGGTCCTGCCAGGGGGCTTCCTTGGTCAGCCGGACCATCGGGATGCCGTGCGCGGGGGTGAACGCGGGTGGCTGGTGCTGTGCGTTGTACCCGCTCGGCGGGACGAAGGCGGACGCGAGCGTGTCGGACCCCGCCCCGCCGCCCGGACCGGAACCCGGGCCCGGCGATGCCGACGGATCGGGCAGACCGGCCGGAAGGGCGAATTCCGATGTCGGTTGGTCGTCCTCGGACGGAGCCGCGGACTGCTCCACACCGGGCGGAGGGACGAAGGCGCTGCGTGCCTCGTCGGACTGGGGCTTCTGGTCCTCCGGACCGCCCTGTTCCGCCACCACTCGACCTCGTTCCTCCTCGACGCCCGTTGCCCGTTCCGGGAGCGCTTCTGCCCAGTATGTGCACGGACATGGGCCGCCACACGCAACGGGCGGCGCACCGGTGAAGGTGCGCCGCCCGTCGTTCGTACGCGGTGCTGGGCCGGTCGGGCCCCGTGCGCCGTGATCCGCGCGCCTCCGCTCCTGGGCGGAGGCCCGGGACTACGTCAGTGCGCGCCGCCCTGCGCCTCGAGGCGCTTGTAGGAGGCCTCGATCTCGGCCTCGGCCTCGGCGCGGCCGACCCAGTCGGCGCCCTCGACGGACTTGCCGGGCTCCAGGTCCTTGTAGACCTCGAAGAAGTGCTGGATCTCCAGGCGGTCGAACTCCGACACGTGGTGGATGTCGCGCAGGTGCTCCACCCGGGGGTCGGACGCCGGGACGCACAGCAGCTTGTCGTCGCCGCCGGCCTCGTCGGTCATCCGGAACATGCCGATGGCGCGGCACTTGATGAGGCATCCGGGGAAGGTCGGCTCGTCCAGGATGACCAGCGCGTCGAGCGGGTCACCGTCCTCGCCGAGGGTGTTCTCCACGAACCCGTAGTCGGCCGGGTAGCTGGTCGAGGTGAAGAGTCGACGGTCCAGGCGGATCCGACCGGTCTCGTGGTCCACCTCGTACTTGTTCCGCGAACCCTTCGGGATCTCGATGGTGACGTCGAACTCCACGGGTGGCTCCTCCATGATCAACACATACGACTGGTGGTTAAGTGTCCCTCACGCAGATGAGTGCTCGCGAAAGGGGCTGGTCAACGGTGGCCGAGCCGGTGGAGAGACCTACGGACGAGCCGTTGAACAGGTGGCGCGGGTGGGGCGGGTGGAAAGTCCCGAAGTACCTGAAGCGTGGAAACGGGTCCGACGCCTTCGGACTTGCCGCAGGCTCCGCGGTGCTCGGCCTGGTGGTCGCCGCCGGTGCCGTCCTGGCCGCAGGTCCCTGGGACTCCGGTCAGCGTAAGGCCGAGCGGGACCGGGCGGTCGTCCAGCAGCGCGCAGGTGGCGCACATCACGAAGGGACCGCGCCCGGCGCGCCGGAGCCCGCCGCCAGCGCGCCCGCCGTCCTGAGCGCCCTCGGCACCGCGTCCGGCACGGCCCCGGCGGGCGCGAGCGGCCTGGACGCCGTCCTCACGCCCCTGCTGGACACGCCCGCCCTCGGCTCCGTACGCACCGCGGTGGTCGTCGACGCGACCACCGGCGAACAGCTGTACGCGCGGGCTGCCAGGACCCCCATGACCCCCGCGTCCACGGTGAAGATCGCGACGACCGCCGCCGCGCTGTCCGCGCTCGGCCCCGCCCACCGCATCCAGACGACCGTCACGCTGTCCCCGGACTCCCGGACGCTCACCCTCGTGGGCGGCGGCGACCCCACCCTGGACGAGGCGGCCCTGCGCGCCCTGGCCGCCGACACGGCGCGCTCCCTGCACGACAGCGGCACCGGGACCGTACGGCTGGCGTACGACACCTCGCGCTACTCCGGACCGGCGCTTCACCCCATCGGCCCCAACGAGAACATCGCGCCCGTCAGCGCGCTCATGGCCGACGAGGGCCGCCTCGACACGAGCGACCGGGGACCGGCCCCCCGTACGGACGATCCGGCGGGTGACGCGGCGCGTACGTTCGCGGAGCTCCTCGACGACGCCGGTGTCGCCACCCGGTCCGAACCCGTGTCCGGAAAGGCACCGGCCGGGTCCCGGACGGTGGCGACGCACCTGTCGAAGCCGCTCTCCGCCCTGGTCGAGCGGGCCCTGACCAACAGCGACAACGACATCGCCGAGGCGCTGGCCCGGCAGACCGCGCTGAAGGCCGGGGAACCGGCCTCCTTCGCCGGGAGCCGCCGCGCCGTCACCGCCCGGCTGAAGGCCCTCGGCCTGCCGCTGGCCGGTGCCCGGCTCGCCGACGGCAGCGGTCTCGACCGCGCGGACAAGGTGACGGCGGGACTCCTGGCCCGGCTGCTCGCGCTCGCCGCGGGACCGGACCACCCGGAGCTCCGCCCCGTCCTCACGGGCCTGCCGGTCGCCGGATTCAGCGGCACGCTCGGCGACCGTTACGAGGCCACATCGCCGGCGACGGGCCTGATCAGGGCCAAGACGGGCACCCTCACCGGGGTGAACAGCCTCGCCGGGACCGCGGTCGACGCACAGGGCCGGCTGCTCGCCTTCGCCTTCCTGGCCTCGGGCACCACGTCGCCGGCCGACGCGGAGGCATCGCTCGACACCCTGGCCACCGCGCTCACACGGGGGAGCCGGTGAGCGGCTGACACCCCACCACGGAGCGACCACCTCACGTACGGTTGACGCATGACGAGCATCGGTGGTGCCGAGATGGTCGACTGGAATCTCGCGGTCGCGACCGCGACCCGGTTCGTGCGGCCGGGTCCGGAGATCAGCCGTGAGGAGGCCCGCGCCGTCGTCGCGGAGCTCCGGCGGCATGCCAAGGCGTCGGAGGAGCACGTCCGTTCGTTCACCCGGATGATCCCGGAGGGACACGAACCCGAGGACACCCCGGTCCTGGTCGTCGACCGGGCCGGCTGGATCAGGGCCAACGTGGCCGGCTTCCGTGAGCTGCTGCGTCCGCTGCTCGGGAAGATGCAGGACCGCCGTGGCAGCGGCCCAGGCAACGCCGTGCTCGGCGCGGTCGGCGGCAAGGTGACCGGCGTCGAACTGGGCATGCTGCTGTCGTTCCTGGCCTCCCGGGTCCTCGGCCAGTACGAGACCTTCGCCCCCGCCACCCGGGAGCTGCCCGCCTCCTCGAAGGGGGGCGGCAGGCTGCTGCTGGTCGCACCGAACATCGTCCACGTGGAGCGCGAACTCGAGGTCGACCCGCACGACTTCAGGCTCTGGGTCGCCCTCCACGAGGAGACGCACCGCACCCAGTTCACCGGCGTTCCCTGGCTCCGCGACCATCTGCAGGGCGAAATCCAGTCGTTCCTCGAAGAGACCGAGGTCGACCCCATGACCGTGCTCGAACGTCTCCGCGAGGCCGCGCAGACGTTCTCGGGAGGCAGTCGTCCCGAGGGTGAACGGGGCGAGGACGACGGCGGGCACGGCCTCGTCGAGATCGTCCAGACGCCCGCCCAGCGCGAGATCCTGGGCCGGCTGACCGCGGTGATGTCCCTGCTCGAAGGCCACGCGGACTTCGTGATGGACGGGGTGGGCCCCGACGTGGTGGGCTCCGTCGCCGAGATCCGGGAGAAGTTCCAGCAGCGCAGGGCGCGCGGCGCGAGCCGGCTGGACCTGGCCCTGCGCAAGCTCCTCGGCCTCGACGCCAAGCTGCGGCAGTACCGCGACGGCGAGAAGTTCGTCCGGGCCGTGGTGGACGAGGTCGGTATGGACGGCTTCAACCGGGTGTGGACCTCCCCCAACACCCTGCCCACGAAGGCCGAGATCGCCGCCCCGGCGGACTGGGTGGCGAGGGTGCACCGTAAAGCAGACTCGTGATCTTGAGAGGTTCGGCGGCACGGAATTGCCACCCCAATCACCCATCCGAGGGACCGTAGGGGCATGGGAAGGCGTGCAATGCTCGATGAACAGCTTGGCTCTGTCACCATCGACGCACTCTGAGTGACGGGACTCCGTCCCGCGCGCTCGGAAGCACCCCCCGAATCCTCACTCCGAAGGGCACCGGACATGGGTCCCCATCCTGCGGTCGCGGCGATACGCCTGGCGGTCCGCCGCGTACTCCACGACGTCGTCACCGAACACACCCGTCACACCGAACAGGCCGGACACGCCGAGTTCGCCGAAGCGGGGGCGGGCGGGCGCCGTTCCGCGCTCCCCGAACGGCCGGACACCCCGCTGGTGCTCGTCGCGTGCTCCGGGGGCGCCGACTCCATGGCCCTCGCCTCCGCCCTGGCCTTCGAGTCGCGCAAGCTGCCCGTCCGCGCGGGTGGCATCACCGTCGACCACAACCTCCAGCCCGGTTCCGGGCTCCGCGCCGACGAGGTCGTCGCCCGCCTCGCCGAGATGCGGCTCGACCCGGTGGAGGCCGTCGCCGTGCGGGTCGGCCGCGACGGCGGGCCCGAGGCCGCCGCCAGGGACGCCCGCTACGCCGCCCTGGACGCCGCGGCGGAGCGCCACGGCGCCGCCGCCGTGCTCCTCGGCCACACCCGTGACGACCAGGCCGAGACGGTCCTGCTGGGCCTCGCCCGCGGATCGGGCATCCGCTCGCTCTCCGGGATGGCCGCCGCCTCCGGGCCCGCCGGCCGCTACCGCCGCCCGTTCCTCCAGCTCGACCGGCAGACCGCCCGCAAGGCCTGCCTGGTCCAGTCGATCCCCGTCTGGGACGACCCCCACAACGTCGACCCCGCCTACACCCGCTCCCGGCTGCGCCACGAGGGCCTGCCCGCCCTGGAGAAGGCGCTGGGCAAAGGAGTCGTGGAAGCCCTCGCCCGCACGGCGCAGCTCTCCCGCGACGACGCGGACGCCCTCGACACCTGGGCCGCCGAGGCCGCCCGCTCCGTCCGCGACGACGACGGACGCCTGGAGTGCGCCAAGCTCTCCGTCCTGCCGCCCGCGGTACGCCGCAGGGTGCTCCGCCGGGCCGTGATCGACGCCGGTTCCCCGGCCGGTTCGCTCTTCGCCCGCCACATCGAGGAAGTCGACCGGCTCATCACCGGCTGGCGGGGCCAGGGCGCCATCAACCTGCCCGGCCGCGTCGAGGTGCGGCGCCAGGGTGGCAGACTGGTGATTCGGCAGAGCTGAAGCGCAAGCGGCTGAAGTGCAGGCGAAACGCCGGTCCGGCCCGGGGAACAGTCCGGTCCGGCAGGGCAGAGAAAGAGACGCGGGTGAACGAGAAGGACATGGGTACCGACCTTCAGTCGGTGCTCCTCACCAAGGAAGAGATCGACGCGAAGCTCGTCGAGCTGGCAGCGAAGATCGACGCGGAGTACGCGGGCAAGGACCTGCTCATCGTCGGCGTGCTCAAGGGTGCGGTGATGGTCATGGCGGACCTGGCCCGTGCGCTGTCCACCCCCGTCACCATGGACTGGATGGCCGTCTCGTCGTACGGGGCGGGCACGCAGTCCTCGGGCGTCGTCCGGATCCTCAAGGACCTCGACACCGACATCAAGGGCAAGCACGTCCTGATCGTCGAGGACATCATCGACTCCGGCCTGACGCTGTCCTGGCTGCTGACCAACCTCGGCTCGCGTGAACCCGCGAGCCTGGAGGTCTGCACGCTGCTGCGCAAGCCGGACGCCGCGAAGGTCGCGATCGACGTGAAGTGGGTCGGCTTCGACATCCCCAACGAGTTCGTCGTCGGCTACGGACTGGACTACGCGGAGAAGTACCGCAACCTGCCCTTCGTCGGTACGCTCGCCCCTCACGTCTACGGCGGCTGAGGCGACGTCCCCGACGGGACGGGCGGAACCGCGGGAACACGGCCGAAGCCGGCCGGGCTCCCGGGAACCCTTGTGGCGATCGGGCCGTTGGAGCCTTCGAAGACGGGTTTACCGGACCTCCCCTGCGGTCACGGGTGACAATGCTGGGGTACCGTCCGAAGAACAGTCTTTTCTCACAGCAGCATTTACCTACGGGCAGGAGGGACGGGGCGACTTCGCTCCGTATGGATGGACGTGAAGCGATACTTCCGTGGGCCGGTCATGTGGATCGTGCTGGCCGTCCTCGCCGTGGTCGTGTTGATGCAGGTCGTCGGCTCGTCCGGCGGCTACAAGACGGTGGACACCGGCAAGGTGATCCAGGCGATCAGCAAGAACCAGGTGGAGCAGGCCAAGCTGACCACCGGTGACGAACAGATCCTGAAGATCGAGCTGAAGGACAAGGAAAAGCTCCAGGGCGAGTCCGGCAGCAAGTTCCAGGCGAGCTACATCGGCAACCAGGGTGTCGAGCTCGCCGACACGCTGCAGAAGAAGTTCGAGAGCGGTGACATCGAGAAGGGTTACACCGTCTCGCCGTCGAAGCAGTCCCCGTTCGTCTCGATCCTTCTCTCCCTGCTGCCCTTCGTCCTGATCGTGGTCGTGTTCCTGTTTCTGATGAATCAGATGCAGGGCGGCGGCTCCAAGGTCATGCAGTTCGGCAAGTCCAAGGCCAAGCTGATCACCAAGGACACGCCGAAGACGACGTTCGCCGATGTGGCGGGGTCGGACGAGGCCGTCGAGGAACTGTACGAGATCAAGGAATTCCTCCAGGAGCCGGCGAAGTTCCAGGCCGTCGGCGCCAAGATCCCCAAGGGCGTCCTGCTCTACGGGCCGCCCGGTACGGGTAAGACGCTGCTCGCTCGCGCCGTCGCCGGCGAAGCGGGCGTGCCGTTCTACTCGATCTCCGGGTCCGACTTCGTCGAGATGTTCGTCGGTGTCGGTGCCTCCCGGGTGCGTGACCTCTTCGAGCAGGCCAAGGCGAACGCCCCGGCGATCGTCTTCGTCGACGAGATCGACGCCGTCGGACGGCACCGCGGTGCCGGCATGGGCGGCGGTCACGACGAGCGCGAGCAGACGCTCAACCAGCTGCTCGTCGAGATGGACGGCTTCGACGTGAAGGGCGGCGTCATCCTGATCGCCGCCACGAACCGGCCGGACATCCTGGACCCGGCGCTGCTGCGTCCCGGACGCTTCGACCGGCAGATCGCCGTCGACCGCCCGGACATGCAGGGCCGCCTGGAGATCCTGAAGGTGCACCAGAAGGGCAAGCCGGTAGCGGAGGACGTCGACCTCAACGCGGTCGCCCGTCGTACGCCCGGCTTCACCGGTGCCGACCTGTCGAACGTGCTGAACGAAGCGGCGCTCCTCACGGCGCGCAGCAACAAGAAGCTGATCGACAACCACATGCTCGACGAGGCCATCGACCGCGTCGTGGCGGGCCCGCAGAAGCGGACCCGGATCATGTCCGAGAAGGAAAAGAAGATCACCGCGTACCACGAGGGCGGACACGCCCTGGTCGCGGCGGCCTCACCCCAGTCGGACCCGGTCCACAAGATCACGATCCTCTCCCGTGGACGCGCCCTCGGTTACACGATGGTGCTCCCGGAGGAGGACAAGTACTCCACGACGCGCAACGAGATGCTCGACCAGCTGGCGTACATGCTGGGCGGGCGCGCGGCCGAGGAGCTGGTCTTCCACGACCCGACGACCGGCGCTGCGAACGACATCGAGAAGGCCACCGCAACGGCCCGCGCGATGGTCACGCAGTACGGCATGACCGAGCGCCTGGGCGCGATCAAGTTCGGTGGGGACAACACCGAGCCGTTCGTGGGCCGGGAGATGGGCCATCAGCGCGACTACTCGGAAGAGGTCGCGGCGCTCGTCGACGAAGAGGTCAAGAAGCTCATCGAGACCGCGCACAACGACGCGTGGGAAATCCTCGTCGAGAACCGCGACATCCTCGACGCCCTGGTCCTTGAGCTCCTCGAGAAGGAGACGCTCAACAAGGAGCAGATCGCCGAGATCTTCGCCCCGATCGTGAAGCGCCCGGCCCGTCCGGCGTGGACCGGTTCCGCCCGGCGTACCCCGTCGACACGTCCGCCCGTGCTCTCTCCCAAGGAGCTCGCCCTCACCACCGGCACCGCCAATGGTTCGGGCACTCCGGAGATCGCTCCGACGGACATCACGAAGAACACCGGCGGCTCCACGGAGTCGATCCCCGAGGATCGCCCCGAGAGCTAGCCCCTGCCCGACCCGGTGTGGCCCCCGTCACGGGGGCTCCACCAGGCCCGGAATGGATGCCGCGCCCCCCAGGTTCTAGCCTGTGGGGGCGCGGCTTTTCCGTATGCCTGCGTCGTACCTGCCGAATTCTCCGCGAGGGCGGGCGGGTCCGCGCATGTGACTGCACAGAGGAACGAGGCACAGATGACCGACCCGGTGACGCTCGACGGGCAGGGTTCGATCGGCGTATTCGACGAGAAGCGGGCCGAGTCGGCCGTTCGGGAGCTCCTCATCGCCGTGGGGGAGGACCCCGACCGTGAGGGACTGCGCGAGACCCCGGGCCGGGTGGCACGTGCGTACAAGGAGATATTCGCGGGCCTCCACCAGGAGCCCGAGGATGTCCTCACGACGACGTTCGACCTCGGCCACGACGAGATGGTGCTGGTCAAGGACATCGAGGTGTTCAGCACCTGCGAGCACCACCTGGTCCCGTTCCACGGGGTGGCGCATGTGGGCTACATCCCGGCGACGAGCGGCAAGATCACGGGGCTGTCCAAGCTGGCCCGGCTGGTCGACGTCTACGCCCGGCGGCCGCAGGTCCAGGAGCGCCTCACCACGCAGATCGCCGACTCCCTGATGGCGATCCTGGAGCCGCGCGGGGTCATCGTGGTGGTCGAGTGCGAGCACATGTGCATGTCGATGCGCGGTATCCGCAAGCCCGGGGCGAAGACGATCACCTCGGCGGTCCGCGGTCAACTGCGCGACCCGGCCACGCGCGCCGAGGCGATGAGCCTGATCATGGCGCGCTAGCCGGAGAGGGGCCCGGGACGGCTCCTGGACGTGGGGCGGCGGGTCCTCCGGTGGCCTGGGCCCTCAGGCGGCCTGGGCAGTGTGCGAGTCGTCGTCCCCGTTCTCCGGGAGCTTGCAGACCCGTTCGAGGAAGAAGGCCGCGGCGATGACCCCGATGCCGGCCAGGACGGCGGCGCCCGCGTAGATGGCCTGATCGCGCCGGGGCGGGACGTCGAGGAAGCTGAGCAGGAAGACGCCCGTGCCGCCGTACATTCCGGCGACCAGTGCGGCGACGAGCGCGCTCGCCTGGCCGAAGACCACGGCGCGGGCCGCCATCATCGGCTCGACACCCTTCGCTCCGGGGCGGCGCTCCCGCTGTGCCCGCAGCCGTGCCCGGATCGACAGCGCCGTGGCCAGCAGGATGACGGCGATCACGGCCAGCACGATGGACGCGGCGAGCGGCACGCTCGGCAGGGTCCCCAGGGAGTCCCAGAGGCGGGCTCCGCCCCAGGACAGCACGCCGGCTCCGGCGAAGAGTCCGGCCAGGAGGCCGAGCCGTAGTTGCTTCACCGAGAGTGCCGCCCTTCGTCGCCGCGCTGCGCGTGTCGTCCGCCCGTGTCGTCCGCCCGTGGACCGGCCGCCCCTGGGGCGGTCGTCCGTGACCGGTCGTCCTTGAGCCTAACGACTACTCGGGGAGGCGGAGTTCCAGGTCGGGCCGGGGGAGCACTCCGTCGCGGCCGACACCGGCCAGCAGGTCGGCGACCGGGCCCGCGCCGGGAAGCTGGGCCTCCGGGTCCACGTCGTGCCAGGGGGCCAGGACGAAGGCGCGCTCACGGGCGCGCGGGTGCGGCAGGGTCAGGAGCGGATCGTCGGAGACCACCTCGGCGTACGACACGATGTCGACGTCGATGGTGCGCGGTCCCCAGCGCTCCTCGCGGACCCGGTCGAAGGCCTCCTCGATGGCTTGGCCGCGCTCCAGCAGCGAGGAGGGGGGCAGAGTCGTCTTCACGACGATCACCGCGTTGAAGTACGAGGGCTGGGAGCCCGGCTCGACGCCCCAGGGCTCCGTCTCGTAGACCGGGGAGACCGCTTTGACCCGGAGGCCGGGGGTGTCCTCCAGGGCGTCGATGGCGCCCTGGATGGTCTCCAGACGGTTGCCGAGGTTGGAGCCGAGGGAGATCACGGCCCGTTTGGGGTTGGAGAGGGTGACGTCGGCCGCGTCGACCTGCTCGACCACTGCGGCGGGGACCGGCTGTACGGTCGGGTCGCTCTGCCCCTCGGTGGAAAATGCAGTCATGCTCGGCTCCGGGTGATGGTGATGGTCACGTCGTCGAAGGGGACGGTGATCGGGGCGTCCGGCTTGTGGACGACGACCTCGACCTCCTCGACCCCCTCGTGCTTGAGGCACTGCTGCGCGATGCGCTCGGCGAGGGTCTCGATCAGATCGACGGGCTCACCCTTGACGACGTCGACGACCTCTTCCGCGACCACGCCGTAGTGAACGGTCTTCGACAGGTCGTCGGCGGCTGCCGCGGGGCGGGTGTCGAGGCCGAGCACCAGGTCCACGATGAAGGTCTGGCCCTCCTCCCGTTCCCGGGGGAAGACACCGTGGTGCCCACGGGCCTTGAGGCCGCGCAGCGCGACACGATCCACGCGAATCACTCCTGCTGTTCGTCGTCTCTGGAGGCACCTGGCCGCGTGCGGGCGGTGCGGTGCCGTCTTCCGAATCTACCCGCGAGCACCGACAGCGCCCGCCCGCGGGGGCACGGACCGGCCCGGCAGGGGGTTGGTGTCGGCGTATACCCCGTGATGCGGGGGCCCAATCCCCCGGTCCCGCTCCGGCCGCTCAGACGGTCGGCTCTTCGTCCTCTTCCTCACCGGTTTCGGCCAGTACGGGCGAGCCGTGGTGGGACCAGAGCTTCCAGCCGTCCGGTGTGCGCCGGAACACATTGGTGGCGACGACGAGCTGTCCGACGAGGGGCCCGAGGGCGTTGCCCTCCTCGGCGGGGCCCCCGCTGAGGATGTTCTCGGTGCAGGTGACCAGGGCGGTGTCACCGGTCATCGAGACCCCCACATCGGTGAGGAAGAACTGGATGTACTCGGTGTTCGCCATGATCAGCGCGTAGCTCCGCAGGACGTCCCCGCGCCCCGTGAGCACCGGCCAGCCCGGGTGGACACAGGAGAGGGTGAGGTCCTCGCCGGGCAGCCACAGGCCGGACAGCTCGTCCAGGTCGCCGCGCTCCATCGCCTCGTAGAAGGCGGTGTTGGCCTGCTCGACCGCCGCGATGTCGGCCGCGGCCTCCTCGTGCTCGTCACGCGCGGCGCTCACGCGGCTCCCTCGACGGCGCGGGCGACCCGTACCGCGTCGGCCGTCGGGCGCACCGCGTGCACCCGGACCGCCCAGGCGCCCGCCGCGGCGGAGAGCGCGGAGATCGCGGCCGTGGCCGCGTCCCGTTCGCGGGCGGGCGGTGGGGTCCCGTCCTCGCCGGCCAGGACCTGGCCGAGGAACCGCTTGCGGGAGGCGGCGACGAGCAGCGGCCTGCCCAGCTCGCGCAGCCGGTCGAGGTGGGCGACCAGCGCGAGGTCCTGGGCGGCGTTCTTGGCGAAGCCGAGCCCCGGGTCGATCACCAGCTTCCCGGGGTCCACGCCGCCGTCGACCACGGCTTCCATGCGCTCCCGGAGCTCCGTGACGACCTCGGCGACGACGTCCCCGTACACGGCGCGGCTGTTCATCGACTCGCTGAAACCGCGCCAGTGCATGACGACGAACGGCACCCCGGCAGCGGCGACGACCGGGATCATGTCCGGGTCGGCGAGGCCCCCGCTCACGTCGTTGACCAGGACCGCGCCGGCGGCGACGGACTGCTCGGCGACGCCGGCCCGCATGGTGTCCACGGAGACGGTGATCCCCTCGGAGGCCAGGCCCCGCACGACCGGGATCACCCGGCGGAGCTCCTCGGCCTCGTCCACCCGGCTCGCGCCCGGGCGGGTCGACTCGCCGCCGACGTCGATCAGGTCCGCGCCTTCGGCCGCCAGTTCGAGGCCGTGCTTGATCGCCGCTGTGGTGTCGAACCAGCGGCCCCCGTCGGAGAAGGAGTCGGGCGTCACATTGACGACCCCCATGACCGCACAGCGGTCCCACTCCGGGAGACCCCGCACCGTGCCTCGCCCTCGCAACGTACTCATGGGGCCAGCCTAGGCCGTGTCGGCGGGGTCCCGCCCGGCCGCCGCCGCGCGCTCCTCACAGGGAGGCGACGCCCGCCACGGTCTCCACGGCGACCTCGGCGCGCGGCACGTCCTGCGCGTCCGCGTCGATCGAGCGGCGCAGGGCCTCATGGAGCCGGGCCGGCGTGAGCACCCCCAGGAAGCGGCCGGCGCTCTCCCCGTCGATGACGGCGATCCAGCCGGCGTCGTGCTGCAGCATCGTGGCGAAGGCCTGCTTGAGCGGCGCCCCGAGCGGAAGCCATGCCTCCATACGCCGGGCGTGCTCACGGACCGTGCCCTTGGCCGTCGCGCCCTCGCCCGCCGGGATCCAGCCGTGCAGATTGTCCTGGCCGTCCAGGACGACCGCCCAGCGCGCGCCCTCGGCCCGCAGCCGTTCGGTCGCCTTCGCCAGCGGGTCGTCGAGGTGCACGACCGGCGGCTGGTCCAGGTCGCTCTCCTCGATGGGGGTGACCGAGAGCCGCTTCAGGCCGCGGTCCGCCCCGACGAAGTCCGCCACGTACGGGGTGGCCGGTGCCCCGAGGACCGTGGCGGGGGTGTCGAACTGCTCGATGCGCCCGTTCCCGTACACCGCGATCCGGTCGCCGAGACGGACCGCTTCCTCGATGTCGTGGGTGACGAACAACACGGTCTTGCGGACCTGCGCCTGGAGCTTCAGGAATTCGTTCTGCAGCCTTTCCCGCACCACCGGGTCGACCGCACCGAAAGGCTCGTCCATCAGAAGGACCGGCGGGTCCGCCGCCAGGGCGCGTGCCACTCCGACGCGTTGGCGCTGACCGCCGGAAAGCTGCTCGGGATAGCGGCCGCCATAAACGGAGGGATCGAGTCCGACGAGATCGAGCAGTTCGGCGGCGCGGCGCCTGCCCTTTTCCCTGCCCCAGCCGAGGAGATGGGGAACGGTCGCCGTGTTCTCCAGGACCGTCTTGTGCGGGAAGAGACCGACCTGCTGGATGACATAGCCGATACGGCGGCGGAGCTGGACGGGGTCGATGGCGGATATGTCGTCCCCGTCGAGGAATATCCGGCCGTCGGTCGGTTCGGTCAGCCGGTTCACCATTTTCATGGTGGTCGTCTTGCCGCAGCCGGAAGGCCCGACGAGCGTGACCAGTTCACCCTCGGCGACCTCGAAGGAAAGGTCGTCGACGGCGGTGGTGCCGTCCTCGTACCGCTTGGTGACGTGCTCGAATCGGATCATGATTCCCCATTGTGACGCGGGTTCTGTGAAGGCCATGTTGCCGGAATAAGACAGCCTCGGCGATTGTCGGTGGTCGGGGATAGGGTCACCCAGGACCGGACCCGGGGCGGCATCGCGAGGGCAAACAGGAGGTGGGGGCGGATGGCCGAGCAGAACTGCCTGGTGGCGAACGACTGGATCTGCGGAGAGTATCTGCGCTCCCGCGGCCATGAGTTGGCCGAGGCGACCGTCCAGCACATCTGGATCACGGTGGCTTCCGTGCTGATAGGGCTCGTGGTGGCATTCCCGCTCGCGCTCCTCGCGCGCAGGGGCCGGCATTTCGCGGCGCCCGTGCTGGGCCTGACGACCGTGCTCTACACCGTGCCGTCGCTGGCGATGTTCTCGCTGCTGCTGCCGCTCTTCGGCCTGTCCGCGGCGCTCGTCGTCACCGGCCTGGTGCTCTATTCGCTGACCATTCTCGTACGGAACATCCTGGCGGGGCTCGAAGCGGTCCCGCAGGAGGCCAGGGAGGCGGCCGAGGGCATGGGGTACGGCCCGGTCCGGCTCCTCTGGGAGGTCGAACTCCCCTTGGCGCTGCCCGCGCTGATGGCCGGGCTCCGCATCGCCACGGTGTCGACGGTCGCGCTGACCACGGTCGGCTCACTCGTCGGCAAGGGCGGCCTGGGCAATCTCATCGAGGACGCGCTGCCCAGCTTCTTCAAGGCGCAGGTGCTCACCGCGTCCGTGCTCTGCGTGCTCCTCGCGGTGGCCGCGGACCTCCTGCTGCTCGGCGTGCAACGCCTGCTCACACCCTGGACCCGGATACGCACGCCCGGAGGGGCGTCCGCCGGGGCGGGCATCGCGAAGACGGAGGCGGTCTGATCCATGGGAGTCATCGGGGAGGCGTGGACCTGGCTGACCACCGGCGCCAACTGGTCGGGGGACGGCGGGGCGGGACACCGGCTGGCCGAGCATCTGTACGTCAGCGGGATCGCCCTCGCGGTGGCCTGCCTCATCGCCCTGCCGGTCGCGCTGTATCTCGGCCATGTGGGCAAGGGCGGCTCGCTCGCCGTCAACATCTCCAACGTGGGGCGCGCGGTCCCGGTGTTCGCGGTGCTGGCGCTGTTCATGATGACGCCCCTGCGCAACTCCGGCTTCCTGCCCACGGTCATCGCCCTGGTGCTGTTCGCGGTGCCCCCGCTGCTGACCAACGCCTACGTCGGGATGACGGAGGTGGACCGGTCGGTGGTGGAGGCCGCGCGGGGCATGGGGATGTCCGGCGGGCAGCTCTTCGTCCGGGTCGAGCTGCCGCTCGCGTACCCCATGATCATGACCGGCCTCCGGTCCGCAGCCGTCCAGGTGATCGCCACCGCCTCCATCGCGGCGATGGTCGGTCTCGGCGGCCTGGGCCGGATCATCACCGCCGGCTTCAACACCTACGACACCGCGCAGGTCTTCGCGGGCGCCGTGCTGGTCGCCCTGCTGGCCCTGGTGGTGGAGGGCGTCCTCGTGGCGCTGGACCGGCTGCTGTCGCCCCTGCGCCGCCGCCGGACCGTATGAGCGCGCTGAATTTTCGGACTGTGCACACCATTTTTCGCGGACGGAGAACAACATGAGCAGGACCTCGCGCATAGCGGGTGCGGTCATCGGAGTGGTCGCGCTGGCAGGGTCGCTCGCCGCCTGCGGCGGCGACAGCCTGGAGAAGGAGAAGGGCGGTTCGGACAAGGGCTCCGGCTCCGGATCCGGGAAGGGCTCGCTCGTCGTGGGCGCCGCCGGCTTCACCGAGTCCAAGGTGCTCGCCGAGCTGTACGCCCAGGTCCTGGGCGGCGCCGGATACGACACCTCCATCACCACGGTGAAGAACCGCGAACTGTACGAACCCTCCCTGGAGAAGGGCGAGATCGACGTCGTACCGGAATACGCGGCGACGATCGCGGAATTCCTCAACGCCAAGGTCAACGGCGCGAAGGAGGCGGAGAAGAAGCCGGTCGCCTCGGGTGACGTGACGGCGACCGTCGCCGCTCTGGAGAAGCTCGCCACCCCCCTCGGACTGAAGGTCCTTCCGGCGGGCAAGGCGGTCGACCAGAACGCCTTCGCGGTGTCGAAGGAATTCGCCGAGAAGAACAGCCTCACGACCCTTTCCGATCTCGGCAGCTCGAAGATCAAGGTCAGGATCGCGGCGGGCGACGAGTGCGAGGTGCGCCCCTTCTGCGCACCCGGGCTGAAGAAGACGTACGGCATCGACGTCACCGGGATCGACCCCAAGGGCGTCGGCACGCCGCAGTCCAAGCAGGCCGTCAAGGACGGCAAGGACCAACTGGTCCTCACGACCACCACCGACGCGGTGCTCGACTCCTACGGGCTGGTCTTCCTGGAGGACGACAAGAAGCTGCAGAACGCGGACAACGTCCTTCCGGTTCTCAATGCCAAGGACGCGGGCGACCCGGAGATCGCGGAGGCGCTCGGGAAGCTCACCGACGTACTCACCACCGAGGACCTCGCGGAACTGAACCGGAAGGTCGACGCCGAGCGCGCCAAGCCCGAGGACGCCGCCGGGGACTATCTCCGGTCGAAGGGGCTGATCAAGAAGTAAAAAGGCGTACGGGCGGGGTCACTTGGGAGGTCTTTGGTAACCGGCGGGGAACAGATTGCCGGGCGGTCTCCCAAGTGACTCGTACGCACGGTAAATTTCGGGCCATGCCACGAGGACGCCACCGCCATTCGCCGCCCCTACACAGAATCCTGCCCCCCGCCGTGCTGGCCGGAGTGCCGGTCGTCTGCGCCGCCGGCGCCTGGCTCCTCTCGGAACCCCTGCCGCTGCGCGCCCTGGTGGCCGTGACGGCGGCCGCCGCCGTCACCGGCGCCTGCATGATGCGCGGCTGGGACCGGGCCGCGGGGCTGCGCGTCGCGGAGCTGACCCGTGCCCGGGCCAGCGACGAGTGGAAGACCGAGGAGCGCATAGCCGAACTCGAGGCGGACCTCGAGGAGTCGAGGGAGCTGCGCACCCGGCTGGAGACCAAGCTGCGCCGTAAGCGGGTGGAGCTCGCCGGGCTGCGGGGCGAACACGCCGCGCTGCTCCGCCGGTACGCCAACGCCGAGACGGAGCGCGCCAGCGCGCTGGAGGGCCGCAGGCAGCTCGCCATCGAGGCGTCGTCGCCGCGCGAGCTCCTGCCCGCCCGGTCCACGCCGACGCCGGCCGCCTATCTGCGCGCCGCCCAGGCCCTTCAGGACCTCTCCCGCAACGCCGCCCTCCAGGAGGCGCGCCGGACGGCCGAGCTGGCCCGGCAGCGGGACATCGCCGAGCGCTCCGCCGAGCGGGACACGGACGGTGACGGCCCGAAGGGGAAGCACGCGGCGGTCTCCGGAGCGGGTGAACCCCAGCACCGCCGCGCCCGGCCCGCCCTCCCCGCACCGAAGCCGACGCCCGCCCCCGTGCGCGCGCCCCGGGCCGTACCCGCGGCGTCCGCCGTCGTCCCGTACGCCTCCGCGCGCCGCCATCTGGTCCCGCAGGGGAGCTTCGACTTCTTCGGTACGCAGAAGGCGAGCGCCGCGATCGAGTCCGTGCAGAACGAGGACCTCGCGGACGTGGTCGGCGAGGAGGCGCTGGCGGCGCACCGTACGGGCACGGCCGAGAACCGTGCCGTCGGCAAGGTCATCGACCTGACGGCGCACGACGAGACCGAGCAGCTGGACGTCGTCGAACTGCGCAGCGCGATCTCCTCGTAGCGCGGCCCCTGGGGCGGCCCGCGCGTCCGGGGCTACTTGTCGATGTCCCCGACGACGAAGAAGAGCGAGCCCAGGATCGCCACCATGTCGGCGACGAGCGTGCCCGGCAGCAGCTCGGTGAGCGCCTGGATGTTGTTGAACGAGGCGGAGCGCAGCTTCAGCCGGTACGGGGTCTTCTCGCCCGTGGACACCAGGTAGTAGCCGTTGATGCCCAGCGGGTTCTCGGTCCAGGCGTAGGTGTGGCCCTCCGGCGCCTTCAGCACCTTGGGCAGCCGCTGGTTGATGGGCCCGGGCGGCAGGCCGTCCATCCGGTCCAGGCACGCGTCGGCGAGGTCCAGCGCGTTGTGCGTCTGCTCCAGCAGACACTCGAAGCGGGCCAGGCAGTCGCCCTCGGTCCGGGTGACGACCTTGAGCGTGTCCCGCAGCTCCCCGTAGGCGAGGTACGGCTCGTCGCGCCGCAGGTCGAAGTCGACGCCGGACGCCCTGGCGATCGGCCCGGACACCCCGTAGGCGTGCACGGCCTCGGCGGAGAGCACGCCCACCCCGCGGGTGCGGCCCCGGAAGATCTCGTTGCCGAGCACCAGCCGGTCGTACACGTCCATCCGTGAACGTACGGACGCCACGGCGTCCCTGGCGCGGCCGAGCCAGCCGGCGGGCAGGTCCTCCTTGAGGCCGCCGACCCGGTTGAACATGTAGTGCATCCGGCCGCCGGAGACCTCCTCCATCACGGCCTGGAGCTCCTCGCGCTCCCGGAAGGCGTGGAACATCGGGGTGATCCCGCCGAGTTCGAGGGGGTAGGAGCCGAGGAACATCAGGTGGTTGAGGACCCGGTTCAGCTCCGCCAGCAGCGTCCTCGTCCAGACGGCGCGCTCCGGGACCTCCATGCCGAGCATCCGCTCGACGGCCATGACGACCCCGAGCTCGTTGGAGAACGCCGACAGCCAGTCGTGGCGGTTGGCGAGCATGATGATCTGCCGGTAGTCCCTGGCCTCGAAGAGCTTCTCGGCCCCCCGGTGCATATAGCCGATGACGGGCTCGGCCTGCTGGATCCGCTCGCCGTCCAGGACGAGCCGCAGCCGGAGCACCCCGTGGGTGGAGGGGTGCTGCGGACCGATGTTCAGCACCATGTCGGTGCTCTCCGCCGCGCCGCCGATGCCGATCGTCGTCTCCGTCATGCGGGACAGTATCCCTCCTCGCGCTCCGGGGCCTCGGTCACGGTCGGGCCCCCTCGTCCCCGCGGTCCGGGACCCGGTGCCGCAGCCAGCCGAAGTCGCCCAGTCCGCCCCGTGCCGTCAGTTCCGCCGCCTCGCCGGCCGACGCGAGCGCCCGCACATAGCCGGCGGGGTCGGCCGACGCCTGTGCCAGCGGCGGGCGTTCGCCGCTGATGCCCAGCTCCCGCAGGGCCGTCCGCTGGTCCAGGAGCTCGGCCACGCCTCCCGCGGCAGCCGCGCAGGCGTCCAGTGCCACGTGCGAGGTCAGGTCGCGGCTCCCGTCCGGCACGGGCTCCACCTCGCGGCCTCCCCGGAATCCGGTCAGCGTCCCGAACGGGGGCCTCGACGCCCGTACATGGGCGTAGTCGACGGCCACCGCGGTCCCGCCGGCCAGCGACCCGACGGCGCGGGCCCAGGCCTCGTCGCGGGGTCTGCCGATCTCCGCGCGGTCGCCGGGCCGGGACAGCGGCCACCAGCGGTCCAGCCACCGGGCGTCCTCCCCGGTCACCGGGTCGCCCAGCCGCTCGGCGCCGTCGGTCCCGCGTACGAGGACGTAGCGGGGCACCCCGTCGGCGTCGGCCTCGGCGATGTCCGTGGGGACGTTGTCCAGCCACTCGTTGGCGAACAGCAGCCCGCGCACCCCGCGCGGAAGGTCCGCTCGCCACTCGATGTCCGGGGCGAGGCCCGGCGGGCGCGGGGCGAGCTCCACGGCGTACGCCCGTACGGTGAGGCCGGGGGCCGTGGTGGAGTCCCGCAGCGCCGCCAGCACCCCGGTCAGCAGCTCGCCGCGGCCCGCGCCCACGTCGACCAGGTCCACCGTGTCCGTCCCCAGCTCCCCGGCCGTGACGGCCAGCAGCCGGGCGACGGCGGCGGCGAACAGCGGGGAGGCGTGCACCGAGGTGCGGAAATGGCCCGCGGGGCCCTCCGGGCGCCGGTAGAAACCCTCGTCCCCGTACAAAGCGGTCTCGGCGGCTTCCCGCCAGCGGCACCAGTCATCCGTCACATAGGCAAGTCTCCACCTTGGGGAGTACGGTCCCAGGACCCGGATCGGCCCTTCGGCTGACCCGGTCACCGATCAGCTGTCCCTACGCTGGGTAATGTGCAGCGCTTCTACGATTTCATCCGCAGACACCCGACGGGCGTCGACATCCTCTGGGCTGTCCTCCTCCTCGGGTTCTCCGGCGTGTCCATCGTGGCCGGCCAGGTCGGTGGTGGCGCGGAGCGCGTCGCCGCCGTGCCGATCGCGGTCGGGCTGGCCGTCGTGGTCGCCCTGCGCCGCCGCGTACCGGAGAGGATGCTGCTGCTCGCGATCCTGATGGGGATCGCCCAGCTGGTGTTCGGAGTGCGGCCGGACGTGGCGGACTTCGCCATGCTGGTGATCACGTACACGGTGGCCACGGTGGGGGAGCGGTGGGCGTCCCGGCTGGCCCTCGGGTGCAGCCTGGTCGCGGCGGGGATCTCGCGGCTGCGCTGGCCCGACGACGCGCCGTACGGCGGCTGGGCACAGTCGCTGGGCTACACCGTCACGATGACCGTGCCCTTCGTGCTTGCCTGGGTGCTCGGCGACTCGATACGCACCCGGCGGGCCTACTTCAGTCAGCTGGAGGAGCGGGCCGCCCGGCTGGAGCGGGAGCGCGAGGCGCAGTCGAAGGTGGCCGTGGCCGCCGAACGCGCCCGTATCGCCCGCGAACTGCACGACGTCGTCGCGCACAACGTCTCGGTGATGGTGGTCCAGGCGGACGGCGCCGCATATGTCATGGACTCGTCCCCCGATCAGGCCCGGCAGGCGCTGGAGACCATCTCCGGGACCGGCCGGCAGGCGCTCGCAGAGATGCGGCGGCTGCTCGGGGTGCTGAGGACCGGCGACTCCGAGGAGAGCGGGGAGTACGTCCCCCAGCCCGACGTCCAGCAGATCGAGGAGCTCGTCGGCAAGGTCAGGGAGACCGGCCTCGCGGTGGACTTCAAGATCGAGGGCACCCCGCGTCCGCTGCCGAGCGGGGTCGAGCTGACCGCCTACCGCATCGTGCAGGAGGCGCTCACCAACACCCGTAAGCACGGAGGCCCCGACGCCGGGGCGAGCGTGCGGCTGGTCTACTTCGACGACGGGCTGGGCCTGTTGGTCGAGGACGACGGCCGAGGCGCCCCGCACGAGCTGTACGAGGACGGCGGCGCCGACGGCGCGGGCCAGGGAATGATCGGCATGCGGGAGCGGGTCGGCATGGTCGGCGGCACGCTGGACGCGGGCCCGCGCCAGGGCGGCGGCTTCCGGATCAGCGCTCTGCTTCCGCTCAAGCCGGCCAACCAGTGACAGTGAGGACAGGACCCCAGATGGCGATCCGCGTGATGCTCGTCGACGACCAGGCGCTGCTGCGCACCGGCTTCCGGATGGTGCTCGCCGCCCAGCCGGACATGGAGGTCGTCGCGGAGGCGGGCGACGGTGCCGAGGCGATCGAGGCCCTGCGGTCCACGGCCGTCGACGTCGTGCTGATGGACGTACGCATGCCCCGGCTGGACGGCGTCGAGGCGACCCGGCGCATCTGTGCGGCGGTCGAGCCGCCCAAGGTGCTGATCCTGACCACGTTCGACCTGGACGAGTACGCCTTCTCCGGGCTGAAGGCGGGCGCCAGCGGATTCATGCTCAAGGACGTGCCGCCCGGCGAACTGCTCTCCGCCATCCGCTCGGTGCACAGCGGCGACGCCGTGGTGGCGCCCTCCACGACCCGCAGGCTCCTCGACCGGTTCTCGCCGATGCTGCCCAGCGGACGGAAGGAGCCGCAGCACAAGCGCGTCGAGAAGCTGACCGAGCGCGAGCGCGAGGTGATGCTGCTGGTCGCGCAGGGGCTGTCGAACGGCGAGATCGCGGCCCGGCTGGTGCTGTCCGAGGCGACCGTGAAGACCCATGTGGGCCGCATCCTCACCAAACTGGGCCTGCGCGACCGCGTCCAGGTCGTCGTCCTCGCGTACGAGACGGGCCTGGTCAGGGCCGGCGGCCAGGCGGGCTGACCACCCCTCAGGAGCGTTACGGGGGCGAGGAGCGGCCGGACCGTCAGCGCAGGACGCCCTCCAGGAAGTCGCTGCCCAGGCGGGCCACGACCGTCAGGTCCAGCGCGTGCAGGACGTACCGTCCGCGCCGCCGGGTGGTGACCAGCCCGGCCTTCTTGAGCACCGCCAGATGGCGGGAGACCTCGGGAGGCGTGATGCCGTGCGAGTCGGCGAGCTCGCCGGTGGTGTACGGGGACCGGGCCAGGTTGCGGCAGAGCCGCATCCGCAGGGGGTGGGCCAGCGCCTCCATCCGGAGCTGGAGCAGCTCGACGGAGGCGGGGGAGGGCAGTTCGGGGCGGTGCACCGGGTAGTGGATCACCGGGCGCCAGCCGGGGGCGTGCAGCACCATCAGATGCGGCCAGCCGAAGCTCGTCGGGATGAGGGTGAGGCCGGTGCCGGCCGCCGATCCGGTGGCCTCGGTCCGGCCCGTGGTCAGCTTGTCGGCGCTGATCCTGCCGGTCTCCTCGTCCAGCGACAGGGCGGCGGAGACGGCTCCCAGGGCGGCGCCGACGCCCTTGTGCCGCAGCACCTCGGTCTTGTGCCGGGCGTCGGCGACCAGCTGGACCTGGATCCGCCGCCAGGTGTCGGCGAAGAAGGCCTGGTCGCAGTCCTCGAAGAGACGCCTGACCCAGCCGCGTACGGAGCCGGGGTCGGCCAGCAGCTGCCGGGTGAAGTCCAGCTGCTTCGGCCCCCTGGCCGCCGCCATGTCGAGCGCGCGGGTCCGCATCCCTGCGTCGGTGAGCGGTGAGGGCGCGCCCGTGCCGTACAGGCTCGCGCAGGTGAACTCCAGGGCGGCCGAGACGAACCGCTCGTCGTCGAGCCGGTCCAGGATGTCCAGGTCCTCGGCGAGGGTCGAGCCGGTCCTGCCGTCGCCGCCGCGGACTCCGGCGAAGGGCATGAAGACGTCGGAGAAGGTGTTCCGCCACAGGAACTCCGCCTCGTGCAGCCGGTCCGCGAGGTCCGGCTCCAGGGCCGCGGAGGTCGCGGTCGCCCAGCCGTGCAGGCCGGGGTGGTGGCCGGGCTCGGAGAGCGCATGGAGGGCCAGCCCCAGCTCGGCGAGGGGGGACGTCTCGAAAACGATGCGCTCGGGAGGAAGGCCGGCGATGTCGATGTGCACGCTCACCCCTCCATGGTGCGGGGTGCGGGCGCGGGGGCCGTCGCCACTTGACGACGGCCGTCAATCCACGGGCGGAGCCGCGGGGGCGGGGTCAGGCTGGATCCATGGACATCGTTCAGCAGCACATGCTCGACAGCTACCGCGCCGCGCGGCACGGCGAGGCGCCGCCCCCGTTGCCCGGCACGCACGACCGGGCCGTCCTGCGCGGCCTCCGCAGACGTATCCGCGCCTGGGCGGCCGCGCACCGGCCGCCCTACGCCTGAGGCGCCGCCCCAGCCCGCGCTCCTTCTTCCCGCGGCGGGGCCGCTTCCTCCTGGAGCCGCGTCACGAAGTCCACCACCGCTGCCCGTACGTCTTCGGCGGTCCACTCGAGCCCCGGCGCCGCGACCGTGACCTCCGTGAACGAGAGTCCGGGCGGCCCCGTCGGAGCGGCGAACCAGCGGCGGAAGAGCGTCACGCCCGTCTCCTCGGCCTGCCGCACCGACGCCTCGTCCAGCACGTCCGAGGCGTACGGCAGCCAGACCTGGAACTGGTGGGTGTGCGGGGGCTCGGGGTGCACCCGGAACCACGGCACCGTCGATCCGGCGAGGCCCTCGGCCAGCGCGCCCGCGACCAGCTTCGCGTGGGCCACGTACGACGGCAGCCTCGGCAGTTCGCGCTCCAGGCCCAGCAGGGCGGAGAGGGCCGCCGGGTACTGCTGGAAGACCTGGCCGCCGTACCGGTGGCGCCAGGTCCTCGCCTCCTCGACCAGGGACTCGGGGCCGGCGAGCACGGCTCCGGACAGACCGTCCAGCGACTTGTAGAAGGACACGTACACGCTGTCCGCGAGCGCCGCGATCTCCGGCAGGCCCCGCCCGAAGTGCGCGGTGCACTCCCACAGGCGCGCCCCGTCCAGATGCACCACCGCGTCCCGCTCCCGGGCGGCGGCCACGACGGCCCGCAACTCCTCCCAGGTGGGCAGGACGAAGCCGGCGTCGCGCAGCGGCAGCTCCAGCATCAGCGTGCCGAACGGCTCGGGGAAGTCCCGGATCTCGTCCGCCGTGGCCGGGCGGGGCGCGGTGGTCGGATGCACCGTGCGCAGCCCGCTGACGGAGGCCAGCGCGCCGCGTTCGTGCACCTCGGGGTGGGCGAGGGGGTGCAGCGCCACGGTCGCGTTGCCCGTACGCCCCGCCCAGCACCGCAGCGCGACCTGCTGGGCCATCGTCCCGGTCGGGAAGAACGCGGCGGCCTCCATGCCCAGCAGGCCGGCGGTGCGCCGCTCGACCTCGGCGACGACCCCGCCGCCGTACACATCCGTCCATCCGCCCAGGTCGTGGACCGTGCCGGCGTCGGCGGCCAGGGCGGCCAGCCGCCCGGCCAGCGTGTGGTCCGCGGACATCCGGGCCAGCACTCTTCCTGACCGCTGCCACGCGGTCAGCCTGCGGTGCCGCTGCTCCTGCTCGTCGGTGTCTCCCATGGGACGATCATCACCCGGTCCGCCGGTGCCGCCCATCCCGGGTTCCCTGCCGCTCCCTGTCGGCAAAAGTTATCCACAGGCTGTGGATGAGCGAGGTGCGGTACGAAACGCTGGCGTAGCATGCAGAGGAATCGTCCGGTACCCCCCGCGGACTGGAACGGAAGGCCACCGCCGCGTGAACGCATCAGTTTCCAAGGAATCCCTCGACGCGAGGGACCGCCCCGCCCGTCTCACCGTCGGCGTCGTCGGCGCGGGCCGGGTCGGCCCCGCCCTCGCCGCGTCGCTGCAGCTCGCCGGGCACCGCCCGGTCGCCGTGTCGGGCGTCTCCGACGCATCCGTGCGCCGGGCAGCCGCGCTGCTCCCCGACGTCCCTCTGGTGACCCCCGCCGAGGTCCTCGCACGGGCCGAGCTCGTGCTGCTGACCGTCCCCGACGACGCGCTGCCCGGCCTGGTCGAAGGCCTCGCCGAGACCGGCGCCGTACGGCCGGGCCAGCTGCTCGTCCACACCTCCGGGCGGTACGGGACGAAGGTGCTGGACCCCGCGCTGCGGGCCGGCGCCCTCCCGCTCGCCCTGCACCCGGCGATGACCTTCACCGGCAGCTCCGTCGACGTCCAGCGGCTGGCGGGCTGTTCCTTCGGGGTGACCGCCCCCGAGGAGCTCAGGCTCGCCGCCGAGGCGCTCGTCATCGAGATGGGCGGCGAGCCCGAATGGATCGCCGAGGAGTCCCGGCCGCTCTACCACGCGGCCCTCGCCCTCGGGGCGAACCACCTGGTCACCCTCGTCGCGCAGTCCATGGACCTGCTCCGCACGGCCGGGGTGGGCGCGCCCGACCGGATGCTCGGCCCCCTCCTCGGGGCCGCGCTCGACAACGCCCTGCGCTCCGGTGACGCGGCGCTCACCGGCCCCGTCGCCCGGGGCGACGCCGGGACGGTGTCCGCACACATCCGCGAGCTGCGCGCCCACGCGCCGCAGACGGTCGCCGGATACCTCGCCATGGCGCGCGCCACGGCCGACCGGGCCCTCGACCACGGCCTGCTCAAGCCGGAATTCGCGGAGGACCTCCTCGGCGTCCTGTCCGACAGCAACGCCGTGAACGGCACGAACGGAACACACGGACCGGACGGACCCGGACCGGGGGAGAAGCGATGACCACCGCACCCGCCACCCTGCTGCGCTCGGCCGCCGAGCTGGAGGCCCTCGGCCGGCCCCCCGGGGCACGCCGCGCCGTCGTGATGACGATGGGCGCGCTCCACGACGGCCACGCCACCCTGATCCGCGCGGCGCGGGAGGCCACGGGCCCCGACGGCCAGGTCGTGGTCACCGTCTTCGTCAACCCGCTGCAGTTCGGCGAGGCAGCCGACCTCGACCGCTACCCGCGCACCCTGGACGCCGACCTCGCCGTCGCCTCGGAGGCCGGCGCCGACGCGGTCTTCGCCCCCTCCGTCGACGAGGTCTACCCCGGCGGTGAGCCGCAGGTCAGGATCACCGCGGGCCCCATGGGCGAACGGCTCGAAGGCGCCGCCCGCCCCGGGCACTTCGACGGGATGCTCACCGTCGTCGCCAAGCTCCTGCACCTGACCCGGCCGGACGCGGCGTTCTTCGGGCAGAAGGACGCCCAGCAGCTGGCGCTCGTCCGCCGCATGGTGCGTGACCTCAACTTCGGCATCGACATCGTGGCGGTGCCGACCGTCCGCGACCCCGACGGCCTCGCGCTCTCCAGCCGCAACCGCTTCCTCTCCGCGGAGGAGCGCCGGACCGCGCTGGCCCTGCCCAGGGCCCTGTTCGCGGCCCGGGACCGGCTGGTCGCCCAGCAGACGCTGCACGCCCGCGCCCGGACGGTCCCCGAGCGCGAGGGCCGCGCCGCCGCGCTCAACCGGCTCGGCGAGGCCCGCGCGGCCGCCGACACCCAGGCCGTGGCGCTGGCCCGGCCGACCGTCGCACCCGCCGCGGTGCTGGCCGCCGCACGGGCGGTCCTGGAGGAGGCGGCCGAGGAAGACGTGCCGCTCACCCTGGACTACGTGGCGCTCGTGGACCCGGCGGACTTCACCGACCTCCCCGACGACCGTGTCAGCGGCGAGGCGGTCCTCGCCGTCGCCGCGCGGGTGGGAGCCACCCGTCTGATCGACAACATCCCGCTGACCCTCGGAGCCCTCACGTGACCGGAATACGGCTGACCGCCCCCGCCCCCGGCTGGGCCATCGACGCGGACGTCGTCGTGGTCGGCTCCGGCGTGGCCGGTCTCACCACCGCACTGCGCTGCGCCGCGGCCGGCCTGGCGACCGTGGTCGTCACCAAGGCCCGCCTCGACGACGGTTCCACCCGCTGGGCGCAGGGCGGCATCGCCGCCGCGCTCGGCGAGGGGGACACCCCCGAGCAGCACCTCGACGACACCCTGGTCGCCGGGGCGGGCCTCTGCGACGAGACGGCGGTGCGCGCCCTGGTCACCGAGGGCCCCGACGCCGTACGCCGGCTGATCGAGACCGGCGCCCACTTCGACACCACCGACACCGGCGCGATCGCCCTGACCCGCGAGGGCGGCCACCACCGCCGCCGCATCGCGCACGCCGGGGGCGACGCCACGGGCGCCGAGATCTCCCGCGCCCTGGTCGAGGCGGTCCGCTCCGCCGCCCTGCACACCATCGAGAACGCCCTGGTCCTGGACCTGCTCACCGACGCCGAAGGCCGTACGGAGGGCGTCACCCTGCACGTCATGGGCGAGGGCCAGCACGACGGTGTCGGGGCCGTCCGCGCCCCGGCCGTGGTGCTCGCCACCGGCGGCATGGGCCAGGTCTTCTCCGCCACCACCAACCCGCCGGTCTCCACGGGCGACGGGGTGGCGCTCGCGCTGCGCGCGGGTGCCGAGGTGTCGGACCTGGAATTCGTCCAGTTCCATCCGACCGTCCTGTTTCTCGGCGCCGACTCCGAGGGCCAGCAGCCGCTGGTCTCCGAGGCGGTACGGGGCGAGGGCGCCCACCTCGTCGACGCCTCCGGGACCCGCTTCATGCTCGGGCAGCACGAGCTGGCGGAGCTGGCACCCCGCGACATCGTCGCCAAGGCCATCACGCGCCAGATGCTCCTGCACGGCACCGAGCACATGTATCTCGACGCCCGGCACTTCGGCGCCGAGATGTGGGAGCAGCGCTTCCCGACGATCCTGGCCGCCTGCCGCGCGCACGGCATCGACCCGGTGACGGAGCCGATCCCGGTGGCCCCCGCCGCGCACTACGCCTCGGGCGGGGTGCGCACCGACCTCCGCGGCCGTACGACGGTCCCCGGCCTGTACGCCTGCGGTGAGGTCGCCTGCACGGGTGTGCACGGCGCGAACCGGCTGGCGTCGAACTCCCTCCTGGAGGGGCTGGTCTTCGCCGAGCGGATCGCGGCCGACATCGTGGACGGCCCCAGGACCGGTGCCGGGGCCGCTGCCCGTACCCCCGTGGCGGAACCCGCCGGAACGCGGACCGTCCCGCTGCTCACCGCGGAGTCGCGGACCGCGGTCCAGCGGATCATGACCAAGGGCGCCGGGGTGATCAGGTCCGGCGGCAGCCTCGCCGTCGCGGCAGGGGAGCTGGACGCCCTCCAGCGGGCCGCGGCGGCCGCCGACAAGGACGGCCCGAAGGACGCCGTCCCCGGGGTGGAGGCGTGGGAGGCCACGAACCTCCTCCTGGTCTCGCAGGTCCTGGTCGCCGCCGCGCGGCAGCGGGAGGAGACCCGCGGCTGCCACTGGCGCGAGGACCGGCCCGAGCGCGACGACGACGTCTGGCGCCGTCACCTGGTCGTCCGCGTCGACCCGTACCTGCGGCCCGTCGTCCGCACGACCGACAGTTCACTGTTCCCACCCGTACGCACCGGAGACCCGGCAGACTCCGCACTGCCCGCAGGTCTCCCGAACCACCCCGCCGACGCCCCCGAGGAGCCGTAACCGTGAGCACGCCCGAAGAGAATCCGCGCCCCACACCTGTGGACGTACCGCTGATCCACATCGGCGCACCCGCCGAGTCCGGTGGTGGCTGCGGCGACGGCTGCGGCTGCGGTGACGGCTACGACCCCGACGGTCTGGAGTGCGGTCTCGACCCCGCCCTGGCCCAGCTCCTGGCGGACGCAGGCCTCGACCCGGTTCAGGTCGAGGACATCGCCCACGTCGCGATCGAGGAGGACCTCGACGGCGGCGAGGACGTCACCACCGTGGCGACCGTCCCGGAGGACGCCGTCGCCACCGGCGACTTCACCGCCCGTGAGGCGGGTGTCGTCGCGGGTCTGCGCGTCGCCGAGGCCGTCCTCTCCATCGTCTGTACCGACGAGTTCGAGGTCGAGCGCCACGTGGAGGACGGCGACCGCGTCGCCCCCGGCCAGAAGCTGCTCACGGTGACCACCCGCACCCGTGACCTGCTCACCGGCGAGCGCAGCGCGCTCAACCTGCTGTGCCGGCTCTCCGGCATCGCGACCGCGACCCGCGCCTGGGCCGATGTGCTCGACGGTACGAAGGCGAAGGTCCGCGACACCCGTAAGACGACCCCGGGGCTGCGTGCGCTGGAGAAGTACGCCGTGCGCTGCGGCGGCGGGGTCAACCACCGCATGTCGCTCGTGGACGCGGCGCTGGTCAAGGACAACCACGTGATCGCGGCGGGCGGTGTCGCCGAGGCGTTCCAGCGGGTCAGGAAGGCGTTCCCGGAGCTCGCGATCGAGGTCGAGGTCGACACGCTGGAGCAGGTCCGCGAGGTGCTCGCGGCTGGCGCCGACCTGATCCTGCTGGACAACTTCACCCCGGCCGGGACCGCCGAGGCGGTCGCCCTCGTCGGGGGCCGCGCGGTGCTGGAGTCCTCGGGCCGGCTCACCCTCGACTCGGCCCGCGCCTACGCCGAGGCCGGGGTCGACTACCTGGCCGTCGGCGCGCTCACGCACTCCTCGCCGATCCTCGACATCGGCCTGGACTTCCGCGACGCCGCGGCGGCGACCGACGGGGCCGACGCCTGATGCTGCTCACCATCGACGTGGGCAACTCCCACACCGTGCTCGGGCTGTTCGACGGCGAGGAGATCGTCGAGCACTGGCGGATCTCCACCGACGCCCGCCGCACCGCCGACGAGCTGGCCGTCCTGCTCCAGGGGCTGATGGGGATGCACCCGCTGCTCGGGGTCGAACTGGGCGACGGCATCGAGGGCATCGCGATCTGCTCGACCGTCCCGGCCGTCCTGCACGAGCTCCGCGAGGTCACCCGCCGCTACTACGGCGACGTACCGGCGGTCCTCGTGGAGCCGGGGGTGAAGACCGGCGTCCCGGTCCTCACGGACAACCCGAAGGAGGTCGGCGCGGACCGCATCATCAACGCGGTCGCCGCCGTCGAGCTCTACGGCGGCCCGGCGATCGTCGTCGACCTGGGCACGGCCACGACGTTCGACGCGGTCTCCGCGCGCGGCGAGTACACGGGCGGGGTGATCGCGCCGGGCATCGAGATCTCCGTGGAGGCCCTCGGCGTGAAGGGCGCGCAGCTCCGCAAGATCGAGCTGGCCCGGCCCCGCAGCGTCATCGGCAAGAACACCGTCGAGGCCATGCAGTCCGGGATCGTGTACGGCTTCGCCGGCCAGATCGACGGCGTGGTCGAGCGCATGAAGAAGGAGCTGGCGGCCGACCCCGACGAGGTCACCGTCATCGCGACGGGCGGCCTTGCTCCGATGGTGTTGGGCGAGTCCTCCGTCATCGACGAGCACGAGCCCTGGCTGACGCTCATCGGGCTGCGCCTCGTGTACGAGCGCAACATCGCCCGGATGTAGCCGCGCCCGCGGTCACCTGCGGGAACGACCCGGCGGCGCGGGGCACGACGCCGCGCCGCCGGGCAGTTGGTTAAGCGGATTTTGTCCATTTAGCACGTATTGTCGCGTCATGCCCACGCCCTACGGATCACGCGGCGGCATGGCGTTCAGCGCGGACGAGCTCCGGGTGCTCCGACGTGCTCTCGCCAACGCCCTCCACCCCACGCCCCTGCCCGAAGAGGATGTCCAGGACTGCCTGCGCCTCGCGGGCGCGGTGGACGAGGTGGTGAACGAGGCGGGCCGGCTGCGCGCCTTCCTCCTCGCCGATCTCGCCCGCTACCGCGACGCGCTCCCCGGCTCCCTCAGCGGCTATCTGGAACTCCTCCAGGACGCCCTCGCGGCCGGCTACGACCCCCGCCCCGACGACCTCGCGGCCCTGCGCGCCCTGCGTGCCGGACCGGTCGCCGCGGCCCTGCTGGAGCGCTGCCAGGTGCTGGCGGAGCGCTCGGTGCGGGCGCGCCTGGCCGGCCGCGCCGTGCCCATGACGGCGCCCGCGCCGCGCGGACGGCTGCTGGCTCTGCGCGGTGGCCTGGCGGCGGCCAAGGAGCCCGAGCGGCCTCGCACCCCGTCGCGGCCCGCCGAGCCGGCCCGTCCGCCGGCCCCGGGCGAGCGCCCGATGCCGAAGCCGTCCGAGGTCTTCCCGCCCCGCCGCCGGCCGGCTCCGGCCCCGCCGCCGGAGGAGCGCGCGGTGTCCTGAGTGCACCGGCGCGCCGGAGGGGTGCCCGGGAGTGGCCGGAATGCCGGGCTCGCTACCCTGGACGGCATGGACTACGTATCCGCGCTCGTTCCCCCCGTGGTGATGGCCGTCTTCTTCATCGGCCTCGTCAGGACGATCATCAAGAGCCAGGGCGGCCCGAACAAGGCCAAGGAGGACGCCGCGGTGGACGCGGCGCTCGCCCGCGCCGAATCGGCCCGGCAGGCTCCGAGGCCCGAGGGCGTCTGACCCGGACCCGAGCAGGAAGGGCGCACGGCTCCCCGGAGCTGTGCGCCCTTTTTCCGTCCCAGAATTATCCCATTCCGGACATCTAGCACTAAGGTGACGGTGTGCCTCGCCAATTGGGAGAGCTGGAAGACACCGTGATGACACGGGTCTGGCAATGGAACCGCCCGGTCACCGTGCGGGAAGTTCTCGAGGACCTTCAACAGGAACGGTCCATCGCGTACACGACCGTCATGACGGTAATGGACAATCTCCATCAGAAGGGCTGGGTACGCCGGGAAGTGGATGGCCGGGCATATCGATATACGGCGGTCTCCACCCGCGCCGCATACTCGGCCGCACTGATGAACGAAGCCTGGTCGCAGAGTGACAACCCGGCCGCCGCACTGGTCGCCTTCTTCGGCATGATGTCCGCGGAGCAGCGCGAGGCTCTGCGTGATGCGATGCGCGTCGTCGCACCCACCTTCCCCGAACCGGCCGGGAGTCCGCCCGAAGACGGGGACGCGGCCGATGAAGCGCCGCAGGAGCGCGGGCGATAGCGTCGGGGGATGTCCTCAGAGCAGCCGCAAACCGAGCACCGGACCGAGTCGCAAACCGGAGCGCATACCGGGCCGGAAACCGGATCTCCCTCAGAACTTCATACCGGCCCGTCGGTAAATAGGCCGGCCATCACCGTCCGCCGCGCCAGGACCAGCGATGTGGCGTCGGTCCGCGGCCTCCTTGACGGCTACGTCTCCGAAGGCATCCTGCTCGACAAAGCGACCGTCACGCTTTACGAGGACATCCAGGAGTTCTGGGTCGCCGAACGCGACGAGGACGCCCGTGTCATCGGCTGCGGCGCACTGCACGTGATGTGGGAAGACCTCGCCGAAGTACGTACTCTCGCCGTCGACCACGCCATCAAGGGCGCGGGTGTCGGACACCAGGTCCTGGACAAGCTCCTGCAGACCGCGCGCTGGCTCGGTGTCCGCCGGGTTTTCTGTCTCACGTTCGAAGTCGACTTCTTCGCCTCGCACGGCTTCACCGAGATCGGAGAGACGCCGGTCGACGGAGATGTCTACAGCGAGCTGCTGCGTTCCTATGACGAGGGTGTCGCCGAGTTCCTGGGTCTCGAACGAGTGAAGCCGAACACCTTGGGCAACAGCCGGATGCTTCTGCACCTGTGAACGGCGGAAGTTGCCGGAACCCTATGTCCGAATCGCGCATGTTTCCCGTGCTCTAGCGCTCCTGAACCTCTCCCAGGGGTTTGTGTTTTCCGGGGAAAAGCGGTTTCCTTTCCGCGTACTGCATTTTCGATGAAAGGAAATCCGGTGGCACAGAAGGTTCAGGTCCTTCTTGTTGATGACCTCGACGGTGGCGAGGCGGACGAGACCGTCACGTTCGCTCTGGATGGCAAGACGTACGAGATCGACCTCACCACGAGCAACGCGGACAAGCTCCGTGGTCTTCTCGAGCCGTACACCAAGAGCGGACGCCGCACGGGCGGCCGCGCCGCGACCGGCCGTGGCAAGGGCCGCGCCGTCACCGGTGGCAACAAGGACACCGCCGAGATCCGTCGGTGGGCGCGCGAGAACGGCCACAACGTGAACGACCGCGGCCGCGTCCCCGCCGAGATCCGTGAGGCTTACGAGAAGGCGAACGGCTGACCTGTCGGCCGATGGGCCCACAGGTGTGTCCGGGCGTGAGCGAGCCTGGCCCGGTGGCACTCCGTCGCCGCCGCGTCCACGAGTCGTACGAGATCGGGAGCACCCCCACCCCTGCTCCCGAGGCCGCCGAGGGCCGGGAGTGAAGGTTCCACCTCCTGGCGCGATCCGGGGGGCCGCAGCCAGACCGCGGCCCCCGGCGGGCCCGCCGCACCGCCCGGCGGCACCGGGGCCGTGATGTGCCCGCCGTCGCCGATGGCGGTCAGATCGAGGGCGATGCCGCCCCACTCCAGCCAGTCGAGCAGCCCCGGCAGCTCCTCCGCGCTGCCCGCGGCCACCAGCAGCCGCATCCGCCGCCCCGCCAGCGCCACCGGACCGGTGCGCCCGACCCGGCGCAGCGCCGCGTGACCTGCCGCGGCCGGAAGCTCCAGGACGTCGAAGCGCAGCCCCGTCAGCAGCCGCACCGGCGCCGTGCCCGCCGTGACCCAGTCGAGCTCGCGGGCGTACCACTGCGCGGTGTCGCGTTCCGGCGACGAGCGGGGAGGCGGGACGAGGGAAGCCATGTCCGATGAACCGCCGAACCGGCCCCGGAGTTACGCGCTGTTCATGATCGACTGCTCTGTGTGTCCGTTGCGGGGGCGCGTGGAGGCCTTCGGCAGCGCGTTGTTGTTCGCCCGTAGCGGAGTAAACGGGGGTGCGCCGCATGGACTGTCAGTGAGTGCGGGTAAGACATCCCTAGTGGGAAGGGGCGACACGCGGGCAAAAACGTCTCACGTTCGCCATCGGCGTACTGGCGAAAGGGCTATCTGCCTGGCCTGCGGGAACATCGTCTCGCACCATCGGGTTGGAGCAGTTGTCGGCGTTCGGGGCAGCAGATCCCCCGGGAAGCAGGGCCGGGTGTCGGCAGTTGAAATGAGCGGTCCCCGCTTGCGGGACTAAGCTGCGGAAGGACAGGGAGGGGACCGACCCCTTACTGCCTGACCGCTCTGAGGAGCGATTAACGATGTTCGAGAGGTTCACCGACCGCGCGCGGCGGGTTGTCGTCCTGGCTCAGGAAGAAGCCCGGATGCTCAACCACAACTACATCGGCACCGAGCACATCCTCCTGGGCCTGATCCATGAGGGTGAGGGTGTCGCCGCTAAGGCCCTGGAGAGCCTCGGGATTTCGCTCGAGGCGGTCCGCCAGCAGGTGGAGGAGATCATCGGTCAGGGCCAGCAGGCCCCGTCCGGGCACATCCCCTTCACCCCCCGGGCCAAGAAGGTCCTGGAGCTGTCGCTCCGTGAGGCACTTCAGCTCGGCCACAACTACATCGGCACGGAGCACATCCTGCTCGGCCTGATCCGCGAGGGCGAGGGCGTCGCCGCCCAGGTCCTCGTGAAGCTGGGCGCCGACCTGAACCGGGTGCGGCAGCAGGTCATCCAGCTGCTCTCCGGGTACTCGGGAGGCAAGGAGGCGGCCACAGCCGGCGGCCCCGCGGAGGGCACGCCCTCCACGTCCCTGGTGCTCGACCAGTTCGGCCGGAATCTCACCCAGGCCGCTCGTGAGTCCAAGCTCGACCCGGTCATCGGGCGCGAGAAGGAGATCGAGCGGGTCATGCAGGTGCTGTCCCGCCGCACCAAGAACAACCCGGTTCTCATCGGCGAGCCCGGCGTCGGCAAGACGGCGGTCGTCGAGGGCCTGGCGCAGGCCATCGTCAAGGGCGAGGTGCCCGAGACCCTCAAGGACAAGCACCTCTACACCCTGGACCTCGGTGCCCTGGTGGCGGGTTCCCGCTACCGCGGTGACTTCGAGGAGCGCCTGAAGAAGGTCCTCAAGGAGATCCGCACCCGCGGCGACATCATCCTGTTCATCGACGAGCTCCACACCCTGGTGGGTGCGGGTGCCGCCGAGGGCGCCATCGACGCCGCGAGCATCCTCAAGCCCATGCTGGCGCGAGGCGAGCTCCAGACCATCGGTGCCACGACGCTCGACGAGTACCGCAAGCACCTGGAGAAGGACGCCGCGCTCGAGCGCCGCTTCCAGCCCATCCAGGTCGCGGAGCCGTCGCTGCCGCACACCATCGAGATCCTCAAGGGTCTGCGCGACCGTTACGAGGCCCACCACAGGGTCTCCATCACGGACGAGGCGCTGGTCCAGGCCGCCACCCTGGCCGACCGCTACATCTCGGACCGCTTCCTGCCGGACAAGGCGATCGACCTGATCGACGAGGCCGGCTCCCGGATGCGCATCCGCCGGATGACCGCGCCGCCGGACCTCCGCGAGTTCGACGAGAAGATCGCGGGCGTCCGCCGCGACAAGGAGTCGGCCATCGACTCCCAGGACTTCGAGAAGGCAGCTTCGCTCCGCGACAAGGAGAAGCAGCTGCTGGCGGCGAAGACCAAGCGGGAGAAGGAGTGGAAGGCCGGCGACATGGACGTCGTCGCCGAGGTCGACGGCGAGCTCATCGCCGAGGTCCTGGCGACCGCCACCGGCATCCCGGTCTTCAAGCTGACCGAGGAGGAGTCCTCGCGTCTGCTGCGCATGGAGGACGAGCTCCACAAGCGCGTCATCGGCCAGAAGGACGCCATCAAGGCCCTGTCGCAGGCGATCCGCCGTACGCGAGCGGGTCTGAAGGACCCGAAGCGCCCCGGTGGCTCGTTCATCTTCGCCGGCCCGTCCGGTGTCGGTAAGACGGAGCTCTCCAAGACGCTCGCCGAATTCCTCTTCGGCGACGAGGACGCGCTGATCTCCCTCGACATGTCGGAGTTCAGCGAGAAGCACACGGTTTCCCGCCTCTTCGGTTCGCCCCCCGGTTACGTGGGCTACGAAGAGGGCGGCCAGCTCACCGAGAAGGTGCGCCGCAAGCCGTTCTCCGTCGTCCTCTTCGACGAGGTCGAGAAGGCCCACCCCGATATCTTCAATTCCCTGCTCCAGATTCTGGAAGACGGTCGTCTGACCGACTCCCAGGGCCGGGTCGTGGACTTCAAGAACACGGTCATCATCATGACGACCAACCTCGGGACCAGGGACATCTCGAAGGGCTTCAACCTGGGCTTCGCCGCCCAGGGCGACGTCAAGACGAACTACGAGCGGATGAAGGTCAAGGTCAACGACGAGCTCAAGCAGCATTTCCGGCCTGAGTTCCTCAACCGTGTCGACGACACGGTGGTCTTCCACCAGCTCACCGAGGAAGACATCATCCAGATCGTCGACCTGATGGTCGCCAAGGTGGATGAGCGTCTGAAGGACCGCGACATGGGCATCGAGCTCAGTGCCGAGGCCAAGTCGCTCCTCGCGAAGAAGGGCTACGACCCCGTGATGGGCGCCCGGCCGCTGCGCCGGACGATCCAGCGCGAGATCGAGGACATCCTCTCCGAGAAGATCCTCTTCGGCGAGCTGCGTCCCGGTCACATCGTGGTCGTGGGCACCGAGGGCGAAGGGGACGAGAAGAAGTTCTCGTTCCGTGGCGAGGAGAAGTCGGCACTGCCCGACGTCCCGCCGATCGAGCAGGCAGCGGGCGGCGGCCCGAACCTGACGAAGGAGGCGTAGGGCGCGTAGCGCCTGAGCGTCACAGGGGCTGCCCCGGACCGGTTTCGGTCCGGGGCAGCCCCTTTTCGGTGCGGTCCGGCAGCTCACCCGCGGTCACAGCTGCCGTACGTCGATGCCTTCCGCTCCTGTCACCCGGGCGCTGCGGGTGATCGTGACCGTGAGCCCCGGCAGGCCGCGCAGCGGGGAGAGGTCGACGGCGGGGGCTTCCGGGGGCCACGACGGTTCCGTCGCCATGGAGGTCGACAGCGTGAGGTCGCGCAGCGACGGGAAGATCTTCGGCAGTTGTCCCAGCCGGTCACCGGCGACGGCCGTGGTGCGGAGACGGGACAGCGAGAGCGTCGTGACGGAGGGGACCGGGTCGTGGCCGGCGAGGTCGGGCACCGCCGGCGCCGTCAGGTCGAGCGCCGTCACCTGAGGGGCCCGGCGGAGCGCGGCGAGGAGGGGACCGATCGGCAGGAAGGCGCCGGCGAGGTTCAGCGCCGTCAGCCGGGACCAGCCTTCGAAGGAGTCGGCCTCGAAACGGCCGTCGGCCCGGACGTTCAGAGTCACCACGCCGGGCAGCGGAGGCAGATCGCTGAACCGCTGCACGGTGAGGCGCGAGAGGGAGAGGTGGCGGAGACGGGGATGCGGACCGAGCGAGCCGAGTGTGGACGCCGTCAGCGGGGAACCGCCCAGCGACAGCTCGTCCAGGCTGTCGAGGAGGGACAGCGGGCTCAGATCCCGTACTCCGGGGGATGAGTGGATACGGAGTTCGGTGAGCCGGTCGGAGCCCGCCAGGAACGAGAGATCCGTCAGGCAGTTGTTGGCGCGCAGCCAGATCTGCCGTGGGCGCCTGCCCCGCAGGGCGGTACGGAGCTCGGGCTCCGGCAGGTCCCCGACGAAGTCGAGGCGGTCGGCGTCGGGGACATGGCGCAGGGCGGCCAGCTGGTCCCTGCTCCGCACCCTTACCCGCAGCCGGGTGGTATCGAGCCGGTTGAGGACCTCCGCCGCGTAGGCCTCGGCAGGGTAGCGGTCCCAGCAGTTCATCAGCGTGGGCCCGAGCCCGGGGATGGCGAGTGCCCAGTCCCGGACGTGCGGGACGGCCTCCGCGCCACCGATGTGGCTGATCAGGTCCACCACGTGTTCCGCGGTGCGCTCGTCGATCTCCCCGGCGTACTCCCGGGGGTGGGGCAGATGAGTGAGCGCTTCCGGTCCCATGCGGGCCAGCAGACCCACCTTCACCGAGTTGCGGGGCGGGAACAGTGACGCCGTCGAGCGGTGGACGCGGTCACGCGTGGTGGTGTCCAGCCACGCGGCGTGCTGGGCACAGAGGGCAGCCAGGACGCGGAGCTCCGCTCGGGCGAGGGAGCTGGTCTGCGCGGCGGAATCGAGCAGCCCGTGCACCAGGACGGGCAGCTGCCGGCGTCCGCAATGGCCTGCCGCGAGCAGGATGACGTCCTGCCACTGCTCGTCGGGGGCGTGCCGCAGGAGCTCGTTGAGATGGTCGTCCTCGACGAGCTCCTTCGCGGCCAGGAAGTCCTGGAAGGTGCGGTGGGCGAACTGGTAGGTGTCGAAGGAGCGCTCCTGGAGCAGCCCGCTGCGGTTCAGCAGATGGGTCAGGACGGTTTCCGCCGAACCCTGCTCCCGTACGCGTGTCATGCCGGTCAGCGTGCGGTCGACCTGGTGCAGGGCCTGTTCACGGGAGAACTCCGACTGGCCCTCCCGCACGAGCCACGCCGCGATGCGCTGGAGCAGCTGGGTCTGCTCCTCCACGTCCATCGAGATGCCCTCGGGGCTCTTGATCCTGCGGCGTTCGTCGCGGTTGCCGAGCAGCATCTCCAGGGCGGAGCTGTAGAGCTTCCAGCGGGTGGCGGGGAGACTGCCCTGACGCCGGCGGTGCAGGGCGCAGATCACCGCACAGAGCAGAGGGGTACGAGCGAGATCGCGCAGTGCGGCGTTCTCGGCGAACTGGTGGGAGAGGTCGCGTTCCAGCTCGGCCAGGGCCTCGTGGCCGTGGCTGTCCAGCCGCGCCGCCTCGTGCCACGACGCCACGAACGACTGGATGTCCCCGTCACGCATCGGCAGGAGCCGCAGTTCCTCGAAGTCCTCCGAGCCGAGCCAGTCCGGCGCGACGGCCAGCGGGCGGACCGTGGCCACGCAGCGGGTCTCCGGGTAGCGCCGCAGGAGCTGCGACAGCCACGCATGGGCCTCCTCCCGGTCCTCCGGGGGCACCTCGTCCAGGCCGTCGACCAGGAGGAGCGCCCGGCCCGACTCCAGGACCCGGCCCGCCCACCCGTCGGGGGCGTCGTCGACGACCAGCCCGGCGGCGCCGGAGAGCTGGGCGGGGCCCGGGAAGGTGCTGCCCCGGGCGCGCAGGGTCCGGAGCGGGACGACGAAGGGGATCAGGCCGTTCAGCGGGTCCAGGGCGTCGGCGAGGGTGCGGGCCGCGGCATGGGCGGCCAGCCACCACAGCAGCGTGGTCTTCCCGGCGCCCGCGTCGCCCCGGAGCAGGACCCGGGGCCGGTCGGCGAGGAGCGCGTCGACGCGCTGCGGCCCGGGAGAGGGCAGCGTCCGGGACTGGGGCTGGGACTGCGCCTCCAGGCTCAGATAGGCCGTGTCCAGGTCCCACTCCGAGTCGTGCCGGCCCAGCTCGTCCAGCCCGAAGATCTTCGTACGCCGGTACGCCGCCCCGATGGAGGCCGCGTACTCCTCCTCGTACCGGAGGTCCCGGGGGAAGTGCCCGTGGACCCTCTCGTGGCGGAGCGCGGGGCCGCTCTGTTCGTAGACCAGCCGGAACGGCTTCGCCGTCAGTACGGGGCCGAGGGGAACGCACTCGACCCGCCGGCCGCCCCGCTGCTGGGGAACCTGGCGGGCGATTCCGAGCAGCACGTCCCCTGCGAAGACGGGCCCGCCGGAGAGCCCCGCGAGCACGGAGGGCGCCTGGTCGGACCGGATGACCGGTGGCCCGTCGAGGTCGCAGACCAGCAGGTTGCGCATCCGGCCCGCCATGGGCAGGACCGTCGCCGTGTACTGGTCCGCCTCCGCGTGCTTCTCGGCGCCGTACCGCTGGATGCGGGGGAACCCGGTGATCTCGCAGCTGTCCATGGCCTGCCGGGTGTCCACCAGGCCGAGCCGGGCCGGGCCCACCGGAAGGACCGGGCTCGCGGCCTGGAGCAGGGCGACGTCGAGGTCGTGGTCGATCCAGGCCACCGTCGCCGGGACCGGGCCCGCCACGTCAGGGTGCCCGAGGTGGCATCCGCTGCTGCCCCTGACCACATGGGCGCAGGTCAGCACCAGCCGGTCGGTGAGCAGTACGCCGCTGCCCTGGAGGGCGCCGGAGACGACGACCGTACGGTCCGCGGGCTGCACCGCCCTCACGACCCCGCCGTGCCGCTGCCGCCGAAGTGCGCGGTGCTCCCCGCCTCCTCGTCCCCGATCTCCCAGGCCTCCCCGGTGACGGCGTTGCGCGGGGTGAGGGTGAAGCCGACCTTGTGCGTGCGGCCGGTGGACCGGGAGGTGTCGGCGCCCGCCTCGACGACCCAGGCCTTCACCTTCCCGCCCGCCTTGTGCTCCCTGCGGAGTTCCAGGGTGAACTCCATCTGGATGTCGCCCACCGAGAAGGCGAGGGGCCTGCCGGTGGCGCGGGTCGCCGCGTCGATGAGCTGGTTGCGGATCGACTCGACGGCGTCGGCGAGCTCGATGCCGTCGAGGCCATGGGTGATGTCGTCGGCCATCTGTCCCCCCCCGGGGTGCTGAGCGTGTGCCGGACAGCGTAGTCAGCCCGGGGGCCGAAGGTCCCGAAACGGGCAGGCTTCCGGCCCACCGGCGGTGACAAGGCGCACAGCCCCTCGGAGGCCTACTAGCCGCCCTAGGAGTAGGAGGGGTGGCCGGTCCTGGGACCTTCGGCCCGCCCCGGAGGAGGCTTTCGGCGTTTGGGTGAATATGACCGTATTTCTGCCCTGTGTCCCGCAAGGATGCCCCAGGAACAGGGGTTAAACCTGCTTCGCGACATTTGTCCGAAAGATCGTCCGCTGTCGCCGGACCGGTGACGGCGGTGAATTCCCGGGCCCTCGGCTACGGCTTTTGATCGTAGATGAGGTGTTTGAGTGTTCTGGGGGGTGCGGGTTACCAAGGTGGAGCAAGCCCGGTCGACGCCGGGTCCAGTCACCCCGGAGGTTCTCCCCGCATGTCGAAGCGCGTTACGTTCCAGCACTCCCGCCGCCCGTCCATGTCCCGCGTCAGTGGCGCCGTCGTGGCCGCCGGCCTGGGTGCGTCGATGGTGTTCGGTGCGGGCGCGGCGTTCGCGTCCGGCACGACGGGCACCGCGGACACCGCGGCCCTCGCCGGCGCGGCCACCGCTGACTCCGTCGCCCAGCAGGCGACCGCACAGGGCAAGGCCGCCGCGAAGGCGAAGGCCGACAAGGCCGACAAGGCCGACGCCAAGAAGAAGGCGGCCGCGAAGAAGAAGGCCGCTGCCAAGAAGAAGGCCGCCTCGTGGGAGGCCCCGGTCAGCCACTACGAGCTGAGCGCCACCTACGGCACCGGCGGTGACCGCTGGGCCCACAAGCACTCCGGTCAGGACTTCGCCGTGCCGATCGGCACCAAGGTCGAGGCCGCGCACACCGGCCGCGTCGTCAAGGCCGGCCCCAACGGCGGCGGCGACGGTCCCGCGTACGGCAACGCCATCGTGATCAAGCACGCCAACGGCAAGTACTCGCAGTACGCGCACCTGTCGAAGATCGAGGTCAAGGTCGGCGACCGCGTGAAGACCGGCGACGAGATCGCCAAGTCCGGCAACACCGGTAACTCCAGCGGTCCCCACCTGCACTTCGAGATCCGGAACTCGCCCAACTACGGTTCCGCGCTCGACCCGGTCTCGTACCTGAAGTCCGTGCACGTCAAGGTCTGACGCGCACCACCCCGTAGCCGCTAAGCGGCGGGCCCCGGGTCATGGGCCTTGGTCACCAGTTCGACGGCGACCTCGAGAGCAGCCTCGCGCTTCTCATCGGGGTCGCCTTCGGCGTCCCTGAGGGCCATCATCCCGGCGTGCATCGCGAAGAGGGCGGTGAAGCAGCGCACCTGGTCGGTGAGCGGCGCGTCCGGGTCCTTGATCAGGTCCACCAGGGCGAGGACCCGGTGCTTCATGGTGTGGCCGATGCTCAGCTCGCGCACCGTCGCCTGGTTCTCCTGCATGAAGACGAAGAGCGGGGCCGCCGCCTTGAGCGCCTCGCTGTAGCGGACCAGGATCTCCTTCTTCGTCTCCAGGGTGCGGGGCTGCCCCTGGCCCCAGGCGACGATCTCCTCGACGGGCCTGTTCAGGTCCTCGAAGATGCTGACGAGGATGTCTTCCTTGGTCTTGAAGTGGTAGTACAGCGCCGCCTTGGTGACCTGCAGCTGCTCGGCGATCTCGCGGAGCGACGTCTTCTCGTACCCCTGCTCGGCGAAGAGTTTCAGGGCGACGTCCTGAATGCGCTGTCGGGTGTTGCCCCGGCGCGGCTGCGGCGTGCTGCCCATGCGACTCTCCCAAGAACTTACTTGACGCCCGGCTAGTTACGGGTCTACTTTCCTCAGTGTAGCCAACTAGCCGGGCGGCAAGTAAGTGCCGGATCGGTGGCAGACCGGGCAGCAGGGGATCAGGGGAGCGGACGGCATGACAGAACTAAAGAAAGCGGCGGCGGGCGCGAAAGCGGAACCACCGGCACGCAGCGTCCGGGTGGTGGTCCTCGCGCTGATGATCGCGATGCTGCTCGCCATGCTCGACAACCTGATCGTCGGCACCGCGATGCCCACCATCGTCGGCGACCTGGGCGGTCTGGAGCATCTGTCCTGGGTGGTCACGGCCTACACCCTCGCCACCGCGGCCTCCACCCCCATCTGGGGCAAGCTCGGCGACATGTACGGCCGCAAGAGCATCTTCCTCACGTCGATCGTGATCTTCCTGATCGGCTCGGTGCTGAGCGGAATGTCCCAGGACATGGGTCAGCTCATCGGATTCCGCGCCATCCAGGGCCTCGGCGCCGGTGGTCTGATGGTCGGCGTCATGGCCATCATCGGCGACCTGGTCCCGCCCCGGGAGCGCGGTAAGTACCAGGGCATGATGGCCGGCGTGATGGCCATCGCCATGATCGGCGGACCGCTGGTCGGCGGCACCATCACCGACCACCTGGGCTGGCGCTGGAGCTTCTACATCAACCTGCCGCTCGGCGCCCTCGCGCTGGCCATGGTCACCGCCGTGCTGCACCTGCCCCGCAAGGAGCGTACGAAGGCGAAGGTCGACTACCTCGGGGCCGCGCTCCTCACCGTCGGCATCACCGCGATCGTGCTGGTCACCACCTGGGGCGGTACGGAGTACGCCTGGGGCTCGGCCGTGATCATGGAGCTCATCGCCCTCGGCGTCGCCTCCCTCGTCGGCTTCGTCTTCGTCGAGACGAAGGCCGCCGAACCGATCGTGCCGCTGCACATCTTCCGCAACCGCAACTTCACCCTCATGTCCGTGGTCGGCTTCATGGCGGGCTTCGTGATGTTCGGCGCGGTGCTCTTCCTGCCGCTGTTCCAGCAGTCGGTCCAGGGGGCCTCCGCGACCAACTCCGGGCTGCTGCTCCTGCCCATGCTGCTCGCGATGATGATCGTCTCGCTGGTCGCCGGACGGATCACCACCAGCACCGGCAAGTACAAGGTCTTCCCGATCGTGGGCAGCGTCCTGATGGTCGCCGGGCTGTTCCTGCTCGCCGCCATGGACACCGGCACCACGCGTCTGACGTCCGGCCTCTACATGGCGGTGCTCGGCGCCGGCATGGGCTTCCTGATGCAGATCACGATGCTCGTCGCCCAGAACAGCGTCGAGCTCAAGGACATGGGCGTCGCCTCGTCCACGACCACCCTCTTCCGTACGCTCGGCAGCTCCTTCGGAGTCGCGATCATGGGCGCGCTCTTCACCGGCCGCGTGCAGGACGAGATGATGGCGCGCGGCGGCGGCGGAGCCACCGAGCGGTCCGCCCAGCTGGACGCGGCGAGCCTGGCGAAGCTCCCGGTCCCGGTCCGCGAGGCGTACGAGTACGCGGTGGCCTCCGGCACCCACATCGCCTTCCTGGTGGGCGGCTCCGTCGCGGTGCTGGCCCTGGTGGCGGCGCTGTTCGTCAAGGAGGTCCCGCTGCGCGGCTCGGCCAAGCCGGAGGCGGCCGCCTCGGACGCCGACGGCACGGCGCCCACCGGCCTCGCGGCCGCCAAGCAGTCGCAGAACGCCTGAGCAGCGGCATTGTGAGCGCCAACCCCTGCAGCGACCCCCTGAGAAGGGCGCCCCTGCGAAGGACAGCCCCCTGAGAAGGTGCGGGCCCCGGAGACCACCGGTCTCCGGGGCCCGCACCCTTCCTGCCTCAGCCCGTGCCCGTCTGCCGCAGCACGGGGAAGCTCCCGGTGTTCGTCGGCGCGTGCTCGGGCAGCCACAGCACGGCGATCGCCCCGCCCGTACCGCCGGCGTCCGCGGCCCCCAGCGGCCCCGCGTTGCGGAACGTCAGCCTGGCTCCCAGCACCCGGGCCTGCCCCGCGGCGATGGTCAGCCCCAGGCCGTGGCCGCGCCCCGACCGGTCGCTGCTCCCCGTACGGAAGCGGCTCGGCCCCTCCCGCAGCAGCGCCTCGGGGAAACCGGGCCCGTGGTCGCGGACCCGTACGACCCGGCCCTCGACCGTGACCTCGACCGGTCCGGCCCCGTGCTTGGCGGCGTTCCCCAGCAGATTGCCCAGGATGCGCTCCAGCCGCCGCGGATCCGTGGACACCCAGGACTCGTGCACCACCCGCACCGGGATCTCCGGATCCAGCACCCGGACCCGCCGGCTGACGAATTCGCCGAGCTGGAGCTCCTGCAGCTCGGCCCGCTCCGACGCGCTGTCCAGCCGGGCCACCTCCAGGACGTCCTCGACCAGGGTCCGCATCGCCTGGGCCCGGTCCCGTACGAGCTCCGTGGGGCGCCCCGGCGGGAGCAGCTCGGCCGCGGTGAGCAGACCGGTGACCGGGGTGCGCAGCTCGTGGGCGATGTCGGCGGTGACCCGGCGCTCCGCCTCGATCCGCTCGTTCAGCGCGTCCGTCAGGGCGTCCACGGCCCGGGCCAGCTCGTCGGTCTCGTCCCGTACGACGCCGCCGACGGCCTCCCGTACGCGTACCTCCGTGTTGCCCTGCGCGACCTTGCCGGCCGCCGCTGCCGCCTTGCGCAGCCTCCGGGAGAGCTGGCCGCCGATCAGCACACCCAGGGCGCAGCCGCCGAAGACGACCGAGACCGAGCCGATGATCAGGGCCCTGTCCAGGTCGCCCATGATCGTGGCGCTGCGGTCGGCGAAGCGGGTGTGCAGGGACAGGACGTCACCGTTGGCCAGCGGCACCGCCGCCCAGACGTCGGGGGCGCCGTTGCCGTACTCGTCGACGTGGGTGGCGCGCCGGTTGTCGCGTATCTGCTTGCGCAGGCTCGCCGGCAGCGAGGGGTCGTTGACCTTGGCGCCGAACTTCGGCAACGGCTTCGTCGTGTTCGTCGCCTCGTACAGCCGCTGGGCGAAGAGCAGCCGCTCCAGCTGCACCTCGCGCGCGTTCTCCAGCATCGAGACACGGGCCGCGTTGTGGACGACGAGGCTCAGCGCCAGCGCGATGAGCGCCCCGACCGCCGCGATCGCGATGCTGATCTTCCAGCGGACCCCGGTCCGCAGCGCCAGCCGCCTCATGCGCGCAGCTTGTAGCCGAAGCCGCGGACCGTCTCGATCCGGTCCTGCCCGATCTTGGTGCGCAGCCGCTGCACATGGACGTCGACGACGCGGGTGTCCCCGCCCCAGCCGTAGTCCCAGACCCGCTCCAGGAGCCTGTCCCGGGAGAGGACGGTGCCGGGCGCCGAGGAGAACTCCAGCAGCAGCCGCATCTCCGTCGGGGTCAGCCCGACGTGCGCGCCCTCCCGGCGCACCTCCATGCCCTCGGTGTCGATCTCCACGTCGCCGAAGACCAGCACACCGCCCGTCTCCTCGTCCGCGCCGCCGGGCCCGTCGGGCGCCCCGCCCGCACCGGCCGCGTGGCCGAAGCGCCGCAGCACCGCGCGGATGCGGGCCACCAGGACCGCCCCGTCGAACGGCTTGGTGACGTAGTCGTCGGCCCCGGCCTCCAGACCGAGCACCACGTCGATCGCGTCGGCCCGCGCCGACAGCATGATCACGGGCACGGTCGACTCGTCGCGGATGCGCCGGCACAGACTGACCCCGTCCAGGCCCGGCACCATCACATCCAGCAGCGCGATGTCCGGGCGGTCCGCCCGGAAGGCCTCCAGGCCCAGCAGGCCGTCGGGCACCGCGGTGACCGTGAATCCGACCCGCTCCAGCGCGAGCTGGGTGGCCTCACGGATGACGTCGTCGTCCTCGACGAAGAGGACATGGGTCTCGGCCATGCGAGCGGCTCTCAGTTCTGCGTCGGCTGCGGTGCGGGGAGGTCGCCCTCCCCGGCGCCGACGGCCCGGTTGAAGTCGTTGTGCACCCGGTCGGTCTCGGTGAACCGGCCGGCGGCCCAGCGGTAGGTGACGACGTCCTCCCCGGAGGGGTACGCGACCGAGTCCTTCGACCCGTACACCTGGGTCGTCACCACCAGGTCGCCCCGGTCGATGGTGCCGTAGACCGCGGGCACCTCGGCGGCGAAGACGTTCCCGTACGAACCGTCGGCCTGCCGCTGGTAGACGTACGTGCCGACCCCCACCGAGTCGCCGCAGGTCATCACGTTGACCACGACGTCCGTCCCCGGGCCGCCGGTGAGCGTGCCGTACGAGGTGTCGACCGGGTACTCGTCCCCGGTGCAGGGCTTCAGGTCGTCCCTGAGCTGCCGGCTCACCTTCGGGTCGCTCTTGACCAGCCGCACGGCGTCGACCCGCGGGGAGGGCTTGGCCGTCCCGCTGGGAACCGTGCTCGTCGGCGTGGCCCGGGCGGCCTGCTGGGCGCTCGCCGGGCCCTCGTCACGGGTGCCCGTGCCCCCGGCGGAACACCCGGCGCACAACAGCCCGAAGGCGGCGAGCCCGGCCACCGCCGTGCTCCCCGCCACCAGACCGGCCCGGAGTCCTCCGCGGCCGGCCGTCGTGCTCTTCCCGCTGCTGCCTCTCAGGCCGCGCACCGCTCCCGCCCCCGCTCGTCATGACGCCCGTTCCGCTGCGCGGGTATCCGCACCGGTGTCTCCTCGGCCTCACGGCTCCGGGCGGCACGGTCCTCCAGCTCCTGGCGCAGGCGTGCCAGGGCGCGGTGCAGCGTGCTCTTCACCGTGCCGGCGGACATACCGAGCGCCGCGGCCGTCTCCTCCGTGCTCATCTGCTCCCAGTGTCGCAGCACGACGACGCTGCGCTGCTTCGGAGCCAGCACCCCGAGGACATCCATGAGCAGGGCCCGGTCGGCGCGCTGGTCGGCACCGTCGTCGACGCTCGCGTCGGGGAGCTGCTCGGTGGGGACCTCGTCGAGCTTGCGGGCCCGCCACCACTCCGTACGCGTGTTGATCATGACGCGGCGCAGATAGGCGTCGGCGAGGGACTTGTCGGCGATGCCGTCCCAGCGGCCGAAGGTGCGGACCAGCGCGGTCTGGAGCAGGTCCTGCGCGTCCACGGGATCGGGTACGAGCCGGCGGGCACTGCGCAGCAGCGCGTCCTGCCGGGTCCGTACGTACTCCTCGAATCCGAGCACCTCGCCCTGCGCCATTACAACCGCCTCCGTCCCCGTCGATCCCCGTGTACCGCCGTCGGCGGGATGGTCCGTTCGCCGACGTCCGGTGACGTTACGGAGGCGTTGTCACGAGGCTGTGCGGAGCAGCCGTAGGCGGACGCACGGCTGTCCATCGGTTGTGTAACAGCCGCTGGACAGCCCCGGTCCGCCGGAGCACGGTCAGGTCAGAGGCAGCCGGTACCGGCCGTTCGCCAGGGGCTCGACGAGGCCGTCGGCGACCAGCCCGTCCAGGGCGCGCGCCCGCTGCACGGGCTCCTCCCACACCGCGTCCAGTGCCGACTGCGGCACCGGTGTGACGGCGTCCCGCAGCACCGCGAGCAGCCGGCCCCGCACCTGGCGGTCCGTACCGGCGTAGGTCTGGCCGCGGCGCGGCGGGCCCTGGTGGGCGGGCTTCCCCGCCAGCCGCCAGGCGCACTGTCCGGCGATCGGGCAGCGCGTGCAGTCCTCGTTCTTCGCGGTGCACACCAGTGCACCGAGCTCCATCGTGGCCGCCGCCCAGCGGGCGGCGCGCTCGTCCTCCTCGGGGAGCAGTGCGCGGGCGAGCTTGCGCTCGGCCGCGGTGGTCGCGTTCGGCGGGTACTGGATGCCGGTGGCGGCCCGGGCGAACACCCTGCGGACGTTGGTGTCCAGCACGGCATGACGCTGCCCGTACGCGAACGAGGCCACGGCCGCGGCCGTGTACTCCCCGATCCCGGGCAGTGCGAGCAACTGGCCGTGCTCGCTCGGCACGTCGCCCCCGTGGCGTTCCGTTATCGCCTGCGCGGCCCCGTGCAGCCGCAGCGCACGGCGCGGGTAGCCGAGCCGTCCCCAGGCACGGACGGCTTCGCCCGGTGCGTCGGCGGCCAGGTCGGCGGGGCGCGGCCAGCGGGCCATCCACTGCTCGTAGACCGGGAGGACTCGGTTCACCGGGGTCTGCTGGAGCATGAATTCGCTCACCATCACACCCCAGGCGCCCGCATCGGGGCGGCGCCAGGGCAGATCGCGGGCGTGCTGCTCGAACCACCCGATGACGGGGGTATGGAGGGAGGCGGGGGGCGTCTGTGTCGAAGTCGTGGCAGTCATCGCACCTACGATCCTGGCACGGAAGGCGGGGCATCGGGCACGGCTACGGGGGTGTCGCCCCGGCCGTGCGTCCACGGGGTGGTAACGCCACCCGTTTCGACCCCTCGGGCGGGGCGGACGGGACCCCGGGTGGGGCAAAGCGGATGAAGCGCCCCGGGAACCGCCGCTCCGTGATGATGATCCGGAAAACTTGTGGATCAGGCGGCGGTTGGGGCCGGAGTCGGCCCGGATCTCTCGTACAGTTCGGTCCGTGGGTTCTATGCGCAATCCGGTCGGGCCGCTTCCCTCCAGCATCTACTGGCGTCGGAGAGCAGTAGCGGTGCTGGTGATCGCGCTGCTCGCGGCGCTGGTCGCGTGGGCCGTCACCTCGCGCGGCGGCAGCGGCGGGGGACAGGACGACGGGAAGCCCGGAGGCTCCGGCCCCGCCCCGTCGATCACCCCGGGACCTTCGAGTTCGGGCCCCGTCACCGGCCAACCCCCCGGCGGACGCGACGAGTCGGAGGACACCGGTGGGAGCACCGGTGGAGGCACCGGCGGGAGTTCGGGCACCGGGGGAGGCACCGGCGACACCGGCAGCGGGACGGGCGGTGCCGCGGGATCGGACTCCGCGGGAGCGGGCGGCTCCACATCGGCGGGTACGGGCACGGGAACCGGCGGCAGCACGGGCGGCCAGCAGGTGCCGGCCGGCTCGTCGCTCCCCAACTGCACGCCGACCGTGCTGCAGTTGAGCCTGAAGACGGAGAACAGCTTCGGGCCGGACGACAAGCCGGAGTTCAAGCTCAGCGCCAGGAACACCTCGGCCACCGACTGCAAGGCCGACTTCGGGCCGAAGAGCGCCGTGCTCACGATCACCGAGGCCGGCGAGGACGACGAGCAGGTGTGGTCGTCGAAGGACTGCCCGAAGGCCGGAGCCCTGTTCCTGAGGGTCCCGGCGGGGGCCACGGTCGTGCACGTCGTGACGTGGGACCGCAAGGGGAGCGCGCCCTCGTGCGCGACGCCGCCGGTCAGGAGCGCCGGGCCGGGGACGTACCTGCTGGAGGCGAAGGTCCCGGGCGAGGCCGTCCAGCGCGCGTCGTTCGTGCTGGCGAAGGACTGACGGCGCGGGCGGATCCGCACCGGGAACGACGAACGCCGAAGGGCCCCGCCGGAACACTCCGGCGGGGCCCTTCGGTGATACGGGCGGGGTCTCGGGCGCGAGGCCCGGCAGGATCCGCTCGGAAGTCCTAGACGTACCGCTCCAGGATCGAGGACTCCGCCAGCCGCGAGAGTCCCTCACGGACGCTGCGGGCCCGCGCCTCGCCGACCCCGTCCACGGCCTGGAGGTCGTCCACGCTCGCGGCGAGCAGCTTCTGCAGGCCGCCGAAGTGCTCCACCAGCCGCTCGATGATCGCCCCGGGGAGCCTCGGCACCTTCGCCAGCAGCCGGAAGCCGCGCGGGGAGACCGCCGAGTCCAGCGTCTCCGGGGAGCCGCTGTAGCCCAGGGCGCGTGCCACCACGGGGAGTTCGAGCAGCTCGGTGTGGGTGAGCGTGTCCAGCTCGGCCAGCGCCTCGTCGACCGTACGGGACCGCTTCGCGGTGGGCTCGGGGACGTAGTCGCGGACGACCAGCTCCCGCTCCGGCTCCACGCCCGCGATCAACTCGTCCAGCTGGAGGGCCAGAAGGCGGCCGTCGGTGCCCAGCTCCACGACGTACTCGGCGATCTCGGTCGCGATGCGGCGGACCATCTCCAGCCGCTGCGAGACCGCCGTCACGTCCCGGACGGTGACCAGGTCCTCGATCTCCAGCGCGGAGAGCGTCCCGGCGACCTCGTCCAGCCTGAGCTTGTACCGCTCGAGGGTGGCGAGCGCCTGGTTGGCGCGGGACAGGATCGCGGAGGACTCCTCCAGGACCCGCCGCTCCCCGTCCACGTACAGCGCGATCAGGCGCATCGACTGGGAGACCGAGACGACCGGGAAGCCGCACGCCTTGGAGACCCGGTCCGCCGTGCGGTGCCGGGTGCCCGTCTCCTCGGTCGGGATGGAGGCGTCCGGGACCAGCTGCACGCCGGCCCGGAGGATCTTCGTCATGTCCTTGTCGAGGATCATCGCGCCGTCCAGCTTGCACAGTTCGCGCAGGCGCGTCGCGGCGAAATCCACGTCGAGCACGAAGCCGCCCGTACACATGGATTCGACGGTCTTGTCCATGCCGAGGACGATCAGTCCGCCGGTGTTGCCACGGAGGATGCGCTCCAGGCCGTCGCGGAGGGCCGTCCCGGGCGCGACCGCGCTCAGCGAGGCGCGCATCAGCGCCTCGTTCCCCGTGCCTTGGCCGGACTTTCCGGGCGATGCTGCCCGGTCGTTGGCTGCCACTGCACTCCTCCGGTCACAGGTCGGCGGTGCCCTTGCGTCCCTCGTACCGTTCGTACGGGCGGGCGAGACCAGGGCAAAGTCTACCGGCGTGCGCCGTCCTCCTGTGGTCCGTCCGGCCGAGAGCGGCGGGGAAGGACTCTCAGGGCGTCGCCCATGTCGGCCACTTCTGTGACCTTCATACCGGCCGGGACCTGTCCCGGGTCCCTCGGGACCAGGGCGTGCTTGAACCCGAGACGGTACGCCTCCGCCAGCCTGCGCTGGACCCCCGTGACCCTTCTGACCTCCCCGGCGAGCCCCACCTCACCGATCGCGACCAGGTTCTTCGGCAGCGGTGTGTCGCTGGCCGCGCTGGCCAGGGCCAGGGCGATGGCGAGGTCCGCGGCCGGCTCGGTGAGCTTCACGCCGCCCACCGTGGCGCTGTAGATGTCCCGCTTGCCGAGGGCGCTGATCCGGCCGCGCTGCTCCAGGACGGCCAGCATCATCGAGACCCGGGAGGTCTCCAGGCCCGAGGTGGTGCGCCGGGGCGAGGGGATCTGCGAGTCGACCGTCAGCGCCTGCACCTCGGCGACGAGCGGGCGCTTGCCCTCCAGGGTGACCGTCAGACAGGTGCCGGGAACGGGCTCGTCACGGCGGGTGAGGAAGAGCCCCGAGGGGTCCGCGAGGCCGGTGATGCCCTCGTCGTGCAGCTCGAAGCAGCCCACCTCGTCCGTGGCGCCGTACCGGTTCTTGACGCCCCGCACGAGCCGGAGGCGGGCGTGCCGGTCGCCCTCGAAGGAGAGCACCACGTCGACGAGGTGCTCCAGGAGCCGGGGGCCGGCGATCGCGCCGTCCTTGGTGACATGGCCCACCAGGAGCGTCGACATGCCGCGCTCCTTGGAGGCCCGGATGAGCGCGCCGGCGACCTCGCGGACCTGCGCCATGCCGCCGGGCGCGCCCTCGATCTCCGGTGAGGCGACGGTCTGCACGGAGTCGAGGACGAGGAGGGACGGCTTGACGGCGTCCAGGTGCCCCAGCACGGCGGAGAGGTCGGTCTCGGCGGCCAGATAGAGGTGGTCGTTGATCGCCCGGATCCGGTCGGCCCGCATCCGCACCTGGCTGGCGGACTCCTCGGCCGTGACGTACAGCGTCCGGTGGTCGTCGCTCGCGGCCTTGGCGGCCACGTCCAGCAGCAGCGTCGACTTGCCCACGCCCGGCTCGCCCGCGAGCAGCACGACGGCGCCGGGCACGAGACCCCCGCCGAGCACGCGGTCCAGCTCGCCGACCCCGGTGGAGCGGGCGGTGGCCTGCCGGCTGTCGACCTGGCCGATCGGCACGGCGGCGGTGGAGACCCGTCCCGCGGCCGTCGTACGGACCGCGGGGGCGCCGCCGAACTCCTCGACCGTCCCCCAGGCCTGGCACTCCGGGCAGCGGCCGAGCCATTTGGCCGTCGTCCAGCCGCATTCGGTGCATCGGTAGGACGGGCGGTCCTTCGCGGATTTCGTACGGGCAGCCATGGCGTCACCGTATAGGTGGGGTCCGACAGTGCCGGTCGTGGGCACGGAAGCCGAACATGTGCCCGATGCGGTATTTGCGGTGGAATCCGGGATTCCTGTCCTCTTTCGAGGGAGACCGTCACCCGTAAGGATTAAATGTCGGAAAGTGCTGTCAGGCTTCCGCCCGAATCTGCCTACGGTCGCCACGTGACGAGCAGCAGGCTGGAGACCCCCACACACACCGCCGGCGCACACCGGGCGCACCGCCGCGAGGCCCGCCCCACCGCGCAGCGATCGTCCGCACGCCACGAGCCGTATCTCGACGGCCTGTTCACCTACTGCCTCTCCGTGCTCTGCGACCACGAGGCGGCCACCGAGGCGCTCGGCTCGGTCCTCGCGATCGCCGAACGGCAGGACGGCCGGTGCCCCGCGGCCGAGGAGGAACGTAAATCCTGGCTGTACGCCCTGGCCAGATGGACGTGCCTGCGCGCGCTCACCGAGCAGCGACGGGGCCGCCAGGCGCACCGGCGGGGGCCCGCCCCCCGGGGCGCCGCACCCCGCGAGGGCGTCCGCGCGCCCCGTACGCACACCCCCCAGGAGGAGGCCGGCTGTCCCGCGGAGTCCCCGGCCGCCGAGGCGCACCGGCGTGAACTCGCGCGGCTGGCCTGGCCCGAGGCCGCGGGCACCACCCCCGAGCAGCGCGAGGCGCTGGAGCTCGCCGTGCGCCACGGGCTCACCCCGCGCGCCGTCGCCGCCGTCCTCGGCCTCGACCCCGCCGGCGCCCGGGAGCTCCTGGCGGCGGGCGCCTGCGAGGTGGAGCGCACCCGCGCCGCCCTCGCCGTCGTGGAGACGGGCGACTGCCCCGCCGTCGCGCGGCTCACCGGTGCCCATCAGGTGCTGCTCTCGGCGGCCCTGCGCCGTGAGCTCGTCCGGCACGTCGACGACTGCCCCCGCTGCCGCCGCGCCGCCGAGCGGGCCGGCGCGGCCGGCCCCTGGCCCGGTGCGGCCGTCACCCCGGCCGCCGCCGCGCTGCCGGTCGTCGAAGCGCCCCGCCCCTCGGTGCGCGTCGCCCTGACGCACGCCCGGCGGTCCAGGTCCGGGGCCCCGCGCTTCGGGCGGACCGGCTTCCCGCTGGACCCCAAGGACCACGCCGCGCGCCGCGACCGGCTGCGCGCCCGGGTCCTGACGACGACGGTCGTGGCCACGGTCGTCGCCGCCCCGGTGATCGCCCTGTGGGCCGCCTACCGGGGCGCGCCGCTGACCGGCGAGGGCCGGGGCACCTCGGTCACGGCCTCCGACGTGGACGGCGAGTCCGGCACGGACGATCCGTACGACCACTACGAGAACGCGGGCAACGCCCGCCCCGAGGGCGACGACGGATTCGCGGACGACGGCCGCAGCCCGGACGTCTCCGCCGAGGTCGTCAGCGTCGGCGCCGGCCCGGACGGAGCGTCCTCGCTCGCGGTCTCGGCCCGCTCGTCCGGAGGCCGTACGACGATCACCCTGACCGCGACCGGCGACAGGACCGTCGTCTGGTCGGCCCGGGCGGACGCCCCGTGGCTCCGCCTCAGCCGTACGTCCGGCACGGTCGCCCCCGGCCGGAGCGTCACCCTCCATGTCCTCGTGGACCACGCGGCCGAGCCCCGGGGCCCGTGGAGCGCCCGTGTCCTGCTCACCCCGTCCGGGTCCGCGGTCGCGATCACCGGCCACGGCGCCGTGGTCCCGCGCCCCGGAAGTCCGCGGCCGTCCCCGGACCCGTCGTCCGGGACCCCGGACCCCACCCCGACGTCGCCGTCCCCGTCGACGGATCCCACCCCGGACCCCACCGATCCCACGGACCCCACGGATCCGACCGGGCCGCCGGACCCGACGCCCACGCCCACGGATCCGCCGACCGACCCCACCCCGTCACCGTCCGACGGCACCACCTCGCCCTCCCCGACCTCGGGTGCCACCGCGGAGCCCGGCGAGCCCTCCGGCCCTGCGGGCTGACATGAAGGAACGGCGCCCGGATGCACGGCGGAACGTTCGCGCGCCGCGCGCCCGGACGCCGTCGAGGAGGTCGAGGAGTCGCAGGGGCTGCCCCGGAGGGCGTGTCTCAGGCCGGGTCGGCCGGGTGCGGCGCCATCGGCAGCAGCGACGCCAGCCGCTGCTCGCACAGCTCGGTCAGCCGGTCGTAGGCCTCCTTGCCCATCAGTTCGATGAGCTCGGGACGGTACGACACGTAGACCGGCTCACCGGCCCCGTGCGCGGACGTCGCCGAGGTGCACCACCAGTGCAGGTCGTGCCCGCCCGGACCCCAGCCCCGCCGGTCGTACTCCCCGATGGAGATCTGGAGCACGCGCGTGTCGTCGGGCCGTTCGATCCAGTCGTACGTACGACGGACCGGCAGCTGCCAGCACACGTCGGGCTTGGTCTCCAGCGGCTCCTTGCCCTCCTTCAGGGCCAGGATGTGCAGGGAGCAGCCCATGCCGCCGGCGAACCCGGGGCGGTTCTGGAAGATGCAGGAGCCCTCCCAGCGCCGCGTCTGGCGCTCGCCGTCCTCGTCGACGCCGACCCAGCCGGTCTTGGTGCCGACGTCGTGGAACTGCCACAGCTCCGGTGTGAGCCGCGCCACGTGACCGGCCACCCGCTTCTCGTCGTCCTTGTCCGAGAAGTGGGCGCCCAGCGTGCAGCAGCCGTCGTCGGCGCGGCCCGCCTGGATCCCCTGGCATCCGCTGCCGAAGATGCAGTTCCACCTGGAGGTCAGCCAGGTCAGATCGCAGCGGAAGACCTGCTCGTCGTCGGCGGGGTCGGGGAATTCGACCCAGGCCCGCGCGAAGTCGAGCTCCTTCTCGTCGGGGCCGCCCGGCCCGGTCGCTTCCGGCTGCCGCATCTCCTGCTTCGTCTTCTGCTGCTTCTTCGTGGCTTTGTCCGGCTTCGCCTTTTTCGTCTTTGGCACGTGCCCAGAGTAAGCCGCAGTAGCGTTCCCGTATGAGACTCGGAGTCCTCGACGTGGGGTCGAACACGGTGCATCTGCTGGTGGTCGACGCCCATCCCGGCGCCCGCCCGCTGCCGGCCCACTCGCACAAGGCGGAACTACGGCTCGCCGAACTCCTCGACCGGGACGGGGCGATCGGCCCCGAGGGCGTCGACCGCCTCGTGACGACGGTCGCCGACGCCCTCCAGGCCGCCGAGGACAAGGGCTGCGAGGACGTGCTGGCCTTCGCCACCTCCGCCGTGCGTGACGCGGGCAACGCGGACGAGGTGCTGGCCCGGGTCCGGGACGAGACCGGGGTCGCGCTCGCCGTCCTCAGCGGCGAGGAGGAGGCCCGGCTGACCTTCCTGGCCGCCCGCCGCTGGTTCGGCTGGTCCGCGGGGAAGCTGCTGGTCCTCGACATCGGCGGCGGTTCGCTGGAGGTCGGCTACGGGATGGACGAGGAGCCCGACGCCGCTGTCTCGCTGCCCTTCGGCGCCGGCCGGCTCACCGCCGCCTGGCTGCCCGGTGACCCGCCGGACCCCACGGACGTACGCGCGCTGCGCCGCCATGTCCGCGCCGGCATCGCCCGTACGGTCGGCGAGTTCACCCGGCTGGGACCGCCCGACCACGTCGTGGGCACCTCCAAGACGTTCCGCCAGCTCGCCAGGATCACGGGCGCCGCCCGCTCCGCCGAGGGGCTCTACGTGCAGCGCGTCCTCACCCGCAAGGCCCTGGAGGAGTGGGTGCCCAAGCTGTCGACCATGACCGTCGAGCAGCGGGGGAACCTCCCCGGCGTCACCGAGGGGCGTGCCGCGCAGCTCCTGGCGGGGGCGCTCGTCGCCGAGGGCGCGATGGACCTGTTCGGGGTCGAGGAGCTGGAGATCTGCCCCTGGGCGCTGCGCGAGGGAGTCATTCTCCGCCGCCTCGACCACCTGCCCGCGGAGCAGGCGGCCCTGGCCTGACGCCCGCGGCCGCCCCGGTCCGGCCCCGTGGGCGCCCTCATGGGCCTTCTCACTTTCAGCCGGGCACCCTCGGACTCGCGTACCGCTGCCCGTACCCTGTCCACGTGGCAGAACCAGTGGTGCGCATCCCGGATGCGAAGGTCGCCCTGTCGACGGCTTCCGTCTATCCGGAGTCGACGGCGACGGCCTTCGAGATCGCGGCGCGCCTGGGCTACGACGGTGTCGAGGTCATGGTCTGGACCGACCCCGTCAGCCAGGACGTCGAGGCGCTGCAGCGGCTGTCGGACTATCACCAGGTCCCGATCCTGGCCGTGCACGCGCCCTGTCTCCTCATCACCCAGCGGGTCTGGTCGACCGACCCGTGGGTGAAGCTCCAGCGGGCGAGAGCCGCGGCCGAGAAGCTCGGCGCGTCGACGGTGGTCGTCCACCCGCCGTTCCGGTGGCAGCGCAACTACGCCCGCGACTTCGTCTCCGGCATCTGGCGCATGGCGGACGAGACCGACGTGCGCTTCGCCGTGGAGAACATGTACCCCTGGCGCTACCGGGACCGCGAGATGCTCGCGTACGCCCCCGCCTGGGACGTCAGCAACGACGACTACCGGCACTTCACCGTGGACCTCTCGCACACCTCGACCGCCCGCACCGACAGCCTGGCCATGGTGGACCGGATGGGCGACCGGCTCGCCCATGTCCACCTCGCCGACGGCAAGGGCTCCGGCAAGGACGAGCACCTGGTGCCCGGCCGGGGCGACCAGCCGTGCGCGGAACTGCTGGAGCGCCTGGCCCGTACGGGCTTCGACGGCCATGTGGTCATCGAGGTCAACACCCGCCGCGCCATGTCGTCGGCCGAACGCGAGGCCGACCTCGCGGAGGCGCTCGCCTTCACCCGGCTGCATCTGGCGTCGTCGGCGAGGACGCCCCGCACGTGACCCCCGGCGCCGAAGGCCCGGCCCCGCGGCGCAGGGGCCGGCCCTCCCGCACGGCGGCCACCGGCCCCGACGCCAGGACCCGGATCCTGGAGGCGGCCCGCACGGAGTTCGCCGAACGCGGCTACGACAAGACGTCGGTCCGGGGCATCGCCAGGGCCGCCGGTGTCGACGCCGCCCTGGTCCACCACTACTTCGGTACGAAGGACGAGGTCTTCGCCGCCGCCATCGAGCTCTCCTTCGAGCCCGCCCTCGTCCTGCCCCAGGTCCTCGGCGGCCCCGCGGACGGTCTGGGGGAGCGGCTGGCCCGGTACTTCATCGGCGTATGGGAGAACCCGGTGTCCCGGGCGCCCCTGCTGGCCATCCTGCGCTCCGCGCTCACCCACGAGGCGGCGGCGAAGGTGCTGCGCGGCTTCGTGCTGCGCCGGCTGCTGGAGCGGATCGCGGCGGAGCTGGACGTGCCCGACCCGACCTTCCGGGCCGAGCTGGCGGCCTCGCACATGATCGGTATCGCGATGCTGCGGTACGTCATCCGGGCCGAGCCGCTGGCCTCCACGGACCCCGAGAAGATCATCGGGATGGTGGCCCCCACGCTCCAGCGGTATCTGAGCGACGGGTGATCCCGGTCCGGCCCGTGTGACGGCTGTGCCGGTGACATCACAACGGTGTCGCGAGTCGGTACCGGACACCGGCCGTGGCCGGAATCTGAGGTTGGCTGTCCCGGATCAGGTGAGCCGGACGTACGGCGTGGACAAGGTGGGGGAGACGATCATGAGCGTGACGACCAGAGGCGGGCACGGGACGGACGTGCCGCGGGCGGACGGCGGGAGCGCCGCCGTCTCGCGCAGGCGGCTGCTGCGGCTGGCCGGTGCGGGGCTGGGCCTCGCGCTCGCGGGAGCGGTGACGACCGCGTGCGGACCCGAGGAGACCGACGCCTCCGGAGGTAACACCGGTGACCCGAAGCCGGGCGGCGCCGCGGGCGGGGACGCGTTCACGACTCCGCCCGCCGGGACCGCGCCGCGCGCCCTGTGGCAGGAGAAGACCGCGGTGGGCACCCTCGGCAACCACGAGGTGCTCGCCGTCGTGGGGGACGTGGTGCTGGTCGCCGGGGACCCCCTGGTGGGCCGGTCCCTCACCACCGGGAAGAAGCTCTGGTCGCTGAAGGACGCCGCCCAGCCGGGCGCGCGGCTGATCATGGGCGGGGACACGCTCTACCTGGGCAGCGGCACGTACGACGGCGACCTCGTGGGCCTCGACCCGGCCACCGGCAAGGAGACCTGGCGCAGCCGTCTGGAGGGGCGGTACGCGCAGCCCCGGCCCGTCGGCGCCGACACCGAACGCGTGTACGTGATCGCGGGCATCCTGGAGAAGGACCTCAGCTCCCGGACCAATGTGATCGCCGCCATCGACATCCGTACGGGCAAGGCGGTCTGGAGCGAGAAGCGGGACACCGGGACCGACGAGTCCGGCCTCACCTCCGCGGTGAGCGGCGAGCGCCTGGTCTACACCGACCTCCGCAAGAACCTGACCGTCCGCGACACCACGACCGGACGCCAGCTGTGGACGAAGAAGATCAGCAAGGCCAACTTCGAGCGGATCGCCGTCCACGAGGGAGCGGTGATCGTCTCCGACGGCCGCGACCTGCGCTCCTTCGCCCTGGACGACGGGACCGAGCGCTGGTCGTTGCGGACCGAGGAGTTCGACACGTTCAACGGGCCGACCGTCACCGACGGGGTGCTCTACGCCTCGGACAGCGCGCACTCCCTGTGGGCCGTCGACCCCGCGACGGGCAAGCAGCGGTGGCACAACACCGAGGACCTGCGCGAGGTCTCGGTCCCGCTCCAGTTCGCCAAGGTGGGGGACACCCTGTACGGGGCGACCGAGTTCGACAAGAACGGCGGCGTCCAGGCGTACGACGCGCGGGACGGGCGGCTCCGCTGGACCTTCAACGACGGCGGGGGCTCGCTGGAGCAGTGGTACGTGGTCCCCGGCGACGACAAGCGGCTGGCCGCACTGCATGCCGAACGGCTGTTCGCGCTCCCGGCGGTGTGAGCGAGGGCGGGGCCGCAGGGGGCCGGTGACGGCCCCCGCCCCGCCCACCCGTTGAGCATCACATCCCGCATTCCGGACACCGTGTCCAGATCTTGGCACGGGAGGCGTACGCTCGGAGACAGTCTTTTCTGTCGAAGGAGCGAGAGACGATGCCCCAGCTGAGGTCCCGCACTGTCACCCACGGCCGCAACATGGCGGGCGCCCGCGCCCTTATGCGGGCGTCCGGCGTAGCCAGTGAGGACATCGGTAAGCCGATCATCGCGGTCGCCAACTCCTTCACCGAGTTCGTCCCGGGCCACACGCACCTCGCCCCGGTCGGCCGGATCGTCTCCGAGGCGATCAAGGCCGCGGGCGCGGTGCCCCGTGAGTTCAACACCATCGCGGTGGACGACGGCATCGCCATGGGCCACGGCGGCATGCTCTACAGCCTGCCCTCCCGCGACCTCATCGCGGACAGCGTCGAGTACATGGTCGAGGCCCACTGCGCCGACGCCCTGATCTGCATCTCCAACTGCGACAAGATCACCCCCGGGATGCTGATGGCCGCCCTGCGCCTCAACATCCCCACGGTCTTCGTCTCCGGCGGCCCGATGGAGGCCGGCAAGACCACCCTCGTCGACGGCACGGTCCGCACCCTCGACCTCGTCGACGCGATCTCGGACGCCGTCAACGACAAGATCTCCGACGCGGACATCCTCCGCATCGAGGAGAACGCCTGCCCGACCTGCGGCAGCTGTTCCGGCATGTTCACCGCCAACTCGATGAACTGCCTCGCCGAGGCCATCGGCCTGGCGCTGCCGGGCAACGGCTCGGTCCTCGCCACCCACACCGCCCGCAAGGCGCTGTACGAGAACGCCGCCCGCACGGTCGTCGAGATCACCGAGCGCCACTACGGCGAGGACGACCACTCCGTCCTGCCCCGCAACATCGCCACCCGCGAGGCCTTCGAGAACGCCATGGCCCTCGACATCGCCATGGGCGGCTCCACCAACACGATCCTCCACCTGCTGGCCGCCGCCCAGGAGGCCGAACTCGACTTCGGCCTGGCCGAGATGGACGAGATCTCCCGGCGGGTCCCCTGCCTCGCGAAGGTCGCCCCCAACGTGGCCCCCGGCGGGACGTACTACATGGAGGACGTGCACCGCGCGGGCGGGGTCCCCGCCATCCTCGGCGAGCTGCACCGGGGAGGCCTGCTCAACGAGAACGTCCACAGCGTGCACGCGGCCTCCCTCGACGAGTGGCTCAAGACGTGGGACGTGCGCGGGGGTTCGCCCTCCGCCGAGTCGCTGGACCTCTGGTACGCGGCGCCCGGCTGCAAGCGCTCGGCGACCGCCTTCTCCCAGTCGGAGCGCTGGGACAGCCTCGACACGGACGCGGAGGGCGGCTGCATCCACTCGGTCGAGCACGCCTACTCCAAGGACGGCGGGCTCGCGGTCCTCAAGGGCAACCTGGCCGTCGACGGCTGCGTCGTGAAGACGGCCGGCGTCGACGAGTCGATCTGGACCTTCGAGGGACCGGCCGTCGTCTGCGAGTCGCAGGAGGACGCCGTCGACAAGATCCTCCGCAAGGAGATCAAGGAGGGCGACGTCGTCGTCATCCGCTACGAGGGCCCCAAGGGCGGCCCCGGCATGCAGGAGATGCTCTACCCGACGTCGTTCCTGAAGGGCCGCGGCCTCGGCAAGAGCTGCGCGCTCGTCACCGACGGCCGCTTCTCCGGCGGCACCTCGGGCCTGTCCATCGGCCATGCCTCCCCCGAGGCGGCGTCCGGCGGCACCATCGCCCTGGTCAGGGACGGCGACCGGATCGCGATCGACATCCCGAACCGCACGATCGAGCTCCTGGTGTCCGACGAGGAGCTGGCCACCCGGCGCGAGGCACTGAACGGCGTGTACGCGCCCAAGAACCGCGACCGCAAGGTCTCCCAGGCGCTGCGCGCCTACGCGGCGATGGCGACCAGCGCGGACAAGGGCGCGGTCCGCGACGTCTCCAAGCTCGGCTGACCCGGCGTCTCCCCGTACGGCCCCGTCCCTGGTCTCACCAGTGGGCGGGGTCGTCCGCGTCCACCGCGAAGACGGACCCGTCGGGCGCGGTGCCGACGACGCTCCGGCCCAGGACGACGGGCGAGGGCAGCGACGACGCGTGGCTGAGCTTTCCCTCCCGCAGCCGGGGACGCGTCTGGCCGAGCAGCGTCCCGTGCTCCGTGTCGACGGCGAGCAGCCGCCCGTCGGCCGCCGAGAGGTACAGCCGCCCGCCCGCCCCGACGACCGGGGCCGAGGTCGTGCTGACCGCCGTCTCCAGCCGCCACCGCTCGGCCGGCGCGGCCCCCGGACGTACGTCGACGGCCAGCAGCGTGCCGCCGCGCTCCAGGAGCAGGGCGGTGTCGCCGTCCACCACGGTCTCCGGCCCGTTCATCCGGAAGGGCAGCGGGATCCGGGTCGCCCGCTGCGGCCCGGGGTCGTAGCGGACGAGCCCGGTGGTCTGCGCCTTCTGGTTCATCGAGGCCAGCAGGAGCGCCCCGCCCGATGTCCCGGCGGGGGTGAGCATCCCGTCCAGCCTGCGCTGCCAGGCCGTCCTCCCGGTGCTCGCCTCGACGGCCGTGACCAGGGTGGTCGTCCCCTGTGCCGAGCTCTCGAAGGCGTACGCGAGCCCGGTCGCCGGCTCGTACAGCGCGAAGCCCGGGCTCACATGTCCCGGGACGGCGCGCTGCCACCGGGAGGTGCCGGTCGCCGCGTCGAGGGCCTGGAGCGTCCCGTCCCGGCGGACCACCAGCAGGCTGTCGCCCGCCGCGAAGGGGGAGTCGAGGTACGCGGAGAGGTCCTTGTGCCAGAGCTCCGTGCCCTCGCCGGTGGAGTACGCCCGGACCTCGCCGCCCGCCACGACGGTGTAGGCCGCGCTCCCGGACACCGCGCCCGCGGGCCCGGGGCCGCCGGAACCCTCCGACGAGCCGCCCCGCCGCGACCAGACCGGACGGCCGTCCGAGGGGTCAAGGCGGACGGTGCCGGAGTCGGCGGAGACGCAGTACAGCGCGGGTCGCGTACCGGCCGCCCCCGGGGAGCAGGACGGTGTCGAGCCGCCCTTCGCCGCCAGAGGCGTCCGCCAGGGTGTGAAGGCCGCCGCGCTCTTCCTCTGCGCGGGCTCCGGCTCCGGCGCGCCGGAGCCGCCCCACGCTCCGGCCGCCCAGATGCCCCCGGCCACCAGCATCACCGCCACCGCGACGGCAGCGAGCCGGCGGCGGCGCTTCACCGCCCCGGCGCCGGACGGCAGCCCGTCGGCCGCCCGTACATGCGTGGGCTCCTCGTCCGCGTCCCCCGCGTGCCCCTCCGCCTTCCGGTCCGGCACCACGGACTCCACCGCGACCGGCTTGCGCTGGACGGGAATGAAGGCGGCCGCCTCGTACGACGGAGGGTGCAGCGCCGCCATGATCTCGTCGGGGGTGGGGCGGTCCCCGGGGCCCTTGGCGAGGCACCGCCCGACCAGGGGCGCCAGATCCGGCGGCACCCCGGCCAGGTCCGCCTCGTCGTGCACCACCTGGTAGGCCACGAGGTACGGGCTGTCCGAGTCGAAGGGGCCCCGCCCGGTCGCCGCGTGCACCAGCACCGCCCCGAGCGCGAACACGTCCGCCGCCGGTCCGACCTCGCGGGGCCGCTGGAACTGCTCGGGCGCCATGTAGGGCGGTGAGCCGATCAGCTTCCCCGTCTCCGTACGGAGATCACTGTCGTACGGCCGGGAGATCCCGAAGTCGATGACCTTGGGCCCGGTGTCGGGCAGCAGCACATTGCTCGGCTTGAGGTCCCGGTGGATCACACCGGCGCGGTGGATGTCGCGCAGCGCCTCGGCGAGCCCGGCCGTGAGCCTGCGCAGCTCGGCCGGGCTCATCGGCCCGTTCCGCTTCACCTGCGCGGCGAGCGTCGGGCCGGGGACGTACAGGGTGGCCATCCAGGGCAGCTCGGCCGCCGGATCGGCGTCCACGACCGGTGCGGTGAACGCTCCGCTGACCCGCCGGGCGGCCGCGACCTCCTGCCGGAAACGCGCCCTGAACTCGGGGTCGGCGGCGTGCTGGCGGTGCACCACCTTCACCGCGAGCTGCAGCCCCGAGGCGGAGCGCGCCAGGTGGACGACACCCATGCCGCCCGCTCCGAGACATGCCTCCAGCCGATACTGCCCGGCGTACTCAGGATGCTCCGCTTCCGGATGTGAACCGGTCCCTCGCAGCGGCGGCATCGCCCACCCCCGTGTGTTCGTGCGCAAGCGCGACGCACGGAGCCTAGTCGATGGTGCGTGCGAGGAGCGTGGGGCTTGTTAGCCTGCGCGTCACATCGCATCGCTTTCAACGGGGGAGGCACTCATGGGTGTTGAGGAGAACAGCTCCGGCACGGTGACCACGGACGTCGCGGACGTCACGGGCACCACGGACACGGTCACGGCCACGGCCGAAGCGGTCGTCGCGGAGGAGGTGACGACGCTCGCCGCGGGCACCGTCGTCTACCCGATCGCTCCCGGCTACCGCGTCAACGTCCGCAGGGGGCCCGGCACGCAGTACGGGATCGTCCGGACGCTGCCGTACGGGATGAGCGTCCCGGTCTACTGCCAGAAGCCGGGGGAGCGGGTCACCGGCCCGTACGGCACGTCGAACATCTGGGACAACATCGCCAACGGCCAGTTCGTGGCGGACGCCTATGTCCACACGGGCAGTGACGGCTACATCGCACCGCGCTGCGACTGACGGAAGCAGCACGCGGCCGGGGATAATCGATTCCGTGAGCGAGAACAGCGAAGCCTCCGGAACGCCCTCGGCCGTGCCTCCGGGCTCCACCGCACCAGGGCCGCGGCCCGAACCCCTCCGTCTCTTCGGTACGACCTGGGTCGACCACGACGGGGGGTACGGGCTGCGGCGCGTGGGCGCCACCGTCGGCTCGCTCGCCGCGGCCGTCGCTGCGTGCTTCGTCCTGCGCTTCGCCTACCAGGGTCTGGAGATCGCCGAGGTCGGCAGCCTCGTCGGGACCCTGGTGGTGCTGATGTTCGCGGTCTGCAGCGCCATCGCCTTCCGCAAGACCTGGGAGGGCTTCACCCGCCGTCCTGCGGACCCGGCCCACGAGGACCGGCTGCGCGGCCTCAAGTCGATCGGCTTCATCGGCTCGCTGCTCGCCTACTTCGTCCGCTCCTTCGTGGAGGCTCCGGGGGAGAAGCTGCGTCGTACGGAGTACGAGACGGCGCTCGCCCGGTACGCGAAGCGCCGCTCCTCGCGGACGGGCAACCCGGCGGCCCGTAAGGGAGCCAAGGGGAAGCGCTCCGGGCGCGGGTAAAGCGCGGTATTTCCCGGCCCGCGCGCGCCGGAGCGCGTGCACGATGAACGCATGACCGCTTCCACGTCCCGCGCCCTCTCGTTCGACAGCGCCGCCGCCCAGTACGCCGCCGCGCGCCCCGGCTACCCGCCCGCCCTCCTGGACACCGTCGAGGAGCTGTCCGGCCGCCCCCTGAGGGGAGCCCGTGCCGTCGACGTCGGAGCGGGGACGGGCATCGCCACCCGGCTGCTGCACGAGCGGGGATCCCTGGTCACCGCCGTCGAGCCGGGCCCCGGCATGGCGGCGGAGCTGCACCGGTCCCTGCCCTCCGTCCCCGTGGTCCGGGGCGACGGCAACCGCCTCCCCCTGGCCACCGGGTCGGCCGACCTGATCACCTACGCCCAGTCCTGGCACTGGACCGATCCGGACCTGGCGCTCCCCGAGGCGCGCCGGGTCCTCCGCGCCGGCGGGGCGCTGGCGCTCTGGTGGAACGTCTCCGACCACTCCGCCGACTGGATCGCCGGCCAGGACACCCGGCTGCGCCGCCACCTCGGCGCGGGCGGCGGCGCCCACGGGACCCCGGTCGGCGGCGGTTCGCGGAACCTCCCGCAACTGTCCGGCGGCGACTTCGCGACACGGCTGGTGCCGTGGTCCCGGACGGTGCCGGTCGACCTGCATCTCGCCAACCTCGCCACCCACTCCGCCTTCCTCATGCTCGGCGCGGCCGGTGAGCAGTCCACCCGCCGGTTCATGGACGAGGAGCGCGCGCATCTGACCGCCGAGTTCCCCGACGGCATGGTCGAGGAGCGCTACGTGGTCGAGCTCGCCGTGCTGCTCCCCTGACCGCTGTGGCCGACTGACCGCCCCGGAACCGCCGACCGCTCTGACTGGCCGCCCCGGAGGCGCCGTCCGCGCCGGAACCGCCGCTGCCGGAGGTGCCGCGTCCCTTGACTCGGCCCCTCCGGCAGGACCAATATTCATCACATGATGAATTCTCTGCGTCCTACCCACGCGGGGGCCGTCGAGGCACACGCCCTCACCGTCGTACGAGGAGACCGCACCGTCCTGCGCGGCCTCGGCTTCACGGTCGAGCCGGGCAGGATCACCGGCCTCCTCGGCCCGTCCGGCTGCGGCAAGTCCACGCTGATGCGCGCTGTCGTCGGCACCCAGGCCAAGGTCACGGGAACCCTCGACGTCCTCGGCCACCCGGCCGGCCACCCGTCCCTGCGGGCCCGCGTCGGCTACGTCACCCAGGCACCGTCGGTCTACTCGGACCTCACCGTGCGGCAGAACCTGGACTATTTCGCGGCCGTGCTCCGGCCCGGCCGCGCCCGCCGGGCCGACCGCGAGGAGGCCGTCACCCGCGCCATCGGCGACGTCGACCTCACCAGCCACGCCGACTCCCTCGCCGGCACCCTCTCCGGCGGCCAGCTCAGCCGCGTCTCGCTCGCCGTCGCCCTGCTCGGCACCCCCGAGCTGCTGGTGCTCGACGAGCCGACCGTCGGCCTCGACCCCGTACTCCGCCGCGACCTGTGGGACCTCTTCCACTCCCTCGCCGCCGACCGGGGCACCACGATCCTGGTCTCCTCCCACGTCATGGACGAGGCCGAACGCTGCCACCGGCTGCTGCTCATGCGCGAGGGCTCGGTCCTCGCCGACGACACCCCCGACGCCCTCCGCACCCGTACCGGCTCCGCCACCGTCGAGGAGGCCTTCCTCCACCTCGTGGACGAGGCCGCCGCGGACGAGGCCACCGCCCGCCAGGAGACGACCCCATGAGCACCGACGCCCCCGCACTCTCCCCGGCCCGGACCCTCGCCACCGCCGGCCGTGTCCTGCGCCAGCTCCGCCACGACCCCCGCACGATCGCGCTCCTGCTGATCGTCCCGGTCCTGATGATCACGCTGCTGCGCTACGTCTTCGACGCCACCCCGGAGACCTTCGACGCCATCGGCGCCTCGCTGCTCGGCATCTTCCCGCTGATCACGATGTTCCTGGTGACCTCGATCGCCACCCTCCGCGAACGCACCTCGGGCACCCTCGAACGCCTCCTCGCCCTGCCGCTGGGCAAGGGCGACCTGATCGCCGGCTACGCGCTGGCCTTCGGCGCCGTCGCCGTCGCCCAGTCGCTCCTGGCCACCGCGATGTCCGTCTGGGTCCTCGGGCTGGACGTCGTCGGATCCCCCTGGCTGCTGCTCCTGGTCGCCCTGCTCGACGCGCTCCTCGGCACCGCGCTCGGCCTGTTCGTCTCGGCCTTCGCCGCATCGGAGTTCCAGGCCGTCCAGTTCATGCCCGCCGTGATCTTCCCGCAGCTGCTGCTCTGCGGACTGTTCACCCCACGCGACCGGATGCACCCCGTCCTCGAAGCCATCTCCGACGTCCTGCCCATGTCGTACGCCGTCGACGGGATGAACCAGGTCCTCACCCACACCGACGTCACCGCCGACTTCTACCGCGACATCCTGATCGTCGCCGGCAGCGCCCTGCTCGTCCTCTGCCTGGGCGCCGCCACCCTCCGCCGCCGCACCACCTGACGGCGCGGTGCGAGGATGGGCGACGACGATCAGCGCCGCGTACCGCGCACCGCCACCCGGAGGATGAACCGCATGACCCAGACAGTCGCAGTCCTCGGTACAGGAAAGATCGGCGAGGCCCTGCTCAGCGGCATGATCCGGGCCGGCTGGCGCGCCGGTGACCTGCTGGTGACCACCCGCCGCGCCGAGCGTGCCGAGAAGCTCCGCGCCCGCTACGGCGTCGAGGCCGTCACCAACGCCGAGGCCGCCAAGAGCGCCGACATCCTCATCCTGGCGGTCAAGCCCCAGGACATGGGCAGGCTCCTCGACGAGCTGGCCCCGCACGTCACCGCCGACCGCCTCGTCATCAGCGCCGCCGCCGGCATCACCACCGGCTTCATCGAGGAGCGCCTCACCGCGGGCACCCCGGTCGTACGCGTCATGCCCAACACCCCCGTCCTGGTGGACGAGGGCATGTCCGTCATCTCCGCGGGCAGCCACGCCACGGCCGAGCACCTCGACCACGCCGAGTCGATCTTCGGCGGCGTCGGCAAGACCCTCCGGGTCCCCGAGTCCCAGCAGGACGCGGCCACCGCGCTCTCCGGCTCGGGCCCCGCGTACTTCTACTTCCTCGTCGAGGCGATGACCGACGCCGGCATCCTGCTCGGCCTGCCCCGCGCCCAGGCCCACGACCTGATCGTCCAGGCCGCCATCGGCGCGGCGGTCATGCTCCGGGACAGCGGCGAACACCCGGTCAAGCTCCGCGAGGCCGTCACCAGCCCGGCCGGCACCACCATCAGCGCCATCCGGGAGCTGGAGAACCACGGCGTACGGGCTGCCCTCATCGCCGCACTCGAAGCCGCCCGGGACCGCAGCCGCGAGCTGGCGACCGGCAACGGCTGACCGGCGGAGCACGGACCGGCGGTTTACGCCCGGCCTGCGGGAGCCCGCCCGCAGGCAGGGCGGGCCCCGGTCTACTTCACCGCGGCCACCAGCTCCTCGCTGCGCACCACCCGCGCGAACCCACCGTCGTGCAACGTCACGGCGGTGGCCCGCGACAGCTCCTGCGCGCTCAGCTTCCAGCCCCACGGCCCCACCGCGTCGAAGGTGTACGTCGCGTCGAGCGGGAAGAACACCTCGTACCCGAGGTTGCCGCCCATCCGGGCCGTCGTCTCCGCGCACATATTGGTCTGGATCCCGGCCACCACGATCTGCCGCACCCCGGCCTCCCGTAGCCAGGCATCCAGATCGGGAGTCCCGTAGAAGGCGGAGTTCACCGACTTCGTCACGAACAGCTCCGGCCCCCGGCCCTTTCCGCGCCGCTCCTCGACGTACGCCTTGAACGCGTTCCCCGCGTATCCCTCCCGCAGCGGCGAATCCGGCTTGGGCGAGTCGTGCCGTACGAACGCAACGGGCCGGCCGCTCTCCTGCCAGGCTTCGATCAGCCGCGCGATGTTGCGATCCGCGTCCGGGTTGTCACGTGGCCCCCAGTACGCCTCCTCCTCGAACCCCTCCTGCACGTCGACGACCACCAGTGCCGCGTTCTCCGCGATCTCCCACTCCATCTCCATGCGCACCACTCTCCCTCCGGGGACGGCCCGCTCCCAGAAGCGGGAAAGCCATCGACCGATGCTTTACTGCCACCCATGACCGCACCACCGAACCGCCCCGGCCGCATCGCCCTGGTCGCCTTCCCCGGTGTCCGTGCCTTCGACGTCTCGGTGATCACGGAGGTCTGGGGGGTGGACCGCACCGACCGTGGGGTGCCCGCCTTCGAGCTACGGCGCGTGGCGGGCGACCCGGCCCCCGTCCAGCTCAGGGGCGGCCTGTCCCTCACCCCCGACCGCACCCTTGCCTGGCTGGCCCGCGCGGACCTGATCGTCGTCCCGGGACTCGACGACCACCTGACACCCGCACCCGGACCGGTGCTCGACGCCCTGCGCCACGCCCACACCCGGGGCACGCCGCTCGCGGCGCTCTGCGGCGGTGCCTTCACCCTCGCCCAGGCCGGACTCCTGGACGGCCGCAGGGCCGTCACCCACTGGAACCTCACCGAGCTCCTCAAGCAACGGCACCCCCGGGTGACCGTGATGAGGGACGCCCTCTTCCTGCACGAGGACAACATCTGGACCTCGGCAGGCACCGCGGCCGGCATCGACCTCTGTCTGCACCTGGTGCGGACGACGTACGGAGCCGAGGCCGCGGCCACGATCGCGCGTTCGATGGTCACCGCTCCGTTCCGCACCGGGACCCAGGCGCAGTTCATCGAGCACCCCACGCCCCGCGCCGACCGTGACGCGGACGCCCTGGCGGAGGCCCGCGCCCATGCGATGGCCCATCTGGCGGGACCGCACACGGTGTCAGGGCTCGCCGCCCGCGCCGGCATGTCCGCCCGCACCTTCGCCCGCCGCTTCCAGGCCACCACCGGTACGACGCCGATGCGCTGGCTGATCACGCAGCGCATCGCCGCAGCCCAGAAGCTCCTGGAGCGCACCGACCTGCCGGTCCCCGAGGTGGCACGGCGCGCGGGGTTCGGGAGCGAGGTGACGATGCGCCAGCACTTCGCGACACACCTGTCCACCAGCCCGCGCGACTACAGGCTGGCCTTCCACGACAAGGGCGGCGAGGAGGTGGGTTGACACACCCTGACCAGGTCCGTAGTGTGCTCCGAGTTGTCCGACGTGAGCGCCGACCCCGGTCGGTCCCCGGACAGCCATTCCGCAGTGAACACTCGAAACGACCGACATCTGTCGTGCGTTTTTGCGTGCACACGTGCGAAATGAGGAATCAGCGTTCGAAGGTGCCCCGATTAGCGTCGGAGCCAGGGATTCCGCTAAAGTCTCACTCGTCGGAACGGCCCAAGGGCCCGGAAGACAAACCCCGCTG
>NZ_JAERUC010000123.1 GCF_016745505.1 Streptomyces silvae | reverse complement strand
GCCCACCGAGCCCGCACCGGCCCCGGCGCCCGCACCGGCCCCCGCGTCCGCCGCCGGACCCACTGAGCCCGCGCCGGTGTCCGCCGCCGAGCCCGCCGCAGGCCCTGGCAGCTCCGGGCCCGAGCCTGTTTCAGAGCCCGAGCCGGTCTCCGAGTCCGAGACCACGATGCAGGTCCGGCTGCCCGCGCAGCAGGACGCGCCGAGCCCGTACGCCATCGGGCCCGACCGTCACGAGCGCGCCGCCGACACCAGCCCGGCCCCCGCCGCCGACACCCGCCCCGCGCCCGCCGCCGCTCCGGCCGCCGACGCCGTCCCGGGCCCCCGGCAGCCGCTGACCGGACTGGGTGAGGAGGTGCCCGACCCGGCGCCGCTGCCCGAGCGCCTCACGGACAAGGGGCTGCCCAAGCGCACCCCGAAGATCGCGCCGCCGCCGTCCGCCCCGCCCACCGAGCGCAAGGGCAGCTTCGACAAGGAGGCCCTGCGCCGCCGGCTCGGCGGTTTCCACCAGGGCGCCAAGGACGGCCGCCGCGATGTCGAGGCGGAGATCGCCGACACGGGGCCACAGACCGACCATGACCGTACCGACGGTCGAATCGATGAGACGGGGGACACAGTCGAGGAGGCACGCAGTTGACTGCGCCCAGCACATTCGGGCTGAGCACCGAGGCCCGGAACCTTCACTGGTTGCTGAGCAATCTCGTGGAGGAGGTGCCAGGGGTCCACTCGGTCACCGTCGTCTCGTCCGACGGGCTGATGCTGCTCTCCTCGGACCCCGGTCTCGCGACGGCCAAGGAAGCGGGACGGCAGACGGGCCCCAGGGGCTCCAGCGCCGACCTCGCCACCATCGTCTCCGGCATCGGGTCCCTCACCATCGGTGCCGCCAAACTGATGGACGGCGGCGGCGTCAAGCAGACGATGGTCGCGATGGACGAGGGCAGCGTCTTCGTCATGTCGATCAGCGACGGTTCCCTGCTCGGTGTGCACGCCACCCCCGACTGCGACATGAGCGTCATCGCCTACCACATGGCGCTCTTCGTCGGCCGTGCCGGACACGTTCTCACCCCCGAACTCCGCAGTGAGCTGCGCAAATCGATGGAGAGCACCCAGTGACGTCAGCTGCTGAACCCGTACGAAAACTCCCGGTCAGGGGCGCCGACCGCAAGGCCGCACGGGTCCGTCCGTACTCCCTCACCGGCGGCCGCACCCGCTTCGGCCACGTCCTGCTCGTCGAGACGTTCGTCGCCGCGCTGGACGCCCCGGAGGAGCGCCGCGAGCTCACCAACGGCAACCTCGCCTCGCGCGTCATGCCCGAGCTCCGCGCCATCGTGGAACTCTGCCGCCGTATGCGTACGGTCGCGGAGATCTCGGCCCTGCTGAAGATGCCGCTCGGTGTGGTCCGGGTGCTGCTCAGCGACTTGGCCGACCAGGGAAAGATCCGCGTCTACGGGACCGGTCACGGCACCGGACAGCCCGACCGCGCGCTGCTCGAAAGGGTGCTCAATGGACTCCGCCGTCTCTGAGGCGCCGCTCTTCACTCCGCGTCAGCGGGGGCCGCAGGACCAGCAGGACCGGCCCGACGAGACGGTACAGACCTGGCAGCTCGACCACACCCGCGCCCCGATCGCGACCAAGATCGTGGTCGCGGGCGGATTCGGCGTGGGCAAGACGACCTTCGTCGGCTCGGTCTCCGAGATAACCCCGCTGCAGACCGAAGCGCTGATGACGCAGGCCAGCGAGGAGACCGACGACCTCACCGCCACGCCCGACAAGGTCACCACGACCGTGGCGATGGACTTCGGCCGCCTCACCCTGGACGACGACCTCGTCCTGTACGTCTTCGGCACGCCCGGTCAGCAGCGCTTCTGGTTCATGTGGGACGACCTGGTGCGCGGCGCGATCGGCGCCGTCGTCCTGGCCGACACCCGGCGTCTCGCCGACTGCTTCGCCGCGCTCGACTACTTCGAGAGCTGCGGCCTTCCCTACATCGTGGCCGTCAACCACTTCGAGGGAACGACCGGTTACGAGGAGGCCGACGTCAGGGAGGCCCTGACCATAGCTCCGCACGTACCTGTTGTGATCATGGATGCGCGTAAGAGGATCACCGTCGTCGAGTCGCTGCTCGCCCTGGTGGGCCACGCGCTCGACGTCGCCCCCGAATGACGACGACATACGCGCCCAGTACACGTAACGGAGAACCGCGATGCGGAAGATACTCATAGTCGGAGCCGGCCAGTCCGGTCTCCAGCTGGCCCTCGGACTTCAGTCCCACGGGTACGAAGTCACCCTGATGTCCAACCGCACCGCGGACGAGATCCGGTCCGGCCGGGTCATGTCGACGCAGTGCATGTTCCACACGGCCCTGGAGCACGAGCGCGATCTCCAGCTGAACTTCTGGGAGTCGCAGGCCCCGCGGATCGAGGGCCTCGGCGTCTCGGTCGCCGGCCCGGACTCCTCGCGCGTCATCGACTGGGTCGGCAAGCTGGACGGGTTCGCCCAGTCCGTCGACCAGCGCGTCAAGATGGCCGGCTGGATGGAGACGTTCGCCCAGCGCGGCGGACAGCTCGTCATCCACGGCGCCGCGGTCTCCGACCTGGACTACTTCTCCCGTACGTACGACCTGGTGATGGTCTCCGCCGGCAAGGGCGAGCTCGTCTCCATGTTCGGCCGGGACGCCTCCCGTTCGCCGTACGACGCCCCGCAGCGCGCCCTGGCCGTCGCGTACGTCCACGGCCTCGGTCCGCGCCCGGAGCACCCGGAGTTCGACGCGGTGCGCTGCAACCTGGTCCCGGGTGTCGGCGAGCTCTTCATCATGCCGACCCTGACGACGTCGGGCCGCGCGGACATCCTCTTCTGGGAGGGCGTCCCCGGCGGTCCGCTCGACGCCTTCCAGGGCATCAAGGACCCCTCGGAGCACCTGGCCAAGACCCTGGAGCTCATGGAGCGGTTCACCCCGTGGGAGTACGCGCGCGCCACCAAGGTCGAGCTGACCGACGCCAACGCCACCCTGGCGGGCCGTTACGCCCCGACCGTGCGCAAGCCCGTCGGCCGGCTGCCCGGCGGCGGTCTGGTCCTCGGCGTCGGGGACGTCGTCGTCGCCAACGACCCGATCACCGGGCAGGGTTCCAACACCGCGTCCAAGTGCGCGCACTCCTACCTCCACTCGATCCTGGAGCACGGCGACCGGCCGTTCGACGAGGAGTGGATGGAGGCCACGTTCGAGCGGCACTGGGAGAAGACCCAGCACGTCGTGAAGTGGACGAACGCGATGCTCGCGCCGCCGCCGGAGCACGTGCTGAACCTGATCGGCGCGGCCGGCCAGCTCCAGCCCGCCGCCGACCGGTTCGCCAACGGGTTCAACGACCCCGCGGACTTCGACAACTTCTTCTTCGAGCCGGAGAGGACGAACGCGTACCTCGCCGAGATCTCGGGCGCGCAGGGCTGACACCCGGCCGCGCACGGGGAACCGGGCCGCCACGTCCGTCACGAGGGCGTGCCGGCCCGGTTCTCACTCCTCCGGGGCACCCTGGGCGTCGTACCCCGTGTCCGCCCCCGAGGTGGCGCCCTCGGGGAGTTCCGGCAGGGTGTACGCGCCGAGGGGCTCGCCGTCCGGGTCGGGGCGTACGGCCCCGAGCAGCGGGTTCGAGGCCAGTGGGGAGACCTTCACCGTGGCTCCGGGCCTGGGGGCCTGCACCACGAGGCCGTTGCCGATGTAGAGCGCCACATGGGTCGCCTTCGGGAAGTAGACCACCAGATCGCCGGGGCGCAGCGAGCCGATGGGCACCTTCGGCAGTTCGGCCCACTGTTCCTGCGAGGTGCGCGGGATGTCCCGGCCGGCGGCGGACCAGGCCTGCGAGGTTAGCCCGGAGCAGTCGTACGAGTCCGGGCCCTCCGCGCCCCACACATAGGGCTTGCCGATCTGCTCGACGGCGTAGCGGACGGCCTCCCCGCCCTCCTTGGTCGGCGGGCGTACGGAGCTGAGCGCCCCCGAGGCGGTCAGCGCGTCCTGGGCCGCGCCGATGTTCTTCTCCTCCAGCGCCGCCACCGCGGCGAGCTGTTCGGCCGAGAGCGAGGCCAGCATCGCCTCGATGCCCTTGAGCCGGGTCTGCACGGTGTCGCGCTGCTGCTTCTGGCGGGCGGCCAGCACCCGTTGCTGTTCCTGCGCCTTCCTGGACTTGGCCTCCAGGACCTCGGCGTGCTTCTCGGCGCCGGTCAGCCGGTCCACCACGGCCGAGCGGCCCGCCTGGGCGCGCTCGATGACATGGCTCTGCTCCAGGGCGCGGGACGGGTCGTCGGAGAGCAGCAGTTGCATGTACACGGAGAAGTCGGTGCGCCCCTGGTACTGGTCGCGTGCCAGCCGCCCCGCATCCCGGCGTCCGGCGCCCAGAGCGGCCCGCGCCCTGGCCAGCTCGGCGTGCACCTTCCTGGCCTCGGCGGTCCGCTTCCGCAGCTCCACCTCGGTGCCGTTGTAGACCTCACCGGCCTCCTCGGCCTGCCGGTAGAGGGTCTGCAGCTGCTTCAGGAGTCCGGCGACGCTCTGCGGCGCCCCGGCGGCCGGGCCGGGGGCCGGTGGCGGCCCCGACGGCTCGGCGACGGCGGGGGAGGCGGCGACGACCGCGGCCAGAGCCGCGGTGCAGAGGGTGCGCGCGAACCTGCGTGACACGACATCACCTCCGGTGACAGGGGCGAGGCCGATTAATCGGACTACCCCACAAGTGCTCGGATCTCGTCCATCCGGTCACTCGGTGTCGGGTGATGCAAGGACCGCCCGGCGTGCCGTCCGGGGGATGCCCCGAACGGTGGACGCCGGGGTGTCACTCCACGGGGAACGCGTAGAAGGCCCGTTCGCGCTGGACGACGGCGGTCTTCTTGGCGGCCAGCACCCGGTAGGGCGCGCTGACCGTGGCGCCCTTCGGGTCCTGGGCCCCGATGTCCTGGAACTTCCACAGCCGGCGCCCGTCCGCCGCGGCGAACGCCGTCACCTGCGAGGTGTCCGCGGCGAGCAGCGTCTTCCCACCGCCGCTCAGCGTGAGCGCGGGGGCGTTGCCGCCGAGCGGAACCTCGGTGGACCGCCGCCAGAGCAGCTTCCCGGTCGCCCGCTCGACCGCGCCGACCTCCTGGTTGCGGTTGGTGGTGTGGAGCAGCGTCCCGGCAGGGAGGGGCGTGCCGAACACGGACGAGGCGGTGCCGTTCAGGGTCCAGACCGGCTTCCCGGTCGCCGTCTCGAAGGCCAGGAGGTCGTCGCCGACCGCGCCGTACAGCTGCCCCTGCTCGTCACCGGCCGCCGCGCCGGCCGGGGCGACCGCGCCGAACTGCCGGTTCCACAGCAGCTTCCCCGTGGTGCGCTCGAAGCAGCGGAAGAACGCCTTGCCCTTGCCCGCCGTCACATCGGCGGGGGTGAGGGTGCCCGCGTCCTGGCGTACGACGATGTCGGCGTCCCTGACGGCGGTCAGCCGGTAGGCGGGGGTGCCGGGCGCCCGGCCCGCGGGGACGGCGACGCGCCAGAGCTCCTTGCGCTCCACGACGTCGTACGCGAAGAAGTACGCCTTGACGACCTGGGTGTCCTTGCCGGGCTTCTTGCCCTTCTTCGGCTTCGGCGCCTTCACGGTGACGGTGTGGGAGCCGGTGAACCAGAGGACGGACCCGGACAGACCGGTGAGCGGGCCCACCTTCATGTTCGGTACGCCGGTGAACTGGTCCACGAAGCGCACCCGGTGCGTGATCCGCCCGTCCTTCGGCGACAGCCAGAGGAACTCGGTGGGGCTCGCCAGGAAGCAGAGGCCGTCCCCGGCGGTCAGGACCGTCTGGGCGCCCGCCGCGTCGGCACGCTCCCACCTCTTCCGCCCGGTCCGCAGATCGACGGCGGTCGCCCCGGCGGTGTCCGTCAGCACCAGCAGTTCGTCCTGCCAGACGCCCGCGGTCAGGGGGGCCGGTGCGGCGGCCGGGTGCGTGTACATCCACCGGGGGTCCGGCGCCCGGCCGGGGACGGCGGGGCGGGTCTCGGCGGCCGGCTTGTCGTCGGCCGGGGCCGGATCGTCGGACCCCAGGGCGGAGACGGCGGCCCCGCCCAGGACCAGCCCGGCCGCCCCGGCCGCGACGGTGGTGAGCAGCGCACGCCGGCTGGTGGCCGGCGCGGCCGTGGCGCGAGGTGCGCCGGTGGGTGCGGCGGGGGGAAGAGCGGGGGGCAGGGCCTGCGGGAACGCGGTGGCTGCGGCGGGTGCGGTGGGCGCGCCCTGCGGGGTGGCCGTCGCCGGGTAGGCGTACGGGTAGGGCTGTGCGGGCGGCGGGGCGGGTGTCGGGGAGGGCGGGGGTACGGCTCCCGGGGGGAGGGCGAGCTGGGTCGTGGCCCGGTCGGACTGCGGCGCGCGCGCCCCGGTCCCCAGGAAACGAGTGGTCCGGCTGTCCTCGCCGATATCGCCGTTGTCCCCGGTGCCGGTGTGCTGCGCGCTCCCTGCGGGGGCCTCGTCCCGAGGGACGGCGCCCGTGGGCACCGCGTCCTGGACCGGCTCCTGGTCCGCCTCCACCGGAGTCTCCAGCGCCCGCACCCGCGCCGCCTGGTCCGTCACCGCGGCGGCCAGCGGCCCGGGGAGCCAGCCGCCCTTGGCGAGGCCCGCCGCGCCCTCCAGCGCCAACTCCGCGGCGACCGCTCCCGCTGCGGGCCGGTCGTCCGGGTCCTTCGCCAGACAGCGGGCGATCAGCGCACGCAACTCGTCCGGTACGTCGCCGAGTTCGGCCGAGCCGTGTGCGATCCGCTCCGCCGCCTCCTCCACGGGCCCCTCGGCGAGCGGGGTCGTCCCGGTCGCCGCGTACGCCAGGAGCAGGCCCAGGACGAACAGGTCGGACGCCGGGCCCACCTCCTTGCCCTCGACCTGCTCGGGGGTGAGGTAGCCCAGCCGTACGGACAACTGCCCGCCCTCGCGCGCCTCGGCGGCGGCCGCCGCCCCCAGGGGCCCGAACGCGGTCAGCCGGGGCCCGTCCTCGGCCAGCAGCACCGTCTCCGGCGCCAGGCCCTGGAGCACGGCCCCGGTGGCGTGCACCCGGGAGAGCGTCTCGGCCAGGCCCGCGCCCAGTATCCGCACGGCACGCTCGGGCAGCGGCCCCGCGAGGCCGATCGCCTCGGCGAGCGTCACCGCCGGCACATAGGCCGTGGCGGTCCACAGCGCGTCGTCGTCCGGCGAGGCGAGCGGCGGCTGCACCCAGCCCCCCGCCAGCCGCTCGGCGGTACGCGCCTCGGCCCGGAAGCGGCGCCCGAAGGCGGGCACGGCGGCGAGGGCGGGCCGGGCGGCCGTCACCACGGCGAGATCGTCGCCGTCCACGCCCCGGGCCACGAAGTGCACGGCGCTCGCGCTCGCGCGGAAGCGGGCCAGCGCGGTGTACGGGCCGAAGTGGCGTGGATCGTCCTGACGCAGCGCCTCCATGGCGCACCCCCCTTGTGACCGTGCCCTCGGCACCTGACCGCCGATCTTACGGGCGGCGGCCCGGATGCCGCTCAGGACCCGCTGCGGGGCCTGGTCCAGGGCCACTTGGGGGTGAAACGCTCACGGCCGCCGGGGGCGTACTCGTACACCCAGCCGCGCTGCAGCCCGAGGCGCTTCGAATAGCCCGCCGGCGCGCGCCGGTAGGCGTACACGGTGGCGGGCCCACCGTCGGCGTCCGGCACCGGGACCTCGTACCACTTGGGCGGGTGACCGGTCGGCCCGAGCAGGACGGGCAGCACCCGGCCGTCCAGGGGACCGCCGCGGAAGGGCGTGTTCTCGCTTTTCACCGGGCCAGTCTGACCCAGGGGACCTCAGTCCGGCGGCAGCAGGTGCGCGGCCCGGTCCACCACCGGGATGATCAGGGCCGTGAGCCGCCCCGCGGGGCCGTCGGCGGTCTCCTGGGGGAGCAGGTCCGCCACCACCGAGGCCGTCTCCTCGTCCGAGGCGGCCGTGACCGTGAGCAGCGCGATCAGATGGTCGACCAGCCAGTCCCGCAGATCCGACGGGGCCGGCTGCTTCCCCTCGTCCAGCCAGATCAGGGACGCCGCCTCCACGGCCGCGATCCAGGTGCGCACCATCATCCTCAGGCGTGGCCCGGCGGGTTCCTGCCCTGGGCCGCCGGCCCGGCCCAGGTGGAGCAGGATCTGCTCGGCCGCCGACCGGCGCACGCCGTCCACGATCGTGGACGTACGCGAGGTCTCGGCCACACTTCCACCGCGCAGCAGGGCGCTGAAGCCGGCGTCGTGCTGGTCGACGAAGCCGAGGTAGCGGTCCAGGACGCGGCTGACCCGCTCGGTGGGCGGGCCGACGGCGGGTTCCGCGAAGCAGAGCGTCAGCTGCTCGGCGGCCGACCCGAGGGCGGCCTCGTACAACTGCTGCCTGCCGCCGGGGAAGTAGCGGTAGACGAGCGGCCGGGAGACACCGGCCTCGGCCGCCACCTCGTCGATCGACACGTCGTCCGGCGCCCGGTGGGCGAAGAGCGTGAGCGCGGCGCCCAGCAGCTGGGCGCGGCGTTCCTCGACACCGAGCCGTCGGTACGCGCGGGCCGGCGGTACTGCGGGTGCGGACGTCATACCCCGAAGCCTAAGCGCTCCCTCCAGAAGGAGCGGTGGCCTCAGGCCAGCAGCCCCGAGCTCTTCCACAGCCTGCGTCCCACCCCGTTGAGCACACCGATGTCGTCGAAGAAGTCCGTGAGCCGCTTCGCTCCCGTCTGCATGACCTCCGCCCGGTGGCCGCTCGCCTTCACCTGCGCGACGGCCTCGTGGCGGTCCAGGCCGACGTTCGCGTACACCTGCGGGTTGACGAAGCAGACGGAGAAGACGCGGGCCGCCTCCCCGCAGTTGAGCCGGGTCAGCCGGCGCTCCCAGGGCGGTGCCGTCACCATCTGGCGGCGCAGCTCCTCGCGTGCGTAGCGCACGTGCCGGGCCTCCTCCACGACATGGATGCGGGTCACTCCGCGTACGAGCGACTGGACGCGCTCGTCGGGGAAGGTGAGCCGCTGCATCCAGTCCAGGATCTCCTCGCCGAGCAGCGTCGCGGCGAACGAACCCGGGGTGGTGGAGATGGTCTTCAGGACCCGCGCCAGGTTGTGGTAGCGCCGGGGGACCGGATAGGCGGGTCCCCCGCCCCAGTCGATCATGCGGGCGAACATCATGGAGTGCCGGCACTCGTCGGCTATCTCGGTCAGGGCGTAGCGGACGTGCTTGCTGGTCACGGACTTGTCGTAGATGTGCCGCACCAGCAGCTGCATCAGGATGATCTCGAACCAGATCCCGAGCGAGGCCAGCGACGCGGCCTCGTGGCGCGCCAGGTCCATCCGCTGCTCCTCCGACATCTTCCGCCACAGCGGGGTGTCGTAGAGGGAGACCAGCTCCGGCGGCCAGAACCACTTGCCGTCCTCGATGCCCGCGTCCCAGTCGAGCTCGGTGTCCGGGTCGAAGGAGTGCTTGGCCGAGGCTTCGAGCAGGCGCGCCGCGACCTGTTCGCGGTCCTTGAGCGGGCCGAGCGCGTCACGCAGCGTCTGGAGGGACTCGTCGGTCACTGTCGTCATGGCTGAAAGCCCTTCGCAGAGGGGTTACCGGCGGTCAAGTTTCCGCTCACGGATTATGAGACTGCTTGTCAGCAAGGCAGTCAATCCCCTGTGCACGACTTGTTGACCGCGCGTCTACCAACGTGTGAACCTGCCAACTGACGTCAGCACCACGGAATGCACGATCCTCGCCAGGCGAAGGAGCTGTCCGTGTCGACACACGACCTCTACATCACCCCGCCCCCCACGCCGACATGGCAGGTGCCCGCCACCGGCGCGGCCCGGTTCAGCTGGGACTACGACGACGGCCGCGAACGCCTCCTCGCCCTCTACCAGAAGGGCAAGGACAAGCAGTGGGACGGCAACAAGCGCATCGACTGGAGCCTGGAGGTCGATCCCGCCGACCCGCTCGGCACCCCCGACGAGGCCCTCACCCTGTACGGCACCCCGCACTGGACGAAGATGACCGAGCGGGACCGGGGTGAGCTGCGCAAGCACTACACCTCCTGGCAGTTCAGCCAGTTCCTCCACGGTGAGCAGGGCGCGATGGTCTGCGCCGCCCGGATCGTGGAGTCGGTCCCGGACCTGGACGCGAAGTTCTACTCGGCGACCCAGACCATGGACGAGGCGCGGCATGCCGAGATCTACGGCCGCTTCCTGCACGAGAAGATCGGGATGCTGTACCCGGTCAACGACAACCTCCAGGGGCTGCTCGGCGACACCCTGCGCGACTCCCGCTGGGACATGCCCTACCTCGGCATGCAGGTCCTCATCGAAGGGCTCGCGCTCGCCGCCTTCGGCATGATCCGCGACACGACGACCCGGCCGCTGCCCAAGCAGATCCTCGCCTACGTCATGCAGGACGAGGCCCGGCACGTGGCCTTCGGGCGGATGGCGCTGCGCGACTACTACAAGCAGCTGAGCGACGCCGAACTGCGTGAGCGCGAGGAGTTCGTCATCGAGGGCTGCTACCTGATGCGCGACCGGCTCAGCGGGGTCGAGGTGCTGGAGAACTTCGGCATCGGCAAGCAGGAGGCCAAGGAGCTCTCCGAGCACTCGGAGTACCTCCAGCTCTTCCGCAAGCTCCTCTTCAGCCGGATCGTGCCCTGCGTGAAGGACATCGGCCTCTGGGGCGAACGGCTCCAGAAGGCATACGTCGACATGGGCGTCTTCGAGCTGGGCGACTCCAACCTGGACCTGCTGATGGCCCAGGACGAGGAGATAGCCGAGCAGCTGGACCGGGACCGCTTCGCGGTGGAGGAGCAGGAGCGGGTCGCGGAGGTCGCGGAGGCGATCGCGGAGGGCGGGACGGACGGCTGAACGCGGGCCCCGGCAGCCGCGGACAGCCGGCCTAGGGCCTCCTGCGCGGCCTCAGTTCTCCTCGGGGATCTCGATGGTCTTCCCGTTCTCGTCGAGGGTCCGGGTCTGCCAGTACGTGTACCACTTGTCGTCCACGTGCTCGGGAACCTTGCCCTCCGGGTAGCGGGCGTAGCCCTTGGGCGGTTCCTCGTCGTCGGACACGCACGCGCTGCCGGCGCTCCCCACCGCCAGGACCGGGTATTCGCCGCCCCCGCACACGGCGTCCTGCATGGAGCAGGCGGAGGTGAACAGGGCGACCGTGACGCCGGCCAGGGCGAGCCCGAGCGTGCTGCGGGACGGGCGGCGGAGTCGGTGGGCCGTGCGCATGATGGGGCTCCCTCTGGTGGGTTGCTTACGGGCCCAGCCTGCCGTGGCCGGCCGGGGAGGGCGTGAGCCCGCGTACTCATATCCGGTGTACGTACGGTGGGGTGCGGGCGGAGGATGGCGGGCATGAACTCCCCTTTCCCGCCCGGTGATTCCGCGGCGGCCCGCCGCAGTCTCGAAGCGCTCGCCCTGGGTGACGCGTTCGGGGAGCGCTGGTTCCCGCTCTTCAGGCCGCCCCGGCAGGCGTACGCCGAGGTACGGGCGCGCCGGACCCCGCACGAGCCCGTATGGCACTGGACCGACGACACCGCGCTGGCGCTCGCCCTCCAGCGGGTCCTGGACGAGTGCGGCCACGTCGAACAGGACCGGCTCGCCCTGTACTTCGCGCTCGCCTTCGACGCGGACCAGGCCCGGGGCTACGGGCACGGCATGCACATCCTGCTCCCGGAGCTGCTGACCTCACCGGCCGACTGGCGCACGCTGGCGCCCGGTCTCTTCGAGGGCGGCAGCCTCGGCAACGGCGCGGCGATGCGCGTGGCACCCCTCGGAGCCCGCTTCCACGCGGACCTCGGACGCGCCGCCGGACAGGCCGTGCTCTCGGCGGTCGTCACCCACGCCCACCCGGAGGGCGTCGCCGGTGCGGTGGCGGTCGCGGTCGCCGCCGCCCTCTCCGTACGCGGCGAGTTCACTCTGGAGGCCGTCGCGGAGCACACCCCTCAGGGCGCGGTGCGCGACGGAGTGCTCCGCGCGGCCCGGGTGCCGTTCGCCACCGAGCCGTGGAAGGCCGCCGACCTCCTGGGCAACGGGAGCCGCATCAGGGCCGACGACACGGTGCCGTTCGCGCTGTGGACCGCCGCCCGGCACCCCGGCGACCTGGAGACCGCCCTGTGGGCGACGGCGGAGGGGTTCGGCGACGTGGACACGACCTGCGCCATCACGGCCGGAGTCGTCGGGGCGGTGACCGGCGTGGAGGGCGTCCCCGCCGAGTGGCGCCTGCGACGGGAGCCCCTGGGCTGACGCTCAGCCGGGCTGACGCTCAGCCGGGCGGGCGCGGCGGTCCCGGCGGCGGCAGGACGCGTTCCACCGCGCACGCGATGCCCAGCAGCTCCGCGTCCGTCCCCCGGTCGGTCACCAGCTGGAGACCGGCCGGGCAGCCGTCCGGGGTGAAGCCGGCCGGCACGCTCGCCGCCGGATGGCCGCTCAGGTTGAACGCCCAGGTCAGCGCCGTGGAATACACGTTCCCCGGGCCCTCGTGGCCGTGCGGCGGGTTGGGCGTCACCGGGGTGAGCAGCAGGGGCGTACGGCTGAAGAAGGCGTCGAGGGCACGGTCGCCGGCGGCACGGAGCGCCCGGGTGGCGGGGGCCGGTGAACCTCCGCGTACCGCCGTCCACGCGTCGGCCGGGTCGGGCAGCGTGACGGGGGACTGGACCAGGCGGATCACCCCGGCCGCGGCCAGCCGTTCCACCGCGGCGCGCGTCACCCGGGCCACCTCCGGCTCCACCGACGCGAAGCCCAGGTCCGGGCTGTAGGCGGCCGGGACGGGCAGCCGGGCCGGCCGGGGCGCGTACCCGTCCAGCACGTGGCGCAGATACGTCTCCGCCCGTGCCGCCGAGCTCGCCAGCACACCGGGGGAGGCGAGGCCCGTACGGTCGGGGGAGGGGAGCAGACCCGCGGTCGTCCTCAGGCCGAACACCCCGCACCACGCCGCCGGGATCCGCACCGACCCGGCCCCGTCGCTGCCCGTGGCCAGCTCCACCATGCCGGCCGCGACCGCCACGGCCGAGCCCGCCGACGAGCCGCCCGGAGTGCGGTCCGCGCGCCAGGGGTTGACCGTACGGCCGTGGGCGCCCTGCCCCCAGGTCTGCCAGGGGGTGCCCGGCCCGGGGACGGACGTGGTGCCGACCGGGACGGCGCCCGCCGCGACCAGGCTGCGGGCCGCGTACGAGCGGAGGCCCGCCGGGCCCTTCACCGCGAACGGCAGCCCGGCCAGCGGGAGCCCCCGGGCGGCGTGCTCCTCGGCGAGCGCCTCCTCGTGCCGGACCTCCGTGAACGCGTGCAGCACCGGGTCCCGTTCGCCGATCCGGGCCAGGGCCGCCGCCACCGCTGACGTCATGGCCTCAGTCTCCGCCCTCCAGCGCCGCCTCCATCACCGCCCGGGCGATCGGAGCCGCGTTGCCGCCACCGCTGACGTCGGCCCGGTCGGCCGAGGCGTCCTCCACGACCACCGCGACGGCGACCGCCGGCCGGCCGGAGTCCGGCGCCTGCGCCCAGGCGATGAACCAGGCGTACGGCGTACCGGAGTTGTCGACGCCGTGCTGCGCGGTGCCCGTCTTGCCGCCGACCGTCACCCCGTCGATCGCCGCGTTCGTGCCGGTGCCGTTCTCCACGACGTCGACCATCATCCGCTGGAGCTGCCGGGCCGTCGTCGGGTTCATCGCCTGGTGGTACGAGTCCGGGCTCTGCTGCCGGACCGTGTCGCCGTCGTGGGTGGTCACCCGGTCCACCAGGTACGGGCGCTTCAGATCGCCCCCGTTCGCCACCGCCGAGGCCACCATCGCCATCTGGAGCGGGGTCGCCGCCGTGTCGAACTGGCCGATCGAGGACTGGGCCAGCTGGTCGTCGCTCATGTCCGAGTCGACATTGCTGCGGGCCACCCGGGAGGGGATCCTCAGATCGTCGTCGTTGAAGCCGAACTTCCCCACCGCCTCCAGCATCCCGTCCAGCCCCACCTCGACGCCGAGATGCGCCATCACCGTGTTGCAGGAGACCCGGATCGCCTCCGCCAGGGACGCCTTCCGGCAGCCGCGCGCCTCATCGGGCAGGGTGGTCGAGGTCCCGGGCAGGACGTACGGGGACGGGGTGTCCGTCGCCGCGTCCGGATCGGTCACCACACCGGCGTCCAGCGCCGCCGCCGCCGTCACGATCTTGAACGCCGAACCGGGCGGATACGTCTGCCGGATGGCCCGGTTGAGCATCGGCCGGCTCTGCGCCCGGTTGAGCCGCGCCCACGCGTCGGTCACGGCGGAACCGGTGCCGGAGAGGACCTCGGGGTCGTACGAGGGGGAGGAGACCAGCGCCAGGATCCGGCCGGTCGCCGGGTCGAGGGCGGCGACCGCGCCGCGCCGGCCCTCCAGGCCCTCGTACGCCGCGCGCTGCATCGAGTCCTTGACGGTCGTGACGACGTTCCCGCCGGGCTGCCGGCTGCGCGTGACGTCCCCCCACAGCGGGAGCGGGGCCAGGATCGGGTCGGTGCCGGAGAGGATGCCGTCCTCGGCGTTCTCCAGCAGCGTGGTGCCGTACGTCTGCGAGGCGTAGCCCGTGACCGGCGCGTACAGCGGACCGTGGCGGTAGGTGCGCTCGTACGCGAGCTGCTCACCGGTGTCCTTGGAACCGGTGACGGGTTCGTCGCCGACGACGATGTTGCCGCGCGGCTGGTCGTAACGGTCGATGGTGGTGCGGCGGTTGGCGGGGTTCGCGTTCAGCTCGTCGGCCTCGAAGAGCTGGACGCGGGCGGCGTTCGCCAGCAGGGCGAGGAGCAGCAGCAGGCAGAATCCGGCGGCGTGCCGGATGTAGCGGATCACGGCCCCTCCCCGGCCGGCGCGGGGTCCGTGGCGGGGTCGGGGGTGCGGGCCACGTCGCTGACCCGGATGAGCAGCGCCACGATGATCCAGTTGGTGACCACGGACGATCCGCCCTGGGCGAGGAACGGCATCGCCATCCCGGTCAGCGGGATCAGCCCCATCACCCCGCCCGCGATCACGAAGACCTGGAGCGCCAGGATCGAGGCGAGACCGATCGACAGGAGCCGCCCGAAGGGGTCCCGCAGGGCCAGGCCCGCGCGGAATCCGCGGGCCACCAGCAGGGCGTACAGCAGGAAGATCGCGGTGAGCCCGGCCAGGCCGAGCTCCTCGCCCGCGGTCGCCAGGATGAAGTCGGACTTGGCGGCGAAGCCGATGAGGATGGAGTGGCCGAGTCCCAGCCCGGTGCCGAGCATCCCGCCCGCGGCGAACGCGAAGAGGGACTGCGCGAGCTGGCTGGGACCCTGGCCCGCGTTGATGGTGGCGTACGGGTCGAGCCAGTCCTCCACCCGGCTGTGCACATGGGGTTCGAACGAGCCGACGGCGAAGGCGCCCGCCGCGGCCAGGAGCAGCCCGACGGCGATCCACCCGGTCCTGCCGGTGGCCACGTAGAGCAGGATCACGAACAGGCCGAAGAAGAGCAGCGAGGTGCCCAGGTCCCGTTCGAGGACGAGGACACCGACGCTGAGCAGCCAGATCGCGACGATCGGGCCCAGCACCCGGCCGGTGGGGAACTGGAGCTTCCAGATCCTGCGGCCCGTGTACGCGAGCGCGTTGCGGTTCGCCGCGAGGTAGGCGGCGAAGAACACGGCGAGCAGGATCTTGGCGAACTCGCCCGGCTGGAAGGAGAATCCGCCGACCCTGATCCAGATCTTGGCCCCGTTCACCGCGGGGAAGAAGATCGGCACGATCAGCAGGACGAGAGCGGCGGCCACCGACAGATAGGCGTACCGCTGGAGCACCCGGTGGTCGCGCAGGAACACCACCACCGCGATGAAGAACGCGACCCCGAGCGTGGACCAGATCAGCTGGGTCGTCGCCGCCCGGTCGCTCGGGGTCTCCAGGTCGAGCCGGTAGATCAGCACCAGGCCCAGTCCGTTGAGCAGGACCGCGATGGGCAGCAGCAGCGGATCGGCGAACGGGGCGCGGAAGCGGACCGCGAGATGGGCGAGCAGGGCGAGGAGCCCGAGACCGGCGCCGTACCCGGCGACATCGGGGGGCACGGCGTTGTTCCGGGCGAGTCCGACGGCGGCGTAGCCGTAGACGGAGATGAGCACGGCCCCGATCAGGAGCGAGAGCTCGACCCCGCGCCGCTTGGGCAGGCGTAGCTCGGGCGGGCGTGCCTCCGCCGTCGTTGCGGTCATGCCCCGCAACGTAGCAAGAGGCGGGTGCTATTTCCCTTATGTCAGCCTCGTGGCACTCCCCGGCCGGTGCCCCCGGGACGCTTCAGCGCTGGTACGGGTTCTGGCCGCCGGGAGGCGCGTAGCCCGGCTGCTGCTGCGCGGCGCCGTACGGATTGCCGTCCTGCCCGCCCTGGGCCTGCGCCAGCAGCTGGTCGGCCTGCTCCTTCGGTATCTGCCGCTCCCCGCCGCAGAAGGTGCACTGCGTCGCGTACTTCGTCGAGAACGGGAACAGCGGTACGAAGAACAGCGTGAACTTGGTGACCCGCTTGCGCAGGGTGTGCGCGGCGGGATTGCCGCACCAGCCGCACACCATCGTCAGGACGGCCAGCTGGTAGAGATAGCCGCGCGTACCAAAAATGATCATGATGAGGTTCCTTTCCCCGTGTCTCCCGGAAGCGCCCGTCGGCAGAGCGCCAGGAGCTTCTCGTCCTCATGAGTGTCGTGACTGCCGTATCCGCCGTCCATCGCGTTGTGGCGGCGGACGGAGAGGAGCTCGGCACGCAGCACCTGTGCCGCGTCCGACCCTGCACCAGCAGGCCCCATCCGCGCCAGGCATTCCGCGACCCGGACCCTGACGTGACGGTTCTTCTCCCAGGCGGCGAGGAGCACCGGCACGGACTCGCCGGTCCGCCCCGAGACCTCCCAGAGCGCGATCGCCGCGTCCACGCGGAGCCACAGCTCCTCGTGCGCCAGCAGGGCCCGCAGCCGAGGCGCCACCGCCTCGGCTCGCCTCCCCAGCCCGCCCAGCGCGCTCGCCGCGGCCCGGCAGTCGTGCACCTGCTCCGCCCGCAGCCCCTCGGCCAGCACCGGGAGCACCGCCTCGGCGTCGCCCGTGACCGCCCACAGCGCCTGGGCCGCCTCCGTCGCCGCCCCGGGCCGCAGCATCAGCCGCCGCAGCTCGGGGACGGCGCAGCGGGCGGCGGGCCCGAACGACCCCAGCGCCCGCAGGGCCGCCGTACGCAGCCACTCGCCCCGGTACTCGGGTGCCCCCCGCAGCACCCGCAGCACCTCCGGAGCGGCCTCGCCCGCGCGCAGCGCCGTCAGCCCGGCGAGCAGCGGGCTCGCCCGGTCGTACGCGCTCTCGTCCAGGCCGACCTCGCCGAGCCTGCGCCGCAGCGTCCCCGCGAGGGGGGCCGCCGCGTCACCGAGGCAGCGGATCGCGAACCCCACGTCGTGCGGCACCTCCGGCCGCTCCAGGGCCTGCTCCAGCGCGGGCAGCACCCGGGCGTCGCCCAGCCGGGCCAGCGCCTTCACCGCCGAGCCCAGGCCCGGCGGCCCGCTCGCCCACTCCCTGACCCACGCCCCGGGATCCGACGCCACCCGCGCGGCCAGGGCGTCGGCCGCCGGTGCCGCCAGGCCGAACAGCTCCTCCAGCACATGTGAGGCGGCCTCCGCGAGCCGTGGCTCCGGATCGGTGAGCTGGGCGCCGACCAGCCGCACCAGCCCCTCGTACGAACCGCGCCAGGCCCGGATCAGCCCCCCGCTCATCCGTACGGCGTCGAGGCGCTGCCAGGGGTCCGGGCTGCACAGCTGGTCCGTCAGCAGCGCCGTACGGTCCTCCACCCGGTCGTCCAGGCCGACGTGCAGCGTCCGCAGCAGATCGGCGGCCCAGGGGGTGCTGCGTCCCGCGGAGTCCTCCGCCGACAGCTCCCGCAGCTGACCCACCAGCGTCGGCGAGGCCGCCCGGTCCGCCGCGGTGTCGTCGCCGCCCTGCGCCTGCGCGGCGGACGGCTCCGGCCGGCAGGGCCGCGAGCGCAGCTCCCGCAGCAGGCCCGACACCACCCGTACGACATCTCCGGGCAGCGCGTCCGGGGCGCAGCGGGCCAGCTGGGCGAGGGCCGCGAGCCGCAGCCCGGGCGGATAGGCCTCCGCGGCGAGCCGGCTCAGCCAGTCCGCCGCCTGTCCCGCCAGCGGCCGGTGGCGCAGGGCGATCCGGCCCGCCGCCTCGACGAGCGCGAGCCGCACCTCGTCGTCGGCCTCCGCCGGCAGCCGCTCCCGCAGCAGTTCGAGCACCCGGCCCGGCCGGCCGTGCAGGGTCGCCAGGGCCAGCGGCGCGGCGAGCCGCACCCCCGGGTCCTCGTCCGCGACCAGCTCGAAGAAGACCGACGAACCCGCGGAGACGGCGGCCGCGGCCATCGCGTAGTTCGCCACGCCCTCGATCTCGTCCTCGTCGAGCTCGCTCTCGTCGTCCTCGTCCAGATCGATGCCGCCGATGCTGGTGAGCAGCTCGACTATCCCGCCCCGGTCCCGTATCCCCGGGTCCACGGCCAGCTCGAAGAGGAACGGGATGCACGCGAGCGTGCAGGCGTACACATCGCCCTGGTGGTGCACCGCGCCGTACATCCCGTCGAGCGCGCTCTCCCGCTCCGCCGGATCGGCGGAGGCGAGTCCGTACAGGAGCCCCGGCACATCGTCGGCCGGGCCGTAGGCATGCTCCATCGAGGCCCAGTCGACCTCGTCGATCCCCGTGAACACGCCACACCCTCCCCGTGTCTTCCTTCTACGCCCCGGACGCGGCCGGAACCGTGCCCGCGAAGCAGCGTCTGCGCAGAGTGTGCACCACGCCTACGACGATCCACCCTCCACTTGCGGCCTTTCCTCGACGCGCCGGCCCAGGGCTGTGTAGGGGCTGTGCGGGCCCTGTACCCTCCGCCCCGCTCAGCCCCCGGGCAGCGGCCGGGCCTGGTCCGGATCGGTCAGCGGGGCGAGGAGATCGCCGTACCGCTCCAGCCGCGCGGCCATGTCCCCGGCGAGGAAGACGAGGTCGTCCTGCGCCCCGCAGGCCTCGATCTCGTCCCAGGTGACGGGCGCGGAGACGGTCGGGCTCTCCTTCGCCCGCAGGGTGTACGGGGCGGCGGTGGTCTTCGCGGCGGCGTTCTGGCTGAAATCCACGAACACCTTCCCGGGGCGCAGCGCCCGCGTCATCCGGTGCACGACCAGCTCGGGCAGCGCGTCCTGCGCCTCCATGGCCAGCCGCTTCGCGAAGGCCGTCACGTCCTCGGAGGGGGTGGGCTCCAGGGGGACGAGCAGATGCAGCCCCTTGGAACCGGAGGTCTTCCCGTACGAGGACAGCCCGTCCGCCGCCAGCCGGTCCCGCAGCCAGAGGGCGACCGCGCAGCACTCGACGACGCTCGCCGGCGGCCCGGGGTCCAGGTCGAACACCATCCGGTCGGCCACGGCGGGGGAGTCCTGACGCCACTGGTGGGTGTGGAACTCCACCACCAGGTTCGCCGCCCACATCAGCGAGGGCAGGTCCTGGGCGAGCACCTGCCGGGCGCCGGGGTCGTCACTGCGGGGCACCGGGGCCGTGCGCACCCAGTCGGGTGTACCGGGCGGCGGATTCTTGGTGAAGAAGCGCAGCCCCTCCGGGCCGTCCGGGTACCGGAGGAAGGACAGCGGACGGTCGCGCAGGTGCGGCAGCATCGCGTCCGCCGCCGTGGCCGCGTAGTAGTGCAGCACCTCGCCCTTGGTCGTCCCGGTGGCCGGGTACAGAACCTTGTCGAGATTGCTGAGCGCCAGGCGCCGCCCCTCCACCTCTGTGATCGGCGTCATACGATAAGAATCACATGAAATCGGATGAATGCTGCCATGGCGGTCGTAAGGGGTGAACGGTGAGGTCCATCTGGAACGGCTCCATCTCGTTCGGTCTGGTCAGCATCCCGGTCAAGCTGATGAACGCCACGGAGAACCACGCGATCTCCTTCCGGCAGATCCACCTGGAGGACGGGGGCCGGATCCGCTACCGCAAGGTCTGTGAGCTGGACGAGGAGGAGGTGCCCGCCTCCGAGACCGTCAAGGCGTACGAGGACGCCGACGGCACGGTGATCCCGGTGACCGACGAGGACCTGGCCTCGCTCCCGCTCCCCACCGCCAAGACGATCGAGATCGAGGGGTTCGTACCGGCGTCGGCGATCGACCCCCTCCAGCTGGACTCCGCGTACTACCTCGAGGCCAACGGCGTGCCCGCCGCCAAGCCGTACGCCCTGCTGCGCGAGGCCCTCAGACGCAGCGGCAAGGTCGCCGTCGCGAAGTACGCGCTGCGGGGCCGGGAACGGCTGGGCATGCTCCGGGTCTCCGACGACGTGATCGCGATGCACGCCCTGCTCTGGCCGGACGAGATCCGCGCCCCGGAGGGTGTCGCCCCGGACGCCGACGTCAAGGTCCGCGACGCGGAACTGGACCTGGCGGACGCGCTGATGAACACCCTCGGCGACGCCGACATGGACACGCTCCACGACGACTACCGCGAGGCGGTCGAGGAACTGGTCGCGGCGAAGGCGGCGGGCGAGCCGGTGGCGGAGGAGGAGGCGGAGAAGCCCGAGGGCAAGGTGATCGACCTGATGGCGGCGCTGGAGAACAGCGTGCGGGCGGCGAAGGAGTCCCACGGGGAATCCGAGGGGGAGTCCCATGGGGAGTCCCACCGGGAGGAGGGCGAGGTCGCGGACGTTCATCCCATCGGGTCCGGCCGGGGCGGGAGGAAGTCCGGGGGCTCGGCCTCGAAGCGGGCTCCTTCGAAGAAGAAGAAGACGGGGGAGAAGGGGACGGCCGAGAAGAAGGGCGCCGCGAGGAAGAGCGCGAGCGCCGAGAAGACGACGGCGAAGAAGGCCCCCGCCAAGAAGGCGCCCGCGAAGAAGGCCGCAGCGAAGGAGCCCGCGTCCACGAAGGCCCCGGCGAAGAAGACCGCTGCGAAGAAGAGCGCCGCGAAGAAGTCGTCCGGCGGCACACGGAAGCGCACCTCGGCCTGAGGGGCGCCTGGTCCGCTCCCCCCGCGGCCTGTGCGCCGCGCGCCCGGTCCGCCTCCCCGCCCGATTCCCCTCCGCGCCGGCCGGGAAGCCGCGCGCGGCGCGTGTCCTGGTGTCGTGACGGAACGGGCCGCCCCGCAGTACAGTGCCGAGTGCCGCGACTGGCGCGTGCCCGGCAGGGTGCTCCGTGGAACCGACCACGAGGGAGCGGCACACTCCGGGCGTGCCCGGGGCGTCATCGCCGGAGGGCCGTCCGCCTGGGCAATCCGGGTCCATGTCGCCCCCGTGCGACCGACCCGGGAGGAACCCCGTGGCCGTACAGCCGTCCGATGCCCGTCGTCCTGCTCAGGCACGTCCCGCCCTGGCAGGGGCCGATCCCGAACTCGCCGCCCTGGTGGACGCCGAGGAGCGGCTCCAGGCGGACACCCTGCGCCTGATCCCCAGTGAGAACTACGTGTCGGCCGCCGTGCTGGAGGCGTCCGGCACCGTCCTGCAGAACAAGTACTCCGAGGGCTATCCCGGAAAGCGCTACTACGAGGGCCAGCAGGTCATCGACCAGGTGGAGACCCTCGCCGTCGAGCGGGCCAAGGCGCTGTTCGGGATGGACCACGCCAACGTCCAGCCCTACTCCGGCTCCCCGGCCAACCTCGCCGTCTACATGGCGTTCCTGGAGCCCGGTGACACCGTCCTCGGGATGTCGCTGCCGATGGGCGGGCACCTCACCCACGGCTGGGGCGTCTCTGCCACCGGTACGTGGTTCCGGGGCGTGCGGTACGGCGTACGGCGCGACACCGGGCGCATCGACCTCGACGAGGTGCGCGACCTGGCGCGTGCCGAGCGCCCCAAGCTGATCTTCTGCGGTGGGACGGCTGTGCCCCGGGTCATCGACTTCGCCGGCTTCGCGGAGATCGCCCGCGAGGTGGGCGCGGTGCTGGTGGCCGATGTCGCCCACATCGCGGGGCTGATCGCCGGCGGCGCGCACCCCTCGCCCGCCCCGTACGCCGATGTCGTGTCCACCACCACCCACAAGACCCTGCGCGGGCCGCGCGGCGCGATGCTGCTGACCCGGGCCGAGCACGCCAGGGCCGTCGACCGCGCCGTCTTCCCCGGTCTCCAGGGCGGCCCGCACAACCAGACCACCGCGGCCATCGCGGTCGCGCTGAAGGAGGCGGCCGGGGCGGACTTCGCCGTGTACGCCCATCAGGTCGTCGCCAACGCCCGTGCGCTGGGCGAGGAGTTGGCCGCGCGCGGCTTCGACCTCGTCTCCGGCGGTACGGACAACCATCTGCTGCTCGCCGACCTCACGGGCAAGGGTGTCTCCGGGAAGGTCGCGGCCAAGGCGCTCGACCGGGCCGGCATCGTCGTCAACTACAACACCGTCCCGTACGACCCCCGTAAGCCCTTCGACCCGTCCGGCATCCGGATCGGCACCCCCGCCCTGACCTCCCGGGGCATCCCGTCCTCCGAGATGGGGGCGGTCGCCCAGTGGATCGATCTCGTGGTCGACGCCGCTCGTACAGGTGATGAATCGACCGTTTCCAAGGTGAGGGAAGAAGTGCGGACGATGATGGACGCCTATCCGGCGCCGGGTCTCCCCCTGGCCTGACCGGGGCGCCGGGGCAGTCCGGGGCACACAGGGCCCGGACTGCTCCGGAACGCCGTGCTCCCGACTCCGCGCGCCCGCTCTGCGCCCTGTGCGGGGGCCGACCCGCCGTACAGGCTGGGGGAGCAAGGATGCCGGAGGTGTGAACAGAGGGGGCACGATGCAGGATCTCAAGGTCACGTCATGGCAGCTCTTCGGGCACGACCGGCTCTACGTGAATCTGCCGGACGGCACCGCGATCGGCTGGGCGGACCGGGGCAGCGGCACGATCACGGTCCTGCACCCGCGGTACCGCGACGCCGTGGCCGACGCACTCGCGCGCCAGGTCCCGGACCTGCCGGCGCTCGTCGGCGAGGACGCCCCGGCCGGACACCCGGCCCCGCCCGTCCCGCCGCCGGTCCCGCGGATCCCGCCGATGCGGGGGATGCGGAAGCGGAGCGCCGGGCCGGACACGGCGGCCGTACGGAAACCGGCACCGCCGGAGCCGGAGCCGGAGCCGGAGTCGCAGTCGCAGTCCGGGCAGGACACGGCAGTTGTACGGAAATCGGTGCCGCCGCCGGATCCGGAGCGCGTGCGGGGCCCGGAGCCGGCACCCGAACCGGTCGCGGCGCCGCAGCGGGCGCCCGTACCGGATCCGGTTGCTGCTTCCGCCCCTGCTCCCGCCCCTGCTCCGGCTCCGGCTCCGGGTGCCGCAGAGGCTCCCGCTCCCGCCCCGGAGACGGTGCGGCGCAGGCGGCCCGGGGTGCTGGCCGCGCTGACGCCCGGCAGTGACCTGGCGTCGCGGCGGCCGGGGGCCGGGCTCCGGGAACAGCTCGGCGAGGGCGGCACCGGGGCGCTCGTACGGGCGGCCACCGGGGCGCTGCGGCGGCACAAGGACGGTGATCCCCGGCGCGGCGCCCTCGCGGGGGAGCGGCGGGTCGGGGCCGAGCTCAAGCGGCTCACCCGGCACGGCTGGAGGGTCCTGCACTCCGTGCCCCTGCCGGACGGCGCGGAGATCGGGCACCTGCTGATCGGGCCCGGCGGGGTGTTCGCCGTGCGCACCGACCACCGCCCCGGGGCGTCGGTACGGGTCGGCGACGGCACCCTGCGGCTCGACGAGGGCGACCCGCAGCCGTACGCACTCGACGGCAGCCCGGACGCCCGCCGGGCGCGGGCGGCGCTGGAGGCGTACTGCGCCTTCGACGTACCCGTGCAGACCGTGCTGGTCTTCACCGGGGTCACCGCGCTGGAGGTGGTCGCCACCCCGGACGGCATCCGCGTCTGCCGGGAGCGCCAGCTCTCCGCGCTCACCCCGCTGACCGGCGTGTTCACCCTCACGCAGGTGGAGCGGATCTACGACGTCGCGCGGAACGCGGAGGCATGGCTGGACGTATGAGCCCGGGACACGGCCGGTAGATTTCCCGGTGCTGCCGCAGTGCGCTGCGGCAGCACCGCCGCGCCGACGCCGTGCCGCCGAAGGGGAAGACACCGTGAAACTCCGCTGTGCCGTGCTCGACGACTACCAGTCCGTGGCGGCCACCGCCGCCGACTGGTCACCCGTCGCCGACGACATCGACGTGGTCAGCTTCACCGAGCACTGTGCCACGGAGGACGAACTGGCCGATCGGCTGGCCGAGTTCGACCTGGTCGTCACCCTCAGGGAGCGCGTGCCGTTTCCCGCGACGCTGATCGAGCGGCTGCCCAGGCTCCGTCTGATCGTCGCCTCCGGCATGCGCAACACGTCCATCGACTACGCCGCCGCCGAACGCCACGGGGTCACCGTCTGCGGCACCGCCAGCACGGCCACCCCGCCCGTCGAGCTGACCTGGGCCCTGCTGCTCGGACTGGCGCGCGGAATCGTGACCGAGGCCAACTCCCTGCGTGAGGGTGGCCCCTGGCAGTCCACCGTCGGAGCCGATCTGCACGGACGCAGGCTCGGCATCCTCGGACTCGGCAAGATCGGCAGCAGGGTCGCCGCGGTCGGCCGCGCCTTCGGCATGGACGTGGTGGCCTGGAGCGAGAACCTGACCCCTGAGCGGGCCGAGGAGGCCGGGGCGAGCCTCGCCGCGTCCAAGGAGGAGCTGCTGGAGACCAGCGACTTCGTCTCCGTCCACCTGGTGCTGAGCGAGCGCACGCGCGGGCTGCTGGGCGCGAAGGAGCTCGGGCTGATGCGGCCCGGGGCCTATCTGGTCAACACCTCGCGGGCGGCGATCGTCGACCAGGACGCGCTGCTCGACGTACTGCGCAGAGGAGCCATCGCGGGGGCGGGCGTCGACGTGTTCGAGGTCGAGCCGCTCCCGGCCGGCCACCCGATGCGCGGCGCGCCCCGCCTCCTCGCCACGCCCCACCTGGGCTATGTGTCGCAGGCCAACTACGCGGCGTACTACGGGGACGCGGTCGAGGACATCCGCGCCTACCTCGACGGTGCGCCCCTCCGCATCCTCGGCTGACGGGAGCCCCACCGCGTGCACACGCCCACCGACGACGAGAGCGCCCCCGGCATGGTCCGGATCCCGGCCGGCACCGTGGATCTGCGGGACGACCGCCGGGGTGCGCGCTGGCAGGAGCAGGTCGAGCCGTTCCTGCTCGGCCGCCACCCCGTGACCGTGGCGCAGCACCGCGCCCTCACGGGCGAGCCGCCCGGACCCGCCGACGCCGGCGCCCTGCCCGTGACGGACGTCAGCTGGCTGGACGCCGTCGACCTGTGCAACCGCTTCTCGGCCCGGGCCGGCCTCGCCCCGGTCTACTCCCGCGACCCCCGCACCGGCGAGGTGCTCCGCGACCCGGACTCCGACGGCTACCGCCTGCCCACCGAGGCGGAGTGGCAGTACGCCTGCAAGGCGGGGACCAGCGGCTACCGCTACGGCGAGATCGACACCATCGCCTGGTACGAGGGCAACTCCGGCGGCCGCGTCCGCGAGACCGGCGCCAAGGCCCCCAACGCCTGGGGCCTGCACGACATGCTGGGCAATGTCTGGGAGTGGTGCTGGGACCTCTACGACGCGGAGGCCTACGGCGAGTACCGCACCTTCCGCGGCGGAGGCTGGGCCGAGCCGGAACGCGGCTGCGGCGCCACGGTGCGCCGCCGCAGCCACCCCACGTTCGCCATCGACGACCTCGGCCTCCGGCTGGCCCGCAGTACGAACCGGGGTGCCAGCAGCGGAAATTCACACGGCTGATCGAACGTGGGTGCGGTACGTTTCTGTCACTCGAAGGGGGCGAAGTGACGAAGCTCAACCAGATCATCGCCGTGGAGAAGGGTGTCAAGAGCAAGTCGCTCCAGGACATCACCGCGGCCCATCACAAGGTGCAGAAGCCGGCGCTGCTGGCGGGCATCTCGCGTACGTACCAGCCGAAGGACGAAGAGGGCGAGCAGCTTCCGCCCGAGTCCGCACGGGTGCAGATCAAGGCCGAGGAGGCGCTGCGTGAGATGTCCGCGTCGCTGACCCGGCTGTTCGACGTGACCGCGACGAAGGACTGGGCGAACTGCTCGGCCCGCGCGGACGTCACCGTCGACGGTCGTACGGTCGTGAGCGAAGTCCCGGTCAGCTATCTCCTCTTCCTGGAGAAGCAGCTCACCGACCTCCACACCTTCGTCAAGAAGCTCCCCGTCCTGGACGCCTCCGAGTCCTGGTCGCTCGACCCCTCGACGGACCTGTGGAAGACCGACCCGGTCCGCACGATCCGGACGAAGAAGGTCCCGCGCAACCACGTCAAGGCCGAGGCGACCGACAAGCACCCGGCGCAGGTCGACGTGTACTACGAGGACGTGCCCATCGGGTACTGGACGACCGTGAAGTTCTCCGGAGCCCTCCCGGCGCGACGGGTGAACGAACTGCTGGAGCGGGTCGAGAAGCTCCAGCACGCGGTGAAGTTCGCCCGCGAGGAGGCCAACGGCGCCGAGGTCACCGACCGGCGGGTCGGAGACGCGGTGTTCGGCTACCTGTTCGGCTGACGCCGGACGTGAGGCGGCACCCCCAAGAACGCCCTCGCGCGCAATGGCGTGAGGGCTGCACACCCTGCACGAGGCGGAATTGAGGTCCGCCCCGTGTGATGAGCGCAAGCTGAAACTGACGTTCAGCCTGAAGACGCGGTAACGGTGGAGGTTCGAGTCCTCCCCCCGGCACCACCTGCCGGGGTGGCCCAACATGGCAGAGGCAGCCGCGATCAATCTCAGACTCTCGCTCCAGCTTCAGTATCGCCGCCGATTGCCAGATCGACCGAGTACGGACGAACACCGTTGAATGCTGGTTCGAATCCGGCCTGCGCCTCTCCGCGGCGCGGTAGTTCAAAGGCAGAACGCGACGGTATGACGACTGATCCGCACTCTTAAACGGCGCTGGCAAGCGCAATTGGGTGGCAACCCCAGGGGCCCGGGAGCTGGATACGACTCCCGGGCTCCGCCACGTCCGGGACGTACCGGCCTGTCACGTGAACTCAGCCTCGCCATACCGGTTCTGCCTGAGCTGCATCAGCACGCACCCGCCTGCTGTACGTTCCTGGCATGGTCACGGGACAAGTGAGCGAGAACCCGGAGTCGCGTTTCTCCGCCCTTCTGGCTAGCGCGGCAAGGCTTCCGGGTGTGCGGGTCGACAGGGGGGCGTACCTCCGGACGGCGCTGGCGCGTCATTGCCCGGAAGACGATGTGCGCAGGGCGATCGAAGAGACCCCCGCGGCGGCGGGTATCCCTCTCGACGTTCTGGACAAGGTGGCCAACGAGTCCATTCGCTACGAGACCGCCAAGGTGAGCGCGCTCTCCGCGGCTGCCGGGATTCCCGGATTCATCGCCATGCCCGCCACAGTGCCGGCCGATCTGGCCCAGTACGTCGGCCACATGCTGCGCGTCGCGCAGAAGCTCGCCTACCTCTACAGCTGGCCCGATCTGTTCTCCACCGACAACGACGACCTCGATGACGCCACCAAAAGCGTGCTCACGCTCTTCTTCGGAGTGATGTTCGGGACCCAGTCCGCGAATGCAGCCGTGGGGAAGGTGGCGGGGATGATCTCCGAGCAGGTGGCCAAGAAGCTGCCCCAGCAGGCGCTGACCAAGGGTGTCGTCTATCCCATCGTGAAGAAGGTCGCCCAGTACCTCGGCGTCGAGATGACGAAGCAGACCTTCGCCAAGTCCGTCTCGAAGGCGATTCCCCTCGTCGGGGCCGCCGTGTCCGGCGGGCTCACCTTTGCGACCTTCCGCCCCATGTCCAGAAGGCTCAAGGCGCACCTCTCCGGCCTGGAACTCGCCAAGCCGGTCGGGGGCCAGGTCATCATCGGTGAAGTCATCCAGGACGAGGACCGCCAGGCCGCAGACGAGGCGAAGATCCCGAAGCCGGGCCGTGACTGGCGCGTCTTGAAGCGTAGGTAGGTCGCGGCTCGGGCGCTGGGCGAGGACGGTCAGGCGACGGCGAGTTCACTGCGATGCCGTCGCGGTGGTGCGACTGCCGCTCCGGCGCTCGGGTCTCGAATCTCGGAGTCCGAGCGCCGCGGAGCCGCTCATTCACTCGTTCGGGGGTACGGGGAAGGGCTCGAGGCCGACGCTTGAGCTTCGGGTCCCGAGGGCCGGGCTTCGGGCTCCGGGATTCGAGCCGTGTCGTTCATCCGGGAGGTAGGTAAGGGCTTTTGGGGAAACCACCCACCCTCCCACCCCGTCACGGCCAGCAAGTATGACTAATCGT
>NZ_JAERUC010000122.1 GCF_016745505.1 Streptomyces silvae | reverse complement strand
GCAGGATGTACGACCTGCTGGGCTGCATGCCCACCATCCCCGGTGCGGTCGGCGCGTTCCGCCGGGACGCGCTGGACCGGATCGGCGGCATGAGCGAGGACACCCTCGCCGAGGACACCGACGTCACCATGGCGCTGCACCGCGACGGCTGGCGCGTCGTCTACGCGGAGAACGCCCGCGCCTGGACCGAGGCGCCCGAGTCCGTGCAGCAGCTGTGGTCGCAGCGCTACCGGTGGTCGTACGGCACGATGCAGGCCATCTGGAAGCACCGCCGCGCCGTCATCGAGCGGGGGCCCTCGGGCCGCTTCGGACGTGTGGGCCTGCCCTTCGTCTCCCTGTTCATGGTCGTCGCCCCGCTGCTGGCGCCCCTCATCGACGTCTTCCTGCTGTACGGACTGGTCTTCGGCCCGACGGGCAAGACGGTCGCGGCCTGGTTCGGCGTCCTGCTGGTGCAGGCGGTCTGCGCGGCGTACGCCTTCCGGCTCGACCGGGAGCGCATGACCCATCTGATCTCGCTGCCGCTCCAGCAGATCCTCTACCGGCAGCTGATGTACGTCGTGCTGCTCCAGTCGTGGATCACCGCTCTCACCGGTGGCCGGCTGCGCTGGCAGAAGCTGCGGCGTACGGGCGTGGTGGAGGCGCCCGGCGGTACCCAGAACCGCCGTAAGGACACGGACAAGGACCGGAGGCCGGTGGCATGACCTATCCCGACCGGCCTCTTCAGGACGGCGCCGGCTACGGCGACGGACCTGGCCACGGCGACGGATACCGCGACGGACACGGCGGTGGATACCGCGACGGACACAGCGGTGGTTACGACGGTGGATACGGCGAGGGCGCCTGGCCGTCCTCCGACGCCGGCCGGCCGCCTGCGCAGCCGGGCGGCGGCTACCCGGCACCGGCACCCGCCGGCGCCGCGCACACCGCCCCGCTGCCCGTCGTCCCGCCCGGCCCGGCGGCGTACCCGGGGACCGCCCCTGCGGCGTACCCGGAGCACACGGCCGGGCCCGTCAAGGCAGCCACGGCCCCCGTCCCCTCGGCGTACCCGGAGCACACGGCCGGGCCCGTCCTCGCCGCCCCCGACGTCACCCGCCCGGGCCCCGTCGTCCCGGACACCGCGGGCGGGGCTCCCGCAGAAGCCGCGCCCGCGCCCCGCGCCAAGCCCGGCCGGGACCGCTACCTCGACCTGCTCAGGGCCGTGGCCCTGGTCCGGGTCGTCGTCTTCCACCTCTTCGGGTGGGCCTGGCTGACCGTCCTCTTCCCGTCCATGGGCGTGATGTTCGCCCTGGCCGGTTCGCTGATGGCCCGCTCGCTGGCCCGGCCGGCGGGGAGCGTCATCCGCAGCCGGCTGCGTAGGCTGCTCCCCCCGATGTGGGCGTTCTCGCTCGTCATCGTGCCGATCATGTTCGCGCTCAGCTGGAAGCCCGTCCGGGAGGAGGGGCTGTGGTGGTTCATCAAGCTCGGCAGCTACCTCTTCCCGCTCGGCTCGCCCCCGTACCCCGACGAGAGCGGGTCGCCCGGCGGCTGGTTCGAGCTGACCTGGGCCGACCAGGCGGCGGGGCCGCTCTGGTACATCCGGGCCTACCTCTGGTTCGTGCTGGCCTCGCCGCTGCTGCTCAAGGCGTTCCGCAAGCTGCCCTGGGTCACGCTGCTCGCCCCGATCGCCCTCACCGCCGTGATCGGGACCGGTCTCGTGACGGTGCCCGGCACCTTCGGCGAGGGGCTCCTCGACTTCGCCGTGTTCGGGTCCTGCTGGGTCCTGGGCTTCGCCCACAACGACGGGCTCCTGAAGGAGATCCCGCGCTACATCGCGGTGTCGTCCGCCGCGATCGTCATGGGCTTCGGCCTGTGGTGGGCCTCCGGGCACCTCACCGAGGAGGGCTGGAACCTGGACGAGATCCCGCTCGCCCAGGCCACCTGGTCCCTCGGCTTCTGCGCGATCCTCCTGGTCTACGCCCCGTCCTGGCAGAAGCTCCCCGGCAGGCTCGCCGGCTGGGACAGCCTGGTCACGCTGGCCAACAACCGGGCCGTGACGATCTATCTGTGGCACAACCTGCTGCTGATGGCGGCCGCGCAGCTGGTGGACGAGCTCTGGTCTGTCCCGTGGTTCGGCGACACGTTCGGTACGTACATAGAGCAGTCGTACGAGGTGCTGGTCCTGATCGCCATATGGCCGCTGATAGGGCTCGCGATACTGGCGTTCGGCTGGGTCGAGGACGTCGCCGCCAAGCGCCGGCCGCGCCTGTGGCCGAACGGGGCGGACCGGGGACGCAAGGCCTGACCGGGCTCCGGGCGCGTTTCCGGAAGCCCCGGGGGGTGCGGTGGGCCCGGCTCACCGCACCCCCCTCGGCCGAGTGAGAGCAAGGTTGCGCCCCGGTCACCTCACGGCACCGCACCGAAACGCGGACTCCCTAGCGTCGGCAGGACAACACCCCGACCCCTGTGGAGGCGCGTGATGGCCGGTCGTTGGATCGAGCAGTGGGAGCCGGAGGACGACGTCTTCTGGCGGGAGTCGGGCGAGCGGGTGGCCCGGCGCAACCTGTGGTTCTCCGTGCTCTCCGAGCACATCGGGTTCTCGGTCTGGTCCCTGTGGTCCGTCATGGTCCTGTTCATGGGGCCGGAGTACGGCGTCGACCCGGCGGGGAAGTTCTTCCTGATCTCCACGGCCACCCTGGTCGGCGCCTTCGTCCGGGTGCCGTACACCTTCGCGGTCGCGCTGTTCGGCGGGCGCAACTGGACCGTCGTCAGCGCGCTGTCGCTGCTGCTGCCGACCCTCGCCGCCTTCTGGGTGATGGAGCCCGGCACCTCGTACACGACGTTCCTCGTGGTCGCCGCGCTCACCGGCATCGGGGGCGGCAACTTCGCCTCGTCGATGACGAACATCAACGCCTTCTTCCCGCTGCGCGAGAAGGGCTGGGCGCTCGGACTCAACGCCGGCGGCGGCAACATCGGCGTCCCGGTGGTCCAGCTCGTCGGTCTGCTGGTGATCGGCACGGCGGGCGCCGCGCACCCGCGGATCGTGCTCGGCGTCTACGTCCCGCTGATCGTCGTCGCCGCGCTCGGCGCCGCGCTCGGGATGGACAACCTCCGGCCCGTCCGGAACGACACCGGGGCGGCGCTCCAGGCCGTGCGCGAGCCGCACACCTGGATCATGTCGGTGCTCTACATCGGCACCTTCGGCTCGTTCATCGGCTACAGCTTCGCCTTCGGGCTGGTCCTCCAGACCCAGTTCGGCCGGACCCCGCTCCAGGCCGCCTCGCTCACCTTCATCGGCCCCCTGCTCGGTTCCGTGATCCGGCCCGTGGGCGGCCGGCTCGCCGACCGGTACGGCGGCGCCCGGATCACCCTGTGGACCTTCGCGGCCATGGCCGCCGCGACCGGTGTCGTCGTGTACGCCTCGGGCATCGAGTCGCTGCCCGTGTTCCTCGTCGGCTTCATCGCGCTGTTCGTGCTGACGGGGCTGGGCAACGGCTCCACGTTCAAGATGATCCCGGGCATCTTCCACGCGCAGGGCGTCGCCAAGGGCCTGGGCGCTGAGGAGGCGACGGCGTACGGGCGCCGGCTCTCCGGGGCGGCCATGGGGCTCATCGGGGCGGTCGGGGCCCTGGGCGGTCTCGCGATCAACCTCGCGTTCCGCCAGTCCTTCGCCACCTCGGGCGCCGGAACAGCCGCCTTCTGGTGCTTCCTCGGCTTCTACGCCGTCTGCTTCACCCTCACGTGGGCGGTATACCTTCGGCGTACCGAGGCGGTGGCCGCGAAGCCCCAGCTCAGCTATGCCGAGGTGTGAGGACGGCCGCAGCGCGTCGTACGACGTAACGGGCGGGAAATACAGGAGAACCGAGACTGTCACGCAGGATTGACAGTCTCGGTCCTCCGCATCATCGAGCAACAGCGGGACGAGAGCCGGGTATCACGCCATGCACGACGACGACGCACAGCACGGGCCCCTGGCGGGCTTCACGGTCGGGGTGACCGCAGCCCGTCGCGCGGAGGAGCTCGGGACGCTCCTCACGCGCAGGGGCGCCGCGGTCCTGCACGCGCCCGCACTGCGGATCGTTCCGCTCGCGGACGACAGCGAACTCCTCGCCGCCACCAAGGAACTGATCGACCACGCGCCCGACGTCGTGATCGCGACCACCGCCATCGGCTTCAGGGGCTGGGTGGAGGCCGCGGACGGCTGGGGCATCGGTGACCGGCTCCTCGAACTGCTCCAGGGGGTCGAGCTGCTCGCCCGCGGCCCCAAGGTCAAGGGCGCCATCCGGGCGGCCGGGCTCACCGAGGCGTGGTCACCGCAGTCGGAGTCGATGGCCGAGGTCCTCGACCGGCTGCTGGGCGAGGGTGTCTCCGGCCGCCGGGTCGCCCTCCAGCTGCACGGCGAACCCCTGCCCGGCTTCGTCGAGTCGCTCCGCGCGGCGGGCGCCGAGGTCGTCGGCGTACCGGTCTACCGGTGGATGCCCCCGGAGGACATCGCCCCGCTCGACCGCATGCTGGACGTCACCGTCGCCCGCGGCCTGGACGCCCTCACCTTCACCAGCGCGCCCGCCGCCGCCTCCTACCTGAACCGGGCGGAGGCCCGCGGCATGCTCCCGGAGGTGCTGGACGCCCTGAGCCACGATGTCGTCTCCGCCTGCGTGGGACCGGTCACGGCCCTGCCCCTCCAGGCCAAGGGCATCGACACCGTCCAGCCGGAGCGCTTCCGGCTGGGCCCGCTCGTCCAGGTCCTCTGCGCCCAGCTGCCCGCCCGGGCCCGTACGCTCCCCGTCGCGGGCCACCAGGTCGAGATCCGCGGGCACGCCGTGCTGGTCGACGGGGCCCTGCGCCCGGTGCCCCCGGCGGGCATGGCGCTGCTGCACACGCTGGCCCGCAGGCCGGGCTGGGTGGTCGCCCGCGCCGACCTGCTGCGCGCCCTGCCGGGCAGCGGCAGCGACGAGCACGCGGTGGAGACGGCGATGGCCCGGCTGCGTACGGCGCTGGGGGCGCCGCGGCTGATCCAGACGGTCGTCAAGCGCGGCTACCGGCTGGCGCTGGACCCCTCGGCGGACACCAAGTACGACGGTTCCTGACGGGCCGCTACGGTGCGGGGATGATCAACGACAGCCATCCCCTGACCGACGGTGTCCGGCTGAGGCCCGTGACCCTCGACGACGCCGGGTCGTTCGCGGGCACCCTGACCCGCAGCCGCGCGTACATGCGGCGCTGGGACCCCGTGCGCCCCGAGGCGTACTACACCCCCGAGGGCCAGCACCAGCGGCTGACCGCGCTGCTCGCGGACCGCGACGCGGGGCGCGCGATGCCCTGGGCGCTGGCCGACGACGAGGACCGGGTCGTGGGGGCGATGACGCTCAACTCCATCGAACGCGGGGTGTTCCGCAACGCCCGGCTCGGCTACTGGATCGATGTCGACCGGGCCGGCCGGGGCCTGGCCACGGCCGCCGTCACCCGGGTCTGCGAACTGGCCCGCGACGGCCTCGGCCTGCACCGGATCGAGGCCGGGACGGTCCTGGACAACGCGGCCTCGCAGCGGGTCCTGGCGAAGTGCGGATTCGAGCTGTACGGAACGGCCCCGCGCTATCTGCACATCAACGGCGCCTGGCAGGACCACCGGATGTTCCAGCGCATCCTCCACGACGGCCCGCCGCAGCGCTGAGCGGTGCCTCCCGGGAGTGCCGGTGGCCGCCCATGAGGTAGCGCGGTGGCCGGGCGGGGACGAGCTCGGCCAGGGGGAAGCCGGACTTCTCGGCGACCCGGCAGGACGCCTCGTTGCCGGTCCCGTGGAACAGGTCCAGGCGTCTCAGCCCGTCCTCCGCGAGCGTGGCGAACGCCCAGTCGGTGAGCGCCCCGAGGGCGCGCGCGGCCACTCCCCGGCCGCGCGCCGAGGCCGTCGTCCAGTAACCGGCCTGGGCGCTCTCCGCCCCGGGGCCGGGACGGTTCAGCGCGAGGTTGCCGACGAGTTCCCCCTGAGCGGCCGTGTCGGTCACCGCGAAGCTGAACCGCCTGCCGGACACCCACCCCTCCTCCTGCACGGTCATCCAGCGCTCCGCCTCCCCGGCGTCGGAGACCTGCGTCCGCAGCCACCGCCGCATCGCGGGATCGTCGTACGCCGAGAGCAGCGCCGGTATGTCGTCCCGCCGCCAGGGGCGCAGGAGCAGGGCACCGGCCGTCAGCGTGACCGTGGCGTCGTTCATGCGGACACGGTACGGCGGTGTCCGCAGGGGTTCCGGGCCGGGCCGGATGCGGGCACTCTGGGGGTGACTCACCGGAGGACCCCCGAGGCGGTGGCAGGCTCATGGCGGCGGGTACGGGCACGGGCGTGTACGACCGGCGGTTCGACCCGGGGCGTGTCTGTCTGGACCTGGTGGCGACCGGGCCGGCCTCCGGGGCGTACGAGCGGCTGGACCGCCCCGCGCGTCTCGCCGAGTGGCTGGTGGCCTCCCGGCTGGTTCCGTACGGGACCCCGCTGGGGGCCGTCGACGAGACCTGGGTGGCGCGCTTCCGGCAGTTGCGTACGGGAATCGACCGGCTGATGTCGGCCCAACTGACCGGCGGGAACGCCGACAACTCGCTGGAACGCGTCAACACGCTGGCGGCGGGCGCCCCGCCGGGACTGCGCGCCGTACGGGACCACGGCGGGGCCCTCGTGCGGGCGCCGATCGCCGACCCGGGGTGCGGGGAGCTGCTCGCCGCGGTGGCCCGGGACGCCGTCGACCTGCTGACCGACCCGGTCGCGCGGGCGGGGCTGCGCCGGTGCGAGGGCGATGCCTGCCGGCGGCTCTACCTGGACACCTCGCGGGGCCGGCGGCGCCGCTGGTGCTCCAGCGAGGTCTGCGGCAACCGGGAGCGGGTGGCCCGCCACCGGCGCCGCGTCAGGGCGGTGACATGACGCCGTGAGGACGGCAACCGGTCCCAAATGGTCTGCGGGAAAAGAAAGTTGCCCGATCGTTGAATGAACCCGCGCCCGCTTCCGTACCGATGGCCACAGAGCTCGACAGGGTCTCGACCGGGAGGTTCGGGTGCGCAAGGATGCGGCCGTGGCCGATGACCGTCCGCACAGGGCTCGACATCGCGGTGCACCGCCCCGTCCCGCCTCCGCCGTCCCCGACGAGGAGCTGATGCGGGCGCTTTACCGCGAACACGCCGGGCCGCTGCTCGCCTACGTACTCCGTCTCGTCGCGGGTGACCGCCAGCGGGCCGAGGACGTGGTGCAGGAGACGCTCATCCGTGCCTGGAAGAACGCCGGTTCGCTCAACCGGGCCACCGGCTCCGTCCGCCCCTGGCTGGTGACGGTCGCCCGGCGCATCGTCATCGACGCCCACCGCAGCCGGCAGGCCCGGCCGCGTGAGGTCGATCCGTCGCCGCTGGAGGTCATCCCCGCGGAGGACGAGATCGACAAGGCGCTGTGGCTGATGACGCTCTCCGACGCCCTCGACGATTTGACCCCGGCCCACCGGGAAGCATTGGTCGAGACCTACTTCAGAGGCCGTACGGTCAACGAGGCCGCGGAGGTGCTCGGCATCCCCAGCGGGACCGTGCGGTCCCGGGTGTTCTACGCACTCCGTTCCATGAAGCTCGCACTCGAGGAGAGGGGGATCACGGCATGAGCGACCAGGAATGGCAGCCCTTCGGGCCCCGCCCCGCCGGTCCCCGGCACTCCTCGGGCCCACCGGACCCTCCGGGCGACCCCTTCGGGTTCCCCGCGCAGGACGAGGCGCACGACGCCGCCGGCGCCTATGTGCTGGGCATCCTCGACGACGCCGAGGCGAGCGCCTTCGAGGCCCATCTGGCCGGCTGCGCGCTGTGCGCCGCCCATCTCGACGAGTTCACCGGGATGGAGCCCATGCTGGCGATGCTCGCGGAGTCACCGGCCGCCGTGCCGGGCGCGCGCCCGGTCCCGCACGTCCCGGAGCCCCCCGCGCCCCGGCTGCTGGACGGTCTCGTCGACGAGGTGGCACGCAAGCGCGCGCAGCGGCGCAGGCGCACCCGGTATCTGATCGCCGCGGCGGCCGTCCTCGTGATCGGCGGTCCGGTGGTCGCGGTGACCGCCACGGCCGGCGAGGACCGGGGCCGGCAGGTCGAGGCGGCCGACCCGCATCCCACGAGCCCCGCCGAGGACGCCTTCTTCCACCACATGCCGGAGAAGCTGAGCGCGACCGATCCCGTCACCCGGGTCGACGCCACTGTCGGCATGGAGCCCAAGGCCTGGGGCACGCACACGGTCCTGGAACTGAAGAACGTCAAGGGCCCGCAGAAATGCAGTCTGGTCGCCGTGTCCAAGTCGGGCGACGAGGAGGTCGTCACCTCCTGGGCCGTGCCGAAATGGGGATACGGCATCGAAAATTCCACCCACGCGAGCGCACAGCACCCTCTGTACGTCCACGGCGGCGCGGCGATGGCGCGCGGGGACATCGACCATTTCGAGGTACGCACCTTCGACGGGGAGCGGCTCGTGGAGATCGACGCGTAAACGCAATCCGGGCGGCAGGTGCGCTCGGGCCCCCCTTTCGCGTACGGTTGACGGCTGCCCGATGCACGTCAGAAGGGGGCCTCGGTGGCCGCGCAGGATGCCGCTGTCGATTCGTTGCGGGACCGGGAAATCGGTGTCGAACAAGAACATCTGGACCGGGTCTACCGCCGTCTCGAAGAGAAGATCGACGAGGCGGAATTTCTCATGCAGGACGCCAGTAAACGGGGCCAGGTAGGCACCCCCGGGGCACTCGCGGAAAGGGACGCCCAGGTCTTCCGCGCGGGTGTCCATCTCAACCGGCTGAACAGTGAGTTCGAGGACTTCCTCTTCGGCCGGATCGACCTGCTGCGCGGCAAGGACGGCGAACGCGGCCCGGACGGCGCCTTCACCTCCGTCGAGGCGGCCGACGACGCCGTGGGGGAGGACGACACGGCCGAGATCGCGGAGACCCTCCACATCGGCCGCATAGGAGTACTCGACTCCGACTACGCGCCGCTGGTCATCGACTGGCGAGCGCCGGCCGCCGCGCCGTTCTACCGTTCGACGCCCAAGGACCCCGGCCGGGTCGTACGCCGCCGGGTCATCCGCTCCAAGGGCCGCAGGGTCCTCGGGGTGGAGGACGACCTGATGCGGCCCGAGCTGACCGCCCGGCTGAAGGGCGAGGAGCTGCCCGTCATCGGCGACGGCGCCCTGATGGCCGCGCTGGGCCAGGCCCGCAGCCACACGATGCGGGACATCGTCTCGTCGATCCAGGCCGAGCAGGACCTGGTGATCCGGGCCCCCGCCGCCTCCGTCACGGAGGTCTCCGGCGGCCCCGGCACCGGCAAGACGGCGGTGGCCCTGCACCGGGCCGCGTACCTCCTCTACCAGGACCGGCGCCGGTACTCGGGCGGCATCCTCGTCGTCTCGCCGACCCCGCTCCTCGTCGCGTACACCGAAGGCGTGCTGCCCTCGCTCGGCGAGGAGGGCCAGGTCGCGATCCGCGCGGTCGGCTCGCTGTCCGACGAGGCCGCCGGGGTGGAGGGCGCGACCACCTACGACGAGCCGGCCGTCGCCCGGATCAAGGGCTCGTCCCGGATGCTCCACGTGCTGCGCAAGGCGGCCCGCGGGGCGCTGGAGCAGCCCGCGCCCCGGCCCGCCCCCCAGGAGGGGCAGCTGGAGTTCGGGGAGGCCCCGGCCGAGGCCGGCACCCCCACCCGGCTGCGGGTGGTGGCCTTCGGCGCCCGGGTGGAGCTGGAGGCCGACGAACTCCGGCGGATCCGGCACAACGTCCTCGGCGGCACGGCACCGGTCAACCTGCTGCGCCCGCGCGCCCGCAAGCTGCTCCTGGACGCCCTGTGGAACAAGTCCTCGGGCCGGGGCCGCTACACCGACCCCGGGCTGGTCGCTGAGCTGCGCTCCTCGTTCGACGAGGACGTGTCCACCGAGACCCCGTTCCTCACCTTCCTGAACGCCTGGTGGCCGGAGCTCACCCCGCGCGGGGTGCTGGCCGCGATGGCCGACGAGCGGCGGCTGAGCAGATGGGCGCGCCGGATCCTGAACCAGGGCGAGGTGCGCCGCCTCGCGCGTTCGCTGAAGCGGCTGGACGCGGACGGCAAGGGCCCGCTCTCCGTCCACGACGTGGCGCTCCTGGACGAGCTGCAGAACCTCCTGGGCACCCCGGCCCGCCCGAAGCGGCAGCGGGAGGCGGATCCGCTGGACCAGCTCACGGGTCTGGAGGAGCTGATGCCGCAGCGCGAGGAGACGCAGCGGGAGCGGGCCGAGCGGCTGGCGGCGGAGCGCACCGAGTACGCGCACGTCATCGTCGACGAGGCGCAGGACCTGACGCCGATGCAGTGGCGGATGGTCGGGCGCCGCGGCCGGCACGCGACCTGGACGATCGTCGGTGACGCGGCGCAGTCGTCCTGGTCGGACCCGGACGAGGCGGCCGCCGCCCGTGACGAGGCGCTCGGCAACCGGCCGCGGCGCCGGTTCACCCTCACTGTGAACTACCGCAACCCGGCGGAGATCGCCGAGCTCGCGGCCAAGGTGCTGGCGCTGGCCATGCCCGGCATGGAGTCGCCGACGGCGGTCCGCTCGACAGGGGTCGAGCCGCGCTTCGAGACCGTACGGGGCGGGGACCTCGCCTCGACCGTCCGTGAGGAGGCCCGCAGGCTCCTCGCGGAGGTGGACGGCACCGTGGGCGTGGTCGTCGCGATGAACCGCCGCGCCGAGGCCCGTACGTGGCTGGAGGAGCTCGGCGAGCGGGTCGTGGCGCTGGGCAGCCTGGAGGCGAAGGGGCTGGAGTACGACGCCACGGTGGTGGTCTCTCCCGCGGAGATCGCCGACGAGTCCCCGGCGGGGCTGAGGGTGCTGTACGTGGCTCTCACCCGTGCGACGCAGCAGCTCACCGTGGTCTCCGGGGAGCGCGACATGCCGGACGAGGACGGTGTCCCGGACCTGCTGAGGGACTAGGGCGCCGGGCTTTTCGGAGTCAACCCGGCGCACGGGAATCACTTTTCCGGGGTCTTTGTTAGCCTGGTGTTGGCACCGGCTCGATCCAAGCCCCCGGGCCCAACCTTCGTCGCTTCGAGCGACCACTTGCCGCGAGGCGAGCATGGCGGGCCGGTGTCACCTGACAGCAAGAAGACAGACCCGCGTCACCTGACGGTGGCGCGGGTCTGTTTGTGTTTCCGGGTCTCCCCGGTCCGGCTCATCGGGCCCCCAGGGCTCCTGGGGCCACCGGGGCCGACGGGAAGCCGGGGGTTACGCAGAACCGTCACTTCTCGTATGGTGGAAAAAAGTTTCCGAAAGGTGGCAGTCATTACCTGCTACCGGCCGGTAGGTGCGACGATCGGAACGCACGTACGGGACTGAACCCCATCTGCGTGCGGCAACGAAGCTCAGGAAAGCGAAGGACTCGGCCATGGCAACGGCGCCCAGCGTCTCGTACTCGATGACGGTCAGGCTGGAGGTGCCCGCGAGCGGCACAGCGGTCTCCCAGCTCACCACGGCCGTGGAGTCCTCCGGTGGCTCGGTCACCGGCCTCGACGTGACCGCTTCCGGCCACGAGAAGCTGCGGATCGACGTCACGATCGCGGCCTCCTCCACCTCGCACGCGGACGAGATCGTCGAAGGTCTGCGCGACATCGAGGGCGTCATCCTCGGCAAGGTCTCCGACCGTACGTTCCTGATGCACCTCGGCGGCAAGATCGAGATGGCGTCCAAGCACCCCATCCGCAACCGTGACGACCTCTCGATGATCTACACCCCGGGTGTGGCGCGGGTCTGCATGGCGATCGCCGAGAACCCCGAGGACGCCCGCCGCCTGACCATCAAGCGGAACTCCGTCGCGGTGGTCACGGACGGCTCGGCGGTGCTCGGCCTCGGCAACATCGGCCCGATGGCGTCCCTCCCCGTGATGGAGGGCAAGGCGGCCCTCTTCAAGCGGTTCGCGGGCATCGACGCCTGGCCGATCTGCCTGGACACCCAGGACACCGACGCGATCGTCGAGATCGTCAAGGCGATCGCCCCCGGCTTCGCGGGCATCAACCTGGAGGACATCTCCGCCCCCCGCTGCTTCGAGATCGAGGCGCGGCTGCGTGAGGCCCTGGACATCCCGGTCTTCCACGACGACCAGCACGGCACCGCGATCGTCGTCCTGGCCGCGCTGACCAACGCGCTCCGCGTGGTCGGCAAGGCCATCGGTGACGTACGGGTCGTCATGTCCGGCGCCGGCGCCGCCGGTACGGCCATCCTGAAGCTGCTCATCGCGGCCGGCGTCAAGCACACGGTCGTCGCCGACATCCACGGTGTGGTGCACGCGGGCCGCGAGGACCTGGTGGACGCCACGCCCGACTCGCCGCTGCGCTGGATCGCCGACAACACCAACCCCGAGGGCGTCACGGGCACCCTCAAGCAGGCCGTCGCCGGCTCCGACGTCTTCATCGGCGTCTCCGCCCCGAACGTCCTGGACGGCGCGGACGTCGCGGCCATGGCGGAGGGCGCGATCGTGTTCGCGCTCGCGAACCCGGACCCCGAGGTGGACCCGGCGGTCGCGCGCGAGACGGCGGCCGTCGTCGCCACCGGGCGCTCCGACTTCCCGAACCAGATCAACAACGTGCTGGTCTTCCCGGGTGTCTTCCGCGGTCTGCTGGACGCTCAGTCCCGCACCGTCAACACGGAGATGATGCTCGCCGCCGCGCGCGCCCTCGCCGACGTCGTCGCGGAGGACGAGGTGAACGCGAACTACATCATCCCCTCGGTCTTCAACGACAAGGTCGCGGGCGCCGTCGCCGGTGCCGTCCGGGAGGCCGCGAAGGCGGCCGGAGTCGCCGAGGCGGCGTCCGACCCCGCGTAGGACCGTACGACCGCACGGCCCTGCCACACGCCGTCCGCGGGGGTCGGCCACGGCCCCCGCGGACGGTGCCGTAGCTCACGTCCGGCGGCCCCGTCCGGCGCGTCGCGGGTCGCGGCGTCCCAAACGCCCCTTTAGGGTGGGCGGGCAGCGAGCCCCACAGGCCCGGCATCCGCTGCGGACCGCTCCAACAAGTCGACGGAACGTCATCACAGGCATTCGGTGGTGCTTTTCGTGTGACGTCGAGGGGTTCCGGATTGGCGTTAGCGCCGCAGGTGGGGGCAGGATGCGTATTCGGGCGCGAGGGTCTGACATCAGACCCGGGTCCGGGGACTGTCAGAGGGCCCTGGCAGCATCGGCTTCGATCTCACGCCTCACAGGCAAGAAGAACACGGGAGTACAAACATGAACCGCAGTGAGCTGGTGGCCGCCCTGGCCGACCGTGCCGAGGTGACCCGCAAGGACGCCGACGCCGTTCTGGCCGCCCTCGCCGAGACCGTCGGCGAGATCGTCGCCAAGGGCGACGAGAAGGTCACCATCCCCGGCTTCCTGACCTTCGAGCGCACCCACCGTGCCGCTCGCACCGCTCGTAACCCGCAGACCGGCGACCCGATCAACATCCCGGCCGGCTACAGCGTGAAGGTCTCCGCGGGCTCCAAGCTCAAGGAAGCCGCCAAGGGCAAGTAAGGCCCCAAAGGCATCAAGAAGGGCGGCCGTCCTGACCGGGGCGGCCGCCCTTCGGCATGTCCGGAAGCCTCCGCGTGGGCCTTCACCCGCGCGCACACCGCCCGTGCGGGCGCTGTGAGGCGGTCTGCGGCCCCTCGGCACCCCTGGTCGGTCTCCTGGGCGGCCGACCGCCCCGTTCGGCTCTGTACGGGCGTTCTGCGGCGCTTCTGCCGACGGCAGGGAAACGGGCCCACGCACACGAACGCCGCCCCGGTCCCTCACGGGGACCGGGGCGGCGGACTGTGGTGCGGGGGTGCGCAATGCTGTGTGCGGCAGCACTGTGCGCGCGCCGGAGCGCGCCGGGTGGAGCGTCAGACGAGTGAACCGCCCGGCAGTTCGACCTTGGCGCCGAGCTTCTCGAGCTTGTCCATGAAGTTCTCGTAGCCGCGGTTGATCAGGTCGATGCCGTGCACCCGGGACGTCCCCTGGGCCGCCAGGGCGGCGATCAGGTACGAGAACCCGCCGCGCAGGTCCGGGATGACCAGATCCGCGCCCTGGAGCTTCGTGGGCCCGGACACGACCGCCGAGTGCAGGAAGTTCCGCTGCCCGAAGCGGCAGTCGGAGCCCCCGAGGCACTCACGGTAGAGCTGGATGTGCGCACCCATCTGGTTGAGCGCCGAGGTGAACCCGAGCCGGGACTCGTAGACCGTCTCGTGGACGATCGACAGGCCGGCCGCCTGGGTCAGCGCCACCACGAGCGGCTGCTGCCAGTCGGTCTGGAAGCCGGGGTGCACGTCCGTCTCCAGCGCGATGGCGTTCAGCGCGCCGCCCGGGTGCCAGAAGCGGATGCCCTCGTCGTCGATCTCGAAGGCACCCCCGACACGGCGGAAGGTGTTGAGGAACGTCATCATCGAGCGCTGCTGGGCGCCGCGCACGTAGATGTTGCCCTCGGTCGCCAGCGCCGCGGACGCCCAGGAGGCCGCCTCCAGGCGGTCCGGGATCGCCCGGTGGGTGTAACCGTCGAGCTTGTCGACACCGGTGATCCGGATGGTCCGGTCGGTGTCCATGGAGATGATCGCGCCCATCTTCTGCAGTACGCAGATGAGGTCCTCGATCTCCGGCTCGACGGCCGCGTTGGACAGCTCGGTGACGCCCTCGGCGAGGACGGCGGTCAGCAGCACCTGCTCGGTGGAGCCCACCGAGGGGTACGGCAGCCGGATCTTGGTGCCGCGCAGCCGCTGCGGGGCCTCCAGGTACTGGCCGTCGGCCCGCTTCTCGATGGTCGCGCCGAACTGGCGGAGCACCTCGAAGTGGAAGTCGATCGGCCGGCCGCCGATGTCGCAGCCGCCGAGGCCCGGGATGAAGGCGTGGCCCAGACGGTGCAGCAGGGGGCCGCAGAAGAGGATCGGGATGCGCGACGAGCCCGCGTGGGCATCGATGTCGGCGACGTTCGCGCTCTCGACGTGCGACGGGTCGAGGATGAGTTCGCCCGGCTCGTCGCCGGGGCGTACGGTCACGCCGTGCAGCTGCAGCAGCCCCCGGACCACCCGCACATCGCGGATGTCGGGCACGTTGCGGAGCCGGCTGGGCCCGCTGCCGAGCAGCGCGGCGACCATTGCCTTCGGCACCAGGTTCTTGGCGCCTCGGACGCGGATCTCGCCCTCCAGCGGGGTGCCGCCGTGGACAAGCAGGACATCGTCTGTGCCGGTCATGTATCTCGCGTTCCGGAGTGGTCGGGCAGGGGGCCATCAAAAGGGTAATGGGCTCCCGCCCCCCTTCCGTAAGGCGCCGGGGGGTATACGAACGTCATGAATCCGCCACAACACGTTCTGCTCCCCGGGCCTTGCGGAGGGTCACCGTCCGTACGGGCCTCCGGCGGCCCGCCGGCCGGGCGCTCCCCGTGCGCCCGTGCGACGCCCGTACGCCCTGAGCTGCGCGGCTGCGCCGGCCGGGACCGGGCGGGCCACTCGGCCCCCACGGAGGGCCGGGATGCGGGATCATCTGTGGCATGACGGAGGTGTCCTCGCTCACAGGACGGCTGCTCGTGGCCGCACCCGCCCTGGCGGACCCGAATTTCGACCGTGCGGTGGTGCTGCTCCTCGACCACGACGAGGAGGGCTCGCTCGGTGTGGTCCTCAACCGCCCGACCCCGGTCGGCGTCGGGGACATCCTCGCGTCCTGGGCCGGTCTGACCGGTGAGCCGGACGTCGTCTTCCAGGGCGGACCGGTCTCGCTCGACTCGGCGCTGGGCGTGGCGGTGATCCCCGGGGACGAGGGGACCTCCCAGGGCTCCCGGCTCCGCACGGGCGGCGGCGAGGAGGCCCCCATCGGCTGGCGCCGGGTGCACGGGGCGATCTGTCTGGTGGACCTGGACGCGCCGCCCGAGCTGCTCGCCGCGGCGCTCGGCTCGCTGCGGATCTTCGCCGGATACGCGGGCTGGGGGCCCGGCCAGCTGGAGTCGGAGCTGGCCGACGGCGCCTGGTACGTGGTCGAGTCGGAACCGGGCGACGTCTCGTCGCCACGCCCGGAGAACCTCTGGCGTGCGGTTCTGCGGCGCCAGCGCAGCGAACTGGCGATGATCGCGACGTATCCGGACGACCCTTCGCTGAACTGATGCGCGGAGCTTTCAGTACGCTTGGCAGTTATGAGCACTCTTGAGCCCGAGCGCGGGGCAGGTACGGGGACCCTCGTAGAGCCGACGCCGCAGGTGTCGAACGGCGACGGTGACCACGAGCGCTACGCCCATTACGTCCAGAAGGACAAGATCATGGCGAGCGCCCTGGAGGGCACTCCCGTGGTGGCACTGTGCGGGAAGGTCTGGGTCCCGGGCCGCGACCCGAAGAAGTACCCGGTCTGTCCCATGTGCAAGGAGATCTACGAGTCCATGGGCGCCGGCGGCGACAAGGACAAGGGCAAGGGCGGCAAGGACAACAGCGGCAAGAAGTAGCCCGCGCGGCCTCTTATCCTTTTTCCTTTCCGGGCACCTGCCCTCTTATCCCCTTACCTCTCACCCCGGCCCCCGGTGACACGCGTGCGGACGCGTGTCACCGGGGGCCGTTCGCATGCCCGGGGTCACAGAGTGGTTGAGACCACTTGTCGGCGTGGGGAGGCGCCCTTAGTCTCCTGCAAGTTGTGCAGAACGAAACGCACGTTGCATGGAATGCAACGATTGACCGGTAGGGGTCCCGGATGAAGCTTTCTGCCCGAATCGCCGCTCCCGCCGCGGCACTTGTGCTGGCCGGCCTCACCGCCACCGCCTGCGCCCCGCAGACCTCCGACACGAGTGCCGAGGGCGACAAGAAGTCCGGCACGCTCCGCGTCTGGCTCTTCCAGGAGGTCGGCAACAAGCCCAAGGAGAAGGTCGTCGACGCCGCGGTCGCCGACTTCGAGAAGGCCCACGAGGGGGCCGAGGTCGAGGTCGAGTACATACCCGTCGACACCCGGGCCCAGCGCATCAAGGCCGCCTTCAACGACCCGAAGAGCGCCCCCGACGTCATCGAGTACGGCAACACCGACACCGCCGGATACGTGAAGGACGGCGGGCTCGCCGACGTCAGCAAGGAGTTCGCGGCCTGGGACGAGGCCAAGGACACCGACCCGACGGCCAAGCAGTCCGTCACCGTGGGCGGCCAGGTCTACGGGGCGCCGTTCTTCGTCGGCGTACGGGCGCTGTACTACCGCACCGATGTCTTCGAGGAGCTCGGCGTCGAGCCCCCGAAGTCCCAGGACGAGCTGATCTCCACCGCCAGGAAGATCCACGCGAAGAAGCCCGGCCTCTACGGCCTCGCGGTCGGCGGCGCGTACACCTACGGCGCCATGCCGTTCATCTGGGCGCAGGGCGGTGAGCTGGCCGACGAGACCGGGGTGACCTACCAGTCGGCCATCAACTCCGAGAAGGCCCGCAAGGGCATCGAGGCCTACACCTCGCTCTTCGGCGACGACAACTGCCCCGCGGCCAAGTGCGCGGCCATGGGCGGCAACGCGACCGTCACCGCCTTCGCGTCCGGGAAGGCGGCCATGGCGATCGGCGGTGACTTCAGCCACGCCGCGGTCGAGGCGGGAGCCGTGAAGGGCAAGTACGCCGTCGTGCCGCTGCCCGGCGTGAAGAAGGGCACGATCGCCCCGGCGTTCGCCGGCGGCAACAACATCGGCGTGCTCAAGAGCAGTTCGCACCGCACCCTCGCGGTCGACCTGATGAAGTCCCTGACGGGTAAGAAGACCCAGGCGAAGATGTTCGACGCCATGGGCTTCCTGCCGACGTACACGGACGTGCTGGACACCGCCGCGGAGAAGGAGCCCTTCGTCGGCCCCTTCGTCGACACGCTCGGCGCGGGCGCCAAGTTCGTCCCGGCGTCCCCTGCCTGGGGACAGATCGACGCCTCGCTGGTGCTCCCGAACATGTTCCAGGAGATCGTCAGCGGCCGTAAGGACGTGGCCACCGCCTCGGACGACGCGGCGAAGAAGATGGACGCGGCGTTCGCCGAAGCGGGCTGACGATGACCGCGAACACCGCACCGGCCAAGGTCCCCGCCGTGCCCGGGGCGAGCGGGGCTCCGGCCCGCCCGCCCCGGCGCCGCCCGGCCTCACCCGCGCGGCGCCCCGGCTGGACCCCCTGGCTCTATCTGCTGCCGGCGCTCGTCCTGCTCGGCGGGCTGCTCGTCTACCCGATCTACCAACTGGGCCTGATCTCCTTCCTGGAGTACACCCAGGCCCAGGTCAGCGGCGGCGAACCGACCACCTTCCAGGGCTTCGGCAACTACGCCACGCTCTTCCGCGACAGCCAGTTCTGGCAGGTGCTCCTCGCGACCGTGGTCTTCGCCGCGGCCTGCGTGCTCGCCACCCTGTTCGTCGGCTGCGCCCTGGCCGTCCTGCTGACCCGCGTCCGCGCCCTGCCCCGGCTCGCGCTCATGATGGCCGCGCTCGGGGCCTGGGCCACACCGGCCATCACCGGCTCGACCGTCTGGGTCTTCCTCTTCGACCCGGACTTCGGCCCGGTCAACAAGGTGCTGGGGCTCGGCGACTTCTCCTGGACGTACGGGCGCTGGAGCGCCTTCGCACTGGTGCTCCTCGAAGTGCTCTGGTGCTCCTTCCCGTTCGTGATGGTCACCGTGTACGCCGGCATCCGGGCGATCCCCACCGAGGTGCTGGAGGCGGCCTCGCTGGACGGCGCCTCGCAGTGGCGGATCTGGCGGTCGGTCATGGCACCGATGCTCCGGCCGATCCTGATCGTCGTCACCATCCAGTCGGTCATCTGGGACTTCAAGGTCTTCACCCAGATCTACGTCATGACCAACGGCGGCGGCATCGCCGGACAGAACCTGGTGCTCAACGTGTACGCGTACCAGAAGGCGTTCGCGTCCTCGCAGTACAGCCTCGGGTCCGCGATCGGCGTCGTGATGCTGGTGATCCTGCTGGCCGTCACGCTGGTCTATCTGCGCCTGGTGCGGCGCCAGGGGGAGGAACTGTGAGTGCACGCACGCTGCTGCGCGTCCGCCGGCCCGGGAGGCTCGCGGCGGAGGCCGCGGCCCTCGTCATCGCCGTCGTGGTCGCCTTCCCGCTGTACTGGATGGTGCTCTCCGCCTTCAAGCCGGCGGGCGAGATCCAGTCCACCGAGGCCCGCCCCTGGACCCTCGCCCCGTCGCTCGACTCGTTCCGGCGGGTTTTCGAACAACAGGAATTCGGCCGCTACTTCCTCAACAGCCTGATCGTCGCGGGAACGGTCGTCATCGTCTCCGCGCTGATCGCCTTCCTCGCCGCCACGGCCGTGACGCGATTCCGCTTCAGGTTCCGCACGACCCTGCTCATCATGTTCCTCGTGGCGCAGATGGTGCCGGTCGAGGCGCTGACCATCCCGCTGTTCTTCCTGATGCGGGACTTCGGCCAGCTGAACACGCTGGGATCACTGATCCTGCCGCACCTCGCCTTCTCGCTGCCGTTCGCCATCTGGATGCTGCGCGGATTCGTCAAGGCCGTCCCGGAGGCGCTGGAGGAGGCCGCCTACATCGACGGGGCGAGCCGCACCCGCTTCCTCTGGCAGATCCTCTTCCCGCTCGTCTTTCCCGGGCTCGTGGCGACCAGCGTCTTCTCGTTCATCTCGACCTGGAACGACTTCCTGTTCGCGAAATCGTTCATCATCAGCGACACCTCCCAGTCGACGCTGCCCATGGCGCTGCTGGTCTTCTTCAAACCCGACGAGAACGACTGGGGAGGGATCATGGCGGCCTCCACCGTGATGACCATTCCCGTCCTGGTCTTCTTCGTCCTCGTACAGCGGCGTCTGGTCTCCGGACTCGGCGGCGCGGTGAAGGACTGATCGACGTATGGACCACCTGATCCCGGCACCTGTACGCACCGGCGACGGCGGGGGCGGATCCCGGGGCGGATTCGTCCTCGACGGGGCCACGACCCTCACGGCGGGCCCCGGCACCGGGAGCACGGAACGCTGGCTGCGCACCACGCTCGGCGCCGCCTTCGGTGTGCCGCTCGCCCTCGGAACGCCGGTGGACGGGTCCGCGAACACCGTTGAGCTGCGCGTCGATCCCTCGCTGGAGCCCGAGGGCTACCGGCTGACCGTGGCGCCCGCCGAGGGCGTACGGATCACCGGGGGCGGCCCGGCCGGAGTGTTCTGGGGAGCGCAGACCCTGCGGCAGCTCCTCGGCCCCCAGGCGTTCCGCCGGGCGCCCGTCCGCTCGTCGGGCACGCGGGGAGGCACCACCTCCACGGAGATCGGGTTCACCGAGATCGAGGACGGACCGCGCTTCGGCTGGCGTGGTCTGATGCTCGACGTGGCGCGGCATTTCATGCCCAAGGACGGCGTGCTGCGCATGCTCGATCTGCTGACCGCCCACAAACTGAACGTCTTCCACTTCCACCTCACCGACGACCAGGGCTGGCGCGTCGAGATCAAACGCCACCCCCGGCTCACGGAAGTGGGCGCCTGGCGCGCACGCACCAAATACGGCCACCGTGCCTCCGAACTGTGGGACGAGACCCCGCACGGCGGTTTCTACACGCAGGACGACATCCGCGAAATCGTCGCCTACGCCGCCGAGCGGCATATCCGGGTGGTCCCCGAGATCGACATCCCGGGCCACTCGCAGGCAGCCATCAGCGCGTATCCGGAACTGGGCAACACCGACGTCATCGATACCTCCGCGCTTTCCGTGTGGGACACCTGGGGGGTCAATCCGAACGTACTCGCCCCCACTGACAACACCCTGCGCTTCTTCGAAGGCGTCCTCGAAGAACTGCTCGACCTGTTCCCCGCCGAGACCTCGCCGTTCATCCACATCGGCGGCGACGAATGCCCCAAGGACCAGTGGAAGGCGTCACCGGCGGCGCAGGCCCGCATGGCCGAAGCGGGTCTGGCCGACGAGGACGAACTCCAGTCCTGGTTCATCCGCCACTTCGACGGCTGGCTCACCGCCAGGGGGCGGCGCCTCATCGGCTGGGACGAGATCCTGGAGGGCGGTCTCGCCGAGGGCGCGGCCGTGACGTCGTGGCGGGGCTACGCGGGCGGGATCGCGGCGGCCGAGGCGGGGCACGACGTCGTGATGTGCCCCGAGCAGCAGGTGTACCTGGACCACCGTCAGCACGGCGGTCCCGACGAGCCGATGCCCATCGGCTTCGTCCGCACCCTGGAGGACGTCTACCGCTTCGAACCGGTGCCTCCGGGCCTCTCCGAGGAGGCCGCCGGGCACATCATGGGCGCCCAGGCCAACGTCTGGACCGAGGTCATGCAGAACCGGGACCGCGTCGACTACCAGGTCTTCCCGAGGCTCGCCGCCTTCGCGGAGGTCGCCTGGTCACGGCTCCCGGTGCCGGGCGAGCGGGACTTCGCCGATTTCGAACGCCGGATGAACACCCACTACGCCCGGCTCGACGCCCTGGGTGTCCGCTACCGGCCGCCGACGGGCCCGCTGCCGTGGCAACGCCGGCCCGGCGTCCTGGGTCGCCCGATCGAGGGACTGCCCCCGGTCGTGTGATCCCCACCCCGTCCGTCGGCCAGGGGGACCGAATAAGTCGTACGAACCAGCTGAAGAGTGTCAATTCGTGCGCAGGGCAGAAGGACTGCCAAAGGTGACTTTTCCCCTGGTCGGGGACGGAAACACCCTTCGCGGACCCTCGCGTCGGACAGCCCGGAAGATGTGCCAGAGTTGCCACGTCCCGGCCGTGAGCACGTACCGTACGGCGGACAGGCGGGACTGCCGGGACACCGGGAAGGGGCAGCTGGGTTGACCACGCACGCACCGCAGGCGATGCAGTCGGTGACGCTCCCGGCCTCGCTCGACGAGGCCGTGGCGGCTCTCGGCGCCATGCCCGCAGCCGTTCCCGTCGCCGGGGGCACGGACCTCATGGCGGCCGTCAACAAGGGGCTCCTGCGGCCCTCGGGACTGGTCGGTCTCGGCCGGATCAGCGAGCTGCGCGGCTGGCATTACCAGGACGGCCACGCGCTGCTCGGAGCCGGGCTCACCCACGCGCGCATGGGACGGCCCGACTTCGCCGCGCTCATCCCCGCACTGGCCGCTTCCGCGCGCGCTGCGGGCCCGCCCCAGATCCGTAACGCCGGGACGCTCGGCGGGAACATCGCCTCCGCCGCCCCGACCGGCGACGCCCTGCCGGTGCTGGCCGCCCTGGAGGCCGAGCTGGTCATCGCGGGCCCCGGGGGCGCCCGCCGTGAGATCCCCGTGTCGCACCTGCTCGCGGGCCGCGAGATGCTCGAACCCGCCGAGCTGATCGGCTTCGTCCGGGTGCCCCTGCTGCACGCGCCCCAGGTCTTCCTCAAGGCGACCGGCCGCACCGGTCCTGGCCGCGCCACCGCGTCCGTCGCGATCGTCCTGGACCCGGCGCGGCGCGGGGTGCGCTGCGCGGTCGGCGCGATCGCCCCGATGCCGCTGCGGCCCCTGGAGGCCGAACGCTGGATCGCCTCCCTGATCGACTGGGACGGCGAACGCGGCCTGGCCCCCGACGCGCTGGCCGCCTTCGGCGAGTACGTCGCGGCGGCCTGCATCCCGGACCAGGCACCACCGGACGACGGGGGAGAGGCACCTCCGCTGTCGCCCGCCGTCCTGCACCTGCGGCGCACGGTCGCCGCGCTCGCCCGACGCGCACTGGGGAGGGCACTGTCGTGAGCAATGAGGAGAACCCCGAGCAGCAGCACGGGCAGCCCGACCCGTACGCCGGCTGGCAGCCGACCCCGCAGGGCGGTGAGTACGACGCCGAGGCGACCGCCTTCGTCCACCTGCCCCCGGAGGACCTCGCCGACCTCGCGAACGACCCGCTGGCCGCGCCCGGCCACAGCTACGTGCCGCCGATGATCCTGCCGCTGACGCCGGCCGCGGGACTCGACCCGTCGGCGACGGGCAGCTGGGTCGTGCAGACGCAGAGCCAGCAGGAGCGGGCCGCCCACTCCACGGGCACGGAGCCCGCACCGGAGGCGGTGCACTGGCCCGACCCGAACCAGCAGCAGGATCCGTACCAGCAGCCGTACCCGGACACCTCGCAGTACGGGCAGACGTCGTCCACGACGGCCCAGTGGAACTTCGCCGAGGCGGTCCCCGCCGAGCCCGAGCCCGAACCGGCTCCCGAGCCCGCCGGGCACACCGGCGAGTGGACGATCCCGGTGGCGAACGGCGATCTCCCGGACGAGTCAGGCGAGTTCGCGTCGTCGGCGCTGGCGTCCCAGTGGTACACGGACGGGGCCCCGGCCACCCTGCCCGGTGGCGCCCCCGCGCCGTGGGCGACGCAGCCGCCGGCACCCGAGCCCGCACCGGCCGCGGAGGAAGCCCCGCACGCGCCCGCCGAGCCCGCACCTGGACCTGTGGGAGCCCCGGAGGCTCCTGAGCCCGCAGAGGCCGCCGGGGAGGCCCCCCAGGCCCCTGCTGAGGCCGCCGAGAGGGCTGAGGCTCCCGAGTTCGCCGCGGAGCACGCCGAGTTTCCTGTGGAGCAGGCAGCGCCCGCCGGTGCGCCGGAAGCGGCCGGTGAGCCCCTGGTGTCCGCCGCGCCGGACTCCGCGCCGGAGTCCACGGAGCCGTCGGCCGAAGCACCTGGGACACCAGAGGCACAGGAGGCCGGCCCCGAACCGGCCCCGGGCACTGAACCGACCCCCGGCTCCGGCCCCGAACCGGCCGCCGAACACGGCCTCGTGCCCACCGAGGAGCCTGCCGGCCCCCTCACCCCCGCCGCCCCCAGCGAGCACCCGTCGGCGTCGTACGTCCTCCATGTGAACGGCGTGGACCGGCCCGTCAGCGACGCCTGGATCGGCGAGTCGCTGCTGTACGTGCTCCGGGAGCGCCTCGGCCTCGCCGGCGCCAAGGACGGCTGCTCGCAGGGCGAGTGCGGCGCCTGCAACGTCCAGGTCGACGGCCGGCTCGTGGCCTCCTGCCTGGTGCCCGCCGCCACGACGACCGGCAGCGAGGTCCGTACGGTCGAGGGGCTCGCGGTGGACGGCGAACCTTCCGACGTCCAGCGGGCCCTGGCCGAGTGCGGCGCCGTCCAGTGCGGCTTCTGCATCCCCGGGATGGCCATGACCGTCCACGACCTCCTGGAGGGCAACCACGCCCCCAGCGAGCTGGAGACCCGCCAGGCGCTGTGCGGCAACCTCTGCCGGTGTTCCGGTTACCGGGGTGTCCTCGACGCCGTACGCGAGGTCGTCGAGGGCCGGGAGGCGACCGCGGAGGAAGCGGTGACCGCCCCGGACGAGGACGGACCGCGCATCCCGCACCAGGCGGCCCCCGGCGCGGGCAGCGTCCAGGCACACGAGCACGAGGGAGACGTCCGGTGAACACCGCGCCGTCCCCCGCACCACCGGTCACCCCCACCACCAGCCGCCACCACAGCGGAGCGAACGACAAGGAGGCGGCGTGACCAGCGACGCAGCCACCGCGACCAGCACCACGCGCACGACGCCGCCGCCCGAGGGTCCCGCCCCGGACCAGGAGCCGCCCGCGCTCGGCCTGGGCACCTCCCTGCCGCCCGCCGACGCCCGCGCCAAGACGGAGGGCACCTTCCCGTACGCGGCCGACCTGTGGGCCGAGGGGCTCCTGTGGGCCGCGGTGCTGCGTTCCCCGCACCCGCACGCGCGCATCCTGTCGATCGACACGACGGCCGCCGCGGGGATGCCCGGGGTGCGTGCCGTCGTCACGCACGAGGACATTCCCGGGGACGGCTCGTACGGCCGCCGGGTGGTCGACCGCCCCGTGTTCGCCTCCGAGCTCGTACGCCACCACGGGGAGGCCATCGCCGCCGTCGCGGCGGACCACCCCGACACCGCCCGGCTGGCCGCCGCGGCGATCGCCGTCGAGTACGAGGTCCTCGAACCGGTCACCGACCCCGAGAAGGCTTTCGCAGCCGAACCGCTGCACCCCGACGGCAACCTCATCCGCCACATCCCGCTGCGCTACGGCGACGCGGACACCGTCGGCGAGGTCATCGTCGAGGGCCTGTACCGCATCGGCCGGCAGGACCCCGCCCCGATCGGCGCGGAGGCCGGCCTCGCCGTGCCCCGGCCAGACGGGGGCGTCGAGCTCTACACGGCGTCCACCGACCCGCACACCGACCGCGATCTGGCCGCGGCCTGCTTCGGCCTGGACCCCGAGCGGGTCAAGGTCGTCGTGACCGGTGTCCCCGGAGCGACCGGCGACCGGGAGGACCCGGGCTTCCAGATCCCGCTGGGCCTGCTCGCCCTGCGCACCGGCTGCCCGGTCAAGCTGGCCGCCACGCGCGAGGAGTCCTTCCTCGGGCACGCCCACCGCCACCCCACCCTGCTGCGCTACCGCCACCACGCGGACACCGAGGGCAGGCTGGTCAAGGTCGAGGCGCAGATCCTGCTCGACGCGGGCGCGTACGCCGACTCCTCGTCCGAGTCCCTGGCCGCCGCCGTGGCCTTCGCGTGCGGCCCGTACGTCGTCCCGCACGCCTTCATCGAGGGCTGGGCGGTCCGTACGAACAACCCGCCGTCCGGGCATGTGCGCGGCGAGGGCGCGATGCAGGTCTGCGCCGCGTACGAGGGCCAGATGGACAAGCTGGCGGCGAAGCTGGGCATCGACCCGGTCGAACTCCGCCTGCGCAACGCCCTGTCCACGGGCGACATACTGCCCACCAGCCAGACCGTGACCTGCCCCGCGCCCGTCGCCGAACTCCTCGGCGAGCTGCGCGACTTCCCGCTGCCCGCGCTCCCCAAGGACTCCCCGGAGGACGACTGGCTGCTCCCCGGGGGCCCGGAGGGCGCCGGCGAACCCGGAGCCGTACGCAGAGGTGTCGGCTACGCCCTCGGCATGGTCCACATGCTCGGCGCCGAGGGCACCGACGAGGTCTCCACGGCCACGGTCCGGGTCCACGACGGCGTCGCCACCGTCATCTGCGCGGCCGTCGAGACCGGCCAGGGATTCACCACGCTCGCACGCCAGATCGTCCAGGAGACCCTGGGCGTCGAAGAGGTCCACGTGGCGGCGGTGGACACCGACCAGCCCCCCGCGGGCCCGGCGACGCACGGCCGGCACACCTGGGTCTCGGGCGGCGCGATCGAACGCGCCGCCAAGATGGTCCGCACCCAGCTCCTCCAGCCCCTGGCCCACAAGTTCGGGATGTCCACGGAGCTCCTCCAGATCGCCGACGGCAAGATCACCTCGTACGACGGTGTGCTGTCCACGACGGTCACGGAGGCGATGGACGGCAAGGAACTCTGGGCCACCGCCCAGTGCCGCCCGCACCCCACGGAACCCCTCGACGAGTCGGGCCAGGGCGACGCGTTCGTGGGCCTGGCCTTCTGCGCGGTCCGCGCGGTGGTCGACGTCGACATCGAGCTCGGCTCGGTCCGGGTGGTCGAGATGGCCGTCGCCCAGGACGTCGGCCGGATCCTGAACCCGTCCCAGCTGGCGACCCGCATCGAGGCGGGCGTCACCCAGGGCATCGGCGCGGCCCTCACGGAGAACCTCCGCACCGCCCGCGGCCTGATCCGCCACCCTGACCTCACGGGGTACGCGCTCCCGACGTCGCTGGACGCCCCGGACATCCGCATCGTCAAGCTGATCGAGGAACGCGACGTGGTGGCCCCCTTCGGCGCCAAGCCGGCCTCGGCGGCCCCGGTGGTGACGTCCCCGGCAGCGGTGGCCTCAGCGGTCCGCGCCGCCACGGGCCGCCCGGTCAACCGCCTCCCGATCAGGCCGCAGGCGGCGGTGGCGGCGACGCCCAAGGCGTAGGGGGCGGGCGCGGATGGAGCGTTCCGTGGCTGGGGGCGGTGGTTGAGGGCCGCTGTCAGGCGTGCAACTGCGGGCACTTGCCGGACAAGCCGTGTGAAAGGCTCTGCAGCTGCGTTGCTAGATGTCTCCGGCCGTCCCGTTCGGCGCCTGGCCTGAGCCGGTGCTCGGTAGGGCACCCGGCGGCGCGAGGAGCAGCGGGAGGTAGACGTCGTCGACGATCTCGGTGATGACACCCTCCGGGATCGGCGCCCCGTGGAGGAAGTAGTAGTTGCGGAGCAGGTCGACCGCCACAGTGGCGCGACGCGAGGCGGGGATCCACGGCTCGATCTCGCCACGTGCGACGGCGCGCAGCAGAACACCCTGGATCGCCCCCGGGCCCGCTGTGTGCACTCGTTCGCGGACCAGCTGGGCGAGCTCGGGGTCGTGCACGGATTCGGCCAGCAGCCCGCGGAGGAGATCTCCATGCGAGGTGGCCAGGTTGGCGCAGAGCTGATGTAGTGCGGCGAGCACGTCGGTACGTAGAGCGCCGGTGTCGGGCATGTCGGCATCGGAGAGGCGATGGACGGTGCAGGCTTCGACGACGAGTTCGGCACGGTTGGGCCATCGGCGGTACAGGGCGGCTTTGCCCGTGCGGGCCCGCGTCGCCACGCGCTCCATCGTCAGTCCCGCGTAGCCGGCCTCGGCGAGTTCATCGAGGGCTGCCGCCAGGATGGCGTTCTTCAGTTCCTCGCCTCGGCGGCGAGGGTTTCTTCGATGGTCGCCGTCCATCCGGTCCGGCGCGTCCCCGTTTGGTGGAGGCATGACTCCCAGCCATTTGTCGAGCACCCGTTGCACGTGCTGAATGGGTCACCCTAGCCTCGCATTAGAGAACCGACCGTTCTTTAAGCGTCGAGAGCATCGAGGGACTGATGACCGAGATTGCGACGCCCCCATCAGGTGCGCCCGCCTTCCCCAGTGACCGCACCTGCCCCTACCGCCTCCCCGATCAGTACAACGACCTCCGGACACGCGAAGGTTCGCTGCAGCGCGTGACCCTCTACGACGGTCGTCAAGCATGGCTGGTGACCGGGTATGACACGGCGCGGAAGCTGCTGGCCGACCCACGGCTCTCCTCCGACCGGAGGCACGTCGACTTCCCGGCAACCTCGGGGCGAGTGGAGAGCCTCCGTGACCGCCGCCCCGCCTTCATCGGCTTGGACCCGCCGGAGCACGGGCCGAAGCGGCGCATGACCATCAGCGAGTTCACGGTCCGGCGCATCAAGGGGATGCGGGCCGACGTCGAGCAGATTGTGCACGGTTTTCTGGACCGGATGATCGATTCCGGCCCGCCCGCCGACCTCGTCAGCCAGTTCTCGCTGCCCGTGCCGTCCATGGTGATCTGTCAGCTGCTCGGCGTGCCCTACGTCGACCACGACTTCTTCCAGGACGCGTCCCAGCGGCTGATCCAGTCACCGGACGTGGCGGGGGCGCGGGCCGCTCGGGATGACCTGGAGGGCTACCTCGGCGGCCTGGCAGACACCCTGCGAGGCAAGCCGGGTCCGGGCTTGCTGAGCACCCTCGTCACGGAGCAGTGGGAGAAGGGCACGATCGACCGGGATGAGCTGGTGTCGACCGCGATCCTCTTGCTGGTCGCCGGCCACGAGACCACAGCGTCGATGACATCGCTGAGCGTCATCACCCTGCTCGAACACCCCGAGCAGTACGCCGCACTGCGCGCCGACCCGTCGCTGGTGCCGGGCGCGGTGGAGGAACTGCTGCGCCTTCTGGCGATCGCCGACATCGCCGGGGGGCGTTTCGCGACGGCCGACATCGAGATCGACGGCCAGTGCATCCGGGCCGGTGAGGGGGTCATCGTCACCAACTCCATCGCCAACCGCGACAGTTCGGTCTTCGCCGACCCGGACGTCTTCGACGTGCGACGCGAGGCGCGCCACCACCTGTCCTTCGGCTACGGCGTGCATCAGTGCCTCGGCCAGAACCTGGCTCGCCTCGAACTGGAGGTTGTGCTCACAGCGCTGCTCGAACGGTTGCCTGACCTGCGGCTGGCGGTGCCGGTTGACCGGTTGGACCTGCGACCGGGCACGACGATCCAGGGCGTCAACGAACTTCCGGTCACCTGGTGACCGCGGCGGAGGGAGCGGCTATGCGTGTGACGGCCGTCCGGGAGGTCTGCGTGGGAGCCGGTATGTGCGCGTTGACAGCACCGGAGGTGTTTGACCAGGACGACGAGGGCCTGGTGACGGTTCTGGACGCCGAACCCGACGGCGCGGCCCGCCCGTTGGCGCGCGAGGCCGGCGCGCTCTGCCCGTCGGGTGCGGTGCGGGTCGTCGAGTAGGCACCACGGCCCGGGTGACGCTCTTGGCCGTAACGGCGAGCCTCGACTGTCCGCGATCGGTCGTCAGCTTCGGCTGGCGGCCGATTCGTCTGCACGCGCCCGGGTCGGCCGTTGACCGGCCCCGTTCTTCCTGGTGGGTGCGGTCACTGGCTGATCCGCACCTGGGGGCCGTCGCGGCTCCAGCCCGCCGGATCAGCAGGCGCCGCCCTCGACGGTGGCGGTCAGGTCGTACTCCGGGATCGATCCGCTGCTGCCACCGTCCGCCCCCGGCACGAAGACGCCACCCTCCGCGGACTTCTCCTCCATGACGTGCATGCAGACGGTGCCGGCGCCGTCCGCCGAGATCTCGTAGTCGTTCCCGTCCCCGGCCCGTTCAACGGAGACGTCGTACGAGGGCCCCTCGCCCTCACCCGCCTTCGTGACGCCCGCCTCGATCAGTGAGGCGTAGCCGTCCGTCGGATCACTGCGGATCCGCGACTCGTCGGCCAGTGACTCCGCCGCCTCCTCGGCGGCCTCCCGGACCTCGCTCGCGCTCCAGGTCCGCTCGTCGATGCCGGCCTGGACCGAACACCCCCCGAAGACGAACACCCCGGCGATCCCGAACGCGACGACCCGCCCCGCCGTGAGAGCAGCGTCCGAGGGCTGTCGCACCGCCTGCGGCCGGGACCGCCAGTACAGCCGGTAGGGGCCGACCAGCGCGATGACCAGAAACGCGGCGGCTATGACGAACAAGAAGACGACGACGGCCATGTACGCACTCCCCGTGATTGCCCCGAATCCGGTGCTCGGACAAGGGCCCGATGCTGCTCGCGCGAACCGGTGCGCCCGAGGCGTGGTCGAGCCCTGAGTTCCTCGTCCGGTCATTGCCGGTGAAGAGGAAAACGATACGGTGAACGGGTCGGTGGCCGCCTGTCTCGGACGAAGCGGTCTGTAGGGACGGACTTGGGGAAATTCGTGAGCTTCGAGCAAGAATGGGCCGAACTGCGTGCGGCTGCGGCCGCACGCGGCGCCATGCAGATCAACAGTGTCCCGGCCGAGGGGGGCGGGGGTAATTCCGGTGATCTGGTGGTCAACCGGGACGACCTCGGCGCTATCGGAAATGACGCCTATGACCTGCGGGTGAAGGTGTCGCGCGAGGGCGACCACGCCCGCCCGGCCACCTTCGACGCGGCGATCGCGCTCACCAACGGAAATTTCACGAGTGGTTCCGCGGTGCTCAAGGTGCATGACCGCTGGAACACGCACCTGAAGACCTTGCTGGACTCCCTTGCGCACATATCGAATCATCTCGATTACACGAAGGCCCAGCACGCGAAGGACGACGTGAAGATCGAGGGAGATCTGGCGCCGATCTCCAAGCTCACGGAATACATGAACTAGCGGTCGGGGGACCACGCGCATGCTGAAGTACGAGGACATAGTCGACGCCCCCGTGGGCAAGCTGAAGGCTGCTGCCGACGACTGGTCGAAGATGGCCGGTGATCTGGAGAAGCTGGCCACCGAGGCCCGCGACGGGATGCAGGCCAAGGCAGGCAAGGCGGACTGGGAAGGCCTCAACGCCGGAGTCACCAAGGCGTTCATCGGTAAGACGGCCAAGGAGGTCGCGGACGCCGCGGCCGAGGCCAAGGGCGTGAAACAGGTCCTCGAAGAGGGTTACACGGCCATCAAGAAGGCCAAGGACGACCTGATCAACATCCGGGACCACGAAGGTCCCGCAGCCGGGATCAAGGTGGACGGAAACGGAAAGGTCACCGCGCGCCACCCGGTGGAGGACATACCTCCCCAGCAGAAGGCCCACGACCCCGACTATCCCGCGCTGGTGCAGCAGGAGAAGAAGAACATCGCTGCCTGGCAGAAGAAGATCGACCTCATCGTCGACAACTGCAACGACACCGATGTGTCCTTCAAGAACTCCCTCGAAGCCAACGTCACGGACCGCAAGGACTTCAGCGCCCCGAAGTACACGAAGATGGACCAGGAGGAGGCCGCCCGGGCCGCCGCGCTGGCTTCCAAGGGCCGCGACATCACCCACACCGAGCTTCAGCAGCTCAACGAACTGCTCGCGGACAACAGCAAGTCGGTGGAGTTCTCGAAGAACTTCTACGAGAAGCTCGGCCCGGAGAAGTCCCTGGCGTTCTTCGGTCAGCTCTCCACGGACACGTACGAGTACGGAAAGCTCGACAAGGAGCGGCTCAAGGACGTCCAGGCGCTCCAGAAGAACCTGGGTCTCAACCTGGCCACCGCCTCCCACGACAAGGACTTCAGCGAGAAGTGGGGCCCCGAGCTCCGCAAGATGGGTACGGAACGTGTCCCGCTGGCCAAGAACGACTACAACGGGCCGTACGGCTACCAGCTGCTCGGCGGGATCATGCGGTACGGGAACTACGACAAGTCGTTCCTCAACCCGATCGCCGAGCATGTGGCACAGCTGCACCAGAAGGACCCGTACATGTTCGCCGACAACAAACAGGTGAACAGCCCGTTCAAGAACCCGTTCAACCCCTCCGGCGTCAACGGTGCGGGATACGACCCGGCCACCGCCATGCTGGAGGCACTCGGCAACAGCCCGGACGCGGCCAAGCACTTCTTCAACGACCCGCCGACCGCGTACAACGAGGACGGCACGGTCAACAAGGGCGCCACGGCCGACCTCGGCAAGAACGGCGACACGCCGATCAAGAACTACCTCGACTTCTTCGGCAACGAGAAGTGGGAGTCCTTCCCCGACGTCAACTCGCTCGACGAGGACGAGCTCAAGAACTCCCTCAACCAGATGCCGGACGCCTTGGGGCACGCGCTGGAGTCGGCCACCCTGGGCTACCCGGCCGGGCACCCGGACGCGAGCGTGGTGCGGGACGACGACAACGCCGCGGTTATGCAGCAGGTCATGGAGAAGTACGGGGCGGACGCCGGCCTGCTCAAGGAGCAGGAGGCGATGTCCGACAGCCTGGGCACCATGGGCGCCGGCTACATCGATGACATCAACTGGGCGCTGGACAAGGGCAGCCCGGACAGCGTTTTCGCCCCCAAGGACTCGGACGGGCACATCGACTTCGAGGACGACGACGAGGGCAGGAGCGTCACCCGTGGCTTCCTCAGCGCCCTCGGTCAGCACCCGGACGCCTACGCGACGGTCTCGGCCGCGGAAGAGGTGTACACGCGGAGTGTGCTGGAGAACCAGGTCGACTCCAACGGTGTGATCGACAAGGGCAGCGCCCGGAATGCCGTGCACGTCGGCGCGGAGGTCCAGGGCATGCTCGACCAGTCCCGGGCCGACCAGGTCCAGGCCGACAACATGAAGAGCCACGAGGACTACGAGAAGGCTGTCGCCAAGCGCTCCGGGTGGGTCGAGTTCGGCGCGGCGGCGGGCATCGCCGCGGGCGTCGCCTTCCTGCCGGCCACCGCGGCGGTCGGGACGGCCGCCGTGCTCATCCCCCTGGCCACCGACACGGCCAGTGGTGGGCTGGAGCAGCTCGCGGGACAGTTCATCGGTGACATATCAGACAACTCGGTCGACGCGAGCAAGGAGAAGGCCGAGGAGCTGACCAGGGAGGAATGGAACAAGATCTATCGGGCCGGCGAGTCCATGGCCGAAGCGCCGATGGAGGAGTTCCTCGCCCGCAACACCGGGGACTCGGACGAGGACAAGGTGTTCCGCCAGGACATGAAGGAGTCCATGAGGGTCGGCTATTCGACCGGTAACGACCGGGAGAACCAGCAGGGCCAGGATCCGGAAACGGGCTGACGAGAACATGGGTACCGGTGGAGGGATGAACATCGTGGGACTGGCACGGGCAGGGCGCCTGGCAGCCGTCGTCGGCCTGGTCGTGGCCGCGGGGGCAGGTCTGGCGGCCTGCGGCTCGGACGCGGAGGGCAAGAGCACCGAGGAGACCTTCGTGGGGGCCGACAAGGTCTGCGGCGGCCTGTTCGACGCGTCCTTGGCGAAAAAGGTCGAGGCGGTCACGACTGACTCGGAGTTCTTCTATCAGAGCGACGAGGGCCTGAAGGCCGTCGTGGAAGCACTGACGGACGGATACGAGTCCGGGCGTAGCTGGGCCACAGGGAAGGCACTGTGCGAGCTCAGCCCCAAGGGCGGCGGAGCCGGTGACGGAGCGGCGATCAAGTTCTCCATGTACGCCCCGCAGGACGTGAAGGACCTGAGGACCGACCCCGGCACGGTGTCCTACACGATGGGCAAGAGGTCCGAGGCGAGGGCCACGGGGGCCTCGCTCTACCTTGAGTGCGTGAGCCCGCGGCTCAAGGGCTCGGAGACGAAACCTCTGCGCGTCTACGGGAGCTTCTCGGTGGGGGAGAGCGACGCCCCGGACACCCCCGAGACCCGTGACGCCAATCTGGAGATCCTTCACACCGGGGCCCTCTCCGTGGTGAAGGAGCTGGGTTGTGAGAACAACGCGGGGCTCCCCGAGACCCCCGATCTCACGCCGAAGTAGATGCTGCCTCGCGGGGGCGGATGGTGGCCCCGGCGCTCGGGCCCCGAGACTCGGGGTTCGAGCGCCGAGTGCGCCGCTGTCACTCGTTCGAGGGGCGAGGGATGCCTGCGGGGTCGACGCTTGAGCTTCGGGCTTCGAGGGCTGAGACGCGAGGGCCGGGGTTCGAGCGGTGTTGTTCATCCGGGGGGTAGGTAAGGGCTTTTGGGGAAACCTCCCCTCCCTCCCACCCCGTCACGGCCAGCAAGTATGACTAATCGT
>NZ_JAERUC010000121.1 GCF_016745505.1 Streptomyces silvae | reverse complement strand
CCGTCATCGGAGACTCATCGTCCTTCCAGCGTAGGAAAGTGGGGCCGACCTCAACACAGGGATGTCTAACTGCCCTCGCGCCAGGCCCGCCACAGTCGTGCGTACCGTCCGCCCAGGGCCACGAGCTCCTCGTGGGTTCCCTGCTCCACCACGCGTCCCTCGTCCAGCACGGCGATCCGGTCGGCCGCCATCGCCTGGGTCAGCCGGTGTGCCACGAACAGCGTGGTCCGGTCCGCGCACGCGGCCCGTACGGACCTCTCCAGTTCGGCGGCTCCCTCGCTGCCGGCCTCCGCGGTGGACTCGTCGAGCACCACCACGGGTGCCCGGCTCAGCACCAGCCGGGCCAGGGCGATCTGGGCGACCTTGGTGACGTCCAGGCGCTCGCCTCCTTCACCGACCATGGTGCCCAGGCCGTCGGGCAGCGCGGACACCCAGTCCGCGGCGCCCACCGTGCGCAGGGCGTCGGTCAGTTCCGCGTCGGTCGCCCGGGGCGCGGCCAGCCGCAGGTCTTCGGCGAGCGGCCCGGAGAACACGTGGGTCTCCTGCGTCAGGATGCTCACCAGGGCCCGCGCGCCGGCCTCGTCCAGGCCGGCGAGGTCGTTCTCCCCGATCCGCACCGAACCGGCCTGCGGGCTGCCGATGCCCGCGATCAGGGCGGCGAGGGTCGACTTGCCCGCGCCCGTCGCCCCCACGAGGGCGAGCGAACCGCCCGCCGGGATCGTCAGGCTGACGTCCCGTAGCACCGGGTCCTCGGCGCCGGGGTAGCTGAAGGTCAGCCCCTCCACCGTCACCGGGTACTCGGCGACGTCCGCCGTACCCACGGAGGCGTCACCCACCAGCCGGTCGTCGGCGGACTCCCCCAGCACCCCGACCAGGCGGGTGAGGCTCGCCCCCGACTTCTGTGCCTCGTCGAAGGTGAACATGATGGCGCCCAGCGGGGTGAACAGCCGGTGGAACATGAGCGGCGCCGCCGACACGTCGCCCAGGGTGGCGGCGTCGTTCTCCAGGAGGACGTATCCGACCACGAGGATCAGGACGAGTCCGATGAACTCGGCGCGGTTCTCCCGGCCGACGAACCGGCCGAAGATCCGGAAGACGTCGATGCCGAGCTCGCGCACCCGCCACGACCTGTCGGTGACCTTCTCCCGGAAGGCGCCTTCGAGGCGGTACGCCCGGACGGTGTCTATCCCGTTCAGTCCGCTGATCAGCGCCTGCGCGCGGTCGGCCTGGGCCACCCGCTGCCGGCGGTACAGCGGGGCGGACCGCGGCAGGTACCAGCGCAGGGCCAGCGCGTACGCGGGCAGTGCGCCGGCGCCCGCGAGGCCGAGCCTCCAGTCGAGCCCGAACATGCCGATCGTGGCGATGGCCACCAGCACGCCCGCCGAGAACACGGTGGGGATGGCCGTGCGGATGCCCCTGGACAGGACGGCCACGTCGTCGCCGACGCGGGAGAGCACGTCGCCCCGGCCGACCTGCTCGACGCGGGCGCTCGGCATGCCCAGCACCGCCCGGACCGCGGCTTCCCTCAGCCGTGCGAGGAGGTCGGCGCCCAGCCGCCCGATCAGATACGTCGACACCGCGGTCACCGCCGCGCCGAGCAGCGCGGCGGCTCCCATCAGGATGCCGATCGTGACCAGGACGGAGCGTCCGTCGCCGTCGACGACCCCGTCGACCACCCGGCCGAGGAGGAGCACCGGCAGCACCTGGAGCGCCGCCCCCGCCACCGTGGTGAGCACGGTGGCGGCGGTCAGCCACGGCACCTCGCGGCAGCGCGCGGCGACCCAGCGGGTGGACTCGCCCCCGGCCGCCGTGCGCAGGGTGGCGGGGGCGACGCGTGTGGCGGTGCTGCTCACCCGGGGACCTGCACCGGGCAGTGGCGGGACCGGGCGGTGTGCGTCACTGGTCGACCGACTTGACGAGCTCGTCGATCCCGTACGGCATGGAGAGGAGGGTGCCCTGGGACAGAGCCGCACCGACGGCCGGGCCCTCGCTGTCCAGCAGGTAGGAGACCTTGCCGTCCTTGACCGCGGACAGGTTGGTGAACAGCTCGAACTTCTTCAACGCGTCCGTGTCCGCCTTGTCGTTGATGACGAAGATGCGGTCGACGTCGATCAGGTCGACGCGCTCGGGCGAGAGAGCGGTGGAGAACTCGCCGCCGGCGACCTTGTCGATCTGGGTCGCGCCCTTGTAGCCGAGGCCCGTCAGCAGCCGTCCGCGCACATCGGTGGTGGTGAAGGCCGAGATCGAGTCCTTGTACCAGGACACCGCGACGGCCGTCTGGTCGGCGAACTCCGGGTGTGCCTCACCCGCCGACTCCAGCTTGGCCTGGATGTCCTCGACCAGCGCCTTGCCCTCGGCCTCCTTGCCGAGCGCCTTGGCGATGTGGACCGCGTTGTCCTGCCACGGAGCGCTGAACAGATCCTTCTCCGTCTTGGTGCGGCCCACCGTCGGCGCGATCTTGGAGAGCTTGCCGTAGGCGGCCTCGTCGATCTCGGAGTAGACCGCGATGATGAGGTCCGGGCGCAGCGAGGCGATCTTCTCGTAGTTGGGGCCCGCGTCGCCGTTCTTCATGACGACCTCGGGGCGGGCGTCGCCCCACTTGTCCTTCACCCAGGGCCACTGGGTGTTGATGTCGGGGGACTTGCCCGCCGGGTTCGGGTACTGGTCGACCATGCCCACCGGCTTGATGCCGAACGCCAGGACGGTCTGGTCGTCCGTGTAGCCGACGGTGACGACCCGCTCCGGGGCCTTGTCGATCTTCGTGGATCCGAAGGCGTGCTCCACGGTCACCGGGAACACCCCGGTCGAGGCGGCAGGGGCCTTGTCGCTCTTGCCTTCGTCCGCGTCGGAGCCGCAGCCCGCGAGGAGGCCGGCGCCGAGCGTCACGGCGGTGAGAGTCACCGCAAGCCGCCGCCATGGCTTCTGAAACGTGGATCTGTGGAAGAGCATCCGGAATCCCCTGCTTTCGCGCTGTCCGCTACACCCCGTCTGAGGGCAGCCAAACCTTATTCATAACTGGTGAGGTTAGCCTAGCCTAACTCTGTGAATTTTCCCTGCTCGGACCTCAGTTGATCTGCACATGGGTGCGTCCGATGGGCACGATGAGGGGCCGGCCCCCCACCGGGTCGTCGATCACCTTGGCCCGCAGTCCGAAGGCCTCGTGCAGGAGATCGGCCGTGATCACGTCACGCGGGTGCCCCTGCGCCAGGATCGAACCGTCGCGCATGACCACGAGGTTGTCGCTGTACCGCGTGGCCAGATTGAGGTCGTGGAGCACCATGACGACGGTGCGGCCCGACTCGTGAAGGTCGTCGACCAGGTCGAGCACATCGATCGCATGGGCCAGGTCCAGGTACGTGGTCGGCTCGTCCAGCAGCAGCAGATCGGTGCCCTGAGCCAGCGTCATCGATATCCAGACGCGCTGACGCTGCCCGCCGGAGAGCGAGTCGACCGGACGGTCCGCGAGGTCCGACACCCCGGTCATGGCCAGCGCACGCTCCACGACGGAGACGTCGTCCGACGACCACTGCCGCAGCCAGCTCTGGTGAGGATGGCGCCCCCGGGCCACCAGATCGGCCACCGTCAGCCCTTCCGGCGCCACCGGGGCCTGCGGCAGGAGGCCGAGCTTCCTCGCCACGTCCCTGGTCCGGAGCTTGACGATGTCCTCGCCGTCCAGCACGACGGCACCCGCGGTGGGCTTCAGCAGCCTCGTCAGGGTGCGCAACAGGGTCGACTTCCCGCAGCCGTTGGGGCCGATGATCGTGGTGATCAGACCGGGCGGGACGGTCACGTCGAGGCCGTCGATGACGGTCCGTCCGCCGTAGCCGACCGCGATGCCCTTCGCCGCGAGCCGAGGGACGTCCTCGACCGCCGGTCCGCTCTTCGTCAGGTGCTCAGCGCCCACAGGTCCCCCCGTTGTCCGGCTCGTACGGTCGTGTCGTGTCGTGTTCATCAGCTACCTGAGGTTCGCCCGCACCAGCAGATATACAAGGAAGGGGCCGCCGATGGCCGCCGTGACCACGCCGACCGGAAGGGTGACCGGAAGCGCGGAGCGGGCCGTGAGGTCCGCGCCGATCAGCAGCAGAGCGCCCACCAGGCCCGAGGCCACCAGCGGCGGTGTCGGGTACCTGACCAGACGCATCGCCACCTGGGGCGCCACCAGCGCCACGAACGGAACCGGCCCCGCGGCGCTCACCGCCGCGGCGGCCAGCAGCACCGCGCACAGCAGCAGGACCGCCCGTACCCCGGAGAAGCGGACGCCCAGCCCGGCGGCGACCTCGTCACCGAGGTGCAGGGGCTTGAACTGGAACGCGACGGCCGCCACGACCACCATGAGGACGAGCGTGCACCAGAACACCACCCGGACCTCGTCCCACGACCGGTTGTCCAGCGAGCCGACCAGCCACACCTGCGCCCGCGCCACGTCCCTGATGTCGGCCTTGGTCAGGAGCCAGGTGGTGATCGCCTCCATCACGGCGGTCACCGAGATGCCGATGAGGATGAGCCGGAATCCGTCGACCCCGCGCCGCCACGCCAGGAAGTACACCAGCAGACCGGTGCCGAGGCCGCCCACGAGCGCCGCGGCCGAGAGACCGACGGTGCTGACGACCGCGGTGGCGGCCCCGCCCGACACCGTCACCAGGAACACCGCGGTGGCACTGGCTCCGCCCGTGATCCCGAGGATGTCGGGGCTGGCCAGCGGATTGCGTGCCACGGACTGGGTGATCGCCCCGGACACCCCCAGGGCGATGCCCACGAGGAGCCCAGCCAGGGCCCGCGGCATCCGCAGATCCATGATCACGAACTCGTCCACCTGCTCGCCCCGGCCCAGGATCGTGGCGATCACCCGGGACAGGCCGATGGGGAAGTCCCCGATCCCGATGGAGAGGCAGAACACCAGGAAGGTGGCCGCCGCCAGCAGCAGCGTGACGCACACCATCCAGGGCCGCCAGACGAACGACACCTGGCCGAGCCGCACGCCGGGTGTCATCCGGCGCTCCACATCTGTCCCGTTCATGCGCTCCTGAACTTTCCTCGCCATACGAGCACCGCGAAGAACGGGGCGCCGAGCAGGGCGACGACGACGCCCGCGTCGAGCTCGCCCGGCCGCACCACGAGGCGTCCCACGATGTCACCGACCAGAAGGACGACCGCCCCGAGGAGCCCCGCGTAGGGCACCAGCCAGCGGTAGTCCGGCCCGGTCATGTACCGGGCGACGTGGGCCACCATCAGCCCGAGGAACGCGATGGGACCGCACGCCGCCGTCGCCGCTCCCGCGAGCAGGGTGATGGCGACGATGCCCACGGTCCGGCTCAGCGCGATGTTCACGCCCAGCCCGCGCGCCACGTCGTCCCCCAGGTTGAGCAGGTTGAGGGAGGGCAGCGTCGTCAGGGCCAGGACCACTCCGACCGCGATGAACGCGGTCACCGGCCAGATCACGTCGAAGCCGACCCCGGCCACGGAGCCCGCGTTCCAGAACCGCAGCGCGTTCAGCGACTGCAGGTCCGTCAGTGCCACCGCCGTGGTCATCGCCGCGAGGAACACCGTGACGCCCTGCCCGGCCAGAGCCAGCGTCAGCGGGTTGCCGGCCCCGCGCCCGATGCTGGACAGCCCGAACACGACGACACCGGCGGCCGCCGCCCCGAGGAAGGCGAACCAGACGTACTGGAACGGATCGGCGAACCCGAACACGGCGATCACGGTCACCACGGCGAACGAGGCCCCCGAGTTCACCCCGAGCAGCCCCGTGTCCGCGATCGGGTTGCGCGTGTACCCCTGGATCAGCGACCCGCCGATCCCCAGGGCGATACCCGCGACGATCGCGAGCACCGTCCGGGGCACCCGCACCGTCCGCACGATCAGCCTGATCTCGGTGAGACGCTGGTCGGGGTCGGGAGAGGCGAACAGCCCGTGCCACACCTCCGCGGGACTCAGCGCGCGCGCCCCGACCGCCAGCGACGCGGCGGCCCCGATCACGAGCACCACCACCAGCGCGCCGAGGCCCACCATCCGTCGTCGACGGGCTTCCGTCGCCCCCCTGGGAACAGGACGCTCCACTGCAGTCGTGCTCATGTCGACGTACGTTATCCCTTTGATCTACACGGTAGGCATCGGCAGTCGGGGGCCCGGCGCGAGGCCGGAAGCGAATCCCCGGGGGCTCATCCGGCGGTGCCGCCGGTACCCTCCGCGACCAGCCGGGCCTCGTCGGAGGCTGCCTTGACGCCCCGGTCGAGCAGCGAGTCGAGGATCTCGCCGACCCGTATCGCGGTGTTCGACAGCAGGGCGGACGTGATGCCGTGCGTGTGTTCCGTCCCGCCCTGGAGGTAGATCCCGCAGTCCAGGCCGGGGTCGGTCGCGATGCGGTAGTCACGCTCGACCCGGACGCGCCCGTCCTCGTCGCGGAGGCAGCGGTCGGCGGCCTCGCCCAGGAGACCGAGGGGATCGACGGGGCTGTAACCGGTGGCGAACACCACGACGTCGGCGTCCAGGACGGTCTCCTCCCCCGTGACCAGGGACTTCACCGTGGCTCGTACGGTGTCCGCAGTCTCCTCGACGGCGACGAGACGGGAGACGTTGAGGAAGCGCAGCCGTTCGGTGCCGAGAACCTTCTCCCGGTAGGTCTGCCGGTACAGGTCGTCGATCAGGTCGATGTCCACCACGGAGTAGTTGGTGTTGCCGTGGTAGTCCATCAGCTTGCGCTTGACGCTGCCGGGCGCGGCGAAGTACTCGTCGACCGCACCGGGGTCGAAGATCCGGTTGGCGAAGCTGCTGTCGTCGGCGGGGCTGTAGCCGTAGCGCGAGAAGACCGCGCAGACCTCGGCCCCGGGGAAGCGGCGGTGGAGATAGGCGACGTTCTCGGCGGCGCTCTGTCCGGCGCCCACGACGACGAAGCGGGAGGGCGAGGTGCCTTCCAGCGCGTCGACCCTGGCCAGCAGTTCGGAGTTGTGCCAGACGCGGTCGCCGCGCTCGACGCCCTCGGGCATGAGGGGGCGCAGCCCGGTGCCGATGACGACGTTACGGGCCCGGTGGGCCACCAGCCCCTCCTCGGAGCGGACCGTCACGTCCAGGTATTCCACGGCCCCGTCCCGCTCGACGGGCGTGACGCCGACGACCTCGTGGGCGTACGAGGCCATGTCGGCGACCTTGGCCGCCGCCCACTCGAAGTAGTCGTGGAACTCGACCCGGAGGGGGAAGAGGTTCTTGTGGTTGATGAAGTCGACCAGCCGGCCCCTGCTCTTGAGGTAGCAGAGGAAGCTGTACTCGCTGGCGGGGTTCCGGAGCGTCACCAGGTCCTTGAGGAAGGACACCTGCATGGTCGCGTCGTCGATGAGCATCCCGCGGTGCCAGCCGAAGCGCGGCTGCTGTTCGAAGAAGTGGGCGGTGACCGGCGTCCGGGCGCCCGCGTTGTGCTCGCTGACGGCGAGCGCCATGGCCACGTTGGACGGCCCGAAGCCGATGCCGATGAGGTCCAGGACCTCCGGTGCGTCGCCAGGCTGAACCTGTGACATGTCACTCCCATCGTGCGGGGAAGGCCGCCTGAAGGCGCACGGGAACCGAAAGGCGGGCACGCGGAACCGAGCGGCCCGTTGCGATTTAGGTGAGCCTAAGCTCATCTCCCGGAGCTGTCGAGAGGGGTATGCCGAGGCTCGGGAGACCACGGCCACCAACAGGTCCGCCATGAGGCCCTGTTACAGACTAAGGTAAGCCTCACTTTACTGGGTTGTCACCATCCCCTGTGCCGAGGAGTCATTCATGCGGGTCGTCATGTTCGGGTACCAGACCTGGGGCCACCGCACCCTGCAAGCCCTCCTGGACTCCGAGCACGACG
>NZ_JAERUC010000120.1 GCF_016745505.1 Streptomyces silvae | reverse complement strand
TATCCGCACGAGTTCTCCGGCGGCCAGCGCCAGCGCATCGCCATCGCCCGCGCCACGGTCTGCGACCCGCGCGTCCTGCTGGCCGACGAGCCGGTCAGCGCGCTGGACGTCACCACCCGGGTGAAGGTCGTCGACCTGCTGGCCGAGCTCAAGGAGGAGCAGGGGCTGACGCTGGTCATGGTCTCCCACGACCTGTCGGTCGTGGCCTCTCTGTGCGAGCGCACCGCCGTGCTGGAGCGCGGCCGAGTCGTCGAGCAGGGCGCCACCTCCCAGGTGCTCGGCGAACCCGCCCACCCCTACACCCGACGGCTGATCGAGAGCGTCCCGCGGCTGCCCGCCTGACCCCTCACACACCCGGAACACCGCACCGCCCTGGGGACACGGGTCCCCAGGGCGGTGCGGTGGCGGTGTGTCAGGAGGACGGCACGGTCCTCGTGAACGGCAGCACGATCCGGGACGGGTGCGCGGCGTCCCGGTAGATCTTGTGCGTGACGGGGCGCCCCACCGGCAGGTGGAAGGCGTCCGGCGGCAGCAGCGCGTTGTGCGCGTCGGCCAGCGGCTCGTCGTTGGACAGCTCCACGACCAGCTTGTGCCCCGGCAGGAACGTCGCGCCGAACGGGTAGACCCGCAGCACGTACTCCTCGATCCTCCCCGGCTCGACCGGCACCGCCCGGGTGTGCGGGTGATACGGGTCGCCCTCCGTGGTGCGCTCCTCGTCGAGCTCACGGTGCGACGCCTTGAGGTAGGCGGTCGTGATGAGCTGACGCCCCCCGCCGGGAGCCTCGTCCCACATGCGCAGGATGAAGTTCGTGTCGGGCTGGTCGATCTCCGCGAAGAGGTGCGCCGCGCCCTGGCCGATCATCTCGGTGGGCTCGGTGAACGGGGCGGTGCTCCAGCTGAGGATCTCGACCTTGTCGGTCACCGTCAGCGGCGCCTGGTAGAAGCCGTCGGGGGCGGCGTACTCGGGGCCCATCGGCTCGGGCTCGGGGGAGAGCGCACGGCGCGGGCGCAGGTAGAGCGGCCTGTGCTCCACGTCCTTCGGCGGCCACTGCGCGCCGGTCACGGTCTCCCGCGAGCCCTCGACATGGACGCTGACGGCGGGCTCGTCCATCACCCCGTTGTCGATGCCCTTGAGCCAGTACTCGTACCAGCGGAACATCTTGTCGTGCTCCTCGACGAAGGGGCGCGACTGCATCGGGGGGTACGGGCCGATGTCGAGCTTCTTCGGTCCGTTCAGCGCGTGGTAGAGCTCGATGGTGCCGTCCATCGTCCAGCCGCGGCCCTGTTCGATCTGGAGCCAGACGGGGATGTCGATGTTCGGCGCGAGGGTGACCGGGTTGTGCTCCTCGTACCACTCGCCGTCGACCTCGTTCATCACGATGTCGAACCAGGCCTCGTGGTTCTTCGGGTAGTTCAGCACGTGGAACAGGTTCGGCCAGGCGGCGACGTCCGGGTTCTGGAGGCGCTTCGCCACGCGCTCCTGGATCTCCTCGGGCGAGTAGGTCTCCAGCATGCGGGACTTGACGCCGTCAAAGGCCCGACCGGCCCCCACCGCCGTCTGGCCGGCGCGGCCCGGAGACCCCGGGCGACCCGGGACGCGGCTTCCCGGACTCCTCACCGCCGCAGGCAGGGCCCGCACCGTTCCTCAGGTGCGGGCCCTGCCTGCGGTCGAGCACATGACCGGGCGTGTTCAGGTCCATTCGGGTGAAGTCGGACGCGCGCGGCGGCCATCCCGTTTCCCTGCGCGGCGACCGGTGGTTGTCCATCCCGGGAGACCGGCCGGTGCGACCCGCGGGACGTTCCACCCGCCCGGCGGCTCTCCGGCGGGCCGAACGGATCTCCGTTCTCTGGACTTTGGAGTTACTGAACAGTGCGCGTCGCTCTCACCGGGGCCACCGGGTTCCTGGGACTACGTCTGGTCCGTGAGCTGTTGGCGCACCACGACTCACTGACGGTCCTCGCGCACGCGGGGTCGGGCTGCGCGCTCGGGCGGATCACCCGCTTCCTGGAGCTGACCGACGCGCCCGCCGCGCTGATCGCCGGACTCCCCGGCAGGATCCGCGTCGTGGAGACCGACCTGGGCCGCCCGGCGCTGGGGCTGTCCGCCGCAGCGTTCCAGCGGCTGGCGGACGAGCTGGACGTGATCTGGCACAGCGCGGGCAACATCAACCTCGACGACGACCTCGACACCCTCCGCCGCGTCAACGTCGAAGGCACCCGGAACATGCTGGAGCTGGCCGCCGCGGGCGGCCGCCGGCCCTCGTACCACCACATCAGCACCGCCTTCGTGGGCGGGGCCCGCCGTGAAGGCGTCGTCTACGAGGACGAGCTGGACAGCCGCTACGGATTCGAGAACAGCTACGAGCAGTCCAAGTACGAGGCCGAGGTCCTCGTACGCGACTGGTCACGGGCCCACGGGAGGCCCGTCGTGGTGATGCGGCCGAGCATCCTGGTCACCGACCTGCCCGCGTACGCCGAACTGCCCCAGCACCCCCTGCAGTTCCTCACCCGGATCGTGCAGGCGTCGCTGGGGGACGGCGGCCCGGCGGGCGTTCCCGACGAGCGCAGGCCGGTGGTCCGGGTGGCCGGCCGCCCGGACGGGCATCTGAACCTGATGCCCGTGGAGCACGCGGCCGCCGTCATGGTCCGGCTGGCGGGCCTTCCGCCCTCGGGGCGGGCCGACGTCTACCACGTCGTCCACGACCACGATGTCGCCACCACGGTGCTCGCCGACCTGGTGGAGCGGATCGTACCGGTGAGGGTGCGGCTCGTCGCGAAGAGACCGGACGACCCGGCCCCGCTGGAGACGGCCGCGGACCTCTACCCCGGATTCACGCCGTACCTCAGCCACCGCCGTCGCTTCGACGACACCCGTGTACGGAGCCTGCTGGGCCAGCAACCGTCCGGGATCCGTGTCGATCTCGGCTATCTGGCCGCCGGCATCACCCCGGGCCGGCCCGTCTCCACCGCCGGAGCACCTTGAGCGGCACCGCTGCCCCGCCCGGGCCGCACCCGCCCCATTAATCCGCGCCCACCCCATGAATCCGCACCCACCCCAGGGATCCACGCCCTCCTCCCGACGGGAAACCGACCCTTGTCCCTTCTGGCACGCCCCGACGGAGCCGCCACCGGCTCTTCCGTCTTCGCTCCGGAACACATCGCGGCCTGCGTCCGGCAGATCCGGCACCCCGCGCACATCGTCGCCGACCCCACGGGCCGGGAACTGGGCCTGGTGACCGGGGCCAGGCCCCCGGGCGACGTCGTCGGCACACTGCCGCCGCTGTACCCGGAGTGGCTGGGAGGGCGGACCTTCTGCGAGGCCCACGGGGTCCGCTTCCCCTACGTCGCCGGGGAGATGGCCAACGGCATCGCCACCACCCGCATGGTGGCGGCGATGGCCCGCGCCGAGATGCTCGGCTTCTTCGGCGCCGGCGGCCTCGCCCTCCCCGAGGTGGAGCAAGCCGTACGCGAATTGGCGACGGAACTGGCCGGTCTCCCCAACTGGGGTGTGAACCTGATCCATTCACCGAACGAACCCGGTCTGGAACACCGCGTCGCCGGGCTGCTCCTCCGGCACGGCGTCCCCTGCGTCTCGGTGTCCGCGTACATGGAGCTCACCCCGGCCGTCGTCCTGTGCTCGGCCGCCGGTCTCCGCCGGGGCCCGGACGGGCGGATCGTGCGGCGTACCCGTCTCTTCGCCAAGGTGTCCCGGCCCGAGGTCGCGACCCGCTTCCTCTCACCTGCGGCGCCCGACCTGCTGCGCCACCTCGTCGGGAACGGGGAACTCAGCCCGGAGGAGGCCGAGCTGGCCGCACTGGTGCCGGTGGCCGAGGACCTCACCGTGGAGTCCGACAGCGGGGGACACACCGACAACCGGCCCCTCGGCGCCCTGCTGCCGCGCATCCTGCTCCTCCGGGACGAACTCGTACGCCGCCACGGGTACACGCGGGACATCAGGGTCGGCGCCGCCGGCGGACTCGGCACCCCGGACGGCGTGGCCGCCGCGTTCGCGCTCGGAGCGGCCTACGTCGTGACGGGATCGGTGAACCAGGTCGCCGTGGAGGCGGGCCTCTCGGACGACGCGAAGGCCATGCTGGCCGACGCCGACATCGCCGACGTGATCATGGCTCCCGCGGCCGACATGTTCGAGGCGGGCGTCAAGCTCCAGGTCCTGCGCAGAGGAACCCTGTTCGCCCAGCGGGCCGGCCGTCTCCACGAGGCGTACGAGGCCCACGCCTCCCTGGAGGAGCTGCCGCCGCAACTGCGCGCCAAGCTCGAACGGGAGGTGTTCCGGGCCCCGCTCGACGAGGTGTGGGCACGGACCAGACGCTTCTGGCAGCAGCGCGACCCCGCCGAGGCGGACCGCGCGGAGAAGGACCCCAAGCACCGCATGGCGCTGGTCTTCCGCTGGTACCTGGGGAGTTCCAGCCGCTGGGCGATCACCGGGGACGCCTCCCGGCGCGGTGACTACCAGATCTGGTGCGGGCCGGCGATGGGCGCGTTCAACCGGTGGACCGCCGGCAGCTTCCTCGCGGACCGGGCCGAGCGGTCGGTGGTGCAGATCGCGCTCAACCTGCTCGAAGGCGCCGCCGTGGTCACCCGCGCGCACCAACTCCGCACGTACGGGGTGCCGGTGCCGTCCACCGCCTTCGCCTTCACCCCGCGCCGCCTCGCCTGACCGTCCTCTCTCCGCACGTACCACCGACCTCCGCGCCGCCACCGTCCTGCGCACCACCGTCCTCCGCGCCTACCACCGACCAGCAAGGAAGTAAGCGAGCATGCCCACCTCTCGCCCCCGACAGGTCCCGATCGCCGTGGTCGGCGTCGGCGCGCTCATGCCCGGGGAGCACGGTGCCGACGGGTTCTGGCGCACGGTCCTGGCCGGCCGTGACCTGATCACCGACGTCCCCGCCGCCCGCTGGCTCGTCGAGGACTACTACGACCCCGACCCCACCGCGCCGGACAAGACCTACGGCCGCCGGGGAGCCTTCCTGTCCGACGTCGGGTTCGACCCGATGGCGTTCGGGATCCCGCCCAACACCCTGGCCGCCACGGACACCGTGCAGCTGCTCGCCCTCACCGTCGCCGAGCAGGTGTTCGCCGACGCCGGCGGCCTCGCCGGAGCGGACCGCGACCGCGTCTCCGTCATCCTCGGCGCGGGCGCCACGGAGCTGTTCACGCACATGACCGCGCGGATCCAGCGCCCCGTCTGGATCAAGGCCCTCCGGGAGAACGGGATCCCCGAGGACGAGGCGCAGGCCGTCTGCGACAGCATCACCGACCACTACACCCCCTGGCAGGAGTCGACCTTCCCTGGGCTGCTCGGCAACGTCATCGCGGGCCGGATCGCCAACAGGTTCGATCTGCACGGCACCAACCACATCACGGACGCGGCCTGCGCGAGCTCGTTCGCGGCGCTCTCGGCCGCGGTGAGCGAGCTCTCCCTCCGGCGGGCCGACCTCGTGATCAGCGGAGGCGTCGACGCCTCCAACGACGCGGGCACGTTCATGTGCTTCTCCAAGACACCCGCCCTCTCGCCCACCGGCGACTGCCGGCCCTTCTCGGACACGGCCGACGGCACGATGCTCGGCGAGGGCATCGCCATGTACGCGCTGAAGCGGCTGGACGACGCGGAGCGCGCGGGCGACCGGATCCACGCCGTCGTCCGGGGGATCGGCACCTCGTCCGACGGCCGCAGCGGCGCCATCTACGCCCCGCTGCCCGAAGGACAGGCCCGCGCGCTTCGACGTACGTACGAGGACGCGGGGTACGGACCGGAGACCGTCGAGCTGGTGGAGGCGCACGGCACCGGGACGAGCGCGGGGGACGGCGCGGAGTTCGCCGCGCTGCGCCAGGTGTACGAGGAGTCGGACCGGCAGGACCGGCAGTGGTGCGCCCTCGGGTCGGTCAAGTCGCAGGTGGGCCACACCAAGTGCGCCGCCGGAGCGGTCGGCCTCCTCAAGAGCGTCCTCGCCCTGAGCCACCAGGTCCTCCCGCCGATGATCAAGGTGGACCGGCCCGACCCCGCGATGCGGATCGACGACAGCCCGTTCTACGTGAACACCCGGACGCGCCCGTGGGTCCGCTCCCCGGACCGGCCGCGCCGGGCCGCCGTGTCCAGCTTCGGCTTCGGCGGCAGCAACTTCCACGTGACCCTGGAGGAGTACACACCCCCCGCCGGTTCCGGCGGCCGTGCCGCATGGCGGACCAGGACCGCCCCCACCGAGCTGGTCCTCCTCAGCGCCCCGTCGGCCGCCACCCTCCTGGAACGGGCACCCGACAGCGCCCGGCCGCTGCCGGAGACCGCACGGGAGAGCCAGCAGGCCTTCCGTACGACCGACCCCGTGCGCCTCGCGATCGTCGCGGCGGACCCCGACGACCTGTCGGACAAGCTCGCCCAGGCGTTCGCACTGATCGGCCGGCAGCCGGACACCGCCTTCTCCACGCCCACCGGCGTCCACTACGCCACCGGCGCGGCCCCGGCCGGCCGGATCGGATTCCTCTTCCCCGGACAGGGCGCCCAGTACGTCGGCATGGGCGCGGACGTGGCCATGCTGTCCCCGGCCGCCCAGGCGGTGTGGGACCGGCTGGGGACCATGGAGTTCGACCACCGGCCGCTGCACCGCGCGGTGTTCCCGCCGCCCGCCTTCGGAGAAGAGGAACGGGCCGCCCAGCAAGCGCTGCTCACCGCGACCGAGTGGGCGCAGCCCGCGCTCGCGGTGCAGAGCCTCGCCCTGGCCGAGGTGCTGCGCGGGCTCGGGCTGCGCCCGGACTGCGTGGCGGGCCACAGCTTCGGTGAACTGGTGGCGCTGCACGCCGCCGGCGCCCTGGAGGCCGAGCCGCTGGTGGGTCTCGCCCGCCGGCGCGGCGAGCTCATGCGTGAGGCGGCGGCGGTGCCGGGCGCCATGCTGGCCGTGGCGGCCGGCCGCGACCGCATCCAGGAGGTCGTCGCCGGCTGCGGGGTCACGGACGTCTGGCCCGCCAACCACAACGCTCCCGCCCAGACCGTGCTCTCCGGTGTCTCCGAGTCCCTGGCGATCGTCGAACAGAAGCTCGCCGCCGAGGGGATCACCACGCGACGGCTGGAGGCCGCGACCGCCTTCCACAGCCCGGTCGTCGCCGGGGCGTCCCGGCCCCTCCTCGACCACCTGCGCGAGATGCCGGTCGGGGAGCCCCGGCTGGAGGTCTACGGGAACGCCGACGCCGCGCCCTACCCGTCCGACCCCGACGAGATCCGGCACAGGATCGCCGGTCACCTCGCCTCACCCGTGCTGTTCGACGACCAGATCGAGGCGATGTACGCCGCAGGCGTGCGGACGTTCGTCGAGGTCGGCGCCGGCGACACGCTCACCGGCCTCGTCACGCAGATCCTCGGCGACCGCAGGCACCTCGCGGTCGGCCTGGACCGCAAGGGACGTAACGGAGTCACCTCCCTCCAGGACGCACTCGGCCGGCTCTCCGTGTGGGGCGTCCCTCTTGACCATGACGACCTGTGGGCGCCGTACGCGCCGCCCGCAGCAGCAGCCGAGGAGCAGAAGCCCAGAATGACCGTGCAGATCAACGGCAGGAACCAGGGACGGGTCTACCCGCCCGCCGGAGGCGCCGCGGCGCTGCCCGCCCCGAACCCGCCCCGCCCGGCCGAGGTGGCACCGCCCGCCGTACAGGTCCCGGCCCCGGCAACGGCCGTACCGGGGGCCGCCGTTCCCGTGAGCACCGTTGCCCCGCCCGTGCAGCCCGTGCATGCCGTTCCCGCGCCTGCGGGCATGGGCACGGGCACGGGAACGGACGTGGGCTGGCTCGCCGTGATCGACAACGTGCAGCGCTACACGGCACAGGCGCACGAAGCCTGCCAGCGCATGCTGATCGACAGTCACCTGGCCTTCCTCCAGATGACGGAGACGACCTTCAGCGCGATGCTGGGCGCGCAGAGCGGTGGTCAGGCGGGCGCTCCCGCGCTGTTCACCTCACCCGGCGCTACGGCGGCGCCGGTGGCCCTGCCCGCCCAGGCCGTGGCCACCACCCCGGCCATGGCACCCGCCCCTCCCATGGCCCCCGTGCCCTCCCCGGGACCGACGACGCCCGTCGCGCCCGCCGCACCCACCGCGTCCGCCGTGCTCCAGGAGTCACCGCCCGTACCGGCTGAACCCGTGCCGTCTGAGCCCGTACCGGCCCAGCCCGTTCCCGGTGCGGCGCGGGAGCTCACCGCCGAAGCGTTCGAGGAGCTGCTGCTGTCCGTCGTGGCGGAGCGGACGGGGTACCCCGTCGCGATGCTGAACGTCGACATGGAGCTCGAATCGGACCTGGGAGTGGACTCGATCAAGCGGGTGGAGGTCCTGTCCGCCGTACGGGAGCGGGTCGGTGAGCAGGCGAGCGGCGACGTGGGCGAACTCCTGAAGCTCCGTACCCTCCGCCAGATCGTCGAGGCGTTCACGGCCGCCACCGCACCGGCCGACGCCACCGTCCCCGCCCCCACCGCCCTCGTCGCCGTGCCCGAGGCGGACCACGCGATCCCCGCTCCCCGGCACGAGCCGGTGCGCACGGCCGAGCCGGCCACCGAGCTGACCAGGCTCGCCGTCCGTACGGTCGAGACCCCCGCACCCGGGCTCACCCTGGCCGGTCTCGGGGACGAGCCGATCGCCGTCATCGAGGACGGCGAGGGCGTCGCGGAGCGGGTGGCCGCCGGACTGACCGGCCACGGCCTGCGCGCCACCGTCGTCTCCAGCGTGCCCCCGGAGGCGCGGGCGGTCGTGCACCTCGGGGGCCTCGCCCCGGCCGGCTCGCCCGAGGCCGCGCTGGCGGTCCAGCGGGACGTCTTCGACGCGGCCAGGTCGCTCGCGCCGCACTTCACCACCGCAGGCGGGGTGTTCGTCGCCGTACAGGACACCGGCGGCGACTTCGGGCTGCGCGGCAGCAGCCCGGAGCGGGCCTGGCTCGGCGGGATCGCCGCGCTCGCCAGGACCGCCGCCAGGGAATGGCCCACGGCCGTGGTCAAGGTGATCGACTGCGAGCGCGGCGGGCGTGACGCCGACGCCGTCGCCGAAGCGGTCGTACGGGAACTGCTCGACGGCGGACCCGCGGCAGAGGTCGGCCTCCGCGCGGACGGCACCCGCACCATCCCGGTCATGGTCCCCGTGCCGGTGGAGCCGGGGACGGGCGCGCGCATCGGTACGGACTCCGTCATCGTGGCCACCGGCGGGGCCCGGGGGGTGACGGCGGCCGCGCTGCTGGACCTCGCCAGGACGCACCGGCCGCGCATCGTGCTGCTCGGCCGCACCGAGCCCGCCGAGGAACCGCCGGGGCTGGCGGCGGCGACCGACGAGGCCGCGCTCACCCGGGCCCTCGCGGAACGGACCGCCGGGGCCACTCCCGCCGCGATCGGGGCCGAGGCCCGGAGGATCCTGGCCGCCCGCGAGATCCGGTCCACGGTGGCGGCGCTGGAGAGCGCCGGATCCGCCGTCCGGTACGTGGCGGTGGACGTCCGGGACGGCGAAGCACTGCACCACGCGCTGGAAGAGGTGCGCCGTGACTGGGGGCCGGTCACCGGGATCGTGCACGGTGCCGGGGTGCTGGCGGACAAGCTGATCGCCGAGAAGACCGACGAGCAGTTCGACCATGTCCTGGCCACCAAGGCGGGCGGTCTGCGCACCCTGCTCGCCGCGACCGGGAACGATCCGCTCGACACCATCGTCCTCTTCTCCTCCGTGGCCGCCGTTCACGGCAACGCCGGACAGAGCGACTACGCCATGGCCAACGAGGTGCTCAACCAGGTCGCCTGCGCCGAGCGCGCCAGCAGGCCCGACTGCCTGGTGCGGTCGGTCTCCTGGGGCCCGTGGCACGGAGGGATGGTCACGCCCGCACTGGCCGCGCACTTCGGCCGGGCCGGGGTGCCCCTCATCCCCACCGCACAGGGCGCCGCCGCCTTCACCGCCGAACTGGGCGCTCCGGGCGCCGACACCAGGGTGGTGCTCGTCGCGGCCGGGGACGGCCCCGGCCCGGCGGAAGCCGTCACCGATCCGGCCGCGGCGCAGGTGCGCATCGACGCGCGGACGCGTCCCTACCTCGCCGACCACGACATCGCCGGCGTCCCCGTCCTGCCGGTGGCCGTCGCCCTGGACCGGTTCGCCGGCGCCGCCGCGGCCTGGCGGCCGGACGCCGGCCACCTGGTGCTGCGGGACCTCCGCGTCTTCAGCAAGGTCGCCCTTCCGCACCTCGACGGCGCGGGCCACCGGCTCACCCTGAGCGGCCGCCGCGCGGCGACCGGATCCCCCTCGGCCGTGGAGGCCGAACTCGTGGGGGAGGAGGGCACACCGCACTTCCGGGTCCAGCTGGACTTCGAGGCGGAACCGCCGCGACCGGAGAGCTGGGACACCCCCCGAGGGCTCACCGCCCCGAAGGACACCGGCATCTACGACGGCCGCGTCCTGTTCCACGGCCCCCGGTTCCACGCCCTGAGCTCCGTCCACGGTGTCGGCGCGGACGGAGCCGAGGCGACGGTGGCCGGCCTGACCGAACTCGGCTGGGGCGGTGACCACTGGCACCTCGACGCGGCCGCCACGGACGGCGCCCTGCAACTCGCGCTGCTGTGGGCGGACGGCGCGCTCGGTGACGCCACCCTGCCGATGGCGGTCGCGGAGTGCCGTGTGCACCGGCGCGGCCCCGTCCAGGGCCCCGTGCGCTGTGTGGTGCGGGCCAGGAAGGTGCACGACACGGGGGCGCGCTGCGACGCCGCCCTCCTCGGCCCGGACGGCTCCCCTGTGGTGGAGCTGCTCGGCGTGGAACTCGTGCGGCGCCCCTCCTGACCCCGCATCACCCGGATCGTCCGTGTTCGTGAAATGAGACCGGTATGGCATTCGACCCGATCGCCGTCGTCGGCAGGGGGTGCGTCTTCCCCGACGCGACCGACCCCGACGCCTTCTGGGACAACATCGCCGCGCGACGGTGCAGCCTGTCGCCGGTCCCGGACGGCAGGTGGAGGCTGCCGCACCGGTGGGCCATGGGCACCGTGGACGACCACCTCGACCGTACGTGGAACGATGTCGGCGGTTACGTGAGGGACTTCGGGCGGCAGTTCGACCCGACCGGGTTCCTCGTGGCCCCCGACGACATCCTCGGCCTGGACCCGCTGTTCCACTGGGTGCTCCACGGCACCCGGCAGGCGCTGCGGGAAGCGGGACGTGAGGAGCCGTCGCCCCGCACCGGGCTGGTGCTGGGCAACCTCTCCTACCCGACGAGCGCGGGCTCGGCCTTCGCCGAGCACGTATGGCTGTCGCAGGGGGCGCCCTCCCTGCTGCCCGCAGCCGTACGGACCAGGCCCGACGCCCGTAACCGTTTCTCCTCGGGGCTCCCCGCGCACTTCGCGGCCAGGGCCCTGGGGATGGGCGCGGGGGCCTTCGCGCTCGACGCCGCCTGCGCCTCGTCCCTGTACGCCGTCAAACTGGCCTGCGACCGCCTCCACGACGGGACCGCGGACCTCATGGTCGCCGGTGCCGTCAACCGGGCCGACAGCCTGTTCCTGCACGTGGGGTTCTGCGGCCTGTCCGCGGTGAGCCGCACCAGCCGCAGCCGCCCCTTCCACCGGGACGCAGACGGGCTGCTCCCCGGTGAGGGCGCCGGGTTCGTCGCGCTGATGCGCCTGCGGGACGCCCTCGCGCAGGGTGCGCCGGTCCTGGGAGTCATCCGGGGGGTCGGGCTGTCCAACGACGGACGCGGCAGGGGACTGCTCAGCCCCGCGGGGGAGGGGCAGGAGCGGGCGATGCGTCTGGCGTACGCCATGGCCGGGGTCGCGCCGCAGTCCGTCTCGCTCGTGGAGTGCCATGCGACGGGCACACCCGTCGGGGACGCGGAAGAGGTCCGCAGCATGGCGCGGGTCTTCGCAAAGAGCCTTGATGTGCCCATCGGTTCGGTGAAGTCCAACGTCGGGCACCTGCTGGCCTCGGCCGGTGCGGGCGGGCTGCTCAAGGTGCTCGGTGCGATGCGGGCGGGCCTCCGCCCCGCCACCCTGGCCGCAGAGGAACCGCTGTCCGAGCTGCACGGCACACCCCTGCGCGTCCTGGGCGAGTCCGAGGAGTGGCCGCCCGGTCCGCGCCGGGCGGCCGTCAGCGCCTTCGGGTTCGGCGGCACCAACGCCCACCTGATCGTCGACGCCTGGGACGGCACAGGACGTACGAGGGGTGCCCCGGCAGCGCCGCCGCCCCGTACACCACGCCCGGTGGAGGGACCGCTGGCGATCGTGGCGATGGCCGTCCGGGCCGGCGAGGGGGCGGGCACCCACGTCTTCCACCGCGCGGTGCTCGAAGGCCGCCCGAGCGGTCCGGCGGCGGAGATCGAGGTGGCCCTGCCGGGCCTCTGCTTCCCGCCGCTGGCGGTCGGACAGGCCCTGCCCCAGCAGATCCTGATGCTCGAAGCAGCACGGGAGGCGGCACGGAACACCCCCCTGCCGAGGGACCGGACCCTGGTCCTCGTCGGCACCGGCGTGGACACGGAGAACAGCCGTGCCTCCGCGCGCTGGCGGGCCCCCTCCTGGCTGGAGGACGCAGGGAAGCCGGCCGGACCGGAACCGGCCGCGCGGTTCCGGGACGCCTTCTGCGCGCCCATGGGCGCGGAGCGAGTGGTCGGCACCCTGCCGAACCTCGTGGCCAACCGGATCAACACCCAACTCGACCTGGGCGGCGCCGGATACACCGTGTCGGCCGAGGAGGCGTCCGGCCCGGTGGCGCTGCGCCTCGCGGCACGCGCGCTGCGGGCCGGGGAGGCGGACGCGGCCCTCGTCGGCGCCGTCGACCTCTCCTGCGAACCGGTCCACCGGGCCGCCCTGGACGCGCTCGGACGGCGGGCCGTCACCGGTGACGCGGCCGTCGCGGTCGTCCTCAAACGTCTCGCCGACGCCCGCCGGGACGGCGACCCCGTACTGGCGCTCCTCGACGACGAGGCCACCGGCGACCCGGACGCGGCGGACGTGGTCATCGGTGACGGGGCGGGCGCCGGGTTCGATCCGGCCGCGCTCTTCGGCCGTGCCCACGCCGCCCACGGTCTGCTGGCCGTCGCCACCGCCGTGACCGCTCTGCGGCACCGCGCCCTGCCGCGGACGGGAGGCTCCGCCGAGGCCGCCCCGGGGCTGCGTACCGCGGACGTGGTGGTGACACCGCTGGGGGCGCCCCCGCTGCGGCTGCGGCTGCGGGCCGCCGACGCCGGGCCCTGGGTGCCCGGCCCCTGGCCGCGCGGATCCGCACCCCGGCTGCACGTGTACTCCGGGCGCGACCGCCACGAGGTGCTGGCCGCACTGGAGTCGGACACCGAGTCCAGCGAAGGCCCCGCCAGGCTGGCGTTCGTGTCCGACGGCGACCCCCGGACCCACCGGGACGCCGTACGCCGCTGGCTCCTCGGCGACGGTGTCAGGCCGCCCGGCGCGGTGTACCGAGCCGGGCCGGTGGCGGGCGCGACCGCCTTCGTGTTCACCAACGGGTCGGCCGCCTACCCGGGCATGGGCCGCGAGGTGCAGCTGGCCCTGCCCGCGCTCGGCGACGCGGTCGCGGCCACGTACGGGAGCGCCGCCGGGTGGCCAGGATCCGGTGGCGCGCCGACAGTGCTCGACCGGATCTGGGGCGCTGCCCGACTGGCCGCCGTCCACACGGAACTGACCCGGGGTCTGCTCGGACTGCGACCCGACGCCGCCCTCGGCTACTCGTCCGGCGAGTCCGCCGCCCTGGTCGCCCTGGGGGCCTGGCGGGACGTCGACGCCCTCCACCGGGACACCTGGGAGAGCGGCCTGTTCACCCGCGAACTCACGGGCGAGCTGCGGGCGGTACGCCGCGCCTGGGAACGGCTCGGCGTGGAAGGGGACCGGTGGTCGAGCTACCTGGTCACAGCGCCCCTCGACCAGGTCAGTGCGGAACTTGCGGACGAACGCGCCGTCCACCTGATGGCCGTCAACGCCCCCGGCGTGTGCGTGGTCGGCGGCGAGTCACAAGCGTGCGCGGCCGTCGTGGAGCGGCTCGGCGCCGCCCACGCGATCCCGGTCGACTACGACCTCGCCGCCCACGCCCCCGAGCTGTCCGAGGTCCGTGACCGGTGGTGGAAGCTGCATCACCGCCGCACCCACGCCGTGCCGGGGGTGCGGTTCTACAGCGGGGCGACCACCCTCCCGTACGCCCCCACCGCCGAGCGTGCGGCCGACGCCGTCACCGCGCAGGGCATGGGGACGATCGACTTCGTGGGCACGGTGGAGCGGGCGTGGGCCGACGGCGTCCGGGTGTTCGTCGAGCACGGGCCACGCGGCCTGTGCACCGGATGGATCAAGCGGATCCTGGGCGACCGCGAGCATGTGGCCGTCGCGCTCGACGCCGAGGACGGAGGGCTGCGCCCGCTGTACCTGGCCGTGGCCGAACTCGTCGCCGCCGGCGTGCCCGTCCGTACGGAGGCCCTCTTCGCGCACCTGCGAACCGCCGAGCCCGCACCGGCCGATGACGGCCCCGCCCTCACCGTCCCCGCCCACTGGGAGATCACCTTGCCGTCCCTGGAAGAACCCGCGGTGATCATGCCGAGGGCGCCCCGGCTGTCCCCGGTCCCGGCCCACCGGCCGACCGAGCCCGCGGAGGCCGCCGCGGCCGTTTCCGTGCCCGCGCCCGTTTCCGTACCTGCGCCAGCGCCTGCGCCTGTTTCCGCGGCCGTACCCGCGCCTCTCTCCGCCGCCGCCCCCGCGCCGGTCCCCGCCGGTACGGAACCGCAGGCTGCCACCGCCACGGAACCGCGGCCCACGGACCTGCGTACGCTCGTAGCTCAGCACACCGGCCGCGTGATCGCGCTGCACCAGGACGTCCTCGCGCAACACCTGGCCGTGCACCAGCGGTTCCTGAGGACCAGGGCCCAGCTCGCCACCGCACTCGTGCACGCGGCGGCGGGCAGCGTGGCGCCGTCGCCGCCCGTCCCCGCCGGCCTCCCGGGCGGCACCCCCGCTCCCGTTCCCGCTCCCATTCCCGTTCCCGCCGGGCAGCCGGACCCCCTGCCGGTCACCGTGTTCGACCGGGCGCAGCTCGAACAGCTCGCCTCGCAGCCGGTCTCCGCCCTGTTCGGACCCACGTTCGCCGCGCAGGACGCGTACGCCGTGCAGACCAGGATGCCCGGGCCGCCCATGCTGCTCGCCGACCGGGTCACCGGCATCGACGCCGTCCCCGCCGCCCTCGCCGAACTCGGCCCGGAGCACGCCACGGGCACCATCCGCACCGAGACCGACGTCCGCCTCGACAGCTGGTACCTCGACTCCACCGGGCGCATGCCGGCCGGCCTCATGATCGAGGCGGGCCAGGCGGACCTGCTGCTGATCAGCTGGCTCGGGGTCGACCTGCTCAACCGGGGCACCCGGGCCTACCGCCTGCTCGGCTGCGAACTCACCTACCACGGCAGCCCGCCCCGGGCGGGGGAGACCCTGCGGTACGAGATCCACATCGACCGGCACGCCGAGCACGACGGCGTCCGTCTGTTCTTCTTCCACTACGACTGCTACGTCGGCGACGAACTCCGGCTGAGCGTCCGCGACGGGCAGGCCGGCTTCTTCACCGAGGCCGAACTCGACGGCACCGACGGAGTCCGCTGGGACCCGGCCGTCCGGCCACCCGCCCAGGACCTCCCGTACGACCCTCCGGCGCTGTGCGGCGCACCGTCGTCCTTCACCGCCGCACAGGTGCGGGCCTTCGCGGCGGGCCGGCCGGCGGACTGCTTCGGGCCGGGCTGGGACATCACCAGGTCGCACGTGCGCTCACCCCGGCCCGACGACGGCCGTCTGCTGCTCCTGCGCGAGGTCACCGCGTTCGAACCGGCCGGAGGGCCGTGGGGCCGTGGCTACCTCCGTGCGGAGGCCCCCGTCTCACCGGACGACTGGTTCTTCGAGGGGCACTTCGAGAACGACCCCTGCATGCCGGGGACACTGATGCTCCAGGCCGGTCTCCAGGCCATGGCCTTCCACCTGACCGCCCTGGGCTTCACCGTCGACCGGGACGGGTGGCGCTTCGAGCCGGTCACCGGACGGACCTGCACCGCCCGGTGCCGTGGGCAGGCCACCCCCGCCCACCGGCGGATCGTCTACGAGGTGTTCGTACGCGGCGTCTCGGCCGGACCCGAACCGACGCTGTACGCCGACATCCTGGGCACCGTCGACGGGGTCAAGGCCTTCCACGGCGAGAACGTCGGGCTCCGGCTGGTGCCGGACTGGCCCCTCGCGTACTGGGAGCAGCTCGGTGTGCACCGGGAGCAGACCAGCGGCGTCCCGGTGCCCCTCGCATCCCTCGCAGGGCTCGTCGGCCACCAGCGGTCCGAGGTGTCCGTACAGTCCGAAGGACCCGTGGCCGACTACCCGTCCCTGCTGGCGTGCGCGTGGGGCAGGCCGAGCGCGGCGTTCGGGGAGACGGCGCGGATCTTCGACGGCACACGCAGGATCGCGCGGCTGCCCGGACCGCCGTACCACTTCATGACCCGAATCGCCTCCGTGGACGGCCCGCCGCTCGGCATGCGGGAGGGGACCCGGGTGGCCGCCGAGTACGACGTACCCGACGAGGTCTGGTACTTCGAGCAGAACGGTGACCAGGTCATGCCGTTCGCCGTGCTCATGGAGGTCGCCCTGCAGCCGTGCGGATGGCTGGCCGCCTATGTGGGCTGTCCGCTGACCGCCGACATCGACCTGCTCTTCCGCAACCTCGACGGGAGAGGCACGGTCACCGGCGAGGTCACACCGGCGACCCGTACCGTGCGCACGGAGGCGGAGCTCACCTCGATCTCGCGGACCGGTGAGATGATCATCGTGTCGTTCGCGATCCGGTGCCTGGCCGACGGGGACGAGGTCTTCACCCTGTCCACGGTGTTCGGGTTCTTCCCGCCCTCGGCCTTCGACGACCAGCCCGGGCTGCCCGTCCAGGAGGCCGACAGGGCCGCACTGGATGTGCCGTGCGCGCGTACGGTCGATCTCACCACGCGCCCGGCCCGCTTCTTCGCCGGCCCCGCCGCGCTGCCCGGCCCGATGCTGCTGATGATCGACAGGATCACCGGGTACTGGCCCGAAGGCGGGAGCGCGGGGCTGGGGCGGCTGCGGTCGGAGAAGGACGTGGACGCGGGGGAGTGGTTCTTCAAGGCCCACTTCTTCCAGGACCCGGTCCAGCCGGGCTCACTCGGCATCGAGGCCATGTGTCAGCTGCTCCGGTTCTTCCTGATCGAGCGGGGCTTCACCGACGGGGTGCCCCGCCCCCGCTTCGAGCCGCTCATGCGGGGCCGGGAGGTGGTCTGGAAGTACCGCGGACAGATCACCCCGGCCAACCGCCTCATCAGGATCGACCTGGAGATCACGGAGACCGGCCGGGACGAGCGGGGGACCTACGCACTGGCCGACGCCAGGCTCTGGGGCGATGACGTCTGCCTCTACCACGCCCGCGGACTCGGCGTCCGGGTCGTGTCCGGGGACGGCCCGTCCGGCGTGACGGAGATGACGCTCGACCCGGCCGCCGACCGCTGGACGGACGACCACCGTCCGACGTGGACCGTGCCCGCGCTGCCCATGATGTCCGTCGTCGACCGGCTCGCCCAGGCCGCCTCGGACCACACCGGCCGTCAGGTGGTGGCCGTACGCGACGTGCAGCTACGGCGCTGGATCCCGCTCGCCGGACCGGTCCGCCTGCGTACGGAGGTCGTGGCCGCAGAGGTGGGGCTGGAGGTCAAGCTGCTGATGTGGCGTGAGGCGGCGACGCCCGCGCTGTCCCGGTTCGAGGAGGTGGCCGGCGGCACCGTGCTGGTGGGCGACCGGCCGGACGGCCGCCCCGAGCGGTTCGCCCCGCTCCCGGACGCGGTGGTGCAGCCGGACCCGTACGCCTCGGCCGAACTGTTCCACGGCCCGGCCTTCCAGTACCTGACCTCCCTGGCCATCGGGGCGACGGGCTCCTCCGCGGTGGCCGGCATCGCCCGCGGTTCGGTCCCCAGGGGGTGTCTGCACCAGGGAGTCATGGACGCGCTGGTCCAGGCGATCCCGTCGGCCAGCCTGTGGCGATGGTCCCCGCAGATCGGCGAGGGCCAGGTCGGCTACCCGCTCCGGGTGGTCCGGCTGGAGCTGTTCGAAGCGGTGCCGGACACCGGTGAGGTCGAGATCGAGGCGCGTTTCGGCGGGCTCGTCACCGACGACACGGTCCCCGGCCCCATGACCGTGGTCGACGTCCAGCTCTGCGTACGGGGACGGGTCGCCGCCGAACTGAGGCTCCAGAGCATCCTGTTGCCCGTCGGCCCGCTCTCCGGCGCCACGCTCGCCGAGCGCCGGGACTTCCTGCTCCGCCGTGGCGCCGCGCCTGGGGTCGGGTTCTGCAGGTACGCCGACGGGGCGACGGAACTCCTCGGCGACGAGATCGACGAGGTGGACTGGCTCAGGGGCACGGTCGCGCACATCGTGGGCCTCCCGGCCGGCTCCCGGGCGAGGGACCATCTGGAGGTGATCGCGGTCAAGGACCACGTCGGCCGGCTGGCCGGTGTGCATCCGTACACGGTGGAGGTCGGCGAGGACCTGCGGTCCGCCCGCACCGCCTCCGGTGAGTTCCACCGCGTCCAGGTCGTCCGGACCGGCGACGCGGTCACCGTCCGCTCGGCCGGTGAACGATGACCGGGACCCTGGAGGACCTCCCCGAGCCCCGCGTACGCCCGGCACGCCCCGAGCCTCCCGTACGCCCGCCGTGGAGATGGCGGCACGCGTTCCTCGCGCTGACCGTGCTGGTGACGATCGCTCTCGGGGCCCTCGGCACGGGCGTGTTCGGCAAGCTCTCCGGCGGCGGATGGACCCCGGCCGACGCGGAGTCCGCCCGGGCCGACGAGGCGCTGCGCGCACACTTCGGGTCCGGCACCCCCGACCTGGTCCTGCTCGTTGCCGCGCCCGGCCCTCTCGACGAGCCGCAGGCGGCCGCAGCCGGTCTCCGTCTGACGGAGAGGCTGCGCGCGGACACCCGTGTGCAGCACCTCGACTCGTACTGGCCGCGGCGCGACCCGGCCCTCGCCTCCCGTGACGGGCGCACCGCGCTCATCAGCCTGCGGCTGCTCGGCGGTGAACGCGAGGCCGCCGGGGCGGCGCAGGACATCCGCCGCGAAGTCACTGCGGCCACCGGGCCGCTGACGGTGTCCGCGGCCGGGCGCGCGGCCGCCAAACGCGACCTGGAGGAGCAGAGCCGGCGGGACCTCGTACGGGCGGAGCTGATCGCGGCCCCGCTCGTCCTGATCATCCTCGTGCGGGTCTTCGGCAACCTGCTGAGCGCCCTGCTCGCGCTGTCCGTCGGCGGCATCGCGGTCGTGGGCACGCTCGCACTGCTGCACGCCCTCACCGCGTTCACCGAGGTGTCGCTCTTCGCGGTCAACCTGACCACGGCACTGGGCTTCGGACTCGCCGTCGACTACGGCCTGTTCATCATCACCCGCCACAGAGAGGAACTGGCCGCGGGCCGCGATGTCAGGGAGGCGGTCCTGGTGAGCGTGCGCACGGCGGGCCGGACCGTCTTCTTCTCCGCCCTGACCGTCGCCCTGTCGATGGCCGCCCTGCTGGTCTTCCCCCTGTACTTCCTGCGCTCGTTGGCCTACGCGGGCATGAGCGTGGCGGCCCTGGCCGGGCTGACCGCCGTACTCGTCCTGCCGGTGTGCCTGCTGGTGGCCGGCGACCGGGTCCGCGGGCGGCGCGGCGCACCACCGCCGGCCGGGGCGGACGGAGGCTTCTTCCACCGCACCGCCCGTACGGTCATGCGCCGGCCCCTGCTCACCGTCCTCCTGGTCGCCCCCGCACTGCTGTGCCTGGCCGCCCCGTTCCAGCGCGTCGAGTTCGGGCTGCCGGACGACCGCGCGCTGCCCGCGTCCTCACCCGTGCACCGGGCCACCGACGTGGTGCGCGAGGAGTTCGACAACCGGGCCACGGCCATGGCGAGCATCGTGCTGCCCAGCCTCACCGGCCCCGCGTCGACGAGCCTCGCCGCCTACGCCCGCCAGGTCTCCCTGGCCCCTCATGTGGTCAGGGTGGACACGGCGACGGGCTCCTACGCGGGTGGAGCCCTGAAGGCCCCGCCCACCCCCTCGTCCGCCCGCTTCTCCGGCGCCCACGGCAGTTGGCTCTCCGTCGTCACCGACGCCGAGCCCTTCTCCGCCGAGGGAGGTGAACTCGTCGACGGGCTGAGGTCGGTACCGGCCCCGGTCCCCGCACTCGTGGGCGGTGACGCGGCGGCCCTCGCGGACACCACGGCCGCTGTCGGCGCACGGCTCGTCCCGGCCGCCGCGATCGTCGTCCTGGTCGTCCTCACCCTGCTGTTCCTGTTCACCGGGAGCGTCCTCATCCCCGTCAAGGCCCTCGTGCTCAACCTGCTCAGCCTCACCGCCACGTTCGGGGCGATCGTCCACGTCTTCCAGGAGGGGCATCTGCGCGGGCTGGTGGGTGACTTCCAGGTCACCGGCACCACGGACACCCTGCTGCCCGTGCTGATGTTCTGCATCGCCTTCGGGGTCTCGATGGACTACGAGATGTTCCTGCTCTCCCGGATCATGGAGGAGCATCGCCGTACGGGTGACACCACCACCGCCGTGGCCTTCGGACTCGAAAGGACCGGCCGGCTGTTCACCGCGGCGGCCCTCGTGCTCGCCGTCACCATGGCGGCGATGGCCACCAGCGGCCTCACCCCGCTGAAACTCCTGGGCGTGGGGCTCACACTCGCGGTGGTGCTCGACGCCACGCTGGTGAGGATGCTCCTGGTCCCGGCGGTCATGAAGCTGGCCGGCCGCGCGAACTGGTGGTGCCCCGAGCCCCTGCGGTACGTGCACGCCCGGTTCGGCGTCTCGGAGACCGCGGCGGAGGCGCGGCCCGGGGCGGGGCCGAAGGCGGTGGCCTGAGCGTTCGTCGCCGCCGGCTGTGAGTCGGACCATAGGCCGCAGATCACATACGACGTGGGGTAGTAGGGGGCCTCGTCCGGCCCCGGGGTGCACGGGCGCGCTGTCCGGCCTCCCGGCCGATTCCTACGTAAAGGCCTAGTAGAAGGGGTCGTTGCCACCCTCCCGAGGTGCCGCTAACCATGGATCGAGTCCGGAGCCGCCCGCCGGCCCCGCGACGTCCCTGACAGCAGCACGAGGAGAGTGTTCTATCCGTACGTCCGTCCAGTCCCTGGCCCCCGCCGCCCGTACCGCCCGGATCCGCAGGTTCTCGGTCTCCGGTCTGTGCGCGGCCGGAGCCGCAGCAGCGGCCCTGACCCTCGTCCCGTCCCCCGCACACGCCTCGGAACCGGCCTCGCACGGCGCGACCGCGTCGGCAGCGGGCCCGGCGGCCGCAGTGGCCGCGCAGGCGGACACCCTGGCCGAGAAGGCCGCGAAGGCACCCGCCGCCTCGGACAAGCTGGACAAGTGGATCCACAAGTCCCTCAAGATCATGAAGGACAAGGGGATACCGGGCACCTACGAGGGCCTGCACCGCAACATCATGCGTGAGTCGGGCGGAGACCCCAAGGCCTCCAACGACTGGGATGTCAACGCCCAGAACGGCACCCCTTCCAAGGGCCTGCTCCAGGTGATCCAGCCGACCTTCGACGCCTACCACGTCTCCGGCACCGAGAAGGACCTGACCGACCCGGTCGCCAACATCACCGCGGCGGCCAACTACGCGGCCGACAAGTACGGCTCCATCGACAACGTCGACTCCGCCTACTGACCCGGCACCGTCGGCACACGGCACGGCCACGCCCCTCCCGGGGGCGTGGCCGTGCCGTTTTCCGTGGGCCCGGCGATGCCCCCGCGAGGGCCGGATCCCACCCCCCACTACGCTCGTGGGCGTGAACGACATACGCCCCGTGCCCCCCTTGAACAGCGACTTCTTCGCCGGCCTGCTGCACCGCACCCGCCTGGCGGCGATCGTCCGCGGACCGGATCCCGACGCCGCCCTGCGCACCGTGCTCACGCTCGCGGAAGAGGGCGTCGCCCTCGTCGAGGTCTCCCTCAACACCACCGACGCCCTCGGGGTCATCCGCCGCGCCGCCGCCGAGGTCGGGCCCGGAACGGTCGTCGGTGCGGGCACCGTGCTGACGGAGGACGACGTCGCCCGCGCCCAGGACGCCGGCGCCGGCTGGATCGTCACCCCCGCGCTCACCGAGTCCCTGGCCGCGTCGGTCCGGGCCGGACTGCCGGTCCTGGCGGGCGCCCTCACCCCCACCGAGGCCGTCGCCGCGCGCCGCGCGGGCGCCGACGCCGTCAAGCTGTTCCCCGCCTCCCTCGGCGGCCCCGCCTACCTCAAGGCCCTGCGCGACCCCTTCCCCGACATGCCGTTCGTGCCCGTCGGCGGCGTGGACCTCGACGGTGCGGAGCAGTACCTCGCCCACGGCGCGGTCGCGGTCGGTGTCGGATCCCCGCTGGTCGGCGACGCAGCCCAGGGCGGCGACCTGGCCGCCCTGCGCGCACGCGCCCGCCGCTTCGTCGCGCTCTGCGCACGGGACGAGCGAGGAGAGGCATGAGCACCGCACCCGGGTGGGTGTCCGCGCCCGCCGACGTGCTGACGTTCGGCGAGACCATGCTCGCCGCCCAGCTGCCCGGCACCCTGGCGGTCGGCGCCCAGGCCCGTACCACCGTCGCGGGCGCGGAGTCGAACGTCGCCATCGGCCTGGCCCGCCTGGGCCACCACGCCGTCTGGGCCGGCCTCGTCGGCGACGACGAACCCGGCCGGCTCGTCCTGCGCACGCTCCGCGGGGAGGGCGTCGACATCACCCGCGCCGGCACCCACGCCACGGCACCCACCGGCGCGCTGCTCCGCGAGCGGCGCGTCGCGGACCTCGCCCGGGTCCACTACTGGCGCAGCCACTCCGCAGCCTCGCTGCTCACCGCCGCCGACCTCGCGCCCGCCCTCGGCGACGGCGCCCGGATCCTCCATCTGACCGGGATCACGTGCGCGCTCGGCCCGGGCCCGCTGGAGGCGGTCCGCACGGCCGCCGCCCATGCCCAGGCGCAGGGATGGACCGTCACGCTGGACGTCAACCACCGGCAGCGGCTGTGGACGGCGGAGGAGGCGGGCAGGGCGCTCCGGCCCCTGCTGCCGCACATCACCGTCCTGATCGCCTCCGACGACGAGCTCCCGGTCGTCACCGGTATGCCCGGCGGGACACCTGTCGGAGAGGACGGATCGGACGGAGAGGAACGAGCCGTCGGCGCGCTGCTTGACGCCGGTGTGCGGGAAGTGGTGGTCAAGCGCGGGGGAGAGGGCGCCGCGGTCCGCGACCGGCAGGGCACCCGGCACTCCCTGCCCGCCCTGCGGGTACCCGTACGGGACACGGTCGGGGCGGGCGACGCCTTCTGCGCCGGATATCTCTCGGGTCTGCTCGACGGGCTCCCGCCGGCCGCCCGCCTCGCCCGTGCGAACACCCTTGGCGCGTTCGCCGTCGCCTCCGACGGGGACTGGGAGGGCCTGCCGCGCCGCGACGAACTGGGCCTGCTCGACGCGGCACCGGGCAGCGCGATCCGCTGACGGCGGACGGCCCGGACGGCGTCAGCGCCGGGTTCCGGCACGGACGGCGGAGGTCACCAGGGCGACTGGCCGGCCGGATCGCCGTCCGGGCCGTCGAGCAGCGAGATCTGTACGCGCATCCGCTTGCCCACCGGCTCGCGGCGCACCTCGAAGCTCTGGCAGACCGCGAGGACGATCTCCAGTCCGTGCTGCCCCGCGCGCGCGGGGTCGGCGTGCAGGGCACTGGGGAGCACCGAGCCCGAGTCCCACATCGTGATGTCCAGCATGCTGCCGTTCACCTCGAGATCCAGCAGGCACGGGCCCGGCGCGTACTTGCAGACGTTCGTGGCCAGCTCGCTCACGACCAGCTGCGCGACCTCCTGGACGCGCGCGGGTACGTCGACACCGCGCAGCCGCCGCGCGTCGGACAGGAAGTCGCGAACGAATCCACGGGCCAGGGAGATCTCCTCCGACCCCATGTCGTACGCGGCACTACCGGCCACGACGGCCCCGCCGCCCTCCGGCCCGTTCCGTCCGGTACCGCACTTCCTCACCAGCTGTTCCATGCCGTGTCCCCCGTCGGTCGGCTGCATCACGCAGCTCGTTCATCACCCGCCTACCCCCCGTCACACATTTCAGGCCGGGGAGAACGGCGGAAACCGTTCGGGTCCCTGCCGCCGAGCCGCCCGTCAGTCGGTGAGGCCCAGCGCCCCCGCCGCCTGGATCGCCAGCCAGACCTCGGCCAGGGCGCCCGTCGACGTCAGATCGCGGTGCGAGAGGGCACCGAAACGGCGCAGCCGGTAGGCGAGGGTGTTCGGGTGGATGTGGAGCGCCGCCGCGGCCGTCTCCGTACGGCGGTCGCGCTCCATCCACGTACGGGCGGAGACCAGCAGGTGCGAGTCATGGGCCTCGTCGTACCGCAGGACGTCGCCGAGCACGTGCTCGACCAGGGCCGTCAGGACGGCGGGGTCGTCGGGCAGCCAGCGGCCCGTCGCGTCGTCGCCGTACCGGACGACCGGACGCCCCGACTCCACGGCCTTCGAGACCGCCCAGAGCGCCTCGCGCTCGGCGACCTTCAGCGCGACGCCCGGAGCGAACGGGCGGCTCATCCCCGCCGCCACGGCCGGCAGCTCGCCGACGGCCTCCGCCAGGTCCGGCGCCCCCAGGACATAGCGGTCCTCGCCCCAGGTCAGCAGCAGATGCGGATGGCCCTCCAGGCAGTGCAGCAGCGCCTCGTCCGTGGTCCGCCGGACCACCAGCAGCACGGCGTCGCCCTCGATCGCGTGCCGGGCGAGCCGACGGCGGGCCGCCTCCGGATCGAGCACCTCCTGCAGCAGCTCGGCCAGCGTCTCCGCGCCCTCACGGCGCAGCACCTCACGCTCGTTGCGGACCATCGCCAGGCGCAGCGCCGCCACCGTGGCGATGTGCTGGACGACGGCGAGCCCCGCGGGCTGGGCGCCCTGACGCTCGTACGCCACGAGGAAGCCCGCAGGACCGCCGGGCGCGGGCACCGGCAGGACGAAACCGCCGGGCACCGTCGGCGGGGCGTCGACGGACGCGGGCAGCACACCCGGGGCCGGGGTGGGAACGCCCGGCAGCAGCGGGCGGCCCTGCGGTGTGCAGAGGTAGACGTCGTAACCCGACAGCGCTTCGAGACGCCGCAGCAGCGCGGGGGTGTCGAGATCCTCGGCGACCAGCCAGCGCAGCGAACCGAAGACCTGGAGCTGCGCGCCCAGCCGGTACCGCGCGTCCTCCTGGACCGAGGCGGCGACCTCCTGGGCGACGGCGATGAACGGGACGGCGAGCGGCACTTCCAGGACCGGGAAGCCCCGCTCCTCGGCCGCCGCGAAGAACGCGTCGTGCAGGGGCGGCATGTGCAGCTGCGCCGAGAGCGCGAGGGCGGACACGCCCGCGTCGTCCAGCCGCTCCAGATAGGCACACTGCCCGGCCGCGTCCCGGGGGACAGCCAGACCCGCCGTCATGATCACCTCGGCGCCCAGCAGCCAGGGCGTCGGATCGACGAGCTCGCTGGCGTGCGCCCACGACACGGACCGGCCCAGGCCGCCTCTGCCGGCCTTCACCGAGAGCTGGAGCGCCGGGAAGGTGAGCAGATCCTCGACGGTGAGTTTGTTGCCGGACACAGTCGGGAGCCTACATCTTTGTGGCGAACACAGTTGTCGCTGATCATCCGCGGGCCACAGACTGCTGGGACGCCCGGGACGCCCCCAGGTACGCCCCTACGCACGAACGGAAGGTGGAGCGTCCGTGACGACCTCGATCACCGAAATCGAGACCCATGGTGTCGAGCGGATCCCGGACGAGGACCGCACGGCCCGCCCGCTCGATCTCTTCCGCCTCGCATTCGGCGGCGCCAACACCTTCGCCACCTGTGTGCTCGGGGCGTTCCCGATCCTCTTCGGCCTCTCCTTCTGGCAGGGCCTCGCGGCGACCCTCCTCGGGCTCGTCGCCGGTGCGCTGCTGCTCGCCCCGATGGCCCTGTTCGGACCGGCCAACGGCACGAACAACGCCGTCTCCTCCTCCGCCCACCTCGGTGTGCACGGCCGGGTCGTCGGCTCGTTCCTCTCCCTGCTCACCGCCATCGCGTTCTTCTCGATCTCCGTCTGGTCCTCGGGCGACGCGCTCGTGGGCGGCGCGCACCGCCTGGTCGACGTCCCCGAGTCGGACCTCACGTACGGTCTCGCGTACGCGCTCTTCGCCGGGCTCGTCCTGGTCGTCTGCGTCTACGGCTTCCGTTTCATGCTGCTGGTCAACAAGATCGCGGTGCTGGCGGCATCCTCCCTCTTCGTCCTCGGCGCGTTCGCCTTCGCCGGCGACTTCGACCCCGGCTACGCGGGAACCTTCGCCTCGACCGGCGACCCGCTGTTCTGGCCCTCGTTCATCGGCGCCGCGCTGATCGTGCTCTCCAACCCGGTCTCCTTCGGCGCGTTCCTCGGCGACTGGTCCCGCTACATCCCGGCCGGGGCACCGCGCCGCCGGGTCATGGGCGCCGCCTTCCTCGCCCAGATCGCCACCCTGCTGCCGTTCCTCTTCGGCCTGGCCACCGCGTCGATCATCGCCTCGAAGGCCGCGAAGTACGTCGATCCCGCCGCCCCGAACTACGTGGGCGGGCTGCTCGCGATCTCGCCCGGCTGGTACTTCCTGCCCCTCTGCCTGATCGCGCTGATCGGCGGCCTCTCCACCGGCACGACCGCCCTGTACGGCACGGGCCTCGACTTCTCCAGCGTCTTCACGCGCTTCAGCCGCGTCCAGGCCACCTTCTTCATCGGTGTCCTGTCCATCGCGTTCATCTTCGTCGGCCGCTTCGCGCTCAACCTCGCGCAGTCCATCTCCACCTTCGCGACGCTGATCATCACCTGCACCGCGCCCTGGATGATCGTGATGGCGCTCGGCTACGTCACCCGGCGCGGCTGGTACGACGCGGAGGCGCTCCAGGTCTTCAACCGCCGCCAGCGCGGCGGCCGGTACTGGTTCACCCACGGCTGGAACTGGCGCGGCATGTCCACCTGGTCCGTCTCGGCCGTCGTGGCACTCCTCTTCACCAACCTGCCCGGCCAGTTCGTGGGCCCGCTCGGCGGCCTCGCCAAGGGCGCGGACATCTCCCTGCCGGTGGGCCTCGTCCTCGCGACCGTCCTGTACCTGACGCTGCTCGCCCTGTTCCCCGAACCGCGAGCCGTGTACGGACCCGACGGACCCCGCTTCGTCCGGGCCTCGGACTCCCCGGTGCCCCCGATCACCGGTGGCGGCGGGGAGACCGTCACCGAGCCCGCGGTGGCCCACTGAAGCCGGACCGCCGGCCACGAGCACACGCCTTCCACCCGCACCACCGACCGACCGACCACCCGCACCACCGCCTGACCGGGAGAGACGTTCCATGAGCACCACGTTCCGCAACTACATCGACGGTGCGTTCGCCGACGCCTCGGACGGCCGTACGCTCGACGTGGTGGACCCCACCACGGGAGAGGTCTACGCGACCTCGCCGCTCTCCGGCCCCGCCGACGTCGACGCGGCGATGGCGGCAGCGGCCGCCGCCTTCCCGGGCTGGCGCGACACCACGCCGTCCGTACGCCAGCGCGCGCTGCTGAAGATCGCCGACGCGATGGAGGCGCGGGCGGACGACCTCGTCGCCGCCGAGAGCCGTGACACCGGCAAGCCGCTCCACCTCCTCCGCAGCGACGAACTCGCCCCCGCCATCGACCAGGTGCGCTTCTTCGCGGGCGCGGCGCGGATGCTGGAGGGCCGTTCGGCCGGTGAATACATGGAGGGCCTCACCTCCATCATCCGACGCGAGCCGGTCGGCGTCTGCGCCCAGGTCGCCCCGTGGAACTACCCCCTGCTGATGGCGGTGTGGAAGTTCGCGCCCGCGCTCGCGGCGGGCAACGCCGTCGTCCTCAAGCCCTCGGACACCACACCGGCCTCCACGGTGCTGCTCGCCGAGATCATCGGGGAGATCCTGCCCAAGGGCGTCTTCAACGTCGTCTGCGGTGACCGGGAGACCGGTCGCGCGATGGTCGAGCACCCGACCCCGGCGATGGCCTCCA
>NZ_JAERUC010000119.1 GCF_016745505.1 Streptomyces silvae | reverse complement strand
CCTCCTGGTCTCGTACAGCCCGAAGAAGCTCGGCTTCTTCTAGGCCGTGTATCGAAAGTGGATCTTGGGCTGTGAATGATCACAGTTCATGGGTCGGGGAGATCTCACGGATGAGCAGTGGGCGGCGCTGGAGCCGTTGTTGCCAGAAGGCACCAGGGCGGGGCGGCCGCCCGTCTGGTCTCGCCGACGGTTGATCGACGGCATACGCTTTCGGGTCCGGACCGGTATTCCGTGGCGGGACGTGCCGGTTGAGTACGGACCGTGGGGTCTGGTTTACGACCTCTTCCGCCGGTGGCAACGGGACGGAACCTGGCAGCGGATCCTCACTCGGCTCCAGTCCCTGGCCGACGCGAGGGGGGCGATCACGTGGGACCTGAGCGTCGACTCCACGGTGTGTCGCGCTCATCAGCATGCGGCCGGTGCCCGCAAGCGGGGAGACCTGCAGAAGGAACCGCCGGGCGGTGTCTTCGCCGAGCCCGGAGACCACGGACTGGGAAGGTCGCGCGGCGGGTTCACCACCAAGCTGCACCTGTCCGTCGAGCAGGGCCAGAAGCCCATGTCGATCGTGATCACGGCAGGACAGCGCGGGGACTCGCCGCAGTTCGAATCCGTGCTGGACAAGGTCCGAGTGCCCCGCATCGGGCAGGGTCGGCCACGCGTCCGGCCCGATCGCGTGCGGGCTGACAAGGCGTACGCCTCCCGCAAGAACCGTACCTACCTGCGTCGACGCGGGATCCGATGCACCATCCCGGACAAGGCCGACCAGGCACGCAACCGTCGGAAGCTCGGCTCTCGCGGCGGCCGGCCGCCGCGCTTCGACCCGGTTGACTACCGCGAACGTCACGCGGTCGAGTGCGGGATCAACCGCCTCAAGAGACACCGCGCTGTGGCTACCCGGTACGACAAACTGGCGGTCCGCTACGAGGCGACTGTCCTCATCGCTGCCATCAACGAGTGGCTGTGATCGGCACCCCGTCGCTAGAGCTCGTAGTCCTGGGACAGCTCCTCCCAGCGGATGCTGCGCAGCGCAAGGTCGGCGTCCTCGCCCGACGGGACATCCAAGCCGGCCTGGAACCAGACCACGGTGAGAGCGGAACGGTGCAGCGCCGAATCGAGCTCAAGGGCGACCGCCGTCGACCGGAAGGCCCCGATGCAGGCCACGGAAGGCAGCACCTCAACGGGGCCGAAGGCGCCGGCAGTCTGGTCCGGGTACTCGCAGGAGGGTGGCACCAGATGGACCGGCGTGGAGGGAAACGCGCGTTCAGCTTGCCACTGGAGACCCCTGACCTTCATGTCATTGATGGGCTTGCAGGGGTAGCCCTCTAGCATCCCTCCGTAGGTCGAAGACATTCGCAGCTCGGTGAGCTCGATCGAACGACCGGACGAGAGGGCTATGTGGCTCAGCGACATGCCGCCACCATATGCGCAAGATCCACTTTCGATACACGGCCTAGTACTCCAGCTGTAGATCGTGATCTTCATGTCTGCTCGCCGTCCGCATGGAGCAAGTCACTCCAGGCGGCGGGGTATGGGCAATGTCAGGTGGTGGCGCCGAAGTACGCAGCGGCAGCGTCGATGAAGCGGTCGTGTGCGGCTCGTGCGGTGTCCTGCGCTGCCGTCAGCTCCTCGATGCTCGTGGCGGCATCGACCATGTCATAGGTGGCGACGACCATCGCCTGTGCGGTGGTGTGGACAGCCGGGTCGGGCACGAGGAGCCGCAGCGCAACCAGGGGGCGGGTGACAGCGGAGCGGGTGATATGAGACTTGGCTCGCAGTTCTTCCAGCTCAGCATCGCTGGCGCCACGCAGCCGAGCCTCTCCACGCATCCACAAGGTTCGACGGTGGTCGGAACCGGCGGAGGCGAGTGTGGTCACCGCGTCGAGCCGGTCGCGGCGCAACTGCTTCGCGGCGGCTGCGCGTTCGGCGCGGCCGGCCGCCAGGTGCTGGAACGTACCGGTGACGATCGATCCGAGGAGCGTCCCGACGACGGCAAGGACTGTGGCGATCATCATCTGCTTTCCTGGTCGGGCGACTGGCCACGGGCGGGTGCGGAGACGGGTGCGGCCACCGTTGATCATCGTGAGTTGTGTGGACTTACGAAGAGACGGTGGCCGCAGGCCACAGCATAGGTCCCGGCCGCTGGCGGGAGGCGTTCGAGGTGGCCATGGCCCGGATTGCGGGTCGGTTCGCGCGGGGCGAACCCTGGCTGCGGGCCGGGCGGTTGGTGCTGGGCCTGGTGTCCGACCTGCCGCGCAAGCCCGACGTCCGCCGACAAGTCGCCGGTAGAGCTGTACTCGCCCTGCCTCGGTCGGCGGAATCCGGTCGGGCTCGGCGCCCATCTGCCGGAGCAGTCGCAGTAACACGGCAGCCGGGGAGAGCTTCAGAGCCCCCGGAATCCTCGCGGAGGTCGACGTAGAACTGTCCGTCGGGAAACTGGGCATGGCAGGCGGCGCCCAGGTGGAGAGCAACCGCAGTGGTGCCGATACCCGGCGGCCCGTACAAGAGCGCGACTCGTGGCCGCCCCGCGGCGGGCCGTGTCGCCTCCCGCCTCAGTTGCTTGACGACATCCTTGCGATCGGTGAAGTGGCGCGAAGCGGGGGGAAGCCCGCTCCCGGAACGAAGGTCCGCCGCATCCCCTGGAAAGCTCCGGACAAGCAGGGACCATTCACCCGCAAACCTCCGGTCGTCCCCCATGCGAGCGTGCACGTGACCAGCGAGTGCCTCCCACCCCTCGCTGTTCGTCGGCAGCGGCGCCTCCCGCCCTGTGGTCCTCGCGCCAGCGCGCCGGTCGACAGGAGCAGCTGCTTGCCCATCTCGCCAGCCGCACCGTTGCCTACCGCTGTGAGGAATGCGGTCAGCGCGCTGAGCGCAACGATCTCCAGCATGTCGGCCTCCTCCCCTAGTCCCCGAACCGAACCACCATTGGCCGGCCTGTATCGCCGTTGGCGCGAGGTGAGAGCGTGGGACGGCTGATCTTCCCCTGTACGACCCACCGAGCAAGCCCAGTTGAAGAGATCATCGGGGATCAGGAACGTCGGTTGCCGAAAGGGACCGGGGGCATTCTCTGTGCTCATGGTGATGAACAGTGGGGCGGGGCCTCGGGGGAACTGTGTCTGGATGCCCGGCTGTGGGGGAAGGGGAGCGGGCTGTCGCGGCCGTACTCAGCGGTCTGTCATCTCCTCGACACCGGTGCGGTGTTGCAGGCCTTGTGGGATCTCATTCTGAGCAACGAGGATGGGGGATCGCACGGTGGCATCCTTCTGGGCAGGGCTGTACGGCATCGGCAAGATCACTCCGCCGTTCCAGCCCCAGGCCCACACCCTCTACAGCCCCGCTCGCGATGGACCGTCTTACATCAGCGCACCGGGAGCCGAGCGCCAGAGAGGGTTCCGCTACGAGATCGCCTCCCACTGGGCGCTCTACGAGCCGTTCGCGAAGGCCGGGTCAGCTTCGACACTGGGATCGCCTTGCGCAACATCCTTGAGAGTCCTCCCCTCCGACTGACGCCCTCGACTGGTCGATCCCGGCATGCCCGTCTTCACCAACGACGCACCGCCTCATCACCAGGACGTCGCCCGCGGTGAAGGCGTTGTGATGCAGCCTGCCGCTCGAACCCGTCCCGTCCTCTGCCTGGACGTCGGCCTGGCCGAGAACGGCCGCTCCGGCGACTCCGTGTACCTGCGGACCTGGGACGACAGCCCCTGAGCACAGGCCGGGTGACGTGGACATGGACCGCTTTCCGCTTCACTCGGAGCCCGGGTCGCGATGTGTCGTCAGCGACACCCCTGTGGTACCGAGCCGGGGCACGGGGACGCGCAGCGAGCCGTCCGCCTCCGTGTGCAGGGTGGCACCCTCCGCGCCGAGGTAGTCGGCGCATACTGCGCCAGTGACGGTAAACCCGGGGGTGAGTCGGCAGATGACGGGTTCTTCCGCGAAGGACTGCAGGCGCACGAGGACACGTCCTGGCTCGGGCACGGTCAGGCCGAGGACCCGTACGCGCGGGTCGTCGAGGGTCAGCAGCGAGTAGGTGGTGTCGGGGCTGGCTTCGGGCTCCCGGCCGGCTCGCACCGGCACCAGGGGGCGGCTGCCGACGGCGGCCGTACGCATGCCGAGCACCGCACCGCCGGAGGCCCGTTCCTGCTGCCAGCCGACGCTGTAGCGGAACACATGGTCGAATGCCTGCTCCGAGGGGAAGTTGGTGTCCCAGACGTTGTTGTGGACCCAGGAGAAGACCGTCCCGGGCTCCTCCTGGGCCAGTGACTGCGGATACGGCACGTAGGGGATGGCGACCCCGCCCACCTGGATCAATGGGGCGTCCTGGGTGGCGAGTGCAGCGCTGGTGCCGCTCTCCTGGAGGCTGACCCAGCGGCGGATCGCCCGCATGTGCTGGGCGGATCCGGGCACCGTGGGCAGACCCGTTCCCGTGACCCCGCCGGTCGCCTCCATCCGTACGGACGGGGAGCTCATCGCGAACGGGAAGGCGAAGAACGCACTTTCCTTCGTCAGGGTCGCGGTCTTGTCGATCCTGTTCTCCAGGTCGATCCGAGCACTCGCGTGCGGCAGATGGACCGTGACCCGCAGGCGTCGCGTACCCGCGGCCGCACACTCATAGACCAGTGTCTCCCCGGTGGCGTCCGAGGTCCGCCCCACCAGGGCTGCCAGGGATGCCGTTCTCCGCGTGGCCAGCAGGTGCATCGAAGCGTCAGCCGTGGTCTTGCTCGACTGATGGTTGAACCCGCCGGCCGTGGCGTACTCGTCGTACAGATAGCCGTTGAAGCCGACGGTGGCGTCCTGCCGGACCAGCTCGTCTCCCGTCCGCTTGTCCACGATCGAGTCGATGCACGCGGACGACAGGTCGACGTGAACGCGCAGGAATTCGTTTTCCAGAACCGTGGAGGTGCCGGCGCTGTCCATGTCTTCCGCCGGCAGCTCTGCTGCGGGGGCGACAGCGGGCTCGATGTCCACACGTACCGCCCCGTGGGCCGGTACGTCTGCCAGCCGGAACAGCAGGAAACGTCCCGCCGCGCGGTGGAGTTCGTTGCTCTGCTCCTCCTCCGTCACCTCCAGTGTCGAACCGTCGCGGGAGTCGACGACCCTCACCGCGTCGGCGAGGGGCACCGTGCTCTCGGGGAGGAAGAGCCGGACCGCCTCGGAGCGCACCCAGCTGCACGTGTTGACGACGTAGTAGCCGGCGAGCGTGCCCTCGCGGGGAGCCAGCCGCTCCCCCAGTGCGGCGCTCGCGGCATCGAGCAGGGTGCGCGCCCCGTCGTGGGCGCGCAGGGCCTGGGCGTACTTCCAGTGCCACTGGCGCTCGCCCGAGGCGTGGCCGTGGTCGCCGTGTGTCCAGGGGTCGCCGGCGCCCCAGGTGTGCTCGTTGAACAGCGAGGCCGCGCGGTACACCTCGGGCGCAGACTCGGTGATTCCCGACCCGTTCGGTGCTCCCAGGATGTGCGCGTGTCCCGCGAGGGTCTGCGCGTCGGTGATCGCGGCCTGCGCGTCGCGGGTGGCGGCCAGGGGCACGGCGCCCGCGCCGACGCCGTCGACCCACCAGTCCGTCCAGTCGCCCTCGAACGTCTCGATCTGGTCCCCGAGCCGTTCCTCGGCATCGATGAAGAAGTCCTCGTTGCGCGAGGTACGCAGGATGGGGAAAGCCCATTCCTCGTTCCACCGGCGCACGGTGTCCGCGATGATGCGGCGCGGTGGTCCATTGTCCGCGAACTTGCCCAGGACCCGCAGGTGCAGGATGTCCCACGGGTACGGGTCGCCCTTGAACTCCTCGTCCAGAACGGGGAATCCCGGGATGCCTCGGCCTTCGTGCGGGTACTGGTGGTTCACCATTGCGGTGAGGTAGTTCGGCAGCAGGTCGTCGACGCGGTCGAAGGATTCATCGAATCCGATGATCGACCCTTCCATGTAGGCGAGGCCGTGCGGGGTGTCGGTGCGCCACACGAGCACCTCGCGCCCGCTCGGCGCCCGCCAGCGGAACAGGCGCGGCAGGTCCTGGCCGCCGACGTGGTGAGGCACCGCGCGCCCCGCCCAGTTGTGGGCGACCGACAGATAGCGGATCCCGCTGTCGGCGAGGACGTCGGGAAGGCCGACGACCTGGCCCGGCACGTCCGTCTGCATGGCCGTGGTGACGTGGATGCCGTCTTGATCCCGCAACTCGCGTATAGGACGCAGAAGTTCGTGCAGTTCATCGGTGGAGCAGGTCTCGGTGTGCAGGTTGAAGGGCATCGCAGCCAGCTCGATGCGGCCTTCGCGTACCCGGTCCAGGAACTCCGCGACCTGCCGCGGCGGACGGTTCTGCGACCAGTTCTCGTAACTGAAGAATCCCTCGACCGCCCAGCGGAACTTCGACTCGTCGGGCCAGTCGTCCGTGGTTCGGCACAATTCGAGCAGGGAGTCGAGGTACTTGCGTCCCTCGGCGAGCACCGTGCTCTGCGGGTCGGTGTAGCCGATGTCCAGGTGGGCGTGCTGGACGAGGTGCAGGGTCCAGTGGCGTTGCGGGGTCAGCAGTACCTCGACGCTTTCCCCGGCTGCCAGCTCCGGCAGTTCGACCAGGACCGGTGTGGGCGCGTCCACCTCCGGGACAAGGAGCCGGATGCTTCCGCCCGGCCCCGGCAGGACGTCGCAGCGCAGCTCACTGCCCGCGACGGTGGTGACGCGTGCACGGGTGACCGTTCGACCGCCTGTGGTCACGCGGACGGACTGGAGCAGGCCGCCTCCGCCGTCGTGGCGTAGCAGCGGCTCGCAGGCGAGGCGGATCCGGTGTCCGCCGAGGACTCCTTCGGCAGACACCGCGCGGTCCCGCAGGATGTCGCGGGCAATGTTCGAGTCCCACCAGGAGGGACGGGCAAGTTCGGGGCGGGGCATGGAAGAGGTCTCCACTCGTGTGCGGTGCTGGGACGTGCTGCTCGGGGCCGGGTGGGGCTCAGGAAGGGTCGGAGGCGAGGCCGGCAAAGATCTGGATCATGGCGGACTGGTGAAGCGTCTCGGCCTGTGCGGCCGGGGCGTGGTCACCGCCGCCGGAAGGCTGGAAGCGGAAGAGGCCGTCGGACGGTGTCCGGTTGTCCTTCCAGGCATGCTCCGCGTAGGCGACGGCCGTCGTTCGGTACGCGGGGTTCGGCCGCACCTCGTCGAGGATGCGGAGGTTGTCGAAGTAGAAGGCGTTGAAGATCGCCGGCTGGTCGTGCAGCCGGTCGCCCTGCTTCCAGTAGCCGAGTGACCCGTTGGCGTCCTCGACGGCACGGTCCAGGTAACTCCGGTCACCGGTCGCCCGGTAGAGGGTGGTCGCTGTGCCGATCATCGCGCCGGAGTTGTAGGTCCACAGGGTCTTGTTGACGGTGCCGTCGTCGTCGCGGCTGTTGTCATACAAACCGGGTGAGCGGCGCAGGCACGACCAGTTCCACTCGTACCACTTCCTCGCGCTTGCGAGGTAGCGATCGTCGCGCTCGATGGCGTAGAGCTCGGCGGCCAGTTGGGCGGACAGCCCCGTCACGTTGGCGGCGCGCATGAAGTTGTCCGGGGAGTCGACCCAGTGCAGGCCCCCCGGACACGGCTTGGTGGGGTCGTCGTCCCAGCCGCGGCCGACGACGTCGAAGGTCTCCGCCGCCCGCTCGAGGTAGACCTTCTTGCCGGTCGCCCGGTACTGGTCGAGGAAGGTGAGCCCGACGACGGCGTTGTCGTCGTAGAAGACATCGCCGCCCTGGCCGAGCGGGGCGGGCAGGTAGGAGTCGTAACCGGGCCTGCCGTCACGGGGGTTGAAATACAGCCGCAGGGTGGTGAAGCGCTCGGCGGCATCGCGGTCGTAGCGGGTGCCGACGTGCGGCAGTTCGGACATGTCGACGGTGGCGGCGGCCGCCTCGCGCAGGGGCCAGAGGTACGAGTGAGGGTTCTCCTCCTCCTTGCGCGGCGTCTTCTCCAGGTACAGGCCGTGCTCCTGCCGGCCCTGGTAGAGGTGATGCTGCAGGGCGTCGTAGCTGGCCTCGGCACGGTGCGCCCAGGTGGCGGGCGTGGTAGCCCGGTCGTCGCCGGCTGCGGCGGCGGGGCTCGTCCACAGCGCTCCGGAGACGACGGCGAGGGCGAGGGCGGCGCGTACGGGTGTTTTCACCAGGGTCTGCCTTTCGGGAAGGTGGATCGGTGAGGGGCGGCCGGGCGCGGCTCAGCCGTGCAGCTTGAGGCTGCTGACGAAGAACCGCTGTGCGGAGAAGAACAGGACGACGGTCGGCAGCGAGACGAGCAGCGCGCCGCCGAGGACCACAGGGGGGCCGACGTTGGAGTAGTTGCCCTGGAGCTCGGCAAGGGCGGCCATCACCGGGCGGATGTTGCTGCTGGTGGACAGCGTGATGCCGAACAGCAGGTCGTTCCAGACGGCGACGAACTGGAAGACGAACGCGGCCACCATGGCGGACCGGGACAGCGGCACGTGGATCTGCCAGAAGATCCGCCACCACGAAGCTCCGTCCATCCGGGCGGCCTCGATGATCTCCGGTGCAAGCGTCAGCGCGAAGTTGCGCATGATGAAGTACGCGAACGGGATGGCGATGGCCACGTACACCAGGAACAGCCCGAACTGGGCGTCGTAGAGCCCGGTATCGGCGTACGCCAGGAACAGTGGCCGCAGGAAGACCTGGAGCGGCAGCAGGGTGCCCGAGTAGATCAGCCAGAACCACAGCGTCTTATGTGTAACGGGCATGATGACGGTGGCGAATGCTGCGGTCGTGGCCACCACGATGGCCGCGGCAGCGCTGGTGACGGCGTACAGCAGGCTGTTGCCCATGGAGGGGCCGAGATCCGCCTGCGTCCAGGCCTGGGACATGTTGTCGAAGAGACCGAAACCCTGTGGCCACCAGTGCGGCGTGCCGCCGTAGTCGGCAGCGGGCACCAGGGCGTTGACCAGAAGAAGCCACGTGGGCAGTGCCCAGACCAGGGAGATGACCACCAGGGTCGCGTTGCGCAGGATCCGGCCCGGCGTGAACCTCGCCCGCGGAGCGGACCTGCGTGTGGTGCGGATGGTGGTCATGATCAGTTGCCTTTCGGGGTCAGCTGACGGCGCAGGTACAGCCACGACGCCACCAGCACGATCGTGGTGAGGACGACCGCGACCGCCGCGCCGGCTCCTGGGTGCAGGGCGAGGAAGGTCTCCTGGTACATCGAGACCGCGAGCGTCTCCGACGCACGGCCGGGCCCGCCCTGGGTGAGCACCCAGATCAGGTCGAAGGACTTGAGCCCGTTGACCAGGCTGGTGCCGACGACGATCACCGAGACGGTCCGCAGCTGGGGCAGGACGACGTACCAGAACTTCCGCCAGCCCGCCGCACCGTCGAGGGAGGCGGCCTCGAGAGTTTCGGGCGGGATGGTCTGGAGGCCTACCAGGAAGAGGATCACGGCGACGCCCGCCGACTGCCACGTGTTGGCAGCGATCATGACCAGCGTGTTGCCGGGCCATTCGAGGAGCCAGCCCTGGGCCAGTGAGTCCAGGCCGAACGCCTTGAGCATCTGGTTGGCGGCGCCGTCCGTCGTGAGGACGAAGTTCCACACGACGGCGACGGCCGAGCCGGACAGGGCGTAAGGAAGGACGACGACCAGGCGGGCCACACGGGACCACCCACCGGTGTGCGTCAGCACGGCGATGGCCAGGCCGAGCAGAAGCGGGAGCGCGACCGTGCCGACCACCCACATCAGGGTGTTCTGAATCGACCGGGTCAGTGCGGGGTCGCTGAGGAAGAGGGCATAGTTATCGAGACCGGCGAAGCCCGAGATGCGCCGGTCGTCGAAGAAGCTCCGGTAGACGGTCGAGGCGAACGGGAGCAGGAGCAGTGCACTCACCAGGAGCACGGCGGGAGCCAGGAACCCGGCCGTAGCGAGCTTCTCCCGAATCCGCCTCCCGGGACGCTGCCCGGGCGTGGGGCGGACCGGCCGCGGGTCGGGTGAGCTCGGTGACGCGGCGAACACCGATCGCCGCTGGTCCACGGAAGAACTCATGCCTCGTCCCTCTCCCACTCGGCCCACTCCTTCGACGCACGGCTGGCCATGCTGCGCAGCGTGGATCGCGGGGAGGAGGCGCCGGTCATGAAGCTCCCCAGGTCGTCGGTGTTGCCCTGGACGAGGTTGGGCGGGCCCGACTCGCCGTAGCGGGGCAGCAGCGTCCAACGCTCTTTCAGCGCACGGTCCTTGAGGCCCGCCATCAACGGATTACCGGGATGGGAAAGCGGATTGGCCGAGGCATCCTGGAGGAAGTCGGTCCATACCTTCTGGACCTTCGGGTCGAGCCAGTGCGCCGCGTTGGCCATCGCCGCCTCATGCGAGACAGCTTTGCGCGGGACGGCGAGAACGCCGGACTCGGTGATCACGGAGCGGCGGGTGGATTGCTCGACGGGCGGCATGACGAAGGCGTCGAAGTCGACACCCGGCTTCATGCCGGTGGCCGCGATCCCCTGGGACTGCCAGGATCCGTGCAGGAACATCCCGACCCGCCCGGTCTTCAGCGCGGCTGGGCCGTTGTTCTGGTCGAAGTCGGCCGGCGTCATCCAGCCCTTGTTCATGAAGTCCTGCCAGATCTGCAGAGCCTTCTGCGCCTGTGGGTCGGTGTACTGCGCCTTCCCACTGATCAGCTCCGCGTAGAACGTGGGGTCCACCTTGCTGACGAGCTCCTGGAACCACTCGTACGCGGGCCAGTTGCCGGTCTGCGTGGCGACGAACGGGACGACGCCGGCCTTCTTCAGCACTTCGGCGTTGTGCAGCAGCTCGTCCCAGGTGTCCGGCGCCTTGAGGCCGTGCTTGCGGAAGAGACCCGTGTTGTAGAAGAACACGTAGTACGACTCGTAGAGCGGTATCCCGTACACAGAGCCGCGATAGGACATCGCCTCACGAGTCTGGGGAGTGACCCAGCCCTTGCGTTCGTATGCGGCCCAGACCGAGGAGAGGTCACTGAGTTCCCCGGTGCGGGCCAGTGACTTGAGGAAGTAGCCCGAAGCCCACTTGATCATGTCGGTGGCCTTGGTCGTCTGCAGCGAGATCTGCGTGACCTGCTTGTACGACGTCGGGTTCGGATTGGACAGGGGACGCAGCGCGTACCCGGTGAGCTTCTTGAGTTCCTGCCCGGCCGCGACATAGCCCTGGTCCCAGGTGGCGTTGTCATTGGCGAGCGAGGTGGTGCCGGGCTTCACCGCGGTGCTGTCGCCCCGAGCGCAGCCGGCCAGCGTGGCCACGGTCCCCGCTCCGATGCCCGCCAGGACGCTGCGCCGGCCGAGTGGGTGGGACGACCAGTGTGCCGCCCCGCCGATTGATCTCATGGGTTCCCTTCCCTGTGGATCCCGGAAGGGATCCCTGACTCTGGGGTGTGGTGGGTGAGAGGGCGTCGGCCCTCCGCGAGATCTCGCCGTACCGCATGGCATCCGCGGTTCGGATTGCGAGGATGTTAACGACACCATCTGACTGAAACAAGACCCCGCGACGGAATTCCTCGCCGCATGGGCCCTCAACTGCATCTATGAGCTACAGAGAGACTCACTCCTTGTCCCCCTGCATGGTTATCGATACCATTCCGGCGGTTGCCCCGCTCACCACTTCAGGAGTACCTGTGAACTCAGAGCCCCGACCGTACGAGCTCAACCCCCGCTATCCGGCCACCGGCACCGTGGTCACCGGGTGGAACGAGGCAGTGGCGACCCTGCCCGACCAGCCGATCGTGCTCGCTCTGGACGGGCCCGCAGCCCTGGACTGGAACGAGGCCGCCCGGGGGATCGCCGCAGCCTTGCGTGCACGGTCCACCGAAGTCGGCGTCCTCGACGTGCGGGAGCGCTGGTCCCCAGCAGCCGTCGAGCGGTTGTGCACCCCTCACGACGAGGCCGACGCATTCTTCCTGCCACTCGCCGAGTTCGAGATGGCCGACCTCTTCGAGGGCCCGCTGACCGTCGAGCGGCCCACGAACGGCGTCCTGCTGGTCTTCGGCCCCGGCGCCGCCCTGTGCTCACCCGATCTGACCTGGTGGGCCGACCTGCCCAAGCGGTACGCCGAGAGCGCCGTGGCCTCCGGCACCCTGCCCGTGGGCGTCAACCTCGGGCACCCCGACGTCCCGGGCGAACTACGCCGCCTCTTCTACTCGGACTGGCCGGTCGCCGACCGCCACCGCGATGCGCTCGCGCCTCGGATCGATCGATGGATCGACGTACAGGACCCGCACTCCCCCGCTTCCCTCGCCGGCCCAGAGGTCCGCTCGACCCTCGCCGAGCTCGCCCGGCAGCCCGTGCGCACCCGCCCGTACTTCAACTCCACTGCCTGGGGTGGCCGATGGGCGGCGGAGAAGCTCGGCTTCGAGCCCGACAACGGCAACACCGCACTCGGCTACGAGCTGATCGCTCCCGAAGCCGGCGTTCTCATCGGCCAGGGGGCCGGGGCACAGGTCGAGCTGCCCTTCCAGCTGCTGTGCGTCCTGCACCCCGAACGGTTCCTCGGCGCGGACGTGCAAAGGCGCTACGGCACCTCGTTCCCCATCCGCTTCGACTACCTCGACACCGTCGGGGGTGGCAGCCTGTCGCTGCACTGCCACCCGCAGGAGCAGTACATGCGGAAGCACTTCGGCTGGCCCTACACCCAGCACGAGACCTACTACGTCACAGCGAGCGAGCCCGACTCCCAAGTCCTCCTCGGGCTCCGGCAAAATGCCGACGTGGACCTGATGCGCAAGGAAGTGGAGGCGTCGGCGACGCACGGCACACCGCTGCGCGTCGACGACCATGTCCAGACGTTCCCTGCCGATCCCGGCCAGCTGTTCATGATCCCGGCCGGCACGCCGCACGCCTCCGGCGCGGGCAACCTCGTGCTGGAGATCAGTGCCACGCCGTACCTCTACTCCCTGCGGTTCTACGACTGGCTGCGCCGCTCCTCCGGGGTGCCCAGGCCGTTGTCCCACCAGCACGCCTTCGCCAACCTCGACACCACGCGACGTGGCACCGAGGTTGCCAAGGATCTCGTTCAGCAGCCTCGCGTCCTGCGTGAGGGCGCGGGCTGGCGCGAGGAGGTCCTCGGTGCCCTGCCCGAGATGTTCTATGTTGTCCACCGCTTCGTACTCGACGGAACGGGGCCGGCGCACGACGACACGGAGGGCCGTTTCCACATCCTTAACGTCGCCGCCGGTGACGGCGTGGTGGTGGAGACCGCCGACGGCCACCGTCACGACCTCGCGTTCGCCGAGACGCTTACTGTTCCGGCGGCGGTGGGCGGGTACCGCCTGCACCCCGTCGGTGCACGGCCCGTACAGGTCGTCAAGTCCCTGGTGGCGCCCTCATGACCCGGGTGCCCGTGCTGGAGATCGGCGGCACCCACGTCACCGCCGCCTTGGTGGACATGACGACCGGATTGCCGGTCACCGACTCCCTCGTCCGCAGACCGGTGCCGGCCGACGCGGGCGCCGCGGAGATCCTCGACTCCTTCGCCGAGGCTGCCCTGCACCTAGCGGCGCCCGCCGAGGCGCACTGGGGCATCGCCATACCGGGGCCGTTCGACTACGCGGCCGGTATAGGAAAATTCCGGGGCATCGGCAAGTTCGAGGCTCTGCACGGCATCGACGTCGGGGCGGAACTGCGCGACCGGCTGCCGCACCCGCGGGCCATCAGCTTCCTCAACGACGCAGACGCCTTCGCCTTGGGGGAACACCACAGTGGGGCCGCGGCACGCCGGAGACGGTCGGTGTGCGTCACCCTCGGCACCGGCGTCGGATCCTCCTTCCTGTGCGACGGGCACCCTGTCACCAAGGGCGCCACTGTCCCGCCCGGAGGACGGGCTCACTGCATCACCGTCGACGGACTGCCACTGGAAGAAGTGGTCTCGCGATGGGCGATCCGTACGCGGTATGCCCGCGCCGCAGGTCTCGACGGGCCGGCCGAAAGCCCGGACGTCAGCGCCATCGCCGCACTGGCCCGCCGAGGCGACCGGCAGGCGGCCGAGACGATCAGCGGGTGTTTCACCACGCTTGGGCGTGCCCTGGCGCCCTGGTGTGCCGCCTTCCGGCCGGACGTGATGGTGATCGGCGGCTCCATGGCCAGATCCTGGGACCTCATCGGCCCCGCGCTGCGGGCGGGCCTCACTACCGGGGCCGAAGCCGCCGGTCCGGAAGCGGATCGAACCGTCGCCGCGATGGATCTGTGTACCGCCCGACGGCCGGACGACGCACCCCTGATCGGCGCCGCACACTGGACCCTGGGACTTCGGACGGAGGGTGAGCCGCCGGAAGAGGCTGCCCTCGCCGCCGCCCCCGCACCTGGTCTCGCCCACCGAGCAGCTCGGCCATGACCGCCCCGGCCCGCGAGGGCACGCCGCAGCATCCACCCGCCGGGGTTGACGGCACCGCGGGCCCGACACTCTCTACAATGGCGGCGCCCGTGGCTCCCGCGACCCACCGACGGCGCACAACCCCTGACGGCACGAAGAAAGGACCGGCCGTGGCGCAGCACCGACCGAGTGACGCCGGCGCGCCGACCATGCGTGACGTCGCCGCCCGTGCCGAGGTCAGTGCGATGACCGTCTCCCGGGTGCTCAAGGACGACCCCCGGGTCACCGAGGCGACCAGGAGGCGGGTGCTGAGCGCCGTCGACGCTCTCGGCTACCGGCGCAACGAAACCGCCCGCCGTCTGCGGGTCGGCGGCAGCGGGATGATCGGTCTGCTCGTCACAAACCTGGCCAACCCCTTCTACTCAAGGCTTGCGCTGGGCGTCCAGGAGGTGGCCTACGCACACGGCCTGCGGGTCCTGCTCGGCAACACCGCCGAACAGGTCGACCGGGAGCGGGGTCTGGTCGAGGACCTCGCCGCCAGTCAGGTCGACGGCATGATCGTGGTGCCGGCCAGCGGCAGCCATCGTCACCTGACACCGGCCGCGCTGCGCGGCATGCCCCTGGTCCTCGCCTCACGGCCGCCGGCGGGGCTGGAAGCCGACTGCGTGCTGGTCGACGACTTCGGCGGAGCCGAAGCGGCCACCAGCCGACTCATCAAGGACGGACACCGGCGTATCGGTTTCCTCGGCAACCCCCCGGCGCTCTACACCGGTGCCGAACGGTTCCGCGGCTACTGGGCCGCCCACGAAGAAGCCGGGCTGGAACCCGACGAGCGTCACATCCGCCGCGGACTGTCCGACGTGGCCGCGGCCGAACGCGCCGCCGTCGCCCTGCTGAGCGGGCCTGACGCACCCACCGCGCTCTTCTGCACCAACAACCGCCTCACCCACGGCGCCATCCGGGCCGTTCGCACCCTCGGCGCCCCGGTGCCGCTGGCCGGATTCGACGATTTCGACCTCGCGGACGTCCTCGGACTCTCCCTGACGATCGCCTCCTACGACGCCGACGAGATCGGGCGCAGGGCGGGTCAGATGCTCATCGACCGCATCAACGCCGGGTCCGACACCCCGCTGCCCGTACGGCGCTCGGTGGTCCCCATCGACGTCATCCGATACGGGGCCGACCTCACCTGAGGGTTCCCCATCCGCACCTTCCCGGGCCCGCCTTCACTCGGCGAGGCACGGCGCACAGACATGCCGCCCACGCGCGCGGAATTCTGGACGGAGTCTCCATGCACGACGACCGCACACTGACCGAACGCCGACTCGCTCGGGTACTCGACCAGCGCCTCAGGCCCGCAGTCCACGCCCGCTCCCTCCCCCTCGATGTGAGCGCTCACCACATCTGCGGCGAACCCGTGCCGGTGAGCGAGGGGATCGCTGGACCTTACAGGCCGATCGACACCGGTGCGTACTGGGGACCGGCCTGGTCCACCAGTTGGTTCAGGATCCGCGGCATCGTGCCTGCGGACTGGGCGGGGCAACGGATCGAAGCGGTGCTCGACCTCGGCTTCAACACCTCGCAGCCCGGCTTCTCCGCAGAGGGGCTCGTGTACCGGGCAGACGGCACGCCGGTGAAGGCACTCAACCCGCGCAACTCTTGGCTTCTGATAGCCGAACAGGCTCAGGGCGGCGAGCGCTTCGAGTTCCATATAGAGGCCGCCGCCAACCCGCTGATCTTCGACTTCGACGCCGCCGGCGATCCCTTCGTCCCCACTCGTGCGGGCGAGGTTGCCTCCTGGCTGCACGCCGATGGCCCCACCGGGGTCGTGGGCGAACCGCTGTACCGGCTGACCCGCATGGATCTCGCCGTCTTCGACGCGACCGTGTGGGAGCTCGTCCAGGACCTCGACGTCCTGTCCGGACTCATGCACCAACTGCCTGAGGACTCCACCCGCCGCAGCCGGATCCGGAACACGGTGGGCAGGGCCCTCGACGCGATCGACCTCCAAAACGTCAGCGGCACCGCAGAACATGCCAGGGCCCTGCTGAGCCCGGTGCTCTCCTCTCCCGCACACGCGAGCGCCCACCGCATCTCGGCCGTCGGCCATGCACACATCGACACGGCCTGGCTGTGGCCGGTACGAGAAACCGTCCGCAAGGCGGCCCGCACCGTCGCGAACGTGACCGCGCTGATGGACGACCATCCCCACTTTCGATTCGTCATGTCCCAAGCCCAACAGCTGGCCTGGCTCAAGGAACAGCGCCCCGAGGTGTACGCCCGGGTGCAGCAGAAGGTGGCGACCGGGCAATTCCTGCCGACCGGCAGCCTCTGGGTCGAACCCGACACGAACCTTTCCGGCGGCGAGTCCCTGGTCCGCCAGTTCGTTCACGGCAAGCGGTTCTATCTGGAGGAATTCGGCATCGAGACACGCGACATGTGGCTGCCCGACACCTTTGGCTACAACGCCGCACTCCCCCAGCTCATGAAGCTCGCCGGCATCGACTGGTTCCTCACGCAGAAGATCTCCTGGAACACCACGAACGCTTTCCCCCACCACACCTTCTGGTGGGAGGGCATCGACGGCTCCCGCATCTTCAGCCACTTCCCACCCGTCGACTCCTACAACGGCGACCTCTCCGGCGCCGACATCGGCCACACCGAACGCAACTTCCGCGACAAGGGGGCTGCCAATCGCTCGCTGGTGCCGTTCGGTTACGGTGACGGCGGGGGCGGACCCACCCGCGAGATGCTGGCGCGCGCCGACCGGCTCGCAGACCTTGAGGGCTCGGCGAAGGTCGAGATGGAGGGCCCCACCGAGTTCTTCACCAAGGCACAGCAGGAGTACGCAGACGCGCCGGTGTGGGTCGGCGAACTCTACCTGGAACTCCACCGCGGCACCCTCACCAGCCAGCTCGCCACCAAGCAGGGCAACCGACGCTGCGAACACCTCCTGCGGGAGGCGGAGTTGTGGTCGGCAACAGCTGCCGTGCGCACCGGTGAGCCGTACCCCTACGCCGCGCTCGACCACATCTGGAAGACCGTCCTCCTGCAGCAGTTCCACGACATCCTGCCCGGCTCCTCCATCGCCTGGGTACACAGGGAAACGGAACAGGCCCACCAGGAGGCCGCCCGCAAACTGAACGCCATCATCGAAACCGCCCAGCGATCCCTGGCCGGCCCACCGGGCTCCGACGGCGGCGAGGTCGTCTTCAACGCAGCCCCGCACAGCCGCGACGACGTACCCGCCCTCGGCGCCGTGCCCCGCAACACGGCGCCTCGCTCGGTGCCCGTGCGGCCCGGCGACGACGGCAGCCTCGTCCTGGACAACGGCCTTGTGCGCATCACGGTCGACGCCCGAGGGCTGATCACGTCCGCGTACGACCTGACCGCCGAGCGTGAAGCGCTCGCCCCCGGAACGGTGGGCAACCTGCTTCAGCTCCACCAGGACTTTCCGAACCAATGGGACGCCTGGGACATCGACGCCTTCTACCGCAACACCGTGCAGGACCTCACTGAGGCCGACGACGTCACCGCCGACGGCAACGCCATTGAGGTCGTACGAAGCATCAACGGGTCGCACATACGTCAACGGATGTCGCTGCCTGAAGGGGCCCGCCGGCTCGACATCGACACCACCGTCGACTGGCGGGAGCGGGAGAAGATCCTCAAGGCAGCCTTCGCCTTCGACCTCCGGGCCGGCCACTCCACCAGCGAGATCCCGTTCGGCCACGTCCAGCGGCCCACCCACTCCAACACCAGCTGGGACGCGGCCCGCTTCGAGATCTGCGCCCACCGCTTCCTGCACCTCGCAGAGCCTGACTGGGGAACGGCCCTGGTCAACGACTCCACCTACGGCCACGACGTCACTCACGATGTACGTCCCGACGGCGGTACGACAACCACGGCCAGGCTCTCGCTGTTGCGCGCCCCCCTCTTTCCCGACCCGGAAGCCGACCAGGGCGAACACCGATTCCGCTACGGCTTGGTGCTCGGGGCGGACATCGGCGACGCCGTCCGCGAGGGCTACGCCTTCAACCTTGCCGAACGCACCGCCGCCGGCACGAACGCCGTCGCCCCACTGGTCGAGGTCGACCACGTCGGCGTCGTGATCGAGGCGGTCAAACTCGCCGACGACGGCTCAGGAGACGTGATCGTGCGGCTCTACGAGTCGCTCGGCGGCCGTGCCAGGACAACCCTCCGCGCCGGATTCCCCCTGGCCGCCGCCGCCATGACCGACCTCCTCGAACGCCGCCTCACGGACGAACCGGAACTGACCGTCACAGCCGACCGCGTAACACTCGCCTTGCGCCCGTTCCAGATCATGACCGTACGCCTACTACCCGTGACCGAGCCCGCCGTGGGCAATGACGCCGCCGCGTAGCTGCCCAGGAAGGGATCCCGCGCCCGCTCCACGTCCCTCAGCGTAAGCAGCTGTACTCCAGGTCACCCATCCCGTGGTGACCGAGACACGAGTCCTCGAGCTCCTCCTGGAGGAGGGTGCGGACCGACGCGGATGATGGGTCGGGCTGCGTCTACGTATCAGCGGACGGCCCGGCCGCGCCGCATACCTGCCCGGATTTCTTGATGTCGTGACGGGCCACCCCGAGATGTGAGTGGCCCGCCACGTGACATCGCCCGCCACTGGCGCACGGTCCGTCCTCCTCCGAGTGACTGCCGCAGCCCATCGATCAGCTGAGCTCATCGGCGCCGTTCACCGGTTCCCTGCGCCGTCCCCAGGTCCTGCTCCTGGGCCGCTATGCCACCGCCGGCCGCATACGACTGGTGGGCAAGACCAGCCGGCTGAAGCTCGATCCGGCCCGGGGGCCTCACCGCGGTCGGCACTGACCCACCCATGGACCGGCATCCGCTTCACCGCGTCCTGGAACAGCGGCACCACTCTAAAGCCGGTCCTCGTCGCCCCCCGTCCTGGTTGCGGAGGTCGACGCCGCGCGTCCCAGGACCACGGCGTGTGGCGTCACCCGCTGCGGTGCGAACGGCTGGGCCTGGACGCTACCGAAGCTGATGTCCCGACGTTCTTGGAGACGCGGTAGCGGGGCCCGACAGAGCGCGCCCCTCTGCACCCAAGATGGTGCTCTTGCTGCTGTCGGTTGTGACTCAACCGTCTTACACCTATCCGGCTCAATCTCAGCGTCGTGGTGCTCGATGAGGACTCGGTCGTGTCAGACCCGGGCAGGAGCCATTCGGCCCGTCATCATGAGCCATGGACCTCAACGGCGCCGATTGGCAGCCCACCGACATTCATGGTCTGGAAGTCCGCAGCGATGGGCGGGCATTCATCGCCATACGAGTGCATCGCTGGGAAGCGCTCCTGCCACTCTCTCTCCTCCAGGGCACCGTCTCGCCCGCCGTACCGGCGTCCTCGCTCCACGACGAGGCAGCCGCCGGCATCGGCACGCAGGTGGGGCGGGCGGTGGTCAGGCCAATGGGGCACCGGCCATTGAGGGGATTGGCGGCCCCGGGCGGGCGCGTCGAAGTGCTGGATGGAGATGAGCCCGCATGGTGATCGAAGCTGCCCCATACAGGCGGGCAGCACTCACATTCTGCGGGAGATTTCATGTTCAAGCTCGGAAGCGCGGCAGTTCTGGCCGCGGCTGCAGGTTCCCTGGTATTCGCCGGTGCGGGGGCGGCCAATGCCGACGCCGGCGCTGAGGGGTTCGCCTACGGCTCCCCGGGCGTGCTGTCCGGCAACGTCGTCCAGGTCCCCATCCACGTCCCCATCAACGCGTGCGGCAACTCCGTGAACGTCATCGGCCTGCTGAACCCTGCCTTCGGGAACACCTGCATCAACGGTGACTTCGACGGCACGGGCCACGACGACAACAAGGGTGGCCACGACGACGAGAGCGAGGGCTACGGCCGCGGCGAGTAGCACCACCTGAGTCCCTCTCTGCCTGGTTGCTTCGCTTGGGCACAACCAGGCAGAGACCAGCTTCACGGGGCTGGTCGTCCCCGGCTGTTGTTTCTGATCACGGACCCAGTTGATGAGCAGCCTGCTGTCCGACGCCCGAAATTGTCGTCAGGAACTGATAGAGGACGACCGCCGCGCCACGGAGAATCCTGCTGGGCTATCGGCTGGGGACCTCCGGCGCTTGAGTAAGCGCCGGGCCAGCCGCCTGCAGCTTGGCCGAATCGTGGCCTTTTCCGCTGGTCATCGGCTATGCGAGGCGTGTACCGCCAGCAGACGAAGAACCTCCTGGTCTCGTACAGCCCGAAG
>NZ_JAERUC010000118.1 GCF_016745505.1 Streptomyces silvae | reverse complement strand
GAGCCGGCCCCGGGAGAGCCGGCCCCGGGAGAGCCGGCCCAGGGCGGCCGGCTCAGGGCGGCCCTGTCAGGACGGGCCGGGGGTCTTCCCCTTCGCCTCGTCCGCCGGGTCGCGCAGCAGCGAACCGATGTGCGTCGCGGCCGTGGCCAGATGCCGGCGGGCCTCCGCGAGCTGGTCCTCGGTGACCCCCCGGTCCCGGGCCGCGTCACGGATGTCGTCGCGGAAGCGGTCCAGCAGGCGGTCCAGGTCACGGGCCGGATCACCCGTGGCCGTCGCGTCGGCGGCCCACTCGATGTCCGGCTCCTCCGGTGCGGGCCGGCTGTACGTGGGCCAGGCGCCGGTCCTGGCGAAGTTGCCCAGCTGTCCCGTGATCTCGGCCAGTCCGTCACGCACCCCCGCAGGCCAGTCGCCCCGCGCGAAGTGCTCCTGGACCTGACGCGCGGCGTTCTGCATCTGCTCCCGCGCCGTCTCGTGCGCCTCCTGGGCCTGGCGGCGGGCCTGTTCGGCGTCCTCCCGGGCCCTGCGGGACTCGTCCTTCGCCCGGCGCGCCTGCTCCTTCCACTCCTGCTTGGCCTTGCGCAGCTCCTCCTTCGCCGTCCGCCAGGCCTCCTTGTCCCCGAGGCCGGGGTCCCAGCCGCCCTTGCCGCCGGCGGAGGTGTGGCGTGACTCGGAGGCCGCCGCACGCATCTCGTTGCGGAGCTGGCCGGCCGCGCCGCGCACGTCGTCCCGGATCTCGGCCGCCAGCTCGGAGACCGACTCGCGGATCTCCAGCTCCAGGTCGGCCAGCTCGCCGCCCCGGCCGGCCAGCTCGGCCCGTCCGGCGTCGGTGATGGAGTAGACCTTGCGGCCGCCCTCGGTGGCGTGGGTGACCAGGCCCTCCGCCTCCAGCTTGGCCAGCCGCGGATACACGGTGCCCGCCGACGGTGCGTACAGCCCCTGGAAGCGCTCCTCCAGGAGGCGGATCACCTCGTATCCATGGCGGGGGGCCTCGTCCAGCAGCTTGAGGAGGTAGAGGCGCAGTCGGCCGTGGGCGAATACGGGGGCCATGTCAGAGCACCTTTCCGGTCGGCTCGGCGTCATGCGGGTGGTCCTGGGCGGGTGGACGCCGCAGCAAGGCGATCGAGCCCGAGACAGTGGTCGCCTTGAGCTTCCCCGTGCCGGCGCCCAGGGTGCCGGTGATCTTCTTGGCACCCCACTGGCCGCCCACGCGCAGGTCCTCGAAGGCATTGGAGACCGTACCGCTCGCGGTGTTGGCCTCGACCTTCGCGTCCGCGGGATGCGGCAGCCGGATGGCGATCTCGCCGGACACCGAGGTCAGTCTGATGTCCGTCGGCTTGGGGGAGGTGTCCAGGTCGAGGACCATGTTCCCGGTGACGGACTCGGCCCGGACCGAGGTGCCCGCGCCCTCCACGACCGTCAGATCGCCGGACACGGACTGGAAGCGCAGATCCCCCGTGACGGTCTGGGCCTCCAGGCTGCCGGACACGGTCTCGGCGCGGACCACGCCGGAGAGGCCCACCAGCGTGCTGTCGCCGGAGATGCCCCGCAGCTCGGTGCGGCCCCGGATCCCCGAGACGACCGCCTCGGCCCCGACGGCGCCGACCTCCACCGTCGCCCCGGCCGGTACGGCGAGCGAGACGGCGGCACTGCGGCGAGGACTCCTGCGGTCGAGCCAGCCGAGGATGCCCTGCCACGGCAGATCCTCGTAGGCGACGGTCAGGGTGCCGCCCTTCTGGGTCACGATCAGCGGCGGCCCGTCGATCGCGGACACCTCCAGCCGGGCGGTCGGTTCGTCGGTGCCGACGACATTGATCATGCCGTCGACGATGCGCACGTGGAGTGCTGTCACGGGGTCGTCGAAGGTGAGCTTCTGGGGCTCGGCGACGGTCCGCGTCGACTCAGGCATGGATCTGACCTCCCACTGGGTGGCGTGACGCAACATATCGCGTCTTCTTGAGAACACGATATATCGCGGTTGAGGAAAGTCAAGGCCGAATCGGAGAGGGCTCAAGGAGGGGCAGATAGGTGCCGAAATGGCTCATATGCGGGCACATTGCCCTAGCGTGTGGAGCATGACCGCGACTTCCGTGGGTGCCCTGCTCCTGTGCCGGGCCGAACCCGAGACCGTACGGCCCGTGGCCCATCTGCTGCGGGAGCGCATGCTGCTCGTGCCCGCCGGGGACGGCTGGAGCGTGCTCGTCCCCGAGGGGAAGCCCTGGCGGAAGGACCCCCGCGAGGGCGCCGCGGCCGACGGAGGCGCCGAACCCGTCGACCGGGTCGTCGGCGGCTGGGCCACCGCCCTGGCCGTGGGCTCCACCTGGCCGGTGCTCGCCCTCTGGTGGGACGACGACCGGTCCGGCTACACCCTCGCCTCGGGCTTCAGGCGGCCGGTGGGCTACACCTGGCTCGCCGACGGCACCCCGGCCGCCGAGGAGGAGGCCATGCGGACCTCCGCCGCCCGGCTGGGCCTCGACCCCGTGCTGGACGTCCAGGCGCTGGAGGCACTCACCCGTGCGGACCCGGAGGCGGACGCCGCCGCCCGGCTGCGCGGACTCCTCGCCGTCCTCACCCGGGCCGGGGTGGCTCTGCCGCCCGGTCTCACCCCCGGCGAGCCCGGCGACCGGCTGCGTTCGGTCGCCGGGATCCATCCGCAGGCGGAGCAGATCGAATGGGCCGGCTGGCGCGATGCCGTACGGGCGGAGCTCGACGCCGTCGAGAGCGGCAGCCTCGGCCCCTGGATGCTCGGCCCGAGGGCCCGCGCCGTGGCGACGGCGCAGGTCGCCACCGGTCTGCCCCTCACCGTGTGGGGCGCGCGCAGGCGCAGCGGCGGCTGGGTCACCGCGGGCCTGATCCTTCTCGTACAGGGCCTTCTGGGGTTCGCGTACAACCGCTTCAGGGGCGCGGAAAACCCCGGACGGTGACTGCCCGGGCGGTGACTACTCGTCCTCGTCGTCGTCCAGCCGGGCCAGCCAGGTCGCGAGACGCTCGACGGGGACCTCGAAGTCGGGGTTGAGGTCGACGAACGTACGGAGCTGCTCGGCGAGCCACTCGAAGGTGACCTCCTCCTCGCCGCGCCGCTTCTCCAGTTCCTCGATGCCACGGTCCGTGAAGTACATGCGACCAGAATAACGAGGCCGGAAAGCCGGAGGACCCGGCCCCGCGAGATGCTCGCGGGACCGGGTCCTCCGTGACGTACAGCCGCTGATCAGGCCTCGAAGACCTCGGCGACCAGCTGGGCCTGCTCGGCCTGGTGGCGCTTGGCCGAGCCGACCGCCGGGGACGAGCCGTGCGGACGCGAGATGCGGCGCAGGCGCTCACCGTGCGGGACGTCGGCACCGACGGCCAGGTCCAGGTGGTCGATCAGGTTGAGCGCGATGAACGGCCACGCACCCTGGTTCGCCGGCTCCTCCTGGGCCCAGAGGTACTTCTCGGCGTTCGGGTACTTGGCGATCTCGGCCTGGATCTCGGCACCCGGCAGCGGGTACAGACGCTCCAGACGGATGATCGCCGTCTCCGTGTCACCACGCTTCTCGCGCTCGGCGTCCAGGTCGTAGTAGAGCTTGCCGGAGACGAAGACGACCTTGCGGACCGCCTCGGCCTTGACCGACTCGTCACCGATGACCGGACGGAAGCCGCCGGTGGTGAACTCCTCCACCTTCGAGGCCGCCGCCTTCAGACGCAGCATCGACTTCGGGGTGAAGACGATGAGCGGCTTGTGGTGCGGGTTGTGCACCTGCCACCGCAGGAGGTGGAAGTAGTTCGACGGCAGGGTCGGCATCGCGACCGTCATGTTGTCCTGCGCGCACATCTGCAGGAAACGCTCCGGACGGGCGGACGAGTGGTCCGGGCCCTGGCCCTCGTAGCCGTGCGGGAGCAGCAGGGTGACGCCGGACGTCTGGCCCCACTTCTGCTCGGCCGAGGAGATGAACTCGTCCACGACGGTCTGCGCGCCGTTGACGAAGTCACCGAACTGCGCCTCCCAGATGACCAGGGACTCCGGGCGGGCCAACGAGTAGCCGTACTCGAAGCCCATCGCCGCGTACTCGCTGAGCAGCGAGTCGTAGACGTTGTAACGGGCCTGGTCGTCGGAGAGGTAGAGCAGCGGGGTGTAGTCCTCGCCGGTCTTCTGGTCCACGAGGACGGCGTGCCGCTGGCCGAACGTGCCACGGCGGGTGTCCTGGCCGGCGAGCCGGACCGGGGTGCCCTCCATGAGCAGCGAACCGATGGCCAGGGTCTCGCCCATGCCCCAGTCGATCGTGCCGTTCTCCACGGAGGCGGCACGGCGCTGCATCTGCGGCAGCAGACGCGGGTGGACGGTGATCCCGTCCGGGATGTTCACCTGCGACTCGGCGACCAGCTTCACGACCTCCGAGGAGACCGCGGTGGTCACGGCGACCGGGAACTCGGCCTGGACGTCCGGGACGTGCGGCTGGGACGGCGCCGAGGTGGCCTCGCGGACCTCCGCGAACACCTTCTCCAGCTGGCCCTGGAAGTCTTGGAGGGCCTGCTCGGCCTCTTCCAGCGTGATGTCGCCGCGACCGATGAGGGACTCGGTGTAGAGCTTGCGCACCGAGCGCTTCTTGTCGATCAGGGTGTACATCTGCGGGTTGGTGAACTCCGGGTTGTCGCCCTCGTTGTGACCGCGGCGGCGGTAGCAGATGAGGTCGATGACGACGTCCTTGTTGAACGTCTGCCGGTACTCGAAGGCGAGCCGCGCGACGCGGACCACGGCCTCCGGGTCGTCGCCGTTGACGTGGATGATCGGCGCCTCGATCATGCGCGCCACGTCCGTGGCGTACATCGAGGAGCGCGAGGACTCCGGGGCGGCGGTGAAGCCGACCTGGTTGTTGATCACCACGTGCACGGTGCCACCGGTGCGGTAGCCGCGCAGCTGCGACATGTTGAGCGTCTCGGCGACGACGCCCTGGCCCGCGAAGGCCGCGTCGCCGTGGAGCGCGACGGGCAGGACCGTGAAGTCCGTGCCGCCCTTGTTGATGATGTCCTGCTTGGCGCGGGCGATGCCCTCCAGGACAGGGTCGACCGCCTCCAGGTGCGAGGGGTTGGCGGCCAGCGAGACCTTGATCTGCTCGCCGTCCAGACCGGTGAAGGTGCCCTCGGCGCCCAGGTGGTACTTGACGTCACCGGAGCCGTGCATCGACCGCGGGTCGAGGTTGCCCTCGAACTCCCGGAAGATCTGCGCGTACGACTTGCCGACGATGTTCGCCAGGACGTTCAGCCGGCCGCGGTGGGCCATGCCGATGACGACCTCGTCCAGCCGCGCCTCGGCGGCGGAGTCGATGACCGCGTCGAGCAGCGGGATGACGGACTCGCCGCCCTCCAGCGAGAACCGCTTCTGGCCGACGTACTTCGTCTGCAGGAACGTCTCGAACGCCTCGGCGGCGTTGAGGCGGCGCAGGATCCGCAGCTGCTCCTCGCGCTCCGGAGCGGGGCGCGGACGCTCCACCCGGTCCTGGAGCCACTTGCGCTCCTTGGGCTCCTGGATGTGCATGAACTCGATGCCGGTGGTGCGGCAGTACGACTCACGCAGCACGCCGAGGATGTCGCGGAGCTTCATCATCGTCTTGCCGGCGAAACCGCCGACCGCGAAGTCCCGCTCCAGGTCCCACAGGGTGAGGCCGTGCTCGGTGATGTCCAGGTCGGGGTGCTTGCGCTGGCGGTACTCCAGCGGGTCGGTGTCGGCCATGACGTGGCCGCGGACCCGGTAGGAGTGGATCAGCTCGAAGACCCGCGCGGCCTTGGTGACGTCGTCGTCGTGCGAGGCGTCGATGTCCTTGAGCCAGCGGACCGGCTCGTAGGGGATCCGCAGCGCCTTGAAGATCTCGTCGTAGAAGTCGTTCTCGCCGAGCAGCAGCTGCGACAGGACGCGGAGGAACTCGCCGGACGCGGCACCCTGGATGACCCGGTGGTCGTACGTCGAGGTCAGGGTCATGACCTTCGAGATGCCCAGCTTGTTCAGGGTGTCCTGCGAGGTGCCCTGGAACTCCGCCGGGTAGTCCATCGCGCCGACGCCCATGATGAGGCCCTGTCCGGGCATCAGGCGCGGCACCGAGTGGACGGTGCCGATGCCGCCGGGGTTGGTCAGCGAGGCGGTGACTCCGGAGAAGTCGTCCATGCCGAGCTTGCCGACGCGGGCACGGCGGACGATGTCCTCGTAGGCCTGCCAGAACTCGAAGAAGTTGAGCGTCTCGGCCTTCTTGATGGCCGCGACGACCAGCTGGCGGTCGCCGTTCGGCTTCACCAGGTCGATGGCCAGGCCGAGGTTGACGTGCTCGGGCTTGACCAGGGTCGGCTTGCCGTCCTTCACCGCGAACGAGTAGTTCATCGACGGCATGGCCTTGAGGGCCTGCACCATCGCGTACCCGATGAGGTGCGTGAAGGAGATCTTCCCGCCGCGGGCGCGCTTCAGGTGGTTGTTGATGACGATGCGGTTGTCGAAGAGCAGCTTCACCGGCACGGCGCGGACCGACGTGGCCGTCGGCAGCTCCAGGGAGGCGTTCATGTTCTTCGCGACGGCGGCCGACGGGCCGCGCAGCGTCACGTACTCGGGGCCGGCGGGGGCCTCGGCCGGCGCGTCCGCCTTGGCGGGGGCCGGGGCCGCCGCCTTCACGGGCGCGGCCTTCGCGGGGGCGGCCGGCGCCTTCGCGGGAGCCGCCGGAGCGGCCGCCGCGGGCTTGGCCGGAGCGGCGGGGGGCGCGGCCGGGGCCTGCGCCTCGGTCTGCGCCGGTGCGGTGTTGTTCACGGTGTTCGCGGCGGGGGCCGCCGGCACCGCTCCCGCGGGTGCGGGGACGGGCTTGTCCGCCGTGCCGGACGTGCCCGGCTTGTAGTCGGCGAAGAAGTCCCACCAGGCGCGGTCGACCGAATTGGGGTCCTGGAGGTACTGCTGGTAGATCTCGTCGACTAGCCACTCATTGGGGCCGAAAGCGGCCGCCGGGTTGGACCCGGAGCCCGCTTCTTGATCGGTCGAGATGCTCGAGTTACTGGGGGACTGAGACGACACGGCGGCAACCGCCCTCTTCCGCTTCACAAGGTGATGGACAGCGGAAATCAAGGCTACGCCTCCCGAGCCGTTACGTGCAGGCCGGGCCGGTCTTCGTCGTGCACATCACATCGGAAGCCGGGTTTCGGCGCATGAAATGGCGGGAAACAAGCAGGGTTCCGCTGCCCTTCGGGTACGCGAGGCCAGTGCTAAGGCCCCCTGGACCGTATCTCTTTCCCGGACGGGAGGGAGAAACGGGTCCCTCCGCTTCGAACGCGGGGTCAACCCTGTGTCTGTGCGGTCCCCGGAAGAGTGACCTGGATCCGGCAGCCACGGGCGGATTCGGCCACGCCGATGCGGCCGCCGTGCAGATCCACCGCCCAGCGGGCGATGGCGAGACCCAGCCCCGTACCGCCGTCGGAGCCCGGCCCGTGCGGGGACGGCGCCTGGCCGCGGTTGAAGCGCTCGAAGACCCGGTGGCGCTCGGCCTCCGGGATGCCGGGCCCCTCGTCGATGACCTCCAGCTCCAGCGACTCCGGGTACTCCCCGCGCCGCGCCAGCACGGTGACCCGGCCGTGCGGCGGGCTGTGCTTGACGGCGTTGTCGATGAGGTTGGCGACCACCTGGTGCAGGCGCTCCGCGTCCGCGTGCGCCGTCAGCTCGGGCGGCGACACGTCGAGGTGCAGATGGACGTCCGTACGGGAGTGGTTGCCCGAGCCGGAGGAGAGCCGGCGCTGCGAGGCGGCGAGGTTCGCCTCCTTCAGCACACCGGACAGGTACGGCCACACCTCGAAGCGGCGCGCCTTGATCGCCACCACGCCGTTGTCCAGCCGGGAGAGGTCCAGCAGGGTCTCCACCAGCCGGCCCAGGCGCTCGGTCTGTTTCAGCGCCGTACGCATCGTCTCGGGATCCGCGGCGGACACCCCGTCCACCACGTTCTCCAGGACGGCTCTGAGCGCCGCGATCGGGGTGCGCAGCTCGTGGGAGACATTGGCCACCAGCTCCTTGCGGTGCCGGTCCTCCGCCTCCAGATCGTCCGCCATGCGGTTGATCGTCTGCGCCAGGTCGCCGAGCTCGTCACGCCGCCCGGCGCCGCTCACCCGTCTCGTGTAGTCGCCGTGCGAGATCGACCGTGCGACGGCGCGCATCTCGTCCAGCGGCGCGGTCAGGCCGTGCGCCACGAACTGGGTGATCAGCAGGGTGGCGATCACCGAGAAGACCGTGATGAACCGGAATTCGGTCCTGGTCCGCAGGGCGACGATCAGGAGTCCGGTCGTGATGAACACGGAGACCACCACGAGCGTGCCAAGCTTGGCCTTGATCGAGAAGGGCCGCAGTCCCGAGCCGGGCCGGGTCATGGCGCGGGGGTCTCCAGGGCGTAGCCGACGCCGTGCACGGTACGGATCCGCTCGGCGCCGATCTTCCGGCGCAGGGCCTTGATGTGGCTGTCGACCGTGCGGGTCCCGGAGGCGTCCGCCCAGTCCCAGACCTCGGCCAGCAGCTGCTCCCGGGACAGCACCGCGCGCGGTGTGTTGGCCAGGCAGACCAGCAGGTCGAACTCGGTCGGGGTGAGGTGGACGTCGTCGGCGCGCACCCGGACACGGCGCTGCGCGTGGTCGATCTCCAGCTCGCCGAGGCGCAGGATGCCGCTGCGCGGCGTCACGGCGGCCAGCGCGGCCCGCTCGACCCGGCGCAGCAGGACGTGGACCCGGGCCGCCAGCTCCCGCATCGAGAACGGCTTGGTCATGTAGTCGTCGGCGCCGACCCCGAGCCCGACCAGCATGTCGGTCTCGTCGTCGCGTGCGGTGAGCATCAGCACCGGCACGGGGCGCTGGGCCTGCACGCGGCGGCAGACCTCCAGGCCGTCGAAGCCCGGAAGCATGATGTCGAGCACCATCAGGTCGGGCTGCCAGGCCTCGGCCGCGTCGACGGCCGCCGGCCCGTCCAGTGCGGTCTGCACCAGGAAGCCCTCGGCCCGCAGCCGGGCGGAAATGGCGTCGACGATCGTTGCGTCGTCCTCTACCACCAGCACCCGGCGCTGAGCCCCGGGGGTGGCCGCGACGCCGTTGTGGGTGGTGTGTGTCTGTTCCATCGCCCCGCCCCTGCCCGTTCTCGCGGAGGCCATTCCCCCGGAGGCACGGTTATCGCTTGTGGATTACGTCGTGGTTCCTGTGTGCCGGTCAGAGCGTAAAGGCAGAAGGCGCCTCTCGGCTACGCAGGGTGTTGTCCGTCGTGAAGGTGTTACCCACGGGAAAGGAGACGGATCGGCGGACTTACGCCGTAGATCCATGGTGCGGCAGGGATGTGGACACCTCGTGGGGGTTCAGTCGCCCCGGAGTGCGAGATGGACCACGTCCGGCACACCTCGGGCAACCGCTACTTCTTCGGTCGTTACTGCGTGGAATCCGGCATTCCGCAAAGCGTCGCCGAAGGCTTCGGACGGCTGCGCGGACCACACGGCGAGGATTCCGCCGGGCGTCAGACGGGCCCGGCAGGCCGCCAGGCCGGTGGGTGAATAGAGGTTTCCGTTGTCCTGGGTGACGGTCCAGTCGGGGCCGTTGTCGATGTCCAGGCAGAGCGCGTCGTAACGCTCCGTGGTCGTACGCAGATGGTCGACGAGGTCCGTGCGGAGGATCTCGGTCCGGGGGTCGGCGAGGGCGTCCCCGGAGATCCGGCCGAGCGGTCCGTCCAGGTGCCAGTCCACGATGGCCTGTTCCCGCTCGACGACCGCGATCCGGCCCCAGCGCGGTTCGCCGGCCGCCCGCACCAGGGAGAAGCCGACGCCGAGCCCGCCGATCAGCACCGACGGATCCCGGCGGTCCGCGGGCAGCGCCGCGAGCGCCGCGTCGATCAGCAGCCGCTCGGAACGCCCGTCGGAGGTGTCCATCAGGAAGCATCCGTTGGCGATGATCTCGAAGTCGTCGCCGTGCTCACGCAGGACGACTTCACCGAAGGGGCCTTCGCGCCGGTCGAGGACGACGGGGCGGTGGGCATCTGTGGCGGGCATGGGCGCGGTCTCCGGTCTCCGGGTAGGCGGCGGCTCTCTCGTGCAGCCGCCCAGTTTCGCCTGTCAGCGGGGTCGCGGGCCAGTCGATTCCCGCGGTCTCACCCTCCGGGGCGCGCGATCGGTACCCGGGCCTCGGACGTCCCGGGAATGGTCGTGCCTCCTGGGGTGCTGCCGTAGGAGCGGGGTGTGGTGCGGAGTCCGTGCGGGCCCGGTTCCCGCCCCGGTCCTCGCAGGTCGAGCGGGGTGATGTGGGTGATCGCTGAGAGCGAACACCGCCGGGGGAACATTCATGAGCTCACAAGCATTGAGTCCACATAGCTCAACTTGCCTGCCGAAGGGGAGATCATGACTGCTGAGTCGAATGCCAAGGCGTCCACGCCGGTCGACCTGCCCGTGCTGCCGCTGGACGACGAGGTCGTGCTGCCCGGAATGGTGGTGCCGCTCGACCTGTCGGACACGGAGGTGCGCGCCGCCGTCGAGGCCGCGCAGGCCGTCGCGCGGCCCGGGGGCGGCAAGCCCGAGGCGCTGCTCGTGCCGCGTATCGACGGGAACTACACCGGGACCGGCGTCCTGGGCACGGTCGAACAGGTCGGCCGTCTTTCGGACGGCGACCCGGGCGCCCTCATCCGGGCCCGTGACCGGGTACGGATCGGTGCCGGGACCAGTGGGCCCGGGAGTGCGCTGTGGGTCGAGGGCACCAGGATCGACGTAACGGTGCCCGACCCCCTGCCGGGTTCCGCCGCCGAGCTCGCCAAGGAGTACAAGGCGCTCGCCACCAGCTGGCTGAAGAAGCGCGGTGCCTGGCAGGTCGTGGACCGGGTCCAGCAGATCGAGGACATCTCCGCGCTCGCCGACAACTCCGGTTACTCGCCCTTCCTCACCACCGCCCAGAAGGTCCAGCTGCTGGAGACCGTGGACCCGGTCGCCCGGCTGAAGCTCGCCATCCAGTGGCTCGGCGAGCACCTCGCCGAACAGGATGTGGCCGAATCCATCGCCAAGGACGTCCAGGAGGGCGTCGACAAGCAGCAGCGCGAATTCCTGCTGCGGCGCCAGATGGAGGCCGTACGCAAGGAGCTCTCCGAGCTCAACGGCGACCCTGAGGACGAGTCCGACGACTACCGGGCCCGTGTCGAGGCCGCCGACCTTCCCGGCAACGTCCGTGAGGCCGCGCTCAAGGAGGTCGAGAAGCTGGAGCGCGCCTCCGACCAGAGCCCCGAGGGCTCCTGGATCCGGACCTGGCTGGACACCGTCCTCGAACTCCCCTGGAACGAGCGGACCGAGGACGCCTACGACATCAAGGGTGCCCAGGAGATCCTGGACGCCGAGCACGCCGGGCTCCAGGACGTGAAGGAACGCATCACCGAGTACCTCGCGGTGCGCAAGAGGCGCGCCGACCGGGGCCTCGGCGTGGTCGGCGGCCGGCGCGGCGGTGCCGTGCTGGCCCTGGTCGGCCCGCCCGGCGTCGGGAAGACCTCGCTCGGCGAGAGCGTCGCGCACGCCATGGGGCGCAAGTTCGTCCGGGTCGCGCTCGGCGGTGTCCGGGACGAGGCGGAGATCCGGGGCCACCGGCGTACGTACGTCGGCGCGCTTCCCGGGCGCATCGTCAGGGCGATCAAGGAGGCCGGTTCGATGAACCCGGTCGTCCTGCTCGACGAGATCGACAAGGTCGGCTCGGACTTCCGGGGCGACCCGGCGGCCGCGCTGCTCGAAGTGCTCGACCCGGCGCAGAACCACACCTTCCGCGACCACTACCTGGAGGTCGAACTCGACCTCAGCGACGTGGTGTTCCTGGCCACGGCCAACGTCCTCGACGCCATCCCGGAGGCCCTGCTCGACCGCATGGAGCTGGTCACGCTGGACGGCTACACCGAGGACGAGAAGGTCGTCATCGCCCGGGACCACCTGCTCCCGCGTCAGCTGGAGCGGGCGGGCCTGGAGAAGGACGAGGTCGGGCTCGACGAGTCGGCGCTGCGCAAGCTCGCCGGCGAGTACACCCGGGAGGCGGGCGTGCGGAACCTGGAGCGGGCGGTCGCCCGGCTGCTCCGCAAGGTCGCCGCGCAGCACGAACTGGGTGACCGGGAGCTGCCGTTCACGGTGACCGACGAGGACCTGCGCGGTCTGATCGGCCGGCCGCACCACGTGCCCGAGTCCGCCCAGGACCCGGCCGAGCGCCGTACCGCGGTGCCGGGTGTGGCCACCGGGCTCGCGGTGACCGGGGCGGGCGGCGACGTGCTGTTCGTCGAGGCCTCGCTGGCCGACCCGGAGACCGGTGCCTCCGGACTGACCCTGACCGGTCAGCTCGGCGACGTGATGAAGGAGTCGGCGCAGATCGCGCTGAGCTTCCTGCGGTCGCACGGCGCGGAGCTGGAGCTGCCGGTCGCCGACCTCAAGGACCGGGGTGTGCACATCCACTTCCCGGCGGGCGCGGTCCCCAAGGACGGCCCGAGCGCCGGTATCACCCTGACGACGGCGCTGGCCTCGCTGCTCTCCGGACGGCTCGTCCGTACGGACGTGGCGATGACCGGTGAGGTGTCGCTGACCGGGCGGGTACTGCCGATCGGCGGCCTCAAGCAGAAGCTGCTGGCGGCGCACCGCGCGGGCATCACCACCGTGGTGATCCCCCAGCGCAACGAGGCCGACCTGGACGACGTCCCGGCCGAGGTGCTGGAGAAGCTGGACGTCCACCCGGTGACCGATGTCCGCCAGGTGCTGGAGATCGCGCTCGCCCCGGCCTCGGCCAGGGCGGAGAACAGGATCCCGGCCGCCGCGTAGGCGTCATGCTGTGACGGGCGTGGCATCACGCCGACGGCCGGTACGGACGGCCCGCCTTCCCCCCGGAAGGCGGGCCGTTCCGCGTACGGACACGGCTCAGGGGCGGTAGACGGTGCCGGGCACCGGCTCCGCGGGGGCCATCAGCTGGGGGACCGTCACGAAGGTGTAGCCGGACCGCTGCAGCGCGTCGATGATGCCCGGCACCGCCGGCACCGTGCCCTTGTAGATGTCGTGGAGCAGGATGATGCCGTCCCTGTCCGCCTGTTCGAGGGTCCGCCTCCGGATCAGCGTGGAGTCGTTCGTCGAGTAGTCCTTGGCGGTCGTGCTCCAGAGGATCTGGGAGAGGCCCAGCTCCTTGCTGATCCCGGAGACCGTGTCGTCGGTACGGCCCTGCGGCGGACGCATCAGCCGCGGCTTCCTGCCGGTGATCTTCGCTATCGCGTCCTGGGTCTTCTCCAGCTCGGCGCGTATCTCGTCGGGCTTCTTGTCCGTCAGGATCTCGTGCGACCAGGTGTGGTTGGCGACCTCGTGCCCCTCGGCGGCGATGCGCCGCACGGTGTCCGGGTGCTTGAGGACATGGTTCTCACCCAGCAGGAAGAAGGTGGCCGGCACCTTCTTCTCCTTGAGGATGTCCAGGAGACGCGGGGTGTCCTCCCCGGGGCCTGCGTCGAACGTGAGGGCGATGCACTTCGCCTTGCGGCAGTCCACGGAGCCGAACGACCCCTTGGCGTCGGGGGCGGCGTCGGCGCGGGCGGAACCCGGGGCCGTGGTCTGCATCGAGCAGCCGCTGAGCGTCAGGGTGAGCACCGTCACAAGAGCGGCGGCCAACCCCGTACCCCACGACGGCATCTTTCCGGGCACCACGGACACAGCGCATCACTTCCCCACAGGTCGGCCGCACGTCGGTGGTGCGGCACGCCAGGGACTATACATAGTGTGTATACGCGCAGTGCATAGCTGGCCGGGGCAGCGCCGAGCCCCGGTGACCTGGAGCGTGTCACCGGGGCTCGGTACCTGAGGGGCGGGAGGGGTCAGCCGTTCGCGAGGGCCACCACGCGGTCGAGCGCGCCGTTGAAGTGGTTGTGGTCGCCGACCGTCGGGCCCGACGACGTGTACTGCCAGATCGTGTAGACGCCCCAGCCGGCCGGGAGTTCGCCGACCGTGGTGTTGTAGCGGGCCACCCAGAGCGGGTTGGTGGTGCCGAAGCCCGCGTTGTTGCCCGTGCAGTCCTTCCACCAGCTGGTCGCGGTGTAGATCACCGCGTCACGTCCGGTGCGCGCCTTGTAGGTGTTCACGAAGTCGCGGATCCAGGCGACCATGGCGGCCTGGGTCTTGCCGTAGCACTGCGCGCCGTACGGATTCCACTCGATGTCCAGCACGCCGGGCAGCGTCCTGCCGTCCTTGGACCAGCCGCCGCCGTTGTCCACGAAGTAGTTCGCCTGGGCCGCACCGCTCGTCGTGTCCGGGGTGGCGAAGTGGTACGTGCCCCGGATCATGCCGACGTTGTAGGAGCCGGTGTACTGCTGCGTGAAGTACGTGTTCTTGTAGTACGTGCCTTCGGTGGCCTTGACGTAGGCCCACTTCACGCCGCTGTTCCACAGTGTCGGCCAGGCCACGTTGCCCTGGTGGCTGGCGACGTCCACGCCTTCGGTCTGTACGGCGCTCGTCCCGGTCGAGGGGGTGCCCCCCTGACCGTCGTGGGCGATCACGCCCTGGCCCATCCTCGCCGTCCCCCGTTCGGGGACGGCGGCGGTGCCGGCCGCCGAGGCCGCGCCGGGCAGCGTGAGCAGCAGGGCGAGTGCGGCGAGGAGCGTGCCGCCCGCGAAGAGGCGGCGGCGGGCGGGTGCTGCGGTTCCGGATCTGTGCACGGGCATTGCGTGCCTCCGAGGGCTCGGTGGGGGAGCTCATGGCCCAGGAGCGGGTGCGGGACGCTCCTGGGGTGCGTGCCGCCATGGTGTGGACATGCCACCCGTGGCACTCACGAAGCTACGCACGTAGACCCGTGCTCCGGAAGGGGGCCTGGCCGCTGCCGGAGGTCTACGCCTACGAAATACTGGCCCAGCTGCGGTGATGACCGGGGCTGAAAGAAACTTTCATCGGCGGGAAAGCGTATGAGGGGTGCTGACGTGCACGGGAGCGGAAGCGGCGAGGAACCCGGCGCGAAGGCCGGAAGTGGTGTGGACCATGAATTCCTCGCTCTGGAGCGGGAGTTGTCGGTCTTTCTGCGCCGGGCACGGGCCAACTCCGGTGAAATGGCCCGCGAGGTCCACCCGGATCTCGAAGCGGCGGCCTACGGGCTCCTCGTACGGCTGGAGTCGGCCGGCCGGCAGCGCGCCACCGACCTCGCCGCCTACTTCGGGGTGGGCAAGGCGACGATGAGCCGCCAGCTGCGGGCCCTGGAGGGTCTCGGCCTGGTGGCGAGGGAGACCGACCCGGCGGACGGCCGCGCCTCGCTCGTCCACCTCACCGACGAGGGCCTCGCGCGCTTCCGCAGCGTCCGCGACGCCCGCCGTGGCCGCTACGCCCGCAACCTCGCCGACTGGGACCGGACCGAGGTCGCCGAACTGGCCCGCCTGCTGCACCACTTCAACGAGCGCTCCGAGGACTGAGGCGCCCGGCCGGCCCGGTGGGTCCGCTACAGCTCCACCAGGACCGCTGTCGCGTCGTCATGCGTCTTGCCGCGGCGCAGGTACACGCGGCCGGTGTCGGCCCGCTCCAGCTCCCGCACCCGGTCGATCAGCCCCTGCGGCCCGGCCTTGCGCAGCACGTCCAGGGTGGCGGTCCAGTCGCCCTCACGGAACTTCTCCGTCCAGCGGCTCGCCCCGTCGGTCAGCGCGGCCAGCGCCCGGACCTCGGACCGCGGGGTCTCGCCGGTCACCGCGCGTGACGCCACCCGGGGGTCGGCCGCCGCCGTGAAGAAGCCGCCCTCCTTGTTCCGTACGCGGGCGTCGGCGATCTCCTCCGAGGCGAGCGAGCCCGGCGGCAGCCGGTCGATGCGGTCGTCGAGCAGCGGCCGGACCGTGCCGTCGGGGGCCTCGACGAGCAGGGCCGAGTCGGACAGCACCAGGTGCTCGACCCGCCCCTCGTCCCAACGCGCGAGGACCACCGTTGCCTGAGGCGTACGCGGGTGAGAAAGGTCACACAGCGAACGGTGGGTGTCGGCGGTGCGCCGGATGGACGCCGAAAGGATCTCGGCCAGGGTCAGATCCCGCCGCGAAGCGGACAGTTCGGCCAGGGAGCCTCCGAGCCGCGCGGTGAACCACGGGACCGAGTGCACGCAGCCGTCGCTGCCCGCCGGAGGCGTGACGCCGTCGAGCAGAACGAGGACACCGCCCTGGCCTGCCGCCGGGGCGACGGCCGACGCCCAGTCCTCGTTGGGGCGTTCGGGGCTGCCGGGTGCGGTGGCGAGTTCGATACGCATCCGGCCAGTCTGCACGATGCCTTCACGTACCCTGCACGATCCGGCGGTTGGACCGTACCAGCAGGTCAGATGGCCGTCCCGGGCGGAATTCAGGGCTCCGTGCATATGCGGGCGGGCATACTGCCAAAGCCTGGCCCGAAGTTCCACCCGGTGGTCCGTGCATGGCCTGCGGCGCCTGTGGGGAGACTTGTTCGCCAACTCCGGAGTGCGGTTCACTCGTTCGAGTGGCGGAGCGGTTGATGCACGGCCCCCTCTCAAAAGCGCTGGAATGGTCAGAAGCCGTACGGGGCACACGAGGGCGGGCGCCCATTCACGTGACCGTGCGTCACCTCTGCTTCAAGGGCGGACGAGTCAAGATTGCGAGCACCGGTGCAGAAGAAGCGGCCTCGGAGCAAGGACAGCACGCGCGAGGGGCCCGGGGCGATGCCTCAGGCAGCGGGTGCCGCCAAGCGAACCGTGCGGGTACGCAGCCGGCTCGTCGCCGGCGTTGCCGTCGTGGGGATCACGGTCATCGCTGCGGGCGCCCCGGCGGCCCTCGGCGCGTCCTCCGATCTCAACGAGTCCCAGCGGCTGGTCACGCTGGCCGAGCTGAACCAGCAGGCGATCACCCTCGCGCACTCCCTCGCGGACGAGCGCGACGAGGTGACCGCCCACATCGCGGGCGGCCGTGAGGACGAGGACGCCACGTCCGGCACCACGAGCCCCGCGGCCCGGGTCGACCAGCAGGTGGACGAGATCCGGGAGGCCGCCCCGGCGTCGCTGAGCCGGGACCTCGCCGCCATCCCCTCGCTCCGCCGGACCGCACTCACCGGCAAGGGCTCGGCGATGGAGGCGTACCAGGCGTACTCCGAGGTCATCGACAAGCTCCACGGCCTCGCCGACGAGCTCGACCGGAAGACCCCGCCGCGCGCCGCCGACGCCACCCGCGCCCCGCTCGCCCTCGGCGGAGCCGTGGAGCAGGCCTCGGCCACCAGGGGGCTGATCCTGGCCGCGCTCGCGGTGCCCGGCACGAAGCCGCAGCAGCAGATCGACCCGTTCACCGGACTGCCCGTGCAGACCCAGGACGAGGGCGGCAGCGAGAACGACCGCGACCGCGACGAACTGAGCGCCGCCGCCCAGCAGGCGCGGGTGCGCGAGCTCGCCTCCCTCGCCGAGTTCGACCAGGCGGCCGGGCCCTCCGCCCGCGACCGGCTGGCCTCCACGGTCACCGGCCCCGAGGTCACCAGCGCGGAGAAGTACCTCACCCGGTTCACCGACCGGCCCGAGCTGTCCGACTCCGACCGGGCGGCCGACCCCAAGAAGGTCCAGGCGGCGCTCTCCGCCCGGATCGACCGCATGCGCGGGGTCGAGTCCGCGCTGGGCACCGAGCAGGTCAAGCGCCTGGAGGGGCTGCGCGACGACGACGTCACCGCGCTGGAGCTCCGCCTGGCCCTGCTCGGCGGCTGCCTGCTGATCGCCGTCGGCGTCTCCACCGCCGTCGCCCGCACCCTCACCCAGCCGCTCGCCGTCCTGCGGATCGGGGCCGGGCGCATCGCCGCCGAACCCGAGACCGCCGAACCGGTCCGCTACACCGGGCGCAACGACGAGTTCGCCCAGGTCGTACGGTCCATCAACGCCCTGCACGGCAAGCTGCACGGACTGCACCACGACGTCACCGGCCGGCTGGAGGGCCTGCAGAGCGAGCGGGGCGAGCTCATCGCCGGCCGCGAGGCCCTCACGCTCCAGCGCGCCGAACTCCAGGTCACGGTGGCGGAACTCACCAGCCAGCTCGAACGGCTGCGGAACACGGTCCACCACACCTTCGTCAACCTGTCGCTGCGCACGCTCGGTCTCGTGGAGCGCCAGCTCGGCGTCATCGAGGGGCTGGAGGAGCGCGAGCAGGACCCGGAGCGCCTGGCGACCCTCTTCAAGCTGGACCACATGGCCACCGTCATGCGGCGCCACAGCGAGAACATGCTGGTCCTCGCCGGGACCGACCACAACCAGGGGCACGCGGGCCCGATCCCGCTCGTCGACGTCATGCGGGCCGCCGTCAGCGAGATCGAGCGGTACGAGCGGGTCACCATCCAGTCCCTGCCGCCGCACGCGCAGATCGCGGGCTTCGCCGCCGACGACCTGAGCCACCTCGTCGCCGAACTCCTGGAGAACGCCACCTCCTTCTCCCCGCCCGACTCCCATGTCGAGCTCTCCGGCTGGCTGCTGGAGACCGGGGAGGTGATGCTCTCCGTCCAGGACGAGGGCATCGGCATGTCGGCGGTCCGGATGGGCGAACTCAATGCCAGGCTGGCCGACCCGGCGTCCTTCGAGGCGGGCGAACAGGCCGCGGACGGTGCCGGGCTGGGTCTTCAGGTGACCTCGCTGCTGGCGGCCCGCCACGGCGTGCGGGTGCAGCTGCGCGAGCAGAAGGGGAGCGGGGTGACCGCGGTCGTCGTCCTTCCGCAGGCGCTGCTGCCCAAGGCGCCGCCCGCGTCCTCGCCGCCGCCCGTGCCGCTGTCCGGGGACGCGCCCACGCTGAACCTCCCGGGATCGGTCGCCGAGGCGAACTCCAACGCGCTGCCGCCCCGTTCGCCCCTGCCGGGGGAGGACCCGCTGATCGCGGCCGCCGAGCGGACCCTGGAGACGGCGGCCCCGCAGCCGACGGCCCCGACCGAGCCCGTCGCCCCGGCGCCCGCCGCCGAGGCCGAGCCCGCACCGGCCGATCCCGCGCCCACCGAGCCCGCACCG
>NZ_JAERUC010000117.1 GCF_016745505.1 Streptomyces silvae | reverse complement strand
CGCGCCGGAATCTCACGCCCTCGCGTCGCGCTCCTGACCCCGCAGCGCCCGCGCCAGATCGTCCCGCGCCTCCAGGACGAGGCGCCGCAGCGCCGGTGCCGCGTCCGGGTGCGAGGTCAGCCAGGCGTCCGTCGCGGTGAGGGTCGCGGGGTCGTCCTGGAGCCCGGGGAACAGGCCCTTGACCACGTCCATGCCGATCTGGATGGACCGCTCGGCCCAGACCCGCTCGATCGCCGCGAAGTACGAGGCCGTGTACGGCGCCAGCAGCTCACGCTGCGAGGGCTGCTCGAAGCCCGCGATCGTCGCCCCGACGAGCGCGTTGGACAGCTTGTCCGACTCCACCACCGCCGCCCACGCCTGGGCCTTGACCGCGGCCGAGGGACGCGAGGCCAGGCACCGCACGTGGTGCCGCTTGCCGGACGCCGTGTCGTCCCGGGCCAGCTCGGCGTCCACGGCCGCCTCGTCGGCCTTGCCGTGCGAGGCCAGCGGAGACAGGAACGCCCACCGCAGCTCCTGGTCGACGTCCAGGCCGTCGATCACGGCCGCGCCGTCGAGCAGTTCGCCGAGCAGCTGGAGGTCCGCGTCCGACGCCGCGACGGCGGCGAAGAACCTGGCCCAGGTCAGCTGGTGCTGGCTGCCCGGCTCCGCGCGCCGCAGCTCCGCCAGCGCGCCCTCGGCCAGCGCCCGGCCGCCCTCCTCGCGCCAGGCCGGAGCGGCGTAGTGCACCAGCGCGGACTGCGCCCAGGCGTGCAGCATCTGGAGGACGCCGATGTCCGACTCACGGCCCGCGAACGCCAGCACCAGCGACACGAAGTCCCGGGCCGGCAGCAGCGCGTCCCGCGTCAGGTTCCACAGGGCGGACCAGCACAGCGCCCGCGCCAGCGGGTCGGTGATGTCCCCGAGGTGTTCGCGCAGGGTCGCCAGGGACCCCTCGTCGAAGCGGACCTTGCAGTACGTGAGGTCGTCGTCGTTGACCAGGACCAGGTCGGGCTTCTCGGCCCCGGCCAGCTCCGTGACCACGGTGCGCACACCGGCGACGTCGGTCTCGGCGCGGGCGTAGCGCTCCAGCGCGCCGTCCGGGGAGAGCCGGTACAGGCCGACCGCGACCCGGTGCGGCCGCAGCTCCGGGTGGGAGGCGGCGGCCTCCTGGGTCACGGAGAGCTCCGCGATCCTGCCCTCGCCGTCGTACGTCACCGCCGGTGTCAGCACGTTGACGCCCGCGGTCTGGAGCCACGCCCGCGACCAGGCCGTCATGTCGCGCCCGGAGGTCTCGGCCAGCACCGAGAGCAGGTCGCCCAGCTGGGTGTTGCCGTAGGCGTGCTGCTTGAAGTAGCGGCGCGCGCCCTCCAGGAACGCGTCCCGTCCCACGTACGCGACGAGCTGCTTGAGCACCGAGGCGCCCTTGGCGTACGTGATGCCGTCGAAGTTCAGCTTGGCGTCCTCCAGGTCACGGATGTCGGCCGTGATCGGGTGCGTGGACGGCAGCTGGTCGGCGCGGTAGGCCCAGGCCTTGCGGTTGTTGGCGAAGGTGATCCAGCCGTTGGCGAAGCGGGTCGCCTCCACCATCGAGAACGTCCCCATGAAGTCGGCGAAGGACTCCTTCAGCCACAGGTCGTCCCACCACTGCATGGTGACCAGGTCGCCGAACCACATGTGCGCCATCTCGTGCAGGATGACGTTGGCGCGGCGCTCGTAGGAGGCCGAGGTGACCTTTCCGCGGTAGATGTACTCCTCGCGGAAGGTGACGAGGCCCGGGTTCTCCATCGCCCCCAGGTTGTACTCCGGCACGAACGCCTGGTCGTACTTCCCGAAGGGGTACGGGTAGTCGAAGTTGTCGTGGAAGAAGTCCAGGCCCTGCTTGGTGATCAGGAAGACGTCCTCGGCGTCGAAGTAGCGCGCGAGACCCTTGCGGCACATCGCGCCGAGCGGGACCTCCAGCTTCGAACCGTCGTCGAACGTACGGGTGTAGAGGTCGCTCACGTAGTGGTACGGACCCGCCACGACCACCGTGATGTACGTCGAGATCGGCAGGGTCTCGGCGAACCGGTGGACCTCGCCCTCCTGCGACTCCTCCGCGCCGTTGGACCAGACCCGCCAGCCCTCGGGCGCCGTCACCTCGAAGCGGTAGGGCGCCTTGAGGTCGGGCTGCTCGAAGTTGGCGAAGACGCGGCGGGCGTCGGCCGGCTCGTACTGCGTGTACAGGTAGACCTCGCCGTCCTCCGGGTCGACGAAGCGGTGCATGCCCTCGCCCGTCCGGCTGTACGCGCACCGCGCGTCGACCACCAGGACGTTCTCGCCCTCGGCGAGGTCCTCCAGCACGATCCGGGTGCCGTCGAAGACGGCCGCGGGGTCCAGGTCCTTGCCGTTCAGCGTCACCGCGTCCACGGCCGGGGCCAGCAGATCGGCGAAGGTCGAGGCCCCCGCGCGGGCCGCGCGGAAGCGGATCGTGGTCTGCGAGCGGAAGGTGCGCGGACCGGCCTCGTCGCCCCCGTCGGGCTCACCGACGGCGGAACGCAGGTCGAGGGCGACCTCGTAACCGTCGACGGTCAGCAGCTCGGCCCTTTCGCGGGCCTCGTCGCGGGACAGGTTCTCACCGGGCACGGAGCACTCCTTTGTGTCTCGATCGAAGACCTTCGATCCTCCCATGCGGCCCCCGGCACCCGCGCGCGGGAATGGCGGGAGGGCCTCATGGTGTTCCGGCTCACAGGCGCAGACCGAATTTCACGAGGAGAGACATGCCCGAGAACAGCACGCCCGGCGGCAAGGTCCCGGCCGACTTCTGGTTCGACCCGCTCTGTCCCTGGGCCTGGATGACCTCCCGCTGGATGCTGGAGGTGGAGAAGGTCCGCGACGTCGAGGTGCGATGGCACGTGATGAGCCTCGCGGTGCTCAACGAGCCCAGGCTCGACGAGCTGCCCGAGGAGTACCAGGACATGATGCGCACCCAGGCCTGGGCGCCCGTCCGTGTCGTGGTCGCCGCCCAGCAGAAGCACGGCGACGACATCGTCGGACCGCTGTACACGGCGCTCGGCACCCGCATCCACAACAACGGCGAGGGCCCCACCCGCGAGGCCATCGCGGGCGCCCTGGCGGACGTCGGCCTGCCGGCCGAGCTCCTGGAGTACGCCGACTCCGACGCGTACGACAAGGAGCTGCGCGCCTCCCACCAGGAGGGCATCGACAAGGTCGGCCAGGACGTCGGCACCCCGGTCATCGCGGTGCCCGGCGCCGACGGTGAGCAGATCGCGTTCTTCGGCCCGGTCGTCACCCCCGCCCCGAAGGGCGAGGAGGCCGCGAGGCTCTGGGACGGCACGCTGCTGGTGGCGTCGATCCCCGGCTTCTACGAGATCAAGAGGACCCGCACCCAGGGCCCAGTCTTCGACTGACCCGGTCCTGGCGGTGCGGGCTCCCGGGAACCGCCCGCACCGCCGGGGGCGGTCCCGGGGGTCAGCGGACCCGGCGGATACGGGCCGGGCCGAAGGTCCCGGGGGTCAGCGGACCCGGCGGATACGGACCGGGCCGCGGGCCTTCGCCGGCTCGACGGGCCGGCCACCCTGCGTGATCTCCACCTCGCCCGCCTCGACGAGGCGTCCGGCCGCGCGCCGGACCGGCTCCATGAGCGCACGCCAGCCGTCGTCGTCCCCCTCGTACACCGCTCGCGCGGCATCGGAGGGGCAGATCGTGGCGCCCGGCCCGCGATGTTCCAGCAGTTCCAGGACGGCCCGTTCCAGGTCCCGGTCCGTCTGTCGCCCGTCGTCCGTCACCCCCTCAGTCTCGCAGCGGCTCCGGCAGGATGCGGGGACGCCGGCCCACGGTGTTCCGGTCATGTGTCGCGGGGCCCGCGGGTCTTGCCGAAAAGATGAACATCGTTCAGGATCTGCCCATGCCAGCGGCCGGTTCGGACCATCCCGCGGCCCCGCCCCTGCCGCGCACCGTGCGGATCGGCTACGGCCTCGGCTCGCTCTGCACGGGCACCTTCGCGACCGTGCCGGGCCTGAGCCTGCTCTACTACCTCACCAACGTCCTCGCCGTGCCCGCCGCCGTCGCGGGCGCCGCCGTCTTCCTGCCCAAGGCCTGGGACGTCCTGATCAACCCGCTGGTCGGCGCCGTCTCCGACCGCAGCCGGCTGCGCGGCGGCCCACGCAGGCCGTTCCTGCTGCTCGGCGCCTGCACCCTGCCGCCGCTCTTCGCGCTGATCTTCGCCGCGCCACCGCTGCGGGGCGCCCCGGCGGCCGGCTACGTCGCCGTCCTCTTCCTGCTCGCCGCCACCGCGTACGCCGTCTTCCAGGTGCCGTACGTGACCATGCCCGCCGAGATGACCGAGGACCCGCACGAACGCGGCCGCGTCCTCGGCTGGCGGGTGGGCTTCCTCGGTGTCGCCATCCTGCTGTCCGGGGCGCTGGCCCCCGCCATCGCGCACGCCGACGGAGACACCCCGGAGAGCTACCGGCTGATGGGCGTCGCCGTCGCACTGCTGCTGGCCGTCGGCATGTTCGGTGCGTGGGCCGCCACCCGCCGCGCCCCGGCCGCCGTCCGCAGCGAGGCCGAACCCTCGCTGCGGGCCCAGCTCGCCGCCGCCCGCTCCAGCAGGCCGTTCCTCCACCTCGCCGGGATGTGGACGCTCCAGGCCCTCGCGATCGGCGTGATGCTCGCCGGCGTCCAGTACTTCGCGACGTACACCCTCGGCTCTGCGGGCGCGGTCACCCCGCTGTTCGCCTGCCTGATCGGCCCCCTGGTCCTCTTCATGCCGCTGTGGAACCGGCTGGCCCGCCGCAAGGGCGTCACCTACGCGCAGTGGTGCGCCTCGCTGCTCTACACGGCCGGCGCGGTGCTCCTCGCCTTCACCGGAGCGGCGGGCCCCGCCGTCGGCTACGCGGCGGTCGTCCTCGTCGGCATCGCGTACGCCGGACTGCAACTGCTGCCCCTCACCATGCTCGCGGACACCCTGGCCGCCGACGCCGCCACCACCGGCAGACGCAGGGCCGCGACCTTCACCGGGCTGTGGACGGCCGCCGAGACCCTCGCCTTCGCCCTGGGCGCCGGGGTCTTCGCCCTCGTGCTGGCCGTGACCGGCTTCCGCTCCTCCGACGCCGCGCACCACGTGGAGCAGCCCGCCGCCGCGCTGACCGGGATCACCGCCGGGATGAGCGTGCTGCCCGCCGTGCTCGCCGCCGCGAGCCTCCTGCTGCTGCGCCGCTACCGCGTGACCCCGACCGTGCCCCGTCCCCTCCAGGAAGAGCCCGCCCGTGCCGACTGACCCCGCCCTCCCCGACGGCCGCCCCGCGGCCGAGGTGCTCGCCGAGCTGCGCGCCCTGCGCCGGGCGGACGCGCCCACCCGAGGGGGCCGCACCTTCGCCTACGTCTACGACGCGGGGCTCGACGGCCTCGACGAGCTGGCCGCCGAGGCGTACACCGCGTTCGCGACGGTCAACGGGCTCGACCCCACGGTCTTCCCGAGCGTGGCCCGGCTGGAGAACGACGTGGTCGGCGCGGTCGCCGCCCTGCTCGGCACCCCCGGCGCCCAGGGGACGTTCACCAGCGGCGGCACGGAGAGCATCCTGCTCGCCGTCAAGGCCGCCCGCGACCACGCCAGGACCGTACGCGGGATCACCGCACCCCGGCTGGTGCTGCCGTCCACCGCCCACGCCGCCTTCCACAAGGCCGCCGCCTACCTGGGCGTCGAACCGGTCGTCGTCCCCGTCGACCCCGTCACCTTCCGCGCCGACGCGGCCGCCATGGCCGCCGCGCTGACCGACCGCACCGCGCTGGTGGTCGCCTCCGCCCCCTCGTACGCCCACGGGGTGATCGACCCCGTCGCCGAGATCGCCGCGGCGGCCTCCGCACGCGGGGTGCTCTGCCATGTGGACGCCTGCATCGGCGGCTGGATCCTGCCCTACCTGCGGCGCGCCGGACGCGAGGTGGCGCCCTTCGACCTCTCCGTCCCCGGCGTCACCTCGCTCTCGGTGGACCTGCACAAGTACGCGTACGCCGACAAGGGTGCCTCCGTGGTCCTCTACCGCGACGCCGAGTTGCGCCGCCACCAGTACTTCGCGCACGCCGGCTGGCCCGGCTACCCGGTCGTCAACCCGACCGTGCAGGGCACCAAGTCCGGCGGTCTGCTGGCCCAGGCCTGGGCGGTCCTCCAGCACGTGGGCGAGGAGGGCTACACCGCGCTGGCGGGCCGGGTCGCCGAGGCGTCGGACCGGCTGCTCGCGGGGCTGCGTTCCCTCGACGGCGTACGGGTGCTCGGCGATCCCGCGGCCGGGCTCGTCGCGTTCACCGTCGCGGGGGAGGACACGGGCGCTCCCACCGGCGCCGGAGAGGACACAGGCGCCCCCGACCTCAGCCTGCTCCTCCATCTCGCCGACGAGATGCGCGAGCTCGGCTGGTACCTCCAGCCGCAGCTCTCCTTCGACGGCCTCCCGCCCAACCTCCACCTGACGCTCACTCCGGCCACGGTCGGCCAGGTCGACGCGCTGCTCGGCGACCTCGCGGCGGCCTTGGCGAAGGCCCGTTCCCTGGAGCCCGTGACGGTGGACCCGGCCCTCGCGGCGTTCGCCGCCGGGCTGGACCCGCAGACGCTCGGACCGGACGAGGTCGCGGCCGTCCTGGCCTTCGCCGGGCTCGGCGAGGGCGCCGGGCTGCCCGGCCGGATGGCCCCCGTACTCGTCCTGCTGGACGCGCTGCCCGGGCCCCTGAAGGAGCGGCTGCTCTCCGAGTTCATCGGCTCCGTCTTCCGGATCTGAGTTCCCCGGCATGGGAGAACCCCCGCGAGTCACGTCCTCACGGGGGTTCTCCGTCCATCCGCCTGCCGGGTGAAGGTTGAGAAGACGATCACGAGGCAGGACGCTCGGGCTCCGTCAGGGAGCGAGCAGCAGCACGTCCGCGCGCTCCTTGGCGGCGGCGTAGCGCTTGGCCACGTCCTGCCAGTTGACGACGCGCCACATGGCCTCGATGAAGTCGACCTTCTGGTTCTTGTACTGCAGGTAGAAGGCGTGCTCCCAGGCGTCGAACACCAGGATCGGGACCGAGCCCTGGCCGACGTTGCCCTGGTGGTCGTAGACCTGCTCGACGATCAGCTTGCCGCTGACCGGCTCGTACGCGAGGACGCCCCAGCCGGAGCCCTGCGTGGTGGCGGCGGCCTTCGTCAGCTGCGACTTGAAGCCGGCGTACGAACCGAAGGACTCCGCGATCGCGTCGGCCAGATCGCCCACGCCGTCCGCCGCGAGGGGCTCGCCGCCGCCGTCGCCGGTCATGTTGTGCCAGTAGATCGAGTGCAGGATGTGCCCGGAGAGATGGAACGCGAGGTTCTTCTGGAGGCCGTTGATCGCGCCCCAGGCCTCCTTGTCACGGGCCTCTTCCAGCTGCTCCAGGGTGTCGTTCGCACCCTTGACGTACGCCGCGTGGTGCTTGTCGTGGTGGAGCTCGATGATCTGCGGGTTGATGACCGGTTCGAGCGCCGCGTAGTCGTACGGGAGTTCCGGAAGCGTGTACGTGGCCATGGGATCGAACCCTCCAACTGCTACCTGGTTGTTATTGCAAGTCCTTCGCAATTGCAGGCTAGCAGGAGGAAGCCGCGGAAGTGATCAGCCCTTGGACCTAGGGCCTCTCGTTCGGGTCATGCCGGGCCCGCGGGGGTGGGCCAGGGCATCCCGGGGCGGCGTGGTGTCAGACGAGGGCGGTGACCAGCAGGGTGAACGCGGCGAGGATGACGGCGAGGCGGAGGTAGTGGTAGCGGTTCCAGCGCTCCAGCTGCTCCTGCCAGTCGGCGGGCCGGTTCTCGGGGGTCCAGGTCTTGTTCCGGTTGTTGATCGGCACGAGCAGCAGGATCGACATGATCACGCTGAGGACCAGCAGTCCGGCGGCGGTGACGACGAGTCCGGTGCCCTGGTGGTGCCATCCGGCGACGGCCCAGATCGCGCTGAGGGCGACCGAGCCCATGTACCAGAAGGGCATCAGGGCGCCGAGCATCCGGCCGCCGTGGGCGTGACCGAGCTGGCCGCTGTCCCCGGGGAGGGCGTTCAGGATCCGGTTCATGACGAAGATGACGGAGAACTCCACTCCCACCATCAGGCCCACGGCGACGGTGGTGACGACCTCGAGTGTGCTGAGCATGGCGATCCCTCCAAGTGCTAGCGTTGCTAGGTGATGAGGCAACGCTAGTACTTTCAGGGCTCGCTTGTCTAGCGGTGCTAGAATTTATTCAAGCCGGCCGACACGGAGACGGAGAGGGAGGCCATGACATACGTACGGGAGGGGCGCCCCGAGGAGGCCGCGGCGCTGACCGCGCTGGCCCTGAGGTCGAAGGCGCACTGGGGCTACGACGAGGCGTTCATGGCGGCGTGCCGGGACGAACTCACCGTCCGCCCCGACGAGGTGACCGCCCGCCGCACGGCCGTGGCGGAGCGGGACGGCAGGCTCCTGGGCTTCACCATGCTGGACGGGAGCCCACCCGAGGGCGCCCTCGGCATGATGTTCGTCGAGCCGGACGCCATGGGCCGGGGCGTGGGGAGACTTCTCTTCACCCGCACGGCCGCGCGGGCACGCCGGCTCGGATTCGTCCGGCTCACCATCGACGCCGACCCCAACGCCGAGTCCTTCTACACGGCCATGGGTGCGGTACGGATCGGGGCCACACCCTCGGGCTCGGTCCCCGGCCGCGAACTGCCCTTGCTGGAACTCCCCTTGGCCTGAGGCCGGGCGACCGCCCCGGCGGCGTGGGCGGTCCCGGGGTGTGTGAGGGTGTCCTCGGCCGAGTCACGTACGTACATGGGGGGTTGTCGTGAGCCAGGTGCTCTATGGCGAGCGGTCCTGGAATCCGCTGGCGCAGACCGTGGAGCTGGCCGAGGACCGGCTGCGCAGGGGCGGGCGGACCACGCCGCTGGGCGAGCTGAACCTCGGTGCCATGGCCGAGGCGTACCGGCGCGGTCACTGGCTGGGAGGCGGCGGGTCCGAGCGCCCGCTGGACCGGCTCCCGGAGGGCCCCGGCACCGTCCCGCTGACCCGCGTCACCGGCACCGCCACCCCGCTGAAGGTGCGCAGGGCCGCCGAGTTCGCCCGCGCGCTCGGGGAGCTTGCCGTACGGCTCTGCGGCGGGCCCGAGCAGGTGGCCGCACTGTCGGCCCGGGCCGAGGCCGAGGGCGTGCCGCTGTGGATCGCGCGGAGACTCGTGGAGGGGCCCGCGGGGCCGGTCGCCGTCGCGGTGGACCGGCGCCTGGTGCGCGTGGACGTCTGGGGGCCGCACGCCCCCGTCGTACGGATCCGCGCGCCCCGCGGCTTCCGCGGCGACGACCTCGACCCGTCCAAGGGCCTGCGCCTGAGCGTCGGCGACGCCACGGCCGAGCTCGTGCTGAAGAAGAAGCTGCGCAAGTCGAAGAGCGTGGTGGAGGCGCGGCTGCCCGGGGCGCACTGGGTGCTGCGGCGGGAGGACGCCACGCACTCCTGGCTGCTGCGCGGTGACCGGCGGGTCGCCCTGCTGGCACGGCCCCCGCGCCGCCAGGCCCGCACGTCGGACACCGTGCTGCGGCCGCTGGCGCCGGTCCGCCACGAGAGCCCCGACCCGCTGGACGCCGTGATGGCCCACGCCTTCGCCGTCGCCTTCGGGATAGGCGACACGACCGGCACGGCACGGTTCCGGTCGGAGCGGTACGTGGGGGACGGGGGCGAGCCGATCGCCACCGATGTGGCGTGGGACCGCCCCTGGTTCAGCAACCTCGGCCACGGCAGTGACGACAACGAGCCCGGCGGCGGGGACGGCTGGGGCGCGGACGGCGGCGACGGCGGGGACTCCGGCGGCGGTGACGGGGGCGGCGACAGCGGGGGCGGGGACGGCGGTGGCGGGGGCGGCGACTGACGGCCGAAGGCCCGGCACCGAGGTCCGGGCACCGGGGGGCCGGGCACTGAGGGGCCGGGGTCCGGGCCCTGGGGGCCGGCGCCGGGCACGATCACCCGTCGGCCGGGGCCCGCGCGGCCGGTGTCTCCCCGCCCACGGGCCCGCCCGCGCGTTGCAGTCCCGGCGCCAGGATCAGGGTGACGGCGACCGAGGCGGCCGCCATCAGCGCGATCGCCCCTCCGGTGGGGATCCGCTGCGCCAGGGCCCCCGCGAGCGCCGCCGCCACCCCCTGCATGGCCAGCATCCCCGAGGAGTGCAGGCCGAGCGCCTGGCCGGTCATGGTGGCCGGGGTCAGAGCCATCAGGCGCTCCTGGAGGAGCAGACTCGCCGAGAAGCCGGTGGACGCCACGGTGGCCAGGAGCAGCGCCCACGGCAGGCCGGGCCGCAACGCGAAGAGCAGATACGGCACCGCCAGCAGCAGGAGCAGCGGGGTCCGCAGCCGGCCCCGCCACCGCGCCGGCAGGAAACGGCCCGTCACCGTGTCCCCGGCCAGCATGCCGAGCGCCGCGCACGCGAAGAGCAGCCCCGCCCGGTCAGGCCGGTAGGGCACGAAGAGCGATTCGCAGCCGACGACCAGCCCGTTCGGCAGCCAGAGCGAGAGATACACGCGCCGTCTCGGCCCCGAGGACCACAGCAGCGCGTTGGTGCGCCAGGTCTCGCCCACCGAGGGCCGCCCGGTCGCCCGCGGCGGACGGCGGCCCAGGCCGAACCACGCAGCCGTGGCGCCGGCGGCGTACAGGGCGGCCGCGACGAGCAGGGTGCCGCGCGGGGCCAGCACGGCGACCAGGACGCCGCCGGCCGCGTAGCCGAGGATCTGCATGGTGCCCGCGCACATGTTGAGCAGCGAACGCCCCAGCAGGAAGGCCTCCTCGGGGAGCACCTCGCCGAGCAGCCCGTACCGCACCCCGCCCATGACCGCCGCGACCGCCCCCTCGCCCAGGACGACCGCGAAGACCAGCGGCAGCGGCAGCCCGGGAAGGGCCAGGACCGCCGTCCCGATGCCGAAGGCCAGCGCCGCGCCGCTCAGCGCTCCACGCGGCGGGAGCCGGTCGGCCGCCGACATCAGCAGGGCCGCGCCGGCCAGCTGGGCCAGGGAAGCGCCGAACATGGAGAGCGCGGAGAGCAGCGGCGACCCGGTCGAGGTGAACACGAGGACGCCCAGGGCCAGTCCGCTCGTCGTCGACGCGGCGGCCTGCAGGGCACTCGTCACGAAGAGAGGGCCGAACTGCGGTACGCGGAACACTTCCCGGTAGGTGAGCATGCCGGGGAGTCTCGGGGCACGGTCCGTGCGGCCGTTACTCTTTCGCGAGGAGGCGAAACCATGGGCTGGTGGCAGGTCAACGCGGACACCCTGGCCGCCGGGCGCTTCGTCGTGTCGGAGCTGGCGGAGACCACGGCGACACTCCAGGCCCTGGAGGTCGGGGCGGCCACGAACCCGGCCGAACGCGCCTGGTTCGACACGCACCGGCCCGCCTACCGTGAGCGCCTGGCGGCCGACCCCGTCACCGCACAGCTCGTACGGACCGGTCTCGGCGGCCACTGGAACGCGGACTTCCTCACCCCGCCGCCCACCGACGGGACCACCTTCGCCCAGGACCTCGACCGGATGCGCGGGACGTCCCCCGACGGCGCCCGCGCCGATCTGGAGGTGTCCGGAGGCGGGCCGCTCCCGGCGGCGCTCCACCGTCCTGATCTGCCGGAGATCGCCGCCGCCCTGCTGGAATGGGTGTGGGAGCGCATCGTGCTCCCGGACTGGCCGCGACGCCGCCGGATCATCGAGGCGGACATCGTGGCGCGCGCAGGACAGCTCGGCCAGGGCGGCTGGGCCGCGGTGCTGGAGACGATGAACCCGGGCATGCGGTGGCTCGGAGGCAGCCGGCTCCAGGTCAACCCGCGCGCCTACCCGCCCCGTGAACTCGTCGGCGTACGGCTGGCGTTCGTGCCCGTCACACCGCGCCGGGGATGGGTCTCCTGGGACGCCGGGGCGCAGCGGTACGCGGTCGTGTACGCCTGCTCCGGCACCCTCTCCGACGCGGACCGGCCCGTGGTCCCCGACAGCCTCGGCCGGCTGCTCGGGCCCGCCCGGGCCGGGGTCCTCGTGCTGCTCGACCGCCCCAGGAGCACCACCGAGCTGGTGGCACTCACGGGTCAGGGACTCGGTTCGGTCGGCCGCCACCTGAAGGTGCTGCTGGACGCCGGCCTGGCCGGGCGCCGCAGGTCCGGCCGCTCGGTCCTCTACTTCCGTACGGAGGCGGGCGAGGTGCTCCTGCGGGCTCAGCCGGGCTGAGGCGCCGCCGCCTCCAGGGCGTCGACGCTGCCGGACATGAGGGTGCGGATGTGCGCGGTGATGTGTTCGGCCGGCCAGTCCCACCAGGCCACCGCGAGGAGCCGGGCGATGTCCGCGTCGTCGTAGCGGGTGCGGAGCAGCTTCGCCGGGTTGCCGCCGACGATGCCGTAGTCCGGCACGTCCGAGGTGACGACGGAACCGGCGGCGATGATCGCGCCGTTCCCGATCCGCACGCCCGGCATCACCGTCACCCGGTAGCCGAACCACACGTCGTGGCCGACCACGGTGTCGCCCCGGCCGGGCAGCCCGGACAGCAGGTCGAAGTGGTCGGCCCAGGAGCCGCCCAGAGTGGGGAACGGGAACGTGGAGGGGCCGTCCATGCGGTGGTTGGCGCCGTTCATGATGAACCGCACCCCGGTGCCCAGCGCGCAGAAGCGGCCGATCACGAGCTTCTCGGGGCCGTAGTGGTACAGCACGTTGCGGGTCTCGAACGCCGTCGCGTCATCGGGATCGTCGTAGTACGAGTACGCGCCGACCTCGATGAGCGGGGACGTCACCAGCGGTTTGAGCTGCACCACACGCGGCTGCCCGGGCATCGGGTGCAGCACGGTCGGATCTGCGGGGAGGGGACTCATGGCAGCACCCTCGCAGAACGACCGTGCTCCCTGCACTCAGTTTCGGGCGGGCGTCCCGCGCTCCGCGCGCTTCTGCCGCACCACGCCGATCACGATCAGCACCGCCGTCAGCACCCCGGTCGCCAGCAGCTGGTCGCGGGTGTCGGGCTGGCGCAGCATCAGGACGAAGATGCCGGTCATGGCCACCAGGGCCGCGATCGTCAGGCCCGGGAAGAGCCACATCCGGACGACGAGCCGGTCCGGGGCCTCCCGCTCCGTGCGCCTGCGCAGGACGAGCTGGGAGACCGCGATGAAGATCCAGACGACCAGGATCACCGCGCCGATCATGTTGAGGAGCCACGGGAAGACGTCGTCGGGGCGCCAGTAGCTGAGCAGCACGCAGAGGAAGCCGAAGACCGAGGAGGCCAGCACGGCGTTGCGCGGGACGCCCGAGGAGACCTTGCCGAGCAGCTTCGGTCCCTGACCGCGGGCGACGAGGGAGCAGGCCATGCGCGAGGAGCCGTAGATGTTGGCGTTCATCGCGGAGAGCAGGGCGACCAGGATGACCACGTTCATGATCTCCGCGGCGCCGCTGATGCCGAGGTGGTCGAGCATCGCGTAGAACGGGCCGACCTCGGCGACCTTCGGGTCGTCCCACGGCACGAGCGTCACGATGACCGCCATCGAGCCGATGTAGAAGACCGCGATGCGCCACATCGCCGTACGGACCGCCTTGGCGACACCCTGCACCGGGTTCTCCGACTCGGCCGCCGCGATGGTGACCGTCTCCAGGCCGCCGTACGCGAAGACGGAGGCGAGCAGGCCGATGATGAGGCCCTCGGAGCCGTTCGGCAGGAAACCGCCGTCCCCGGTGAGGTTCGAGGTGCCGGGGGAGTCCGCGCCGGGCAGCACGCCCAGGATCGCGAGCAGGCCCAGCACCAGGAAGAGCGTGATCGCGATGACCTTGAGCGCGGCGAACCAGAACTCGAACTCGCCGAAGT
>NZ_JAERUC010000116.1 GCF_016745505.1 Streptomyces silvae | reverse complement strand
ACGACCCCTGGGGCTACGGCCGTTCGCTCGAATGGGCGACGTCCTGCCCGCCTCCGCGGCACAACTTCCTCAGCCTGCCGCGGATCCGTTCCGAATCCCCGGCGTTCGACCTGCACCACCCGGAGATCGCGGCACTCGAGCAGCTCGATCACCTGTCCGAGGGTGACAAGGTCCTCGTCGGTGGCAAGGAGGACGGCAAGTGAAGATCCAGGGCAAGCTCTTCCTCTGGCTGAGCGTCTTCCTGCTGGCCATGGCCGTCACGTACGGCGTCTGGTCGAAGGAGCCGGTCGGCACCACCGCGCTGGTCCTGGCCTTCGGGCTGGCCATCATGATCGGCTTCTACCTGGCCTTCACGGCCAACCGGGTCGACGCGATGGCCCAGGACAACAAGGAGGCCGACGTCGCGGACGAAGCCGGTGAGGTGGGCTTCTTCTCGCCGCACAGCTGGCAGCCGCTCTCGCTGGCCATCGGTGGCGCCTTCCTCTTCATGGCCGTCGTCTTCGGCTGGTGGCTGGCCTACTTCTCCGCCCCGCTGCTCCTGATCGGCCTCTTCGGCTGGGTCTTCGAGTACTACCGCGGAGAGAACCGCACCCAGTAGGACCCGGTAGGACACGCCCGGACAGGACGTGTCGCACCCGTACGGGGGCCCGGTCCGCTCAGCAATGAGCGGGCCGGGCCCCCGTTTGCAGTCATTGAACGCGCTGGATCGGATGAATCTTCTTAGCGTGGGTTCATGAACCACACGCCGCGCATCCGCACCGTAGTGAGCTGCACTCTGCTGGTCGTGACCCTGGTAGCGGGTGCGACCGCCTGTGGCGAGCCCGACGGTGATCCGCTGTCCCTGAAGCCCTACGACGCCGCCGACCTGATCTCGTTCAACGGTCCGGCCGAGAACAAGAAGGCCGACCCCGACAAGCCCCTCGAAGTCACCGTCAAGGACGACGACGCGAAGATCACGGACGTGACGGCCGTCGACACCGAGGGCCGCCACCTGGCCGGAGAGCTCGACGCCGACGGCAAGCGGTGGCACTCCACCACCTCGCTCGCCGCCGGCACCCGATACACCGTCAAGGTCTCCACCGAGAACGGCGACGGGGCTCCTGGCAGCCGTACGTACGCCTTCGGCACCACGGCGGCCAAGAAGTTCCTGAAGGTCACCTTCGGCCCGCAGGCGGGCACCTACGGGGTCGGACAGCCCCTCACAGCGGAACTCAGCGCTCCGGTCGCCGACAAGGCCTCACGCGCCACCGTGGAGCGCGGCCTGCAGGTCCGGTCCGCCCCCGCCGTCACGGGCTCCTGGTACTGGGTCGACGACAAGACGCTGCACTACCGGCCCAAGGAGTACTGGCCCGCCGACGCCACCATCGACGTCCGCAGCAACCTCAAGGGCATCAAGGTCACCAACGCCCTCTACGGCGACGCCACGAAACCCCTGAAGATCACCACCGGCGACCGCATAGAAGCGATCACCGACGCCTCGGACCACTCCATGACCGTGCTGCGCAACGGTGAAGTGATCAACACCCTGCCGGTCACCACGGGCAAGCCGGGCTTCGACACCCGCAACGGCGTCAAGGTGGTGCTGGCCAAGGAACAGTTCGTACGCATGCGCGGCGAGAGCATCGGCATCGCCGCCGGCTCCTCGGAGTCCTACGACTTGCCCGTCTACTGGGCCACACGCGTCACCTGGAGCGGCGAGTACGTCCACGCCGCGCCCTGGTCCACCGGATCGCAGGGCAACGCCAACGTCAGCCACGGCTGCACCGGGATGAGCACCGCCGACGCCCAGTGGTTCTTCGAGACCGTACGCGAGGGCGACATCGTCAAGGTCGTCGGGAGCGACGGCGAGACCATGACGCCGTTCGACAACGGCTTCGGCGACTGGAACCTCGCCTGGGACGCCTGGCAGAAGGGCAGCGCCCTGCACAGCGGCTCCACGCCCGACACCGACTCCGGCACCGACGTCCGGACGGCGCGGCTGCGCCCCCAGGTCTGATCCCGGCCGGGAGTGCGCCACGCCCCGGAAGGACACCGCGGAGGGGTTCGGGGCCCCTCCGCCCCGGGCCGCCAGGGCCCGCCGGTCCTCGCGGGCCCCTCAGGCGCCTACGGCCAGCCTGCGGCGCAGCAGGGAGGCCAGGGCGTCCGCGAAGTCGACCGGGTCCACCGGATGCGTCACAGCGGCGTCCGCACGGCTCCACGTGGCCAGCCAGGCGTCCTGCGGGCGCCCGATCAGCAGCAGCACGGGCGGGCAGTCGAAGATCTCGTCCTTGATCTGCCGGCAGACGCCCATACCGCCCGCGGGGGCCGTCTCGCCGTCCAGCACGCACACGTCGACACCGCCCCGGCCCAGGGCGCTCAGGACGGCGGGCAGGGTGGCGCACTCCAGGAACTCCACCGGCGGCACGTCCGCCGCAGGCCTCCGCCCGGCAGCCAGCCTCACCTGCTCGCGGGTGTTGGCGTCGTCGCTGTAGACCAGGACCGTGGCGGTCGGCTGCATTGTTCCTCCGTGACGTCTGTGTCTTCGGGGCTCTCCGGGCATGAACCGATGGGCGGATCGTACTCCGGCGGACTGCCTGTCAGCACCGGTAAAGACAGCGATTCGATGGGCCGTTCGGTGAGGACACACCCCACTGACACACCGAACGGCACCCCCCGGAGTGAGGGCGGGATAAGCGACCGACATAATGTCGGTCGTGGCGACAGCAACGACAGTAGAAACCGGGCACGCGCACCCGTCGGTCAATCGGCCGAACCTCACCAGCGTCGGAACCATCATCTGGTTGAGTTCCGAGCTGATGTTCTTCGCGGCCCTCTTCGCGATGTACTTCACCCTGCGATCGGTGATGGGACCCGATCACTGGAAGGAGATGGCTCACCATCTGAACTTCCCGTTCTCGGCGACGAACACCACGATCCTGGTGCTTTCCTCTCTCACCTGCCAGCTCGGCGTTTTCGCCGCGGAGCGGGGCGATGTGAAGAAGCTCCGCACCTGGTTCATCATCACGTTCGTGATGGGTGCGATCTTCATCGGAGGCCAGGTCCTCGAGTACACCGAGCTGGTCAAGGAGGCGGGTCTCTCCCTGTCCTCCGACCCGTACGGTTCGGTGTTCTACCTGACGACCGGCTTCCACGGTCTGCATGTGACAGGCGGCCTCATCGCCTTCCTGCTCGTCCTGGGCAGGACATACGCGGCCTCGAGATTCACCCACGAGCAGGCCACCGCCGCCATCGTCGTGTCCTACTACTGGCACTTCGTCGATGTCGTCTGGATCGGCCTGTTCGCCACGATCTACATGATCAAGTAACAGGGCTCGCACCCACCCATCATCGACGCAGAAGATCCTGACACCGGGGTAATCCGTGAAAAAGCTCTCCGCACGACGACGCCATCCGCTGGCGGCGGTCGTCGTACTACTCCTCGCGCTGGCGGCTACCGGGGGGCTGTACGCCGCGTTCGCGCCTGCGGGTAAGGCGCAGGCCGACGAAACCGCCCAGTCCCTCGCCATCGACGAGGGCAAGAAGCTCTACTCCGTGGGCTGCGCCAGCTGCCACGGATCCGGCGGTCAGGGCACCACCGACGGGCCGTCCCTCGTGGGCGTCGGCTCCGCCGCCGTCGACTTCCAGGTCGGTACCGGACGCATGCCGGCTCAGCAGCCGGGCGCCCAGGTCCCGAAGAAGAAGGTCATCTACTCCCAGGCCGAGATCGACCAGCTCGCGGCGTACGTCGCGTCCCTGGGCGCCGGTCCGATCACGCCGACCGGAAGCCAGGTCGACCCTGCCGGTGCGGACGTGGCCAAGGGCGGTGACCTGTTCCGCACCAACTGCGCGCAGTGCCACAACTTCACCGGAAAGGGCGGCGCGCTGACGAACGGCAAGTACGCCCCGGACCTCGAAGGCGTGAGCCCGAAGCACATCTACGAGGCCATGCAGACCGGCCCGCAGAGCATGCCCTCCTTCCCGGACAGCACCATGCCCGAGCAGGAGAAGAAAGACATCATCGCGTACATCAAGACCGTCAACGGTGATGAGTCCGAAGACCCCGGCGGCCTCTCGCTCGGTGGCCTCGGCCCCGTCAGTGAAGGACTCTTCGGCTGGATCTTCGGCCTGGGCGGCCTGATCGCCATCGCCGTATGGGTCGCGGCCCACACCGCTAAGGCCAAGAAGTCATGAGTAGCCAACAGATTCCAGAAGAGAACCTGCCGGTAGAGCAGGGCACCGCGCACGGCGCGGTAGAGGGTGCGGGCGACCCGTTCGCCGACCCGGGGCTGCCGGCCCACAAGCCGCGCATCCAGGACATCGACGAACGGGCTGCGAACCGCTCCGAGCGAGCTGTCGCCCTCCTGTTCACGCTGTCCATGCTGGCGACGGTCGGCTTCATCGCCTCGTACGTCATCTTCCCGGTCGACAAGATCGTCTACATCTGGCCGTTCGGCCATGTGAGCGCGCTCAACTTTTCCCTGGGCCTGACCCTGGGTCTGGCGCTCTTCCTCATCGGCGCGGGCGCCGTCCACTGGGCGCGCACCCTGATGTCCGACGTGGAGGTGGCCGACGACCGGCACGCCATCGAGGCCACGCCCGAGGTCAAGGCCAAGGTCATGGCCGACTTCGCGGACGGTGCCAAGGAGTCCGCGATCGGGCGGCGGAAGCTGATCCGCAACACCATGTTCGGTGCGCTGGCCCTGGTGCCGCTCTCCGGTGTGGTGCTGCTGCGCGACCTCGGTCCGCTGCCGGAGAAGAAGCTCCGCAAGACGCTCTGGGCCAAGGGCAAGCAGCTCGTCAACATGAACACCATGGAGCCGCTGCGTCCCGAGGACGTCGTCGTCGGTTCGCTGACCTTCGCCATGCCCGAGGGCCTGGAGGAGGACGCGCACGACTTCCAGACGCAGATCGCCAAGGCCGCCCTGATGATCATCCGCATCGAGCCGGACAACATCAAGGACAAGCGCGAGCGCGAGTGGGCCCACGAGGGAATCGTGGCCTTCTCCAAGATCTGCACCCACGTCGGCTGCCCGATCAGCCTGTACGAGCAGCAGACGCATCACGTGCTCTGCCCGTGCCACCAGTCCACCTTCGACCTCTCCGACGGCGCCCGCGTCATCTTCGGTCCGGCCGGTCACCCCCTTCCGCAGCTGCGGATCGGTGTGAACAGCGAGGGCAACCTCGAGGCGCTCGGTGACTTCGAAGAGCCCGTCGGTCCTGCCTTCTGGGAGCGCGGATGAGTACTGCGACGGAAACACAGCGCAAGGCGCCCGCCGGTGAGCGGGTGGCCGACTGGGCGGACGGCCGGCTCGGGATCTACGGCCTGGCCAAGGCCAACATGCGCAAGATCTTCCCGGACCACTGGTCCTTCATGCTGGGTGAGATCTGCCTCTACAGCTTCATCATCATCATCCTCACGGGTGTGTATCTGACGCTGTTCTTCCACCCCAGCATGAACGAGGTCGTCTACCACGGCTCGTACGAGCCGATGCAGGGCATCCGGATGTCCGAGGCCTACGCCTCGACGCTGGACATCAGCTTCGACGTCCGCGGTGGTCTGCTCGTCCGGCAGATCCACCACTGGGCAGCGGTGATCTTCCTCGCCGGCATGTTCGTGCACATGTTCCGGGTGTTCTTCACCGGCGCGTACCGCAAGCCGCGTGAGATCAACTGGCTGTTCGGCTTCCTGCTGTTCGTCCTCGGCATGTTCACCGGGTTCACCGGCTACTCGCTCCCGGACGACCTGCTCTCCGGTACGGGTGTGCGCTTCACGCAGGGCGCCATCCTGTCGATGCCGATCGTGGGCACGTACATCTCGATGTTCCTGTTCGGCGGGGAGTTCCCCGGCGGCGACATCATCGCCCGGTTCTACTCGATCCACATCCTGCTGCTGCCGGGCATCATGCTCGGGCTCGTGGTCGGCCACCTCATCCTGGTCTTCTTCCACAAGCACACGCAGTTCGCGGGTCCGGGCCGGACGAACAAGAACGTCGTCGGCATGCCGCTGCTGCCGGTGTACATGGCCAAGGCCGGAGGGTTCTTCTTCCTGGTCTTCGGCTTCATCGCGATCATCGCGGGCATCGCCTCGATCAACCCGATCTGGGCGCTCGGCCCCTACCGGCCCGACCAGGTGTCCACGGGCGCCCAGCCGGACTGGTACATGGGCTTCGCCGAAGGCTTCGTCCGTGTGATGCCCGGCTGGGAGATCAACCTCTGGGGCCACACGCTGGTCCTCGGCGTGCTGATCCCGCTGGTCCTGTTCGGTGTGATCCTGGCGGCGCTCGCGCTCTACCCGTTCATCGAGTCCTGGATCACCGGGGACAAGCGCGAGCACCACATCCTGGACCGGCCGCGCAACGCTCCGACCCGGACCGCGCTCGGTGTCGCCTGGGTGACGATCTACTTCGTCATGCTCATCGGCGGCGGCAACGACATCTGGGCGACCCACTTCAGCCTGTCGCTCAACGCGATCAGCTGGTTCGTCCGGATCGCGTTCTTCGTCGGACCGGTCCTGGCGTTCGTCGTCACCCGGCGGATCTGCCTCGGCCTCCAGCGCCGGGACAAGGAGAAGGTGCTGCACGGACGCGAGTCCGGCACCATCAAGCGCCTGCCGCACGGTGAGTTCGTGGAGATCCACGAGCCGCTCGGCCAGGGGCAGCTGCACACGCTCACGGCGCACGAGCAGTACAAGCCGCTCGAGATCGGCCCGACGGTCGACGAGAACGGTGTCGAGCGCAAGCCGTCGGCGCTGCAGAAGGTGCGCGCACGGCTCAGCAGGAGCTACTACGGCGAGAACAACCAGATCGCCAAGCCCACTGCCGAGGAGTACAAGGAGATCACCAGCGGCCACGGCCACCACTGATCACCTCAGCTGACCGCCACAGCTTGAGCCCCGTCCATCCGATGGACGGGGCTCTTCGCTGTCCCCGGGCCTGGATAGGGTGGGAGGCATACCTGTATCGGCTGTGGACCCAGGAGCGGACCATGAACGTTGTGACCCCGGACGGCGGCGACAGCGTGGCGGACCGTACCTGGCCCGGCGTGCTGACCCCCCTCCTGCGTGGCGAGCACCTCGGCGCGGACGACACCGCCTGGGCCATGGACCGCATCATGAGCGGCGAGGCCACGGACGTGCAGATCGCCGGCTTCGCGGTCGCCCTGCGGGCCAAGGGCGAGACCGTCGACGAGGTCACCGGGCTCGTCCGCGCCATGTACGAGCACGCCCACACCATCGAGGTGCCCGGCCGTACGGTCGACATCGTGGGGACCGGCGGCGACATGGCCAAGACGGTCAACATCTCCACCATGTCGGCGATCGTCGTCGCGGGGACGGGCGCCAAGGTCGTCAAGCACGGCAACCGCGCCTCCTCCTCGGCGAGCGGGGCCTCCGACGTACTGGAGAAGCTCGGCGTCAACCTCGAACTGACGCCGCAGCGCGTCGTGGCCGTGGCCGAGGAAGCCGGCATCACCTTCTGCTTCGCGGTCAAGTTCCACCCCGCCCTGCGGTACGCGGCGCGGGCGCGCAAGGAGCTCGGCACGCAGACCACCTTCAACATCCTGGGCCCCCTCACCAACCCGGCCCGGGTGCGCTCCCAGGCCATCGGGGTCGCCGACCCGAAGATGGCGCCCATCGTGGCCGGCGTGCTGGCGGACCGGGGGAACTCCGCCCTCGTCTTCCGGGGCGACGACGGCCTCGACGAGCTGACCACCACGGCGACCTCGCGGGTCTGGATCGTCCGCGACGGCACCGTGCGCGAGCAGGCCTTCGACCCGCGTGACGTCGGCCTGGAGCTGGTCCCCGTGGAGGCGCTGCGCGGCGCCGACTCCTCGTACAACGCGGATGTGGCCCGCAGGCTGCTCGACGGCGAGCGAGGCCCCGTACGCGACGCGGTGCTCCTCAACTCGGCGGCGGCCCTGGTCGCGCTTGACCCGGGCGAGGGCACGCTGGACGAGCAGCTCTCCGCCGGGATCGCGCGGGCCGCCGAGTCCATCGACTCGGGGGCGGCCAAGGGCGCGCTGGAGCGCTGGGTGGCGGCCAGCAACGCCTGAGGGCGAGGAGCGGGTGTGAGCGAGGGCGCAGTCCGGATCGCGGACTGCGCCCTCGCGCGTCGCCGTGGGTATGGCAAGATGCTGCGCAGGTCATGAGTGACAGCGACTACGGCCCCGGCCCGCTGTCCGGCAACCCTCCGTCCGTGGCGGGGTGCCCCGGGTGAAGACCAGGCCGCAGGCAGCGAGGTCTGTGGCAAGCGCGGGCCCCTCGGCATCGTCGTATGCCACCCCTTGGGGTCCTTGGTCCCAGGGAGCCTCTTGTGAGCAAGCGAATGCGATAGGGCGCCACGCCCTTCTCCGCACACCTCTTTTCCTTTCCTTCCCGCGCTGCCGCGCACGGTCGCCGGCGCGAGGATTTCGCCTGCCTCTTACGGGAGTTCGCCATGTCTGTCTCCACCGCTGCCGTCGACCAGTCCGTTTGTGCCCCGCTGCCGGTTCTGGGCGCCGATGTCACCGTTCCGCTCGTGACGGGCGGAGATGTCACCTATGCCGCCCTCGACTACGCGGCCAGCGCCCCGGCACTCCAGCGGGTCTGGGACGACGTGGCGGCGTACGCCCCGTACTACGGCAGCGTGCACCGGGGCGCCGGGTACCTCTCGCAGCTCTCCACCGACCTCTTCGAGAGCAGCCGCGTGACCGTCGCGGAGTTCCTCGGCTGCCGTGCCGACGACCAGGTGGTCTTCACCCGCTCGACCACCGACTCCCTCAACCTGCTCGCCGCCGTGCTGCCCGCCGACTGCGAGGTGTTCGTGTTCGAGACCGAGCACCACGCCTCGCTGCTGCCCTGGCGCGACGCCCGGGTCACCTACCTCGACGCCCCGCGCACCCCGGACCAGGCCGTCGCCACGCTGGAGCGGGCGCTGGCCGACCGCTCGCCCCACGGTCCCGCCCTGGTCTGCGTGACCGGCGCGTCCAACGTCACCGGTGAGCTCTGGCCGGTGAAGGAACTGGCCGCCGCGGCCCACGCGCACGGGGCGCGGATCGTGCTCGACGCCGCGCAGCTGGCCCCCCACCACCCGGTGGACATCGCCGAGCTGGACGTCGACTGGGTCGCCTTCTCCGGGCACAAGCTGTACGCGCCGTTCGGCTCGGGTGTCCTCGCGGGCCGGGCCGACTGGCTGGTGGACGCCGAGCCGTACCTCGCGGGCGGCGGCGCCTCCCGTAAGGTCGCCCGGCGCGCCGACGGCGGTGTGGACGTCGAGTGGCACACCACCGCCGCCCGTCACGAGGCCGGCTCGCCCAACGTCATCGGCGTCTACTCCATCGCCGCCGCCTGCAAGGCCCTGACCGAGGCCGGGTTCGACCGGCTGGTCGACCGCGAGCAGCGGCTGGTGACCCGGGTCCGCGAGGGACTCGCCGAGGTCCCCGAGGTCAAGGTGCTCTCGCTCTTCGGCGACGACGCCCCGCGGGTCGGCGTCATCTCCTTCGTGGTCGAGGGCTGGAACAGCTCGCACTTCGCCGCGGCGCTCTCCGCGGAGTACGGCATCGGGGTGCGCGACGGACTGTTCTGCGCGCACCCGCTGGTGCGGACCCTGCTGGGCAGTGAGCCGCAGGACCCGGGCGAGTGCGGCGCGCCGGAGGCCGGGCCGGGGGAGCGAAGCGAGGTGGGGGTCCCCCCGGCCGAAGGCTGGGGGAGGTCCCTCAACGCGATCCGGGTGAGCTTCGGCGCCGGCACGCCGGACGAGCACATCGAGCGGTTCCTGGGCGCCGTCCGCGAGCTGGTGAGCAAGGGCGCCCGCTGGACCTACCGCACCGAGGAGGGCCGCTGCGTGCCCGACCGGGGTGCGGCGCAGGTCTGACCGGTCCGGACACGGCTCCGGCCGGGGACGGGGGCCCGAAGCCTCCCGTCCCCGGCCGGAGCCGTACGCGTACGCCGCCTCAGGCGTCGAGGCCGATGGCGAAGGCGGCCTCCAGGTCGTGCTGCGAGTACGTACGGAAGGCCACGTGGGTGTCCGTTGCCTCGACGCCCTGGATCTTGCTGATCCGGCCCGGGATGACATCGGCCAGATCGTCGTGCCGGGCCACCCGGACCATGGCGATCAGGTCGTACGTACCGGTGACCGAGAAGACTTCGCTGACACTGTCCAGCGCGGCGATGGCCTCGGCGATCTCGGGAATCCGGTCCACGCTGGTCTTGATGAGAACGATCGCGGTGATCACGGCTGGCTTTCTCCCTCAGTGGCCGTGGCTGGAGACTTCACTCTAGTACCCCGGAACCGGACCCAGGCGTAGAGGAACCCGGCCGAGAAACCCGCCACGTGCGCGAGGTACGCCACGCCCGGGCCGCTGCCCGCGCTCTGCGCCGCCAGCCACTGCAGGACGAACCAGAAGACCAGCACGATCCAGGCGGGGAAGCGCAGCGGCAGGAAGAAGAGGAAGGGGAAGAGGCTGGTGACCCGGGCCCTGGGGAAGAGGCAGAGGAACGCGCCGAGCACCGCGGAGATCGCCCCCGACGCGCCGACCAGCGTCTGGTCGGAGCCCGCGTGCACCACGGCGTAGGCCACGAGGGCGAAGTAGCCGCACAGGAGATAGAAGAAGGTGAACTCGACGCGGCCCATGCGCTCCTCGGCCATCGCGCCGAACACGTAGAGGAAGAGCATGTTGCCCAGCAGGTGCAGCCAGCTGCCGTGGACGAAGAGCGCGGTCAGCGGGGTCAGGGCCGCGCGCGCCGAGCCGTCCATGAGCTCGCTGGGGATCACTCCCCACCGCTCGAAGTACCCGGCCTGCGCGGCCAGCAGCGCGTCGGCGGTGCCGTGGGCCGGGTTGAAGCCGGAGAGCGGGCTGATCAGGAACACCGCGCAGCACAGCGCGATCAGCCCGTACGTGACCGGGGCGCCGCCCGCCGAGGCCGCCGCCCCGAGCTCCCGGAACCGCTTCCGCCAGAGGACTTCCCGCCGATCGGTCACGTACAGAGCATGACGCACCAGGTGAGAACGGGACAGACCGCCTCGCCGTGCCGATAGGTATGCACAAGGCCGTAGGGTTGCGGCAGGACATCCGCAGTTCGACGGCGCACCGCGAGATCGAAGACCTGGGCACGCGACAAGACTCGACGAACGACGAAAGAGGACGCAACGATGACGACGGTTCCCCAGCCGACGGACGGGACCCGCTGGCGCTGCACGCTCTGCGGCAACCTCACCCGTTTCGATGTGACGCGCTCCTCGAAGGTCGTGGAGTACGTGCATCTCGACCTGGCCGGGGAGTCGAGTGTCGAGGAGCGCGAGGTGGTCAGTGAGACCATCGAGTCGGTGCGCTGCCGCTGGTGCAACGCCGTGGACCAGATCGAGCTGGTCGACAGGCCTGGTGCCGACTCCTGACGGGGTCGCCCGGACAGACACATTGGGGTGATGGAAGGTGGAGCAGCCGACAGGCGGCGCCGGACCGGCCGACGCGGCCGACGGCACCGCGGAGTCGCTCGACCGTCCGCTGCCCGAGGGCGTACGCCGCAGGGTCGTGGCGCTGGTGTCGGACGCGTTCGGCGGTCTGACCGTCGGTGAACTCCCCGCCCAGCTGCGGCAGTACGCCCGTTTCACCCCCAGCAGGCGGGCCAAGTTCGCGGGTAACGCGATGGCCGCCGCGCTGGAGAGCGACCCGGTGTTCCGCCGGCGCATCGGCGAGCGGATCGGCCAGACCCAGCCGGAGCTGGCCGAGGCCCTCACCTCCGGTGCGCCGCCCGCCGCCGCCGACCCCGTCGATGTGGCCGCCGCGGCCTACGTGCTGCGGCCCGCCGGCTGGGTCAAGCTGGTGGCGGCGGCCGGCGAGGAGGTCCAGCGGGCGCACGCCGAGCGGGCCGACGAGGAGACCAGGCGCGAGCTGGAGCGGCTGCGCGAGGAGCTCGACCGCGCCCGCGGCCAGACCAGGGCCGACACCGAGCGGCTGCGCGCCGAGCTGGACGCCGCCCGCAAGGAGAACGACTCCCTCCACCGCAAACTCCGCAGTGCCCTCAGCGAGGTGAAGCGCGGGGAGGCCGCGCTGCGCAAGAGCGGCGCGGAGGCCGACACCGTGCGGGCCGAGGCCGCCGCCCAGGTCTCCGCGGCCGAGAGCGAGTCCCGCCGGCTCAAGGCGCGGCTGGCGGAGGCCGAGGCGTCCGTCGAGGCGGGCCGCCGGGCGGCCAGGGAGGGCCGCTCGGTCGAGGACATGCGGCTGCGGCTGCTCCTGGACACCGTGCTCGACGCGGCCCAGGGGCTCCGCCGCGAACTGGCCCTGCCCCCGTCCTCGCTCCGCCCCGCGGACGGCGTCGAAGCGGTGGAGCCCGGCCGGATGTCCCCGAAGGACATTGCGGCCAGGGCGCTTTCGGAGACCGATCCGGCGCTGCTCGACCAGCTGCTGGCGCTGCCGCAGGCCCATCTGATCGTCGACGGCTACAACGTCACGAAGACCGGCTATCCCCAGATGCCGCTGGAGAAGCAGCGGTTGCGTCTCCTGGGCGGCCTCTCGGTCCTCGCGGCGCAGACCGGCGCCGAGATGACCTGTGTCTTCGACGGCGCCGAACTGGCCGTGCCGGTCCTGCTGGCACCGCCGCGCGGCGTCCGGGTGCTGTTCAGCAAGGCGGGGGTCACCGCGGACGAGCTGATCCGCCAGCTGGCGCGTGCCGAACCGCCGGGCAGGCCCGTCGTCGTGGTCTCCACCGACCGTGAGGTGGCCGACGGTGTGGCGAAGGCGGGGGCGCGACCGGTCGCGTCCGCCTTGCTCCTGAAGCGCCTTTCGCGCGTCTGATGCGTCATGTGCGACATGGGTGACTTGCCGGAATTTATGGAACGTACCGTCAAGTTGCCGCTACACGCAGTGTGATGAAAGTAAAGAAGTGTCTGGTGTGACGAGATTTTGCTCGTGAGGATTTGAACTGATCACAAGATGGTCACTAGGGTCAGGCCTCGAACCTTCGCACGGTTGATTGCCCATCCGGGGTGACGGCGAAGGAACCGCCGAGTCCGTGACGTGCACGGAGCCGGGGATCCGTTCGTGTCCCCCCACAGCCCGGTAGGCGGCTCGAGGAAGAAGGAGCTCGCCTTCGTGGCGTCCCACCGTCGTCCCAAGCAGCCGAGCCGCACCCGCGTGACCGTGCTCACCGCGACCGCCGCCGCGGCCGTGGCCCTGACCTCCCAGGCCGCCCACGCCGACCCCAAGCCGACCAAGAGCGAGGTCAAGGCGAAGGTCGACAAGCTCTACC
>NZ_JAERUC010000115.1 GCF_016745505.1 Streptomyces silvae | reverse complement strand
GGGTTAGCTGACGGGTTCGGAGCAGGAAGGTCTCCTACGGATCGCTGAGCCCTCGACGAGGTGCAGGGATCCGATTCACCCCAGGGACTTCGTGGGTCCCCGGCTCCCCAGGCTCGCGCCTGACGGGGACTCGGCGATGGCTGTCCGGCGCCGCGGATGCGGCATTCGTCCGGCGGACAGCCGAGCCGACGCTAGAGCGGGCCCCGTCGCCCCGCCAAACGGAAAGGGTCTTTTGTCACCCATCCCACAGGACGAATGCCAACCTTCTTTTCAAAACGGACAAATGACAGAACCCCGGCGGAGTGCACCCGCCGGGGTCCGTCATGTCCTGTTCCGTCAGCCGCTGACGACCGACACCTCGCCGATACCGAGGGCCTCGACGGGCTCCTTGATCTGCGCGGCGTCCCCCACCAGGACGGTGACCAGCCGGTCCACCGGGAACGCGCTGACCACGGCGGCGGTCGCCTCGACCGTGCCGGTCGCGGCCAGGCGCGCGTACAGCTCGGCCTGGTAGTCGTCCGGCAGGTGCTGCTCCACCTGGTCGGCCAGGGTGCCCGCGACGGAGGCCGCCGTCTCGTACTTCAGCGGGGCGACACCCACGAGGTTCTGCACGGCGGTCTCCCGCTCGGCGTCGGTGAGCCCCTCGGCCGCCAGGGTGCGCAGGACCTTCCAGAGGTCGTCGAGCGCGGGGCCGGTGGACTCCGTGTCGACGGAGCCGCTGATGGCCAGCATCGCGGCGCCGGTCGCCCCGGACGCGGAGCCGGGCGCCGTCGAGCGCAGCACCTGTCCGAAGGCGCGGACGCCGTAGGTGTAGCCCTTCTCCTCACGCAGCACGCGGTCCAGCCGGGAGGTGAGGGTGCCTCCGAGGCAGTAGGTGCCGAGGACCTGGGCGGGCCACACGCTGTCGTGCCGGTCCGCGCCGATCCGGCCGATCAGCAGCTGCGTCTGCACGGCGCCGGGACGGTCGACGATGACCACACGGCCGGTGTCGTCCGCGGTGATCGGGGGCACGGGCCGGGCCTGACCGGCGTTGCCCGACCAGTCGCCGACGGTGTCGGACAGCAGCGCGTCCAGGTCCACACCGGTGAGGTCGCCGACGACGACCGCCGTCGCCGTGGAGGGGCGGACGTGCGCGTCGTAGAAGGCACGTACGGCGGCGGCGTCGATCCGCCCGACCGTCTCCTCGGTGCCCTGGCGCGGGCGCGACATGCGCGCCGTGGCGGGGAAGAGCTCCTTGGAGAGCTGCTTGGCGGCCCGCCGGGCCGGGTTGGCCTGCTCGTGCGGGATCTCGTCGAGCCGGTTGCCCACCAGGCGCTCGATCTCGCTCTCCGCGAAGGCCGGGGCACGGAGCGCCTCGGCGACGAGGCCGAGGGCCTTGGCCAGCCGGGAGACCGGGACCTCCAGGGAGACCCGGACCCCCGGGTGGTCCGCGTGGGCGTCCAGCGTGGCGCCGCACCGCTCCAGCTCGGCGGCGAACTCCTCCGCGGAGTGCTTGTCCGTGCCCTCGGACAGCGCGCGCGCCATGATCGTGGCCACACCGTCCAGGCCCTCGGGCTCGGCGTCCAGCGGGGCGTCGAGGAAGATCTCCACGGCGACGACCTGCTGGCCGGGCCGGTGGCAGCGCAGCACGGTCAGCCCGTTGGGCAGGGCGCCGCGCTCGGGCGCGGGGAAGGCCCAGGGCCTGGCCTCGCCGGCGGTCGGCTGCGGGTGGTACTCCATCGCTACTCCAGTCAAGGCGGCGTCGGTCACTTGTCGGCCCCCTCGGGCGCGTCGGTGCCCTCGGTCTCGTCGGCCGGCTCGACCGGCTCGTAGACCAGGACCGCACGGTTGTCGGGGCGCAGGTGCGCCCGGGCGGCGGCCTTGACCTCGTCGGCCGTCACGTCGAGCACCCGGCCCACCGCGGTCAGGGCGAGCTGCGGGTCGCCGAACAGGACGGCGTACCGGCAGAGTTCGTCCGCGCGGCCCGCGACCGTGCCGAGACGGTCCAGCCACTCGCGCTCCAACTGCGCCTGGGCGCGCTCCATCTCCTCCGGAGTGGGGCCCTCCTCGGCGAAGCGGGCCAGCTCCTCGTCGACGGCCGCCTCGATCTGCGGCACCTCGACGCCGCCGGACGTCTTGACGTCCAGCCAGCCCAGCGAGGGCGCGCCGGCCAGCCGGAGCAGCCCGAATCCCGCGGCCACCGCCGTACGGTCGCGTCGTACCAGCCGGTTGTGCAGACGGGACGACTCGCCGCCGCCGAGCACGGTCAGCGCCAGGTCCGCGGCGTCGCACTCGCGCGTGCCGTCGTGCGGCAGCCGGTAGGCGGCCATCAGCGCACGCGCGGGGACCTCCTCCTGGACCACTTCGCGCAGCTGCTCGCCGATGATGCCGGGCAGCGTGCCGTCACGCGGGGGCTGCTTGCCGTCGTGGGACGGGATGGAGCCGAAGTACTTCTCGATCCAGGCGAGCGTCTGCTCCGGGTCGATGTCCCCGACCACGGAGAGCACCGCGTTGTTCGGCGCGTAGTACGTACGGAAGAACGCCTGCGCGTCCTCCAGCGTCGCCGCGTCCAGGTCGGCCATCGAGCCGATCGGCGTGTGGTGGTACGGGTGGCCCTCCGGGTAGGCGAGGGCGGTCAGCTTCTCGAAGGCCGTGCCGTACGGGACGTTGTCGTAGCGCTGGCGGCGCTCGTTCTTCACGACGTCCCGCTGGTTCTCCATGGACTCCTCGTCGAGCGCGGCGAGCAGGGAGCCCATCCGGTCGGCCTCGAGCCACAGGGCCAGCTCCAGCTGGTGTGTCGGCATCGTCTCGAAGTAGTTGGTGCGTTCGAAGCTGGTCGTGCCGTTCAGGGAACCACCGGCCCCCTGGACGAGCTCGAAGTGCCCGTTCCCCTTGACCTGGCCCGAGCCCTGGAACATCAGGTGCTCGAAAAGGTGAGCCAGGCCGGTGCGCCCCTTGACCTCGTGGCGGGAGCCGACGTCGTACCAGATGCAGACCGCGGCGACGGGGGTCAGGTGGTCCTCGGAGAGCACCACCCGCAGGCCGTTCGCCAGACGGTGCTCGGTCGCCGTCAAGCCGCCGGAACCGGCCTGGGCTGTGGCCGTGTGACCCATGGGCATGTACGTCCCTTCGATCGGTACAGGATTTCCTGCCGGACCTGCCACTCTAGGCAAGCGAACGGGCGCCTGGCGAAGTTCCCGCAGGGTGAATGTTGTCGTAGACACCACCGCGCGCGGGGCCCCCGGGGAGCCCCCGAGGGCCGCTTCGGACGGGTCGAGGTCGGCGATGTCAGCGCGGCGGTCCACAATGGTCGGCGTCAGAACCTGAGGTTGCCCGACAGAATCTGTGAAGGAGTCGCAGCCGCGATGGCCCGCCGCAGCACGAAAACCCCGCCGCCGGACGACTTCGAGGAGAAGATCCTCGACATCGACGTCGTCGACGAAATGCAGGGCTCCTTCCTCGAGTACGCGTACTCGGTGATCTACTCCAGGGCTCTGCCCGACGCCCGCGACGGCATGAAGCCCGTGCACCGCCGCATCGTCTCCCAGATGAACGAGATGGGCCTGCGCCCCGACCGCGGCTACGTGAAGTGCGCGCGAGTCGTGGGCGAGGTGATGGGCAAACTGCACCCGCACGGCGACGCGTCCATCTATGACGCACTGGTGCGCATGGCACAGCCGTTCTCGATGCGCCTGCCCCTCGTCGACGGGCACGGCAACTTCGGCTCGCTGGGCAACGACGACCCGCCGGCCGCCATGCGGTACACCGAGTGCCGGATGGCCGACGCCACATCACTGATGACGGAGTCGATCGACGAGGACACCGTCGACTTCCAGTCGAACTACGACGGCCAGGAGCAGGAGCCGGTCGTCCTCCCGGCGGCGTACCCGAACCTCCTGGTCAACGGTGCCTCCGGGATCGCGGTCGGCATGGCGACCAACATGCCCCCGCACAATCTCGGCGAGGTCATCGCCGCCGCCCGCCACCTCATCCGGCACCCGGGCGCCGACCTCGAGACGCTGATGCGTTTCGTCCCGGGCCCCGACCTGCCCACCGGCGGCCGGATCGTCGGCCTCGGCGGCATCAAGGACGCCTACGCCGCCGGGCGCGGCACGTTCAAGATCCGCGCCACGGTCGCCATAGAGAACGTCACGGCCCGTCGCAAGGGTCTCGTCGTCACCGAACTGCCCTTCTCCGTCGGCCCGGAGAAGGTGATCTCCAAGATCAAGGACCTCGTCGGCTCGAAGAAGCTCCAGGGCATCGCGGACGTCAAGGACCTCACCGACCGGGCGCACGGTCTGCGTCTGGTGATCGAGGTCAAGAACGGCTTCGTGCCGGAGGCCGTGCTGGAGCAGCTCTACAAGCTGACGCCGATGGAGGAGTCCTTCGGCATCAACAACGTGGCGCTGGTCGACGGGCAGCCGCTCACCCTGGGGCTCAAGGAGCTCCTGGAGGTCTATCTCGACCACCGCTTCGACGTGGTGCGCCGGCGCAGCGAGTTCCGCAGGACCAAGCGCCGCAACCGGCTGCACCTGGTCGAGGGGCTCCTCGTGGCGCTGCTCGACATCGACGAGGTCATCCGTCTCATCCGGGACAGCGACAACTCCGCGCAGGCGAAGGAGCGCCTGATGGAGCGCTTCTCGCTGAGCGAGATCCAGACCCAGTACATCCTGGACACCCCGCTGCGCAGGCTCACGCGCTTCGACAGGATCGAGCTGGAGACCGAGCGCGACAAGCTCACCGCGGAGATCGCCGAGCTGACCGCGATCCTGGAGTCGGACGCCGAGCTGCGCAAGCTGGTCTCGTCCGAACTGGCCGCGGTGGCGAAGAAGTTCGGCACCGAGCGGCGTACGGTGCTGCTGGAGTCGGCGGGTTCGCAGGTCGCCTCGGTGCCGCTGGAGGTCGCCGACGACCCGTGCCAGGTGCTCCTCTCCTCGACCGGTCTCCTGGCCCGTACGGCCAACGCGGAGCCCATCACCCAGACCGAGGACGCCAAGCGCACGAAGCACGACGCGATCGTCTCCGCCGTCCCCGCGACGGCACGCGGGGACGTGGGGGCGGTGACGTCCGCCGGACGGCTGCTCCGGCTCTCGGTGATCGACCTGCCGCAGCTGCCGGACACCCATGCGGCTCCGAACCTCTCGGGCGGTGCCCAGGTCTCGGAGTTCCTGACGCTGGATCCGGACGAACAGCTGATCTGCCTCACCACCCTGGACGAGGAGGCGCAGGGGCTGGCCATCGGCACCCTGCAGGGGGTGGTGAAGCGCGTGGTGCCCGACTACCCGCCCAACAAGGACGAGTTGGAGGTCATCTCGCTGAAGGACGGTGACCGGATCGTCGGCGCCACCCAGTTGCGTACGGGCGAGGAGGATCTGGTCTTCATCACGTCCGACGCCCAGCTGCTGCGCTATCCGGCGGCGTCGGTGCGTCCGCAGGGACGCGCGGCGGGCGGCATGGCGGGCGTCAAGCTGGCGGCGGACGCCACGGTCCTGTCGTTCAGCGCGGTCGATCCCTCCGCGGACGCCGCGGTGTTCACGGTCGCCGGGTCGCACGGCACGCTGGACGACTCCGAGCGGACCTGGAAGCTGACCCCGTTCGACCAGTACCCGCGCAAGGGCAGGGCCACCGGCGGGGTGCGCTGCCAGCGCTTCCTCAAGGGGGAGGACGTCCTGGTGTTCGCCTGGGCGGGCGAGACCCCGGCGCGGGCGGCGCAGAAGAACGGCGCACCGGCCCAGCTGCCGGACCCGGATCCGCGCCGTGACGGCTCGGGCACTCCGCTGACCAGCCCGGTCGCGGTGATCGCCGGGCCGCTGTAGGAATCCTGGCCGGACGGCGGGGGGCTCAGGCCTCGTCGTCGTCCGGCCGGCGCACGTACCGCAGGACGCCCCACATGCTGCGCTCCAGCTCCTCGGTGGCCTCCTGCCACGCGTCCTGGCAGTCCGTGAGTTCCTTGTGCAGCGCCTCGGCGTCGATGCCCGAGCCGATCAGGACCAGCTGGGTCGTCCGCGGTTCGTCGCGGGCCCGGCGCTGCGGGACGAACCGCAGGAACCTGCCGACGGCGTGCAGGGCGTACCGGTTGACGGGGTCGCCCGCACCGAAGTCGGCGAAGCCCTTGATCCGGTAGAGGCCCGCGGGCCTGGAGTCGAGGAACGCCATGAAGCGGCGGGGGCTGAGCGGCACGTCCGAGGTGAAGGAGACGCTCTCGTACGCCGCGTGCAGATGGCTGTCGTGCGTCCGGTCCTCCTCCGGGAGCAGGTCCTCGAACGTCAGCTGGCGGAACGAGCCGTCCTCGTCCGGCCGCAGCACCGGGTCGAAGAGCAGCTCAGGGTCGATCCTCCCGTACGCGGCGTGGATGACGGCCGCCCTGCCGCCCGCCGCGTCGACGGCCTCCCGCACGGCCCGCAGTCCGGCGTCCGCGACCCGGTCGGTCTTGTTGAGGACGATCAGGTCGGCGACGGCGAGGTGACGGTCGATCTCGGGGTGCCGCTCGCGTGTGGCGGGGAATTCGGCGGCGTCGACGACCTCGACCAGTCCGCCGTACCGGATGTGCGGGTTGTCGCTGGCCAGCAGCATCCGCACGAGCTCCTGGGGCTCGGCGAGACCGCTCGCCTCGATGACGATCACATCGAGCCGGGCGGCCGGGCCGGTCAGCGTCTCCAGGTAGGTGTCGAGCTCGCTCGCGTCGACGGCGCAGCACAGGCAGCCGTTGCCCAGCGAGACCGTGGACCCGACCTGCCCCGCCACGGTCATGGCGTCGATCTCGATGGCCCCGAAGTCGTTGACGATGACGCCGATCCGGTTGCCGGACCTGTTATGGAGCAGATGGTTGAGCAGCGTCGTCTTGCCGGATCCGAGGAACCCCGCGAGGACGACGACCGGGATCTGCGGGGCGTGGGTCGGGGTCAACGGGGCCTTCCTCGGGTCGTTCAGCGTGCCGGTACGGGCTGCGGGGGCGGGGTCCCGGTGTAGCGGGCCGCCGGGCGGATGATCTTCGAGTCCTCCGCCTGCTCCAGGATATTGGCGCTCCAGCCGACCATGCGCGCGGCACAGAAGGCGGGGGTGAACATCGCGCGCGGCAGTCCGCAGAGCTCCATGACGACGCCGGCGTAGAACTCCACGTTGGTGTGCAGCTCGCGCCCCGGCTTGAGCTCGGCGAGGATCGCCTCCACCTGGCGTTCCACCTCGACGGCGAAGTCGACGAGCGGGCCGCCGAAGCTCTGCGCGACCGAGCGGAGCATGCGTGAGCGCGGGTCCTCCGTGCGGTAGACGGGGTGTCCGAACCCCATGATCCGCTCCCCCGCGAGGACGCGTCCGCGGATCCAGCCGTCGATCCTGTCGGGGGTGCCGATGGCGTCCAGGGTGTCCAGTGCCCGGCTGGGGGCGCCGCCGTGCAGCGGACCGGAGAGCGCGCCGACGGCTCCGCCGAGGCAGGCGGCGACGTCGGCCCCGGTGGAGGCGATCACCCGGGCGGTGAAGGTGGAGGCGTTGAAACCGTGGTCGACGGTGGAGACGAGGTACTGCTCGACGGCCGCCGTCCGCGCGGCGTCCGGCTCCTCGCCGGTGAGCATGTACAGGTAGTTCGCGGCGAACGGGAGGTCGTCCCGCGGTTCGACCGGCTCCAGCCCCTGTCCGAGGCGGTACAGGGAGGTCAGGACGGTGGGGACGGCGGCGCAGACGGCGAGCGCGTCCTCGCGGCGCCGGCCGGCGTCGATGTCGTACACCGGGCGGAATCCGGCCGAGGCGCCGAGCAGCGACAGCGCCGTACGCAGTCCGGCGAGCGGGCCGGAGACCAGGCCGGCACGGGCGATGGCGGGCAGCGCCTCCCGCACCTCGGCGGGCAGCCGGCGCAGTCCGGCGGTGCGGGCGGCGAAGCGCTCGCTCTCCGCCCGGCCGGGCAGGTCGCCGTGGAACATCAGGTACCAGACGTCCTCGAAGCTGCGGCTCTGCGCCAGCTCGATCGCCGAGTACTGCCGGTAGTGGTAGAAGCCCTCGCGCCCGCGCACGTCCCCGAGCGCGGTGTCGGTGACGATCACACCGGCGAGACCCCGGGGGACGGCAGGCGGGGCGGTTTCCGTTCGCGAGGCGGGCGTCGCGGGTCGGGTGGCAGGTCGCATGGCAGGTCTCTCCTCCACGATGAGATGAACATTGATTCGACTGTCCATGATTGACTTCAAGGGTGTCAATATTGATTGAATCAATGTGAAGCCGGATTGGAGGTGATCCGTCATCCATGGACTCCACGGACATGGATACGGTGGGCGCCATGACCCATGACTCGGCGCACGGAAGCGGAACGCGGGACGCGGAAGCCGAAGGGACGGCCGCCCCCAGGCTGACCACCCGGGAGGCGGCCGAACGTCTCGGAGTGAAGCCCGAGACCGTGTACGCGTACGTGAGCCGGGGACAGCTCTCCAGCAGGCGGACCCCCGGCGGACGCGGCAGCACGTTCGACGCCGCCGAGGTCGACGCCCTGGCCCGCCGCACCGGCCGCAGGGAGCCCTCTTCGTCTGCGGGCGACCTGGTCTTCCGGACGGGCATCACGCTCATCGAGCCGGACCGCTACTTCTTCCGGGGCGTCGACGCGACCGAACTGGCCCGCCACCACGGTTACGAGGAGGTCGCCGAGTGGATCTGGACCGGGGAGCTCCGCCCCGGCATCCGCTTCACCGCGGCGGACGAGTCCCTTACGGCGGCACGGCGCACGGCCGCTGCGATGCCGCGGCACAGCAGCCCGACGGACCGGCTGCGTGCCGCTGCCGCCGCTGCCGCGTCCTCGGACCCGCTACGGTTCGACCTCTCCCCCGAGGGAGTGCTCGCCAGCGCGCGCAACCTGATCCCCACCCTGGTGGGCGCGCTGCCCATGGCCGGGGCGCCGGAGGGCGGGGCGGGTGAGGGGGCCCAGGGCGGGGCGAGTGATTCTCTCGCCGCCCAGTTGTGGGAGAAGCTCACCGCGCGGCCCGCCGACGCGGCCTCACTGGCCGTGCTCGACACCGCGCTCGCGCTGCTGGCCGACCACGATCTCGCGGCCTCGACCCTGGCGGCCCGGGTGGCCGCCTCGACCCACGCGCATCCGTACGCCGTGGTCTCCGCGGGGCTGGGGGTGCTGGAGGGTCCGCTGCACGGTGCCGCGAGCGGGCCGGCGCACCGGATGCTGTCCGAGGCCGTGGACCGGGGCGGTGCCGCTCCGGTCGTCGCGGACCACCTGCGGGCGGGCCGGCGCGTGCCGGGGCTCGGCCACCGCCTCTACAAGGGCGAGGATCCGCGGGCGAGCGTGCTGTTCGCGCTGCTCGACGCGGTGCCGCAGGCGGCCCCGGCGATGGCGGCGGCCCGTGACGTGGTGGCGACCACGGCTCGCCACACGCCACTGCACGCCAATGTCGACCTGGCCCTGGCCGTCCTCTCGGTCACGTACGGCATGCCCGCCGAAGCGGGCGAGACGGTGTTCGCCGTGTCCCGCACGGCGGGATGGATCGCCCACGCGATGGAGGAGTACACGGAGCGCCCGCTGCGCATGCGGCCCAGCGGGCAGTACACCGGCCCGAGGCCGCCCCAGCCGCTGCCCGTGCCCCTGCCCGTCCAGGAGGGCACCGGAGGGGCCGCAAATTAGTTACAGCCAACGGAAATTCTCGCCGTTCCCCTACCGGGGCGGCTGGGCCGTGGAACCGCGGACGACCAGCTCCGGCTCGAAGAGGAGCTCGTCGGACGGCACCGCGTGCCCGCCGATCTGCCCGGAGAGCAGCTCGACCGCAGCCCGGCCCATGGCTTCGATCGGCTGGCGCACCGTGGTCAGCGGCGGCTCGGTGCAGTTCATGAACGCGGAGTCGTCGTAGCCGACGACCGAGACCTCACCCGGCACCGACAGACCCCGGCGACGCGCCGCGCGCACCGCGCCGAGAGCCAGCGGGTCGCTCGCGCAGATGATGCCGGTGACCCCCTGGTCGAGCAGCCGCGTGGCAGCCGCCTGGCCGCCCTCCAGCGAGAACATGGCCCGCGCGACCCACTCGTCCGGCACCGTGACCCCGGACCGGGCGGCCAGCGTGCGGGCCGCGGCGAGCTTGCGCTGCGAGGGCATGTGGTCGGCCGGGCCGAGGACGAACCCGATCCGTTCGTGGCCGAGCGAGACGAGATGGCGCCAGGCCTGCTCCACGGCCACCGAGTCGTCGCAGGAGACGGCGGGGAACCCGAGATGGGCGATGGCGGCGTTGATCAGGACGACGGGGATCTTGCGGTCGGCGAGGACCTTGTAGTGGTCGTGGGGGGCGTCGGCCTGGGCGTACAGCCCGCCGGCGAAGACGACTCCGGAGACCTGCTGCTGCAGGAGCAGCTCGACGTAGTCGGCCTCGGAGACCCCGCCCTTGGTCTGGGTGCAGAGCACCGGGGTCAGCCCCTGCTGGGCGAGCGCGCCCCCGACCACTTCGGCGAACGCCGGGAAGATCGGGTTCTGCAACTCCGGGAGGACCAGTCCGACCAGCCGGGCACGCTCGCCGCGGAGCTGCGTCGGACGCTCGTAGCCGAGCACGTCCAGAGCCGAGAGGACGGCTTGCCGCGTGGCGTCCGAGACGCCCGGCTTTCCGTTCAGCACGCGGCTGACCGTGGCCTCGCTGACTCCTACTTTCTGGGCAACCTGAGCAAGTCGTCGCGTCATGAGCGCAAGATTAGCGCAAGAAACGCAAGAAGATTGCGTTGATACGGATACCAACGGAACCCTCACCGATGTAGCACGCTCACAGATGCGGGGCGGGAGGACAAGGGCCCGGGGCCTGATCGCCCGATGACCGCCCGAGGTCGGCCGGCGGTCGGTCAGCGGTCGTCCCGGCGGTCGGCAGCGACAGCAGTCGTCCGGCGGTCGGCAACCGGCGGTCGTCCGGCGGAGATTTCGGTAAGCACGGTTCGCCCTTTACCGTTCGTACGATGAGCGCCCCACCGACCACCTCACGGGGACCGCGCCGGTTCGGCTGGCCGCAGCGGGTCTTCTCGCAGGTCCTGCTGATGCAGCTGGCCATCATCACCGGCGTCACGGTCCTCGTCACGGGCCTCTTCCTGGCACCGCTCAGCGCCCAGCTCGACGACCAGGCGATGCGACGCGCTCTGGCGATCGCGCAGAGCACGGCGGCGCAGCCGCAGATCTCGGCCGCGTTGCAGAGCACCGAGCCCCGGCCGGACGGCGCCGTGCAGGCCGCGGCGGAGAGGATCAGGCGGGCGACCGGCGCCGAGTACGTGGTGATCATGGACAAGCAGGGGGTGCGCTGGTCCCACACGGACTCCTCCCGCATCGGCGACGTCGTCTCCACCGACCCCAGTACGGCGCTTGCCGGCAGGTCCGTGATGGAGATCGACAGCGGCACCCTCGGACGTTCGGCCCGCGGCAAGGTGCCGTTGCTCGACGGATCGGACCGGGTCGTCGGCGCGGTCTCGGTCGGCATCGCGTACGACAGTGTCCGCGCCCGGCTGCTCGCCACGATCCCCGGGCTGTTCGCCTATGCGGGCGGGGCGCTGGCGGTGGGGGCGCTGGCCGCCTATCTGATCTCCCGCCGTCTCCAGCGGCAGACCCATGACCTGGCGTTCTCCGACATCTCGGCGCTGCTGACCGAGCGCGAGGCGATGCTGCACAGCATCCGTGAGGGCGTCGTCGCGCTCGACCGCACCGGGCGCATCAGGCTCCTGAACGACGAGGCCCAGCGGCTGCTAGGCCTCGGCCCCGACGCCGCGGGCCGGCAGCTCGACGAGGCGCTGGGTGAGGGGCGCACCACCGACGTGCTGGCCGGGCGGGTGATCGGCGACGACCTGGTGACGGTCCGGGGCAGCCGTGTGCTCCTCGCCAACCGGATGCCCACCGACGACGGCGGAGCCGTGGTCACCCTGCGCGACCGTACTGAGCTGGAGTACCTCGGCCGCGAACTCGACTCCACCCACGGTCTGATCGACGCGCTCCGCGCCCAGGACCACGAGCACGCCAACCGGCTGCACACCCTCCTGGGGCTGCTGGAACTGGAGATGCACGAGGAAGCGGTGGAGTTCGTCACGGAGGTCGTCGGGGTCCACCGGGCCACCGCCGAGCAGGTCACCGAGAAGGTGCAGGACCCGCTGCTGGCCTCGCTCCTGGTCGGCAAGGCGACCGTGGCCGCCGAGCGGGGTGTCGCCCTGCGCATGGCCGCGGGAACCCTGCTCCCGGACCGGCTGGTGGATCCGCGCGGCCTCGTCACGGTCCTCGGCAACCTGGTCGACAACGCACTGGACGCCGCCGCGGGGTCGGCCGACGCACGGATCGAGGTCGGGCTGCGGGCCGAGAGCCGTACGGTGGTACTGCGGGTGCGCGACAGCGGTCCCGGCGTGCCGGCGGGCGACCACGAATCCATCTTCATGGAGGGCTGGTCGACCAAGGAACTCCCCGCCCACGGCAAGCGAGGCCTGGGGCTGCCCCTGGTCCGGCGGCTCGCCGAGCGGCAGGGCGGCAGCGTGTCCGTGTCGGACGCCCCCGAAGGCGGCGCGGTGTTCACCGTCGTCCTGCCGGAGGCGCTGGCCGAACCGGAACAGCTCGGCGTACCCGCCCCCGGCGGCCCAGCTCCTCTGGGCCCGCCCACCGCGGGCGGCCCGCCGGCCCCCGTACGGCCCACGACGTCAGGAGACGCCCGGTGATCGAGGTTCTGGTCGTGGACGACGACGTACGGGTCGCGCGCATCAACGCGGCCTACGTCACCAAGGTGCCCGGGTTCCGGGTGGCCGCCATGGCCCACTCCGCGGCGGAGGCGCTCACGAGGATCGGCGAGGCGCCCATCGATCTGATCCTTCTCGATCACTATCTGCCGGACCGCAACGGTCTGGCCGTCGTGCGGGAGCTCCGCGCACTCGGCCATCACACCGACGTGATCATGGTGACGGCCGCTCGCGATGTCGCGACCGTCCAGGCCGCGATGCGCCACGGCGCGCTCCAGTACCTGGTGAAGCCGTTCGCGTACGCGGGACTCCGCACCAAACTGGAGGCGTACGCGGCCCTGCGCCGCACCTTCGAGGGCGGCGGCGAGGCCGAGCAGACGGAGGTGGACCGGCTGTTCGGGGCGCTGTGGGCGACCGGCGGGTCCGACCTCCCCAAGGGGCATTCGACGACGACCGCGGAACTGGTCCGCCAGGCCCTGCGGTCGGCCGACGGCCCCCTCTCCGCACAGGAGATCGCGGAAAGCGCCGGGATGAGCCGGCAGACGGCCCAGCGCTATCTGAAGCTGCTGGAGCGCACGGGCCGCGTGCGGCTGTCCCTCAAGTACGGCGAGACGGGCCGCCCGGAGCACCGCTACATCTGGTCCACCGGCTCCTGAAGCTACCTCCGGTCCACCGGAGCTGCGTGTGCTCCACCGGCTCCTGAACCCGCCGGTCGCACGTCTACGCCGCTCCCGCCCCGGTGAGCGACCGGACCTCCGTCTCCGCGTGCTTGGCGGGGTCCGGCGGCTCCGGCGAGGTGACCGTGCCGATCCAGCCGGCCAGGAAGCCCGCCGGGATCGATACGAGCCCCGGGTTCTCCAGGGGGAAGAGCGCCAGGTCCACGCCGGGGAAGAGCGAGGTGGGACTGCCGGAGACCACCGGTGAGAGCAGGACGAGCAGCACGGCGGGGATCAGCCCGCCGTAGACGGACCAGACCGCTCCCCGGGTGGTGAAGTTCCGCCAGAACAACGAGTAGAGCAGCACCGGGAGGTTGGCGGAGGCGGCGACCGCGAAGGCCAGGCCCACCAGGAACGCGACGTTCAGATTCTGGGCGAGGAGGCCCAGGGCGATGGCCACCACCCCGATGCCCGCCGCAGCCACCCGGGCCACGCCGACCTCGCTCCGCTGCTTGGCGCCCGGCCTCCGGAACGAGGCGTAGAGATCGTGGGCGACGGAGGCCGAGGAGGCGAGCGTGATCCCGGCGACGACGGCGAGGATCGTGGCGAAGGCGATGGCGGCCACGACGGCGAAGAGCACGGCGCCTCCCGTGGAGCCCTCACCGCCGCCGAGGACGAGCGCCAGGAGTGGTACGGCCGTGTTCCCGGAGGCGTTGGACGCCCGTACATCCGCGGATCCGACGAGCGCGGCCGCTCCGAAGCCGAGCACGATGGTCATCAGGTAGAAGCTGCCGATGAGCCCGATGGACCAGACGACCGAGCGCCGGGCCGCGCGGGCCGTGGGGACGGTGTAGAAGCGCGACAGGATGTGCGGCAGGCCGGCCGTGCCGAGGACGAGCGCCAGACCGAGGCTGATGAAGTCGAAGCGCGCCGTCCAGCTCCCGCCGTACCGCAGGCCGGGCGAGAGGAAGTCCCTTCCGTGGCCGCTGCGTTCGGCGGCTGAGGTGAGCAGGGCGTTGACGTCGCCGTGGAAGCGGACCAGCACGAGCACGGTGAGCGCGACGGCGCCGGACATCAGCAGGACCGCCTTGACGATCTGGATCCAGGTCGTGGCGCGCATGCCGCCGAGCGACACGTAGATCACCATGAGCGCCCCGACCCCGACCACGGTCCAGGACCGGGCGGTATCGCTCGTGCCACCGAGCAGCAGCGCGACGAGGCTCCCCGCACCGACCATCTGGGCCACGAGATACAGCACGGAGACGGTGACGGACGAGGTGCCCACCGCCGTACGCACCGGGTGCTCCGCCATCCGGGCCGCCACCACATCGGCGAGCGTGAACCGCCCGCAGTTACGCACGAGTTCGGCGACGAGGAGCAGGACGACGAGCCAGGCGACGAGGAAGCCGACGGAGTAGAGCATGCCGTCGTAGCCGAACAGGGCGATCAGCCCCGAGATGCCGAGGAAGGACGCGGCGGACATGTAGTCGCCGGCGATGGCGAACCCGTTCTCCATGGGGGAGAACAGCCGTCCGCCGGCGTAGAACTCCTCGGCCGATCCCTGCCTGTTGCGGCCGACCCAGGTGGTGATGCCGAGCGTCACGGCGATGAACACGCTGAACAGCAGCAGTGCCAGCGTCTGGTGGTCCCCTCTCACCGGCCGGCCCCTCTTGTCATCTCCTGGGTCTCCCAGCGGAGATCCAGCGCGGCACGGTCCCGGTGCAGACGCGCGTGACGTGCGTACGCCCAGGTGAGCAAGAAGGTGGTGAGGAACTGTCCGAGCCCCGCCACCATGGCCACGTTGACCGCGCCGACGACGGGACGCGCCATCAGGTCGTGCGCGGTGGTGGCCGCGATGACATAGGCGAGGTACCAGAGCAGGAAGGCGATGGCCGCGGGCACCACGAAGCGTCGGTAGCGACGGCGTACCTCACGGAACGCCGGGCTGCTCTGCACCTCCAGATAGATCTCGGCCGCGCTGTGGCCGCGCTGCTCCCCCGGCCGGGACCGCCCGTCGGGCACCACGGCCCCCGTACCGTCCGTACCGCCCCACGCGGTGGCCGGGACCTCGTACCACGGGTCGTCGAGCCGCATCGCTGCGGCGCCCGGCCCTGCTTCCTTCTCCACCGACAACTCCCTTGTCCACGAGCCTTTTCGGCCGCGTAGCCAAGAATGGGCAGACCGGGAAGATCCCGGGCACTTCATTCGCCGTGCTTCACCATTTCAGGTGACGGAAGTGCCGGGTGGGTGTGCGAGACCCCGGCCGTAGGCATAACGCACTGCTCCCGTCCTGTCGCGGGCGCCCGTCTTGGAGAAGAGGTTGTTGATGTGCGTCTTCACCGTGGCCCGGGAGATGTGCAGCGTACGGGCGATCTCCACGTTGGACAGTCCGTCCGCGATGAGGACCAGCACCTCGGCCTCCCTGGGGGTGATCCCGTCGGGCAGCTCCGCCGGGAGCGGCGCCCCGGCCGCGACGGCCTGAGCGGTGAGCCGCTCCAGCAGCCGGCTCTGCACCTTCGGTGAGAGCCCGGCCTCCCCGGAGAGCACCGCCTCGATGGCCTGGGCGATCTCCTCGCCTCGGGCGTCCTTGGTGAGGTAGCCACGCGCTCCCGCCTGCAGGGCGGTGAACAGCGAATCGTCGTCCGCGAAGGTGGTGAGGACCACCACCTGGGTGCCGGGATGCTCCCTGCGGATACGGCGCGTGGCCTCGACGCCGTCGCACCGGGGCATCCGCAGATCCATCAGGACCACGTCGGGAGACATCTCGGCGACGAGGGCGACCGCCTCGTCCCCGTCCTTCGCGGCCCCGACCACCTCGATGCCGGGCAGCAGGCCGAGCAGCATGACGATGCCCTCCCGCACCACCGACTGGTCGTCCGCCACCACCACACGCGCGCTCACGCGGGCACCCGCAGATTCACCACGAATCCCTCCTCGTCCGGCCCTGCCTCCAGCGTCCCGCCGAGCAGCTCGGCACGTTCCCGCATCCCGACCAGACCGTATCCGGAGCCACTGACAGCGAGCTCGCCCGCAGGACGGCGGCCGCCGGAGTCCCGTACCTCCAGGGCCACTGTGTCCGGCTGATACTCCAGCCGGACGGTGACGACCGCCCCGGGCGCGTGTTTGCGGGTGTTGGTCAGCGCCTCCTGGGCCACCCTCCGCACCGTCTGCGACGCCTCCGCCGTCAGCTGCCTCCGCTCCCCCGCCACGGACACCTCGGCCGGCTCACCGGCCATCAGCTGGCGCAGGAAGTCCTCCACCGGGATCATCTCCCCGCGCAGCGCGGAGAGCGCCTGACGGGTCTCCGCGAGGCCCTCACGCGCCATGGAGCGCGCCGCCACCACCCTCTCCAGCACCTGGTCACGGAATTCCGCGGACGGCTCCCGCTCGATCAGCAGCCGGGCAGCTTCCAGGTGCACCAGCTGGGCGGAGAGGCTGTGGGCGAGCACATCGTGGATCTCGCGGGCGATCCTGGATCTCTCCGCCAGCGCGGCACTCCCGGCCTCCGCCTCCCTCGCGGCGCGCTCCTGGGCGAGGAGGCGCTGGGAGCTGCCCCGGGCCTCGGCATCGAGCCGCAGCACGTACCCGCCCAGGCACAGCCCACCCGCGGTGATCACGCTCGTGAGCTCGCCGTCGCCCTTGACGACGACGTAGGCGACAAGCGTGACCGCCGTGAGAGGAACCGCGGCGAACAACGGGAGCCGTTCCAGGGCCACCACCGCGCACACGCACCACAGCACGGCCGCGGCGGCCCCCGCACCCGCCCCCAGGGCCCCGAACGCCACAGCGATCAGCAGCACCAGCAGGCCGAGCGACGGCCCGAGACGATGCTCCCTGGTGGTCCGGAAGAACTCCTTGCCGACTGCCGCACAGCCGGCTGTCACCACCAGACCGATCGCCACCTGCCAGAGGGCGAACCGCCCGTCCGTGAAGGCCTTCCAGAGGTAGCCGGCGAACACCGCGGCCCAGACGAACCGCCCGATGGCGGCCCTGAGCGGGGTGCGGGGCGCCGGCGTGAGGGCCTCCTTGGAGGGCCAGCTCGTCCACGTACCGCGGTTCACGCCCCGCCCTTCGTCATGACCGGCCCGGCCGCCGACGGCGCGCCTCCGGCCGGAGAAGCCGCGCTGACACCGTACTGCTCACGTATGCCGCCGGCCCGCAGAGCCAGCACACCGCTGCGCGCGAACAGCATGGCCGCGAGCGATATGAGCAGAGCCTCCGTCCCCTGGTGCACGCCGAGGAGAACAGCGGTCACGGCCAGCGCGACGCGCAGCATGATCCCGCCCGCCCACACGAAGACGGTCGCCCTGGTCCCCCGGCTCCAGAGGGTGTCGTCCGGCGCCTGCCAGAGCCGGGCGGTCCAGCCCCATCCCGCACCGGTGACCAGCCCCACCACGAGGCTCGCGCCGAGTATCACCACCGACAGCGCTTCGTGGCGGGGGTCGAGGGCTCCGTCACCGCGCAGGGCGACGACGAGGAGGACCACCGGCAGCACCCACCACCGCTTCCGGTCGCCGACCCGCTGCGCCGAGAACTGACGGACGACGACGAGCGCGACAACCGCGATGATCACCAGAACGTTGACGAGCTCTGCCATGCCGGCCTCCGAGGGCGTGAGGATTCGATGTCCTCGACGCTACGGAGGTGCGGGGATCACGGGATCGGCTCAGGGGCTGACCGTGGGTGGAAAAAGGTCTCCACCCACGGGTGGAGAGCCTCAGACGTCGATGCGCGAGCGGTCCAGGGTCGCGGCGGAGCTGGTGATGAACTCCTTGCGCGGAGCGACCTCGTTGCCCATCAACAGGTCGAAGACGTGCTCGGAGGATTCCAGGTCCCCGATGTTGATCCGGCGCAGGGTGCGGTGGCGCGGGTCCATCGTGGTCTCCGCGAGCTGGTCCGCGTCCATCTCCCCGAGGCCCTTGTACCGCTGGATCGAGTCCTTGAACCGGACGTTCTTCCGCTGCAGCTCCAGCAGGGTCTGCCGGAGCTCGTTGTCGGAGTAGGTGTAGATGTACTTGTCCTGGCCCTTCTTCGGCTGGACGAGCTCGATCCGGTGCAGCGGGGGGACGGCCGCGAACACCCGCCCCGCCTCGACCATCGGCCGCATGTAGCGCTGGAAGAGCGTGAGCAGCAGGGTGCGGATGTGCGAGCCGTCGACGTCGGCGTCCGTCATCATGATGACCTTGCCGTAGCGCGCCGCGTCGATGTCGAAGGTGCGCCCGGAGCCCGCTCCTATGACCTGGATGATGGCCCCGCACTCGGCGTTCTTGAGCATGTCCGAGACGGACGACTTCTGGACGTTGAGGATCTTGCCGCGGATCGGCAGCAGGGCCTGGAACTCACTGTTGCGGGCCAGCTTCGCGGTGCCGAGGGCCGAGTCGCCCTCCACGATGAAGAGCTCGCTCCGGTCCACGTCGTCGCTCCGGCAGTCCGCGAGCTTCGCGGGCAGCGAGGAGGACTCCAGCGCGGTCTTGCGGCGCTGCGCGTCCTTGTGCTGGCGGGCGGCGATGCGGGTGCGTGCCGCGGCCACGGCCTTGTCCAGAACCGCCCTGGCCTGGGCCTTGGCGTCGCGCTTCGTGGACGTCAGGAAGGCCTTGAGCTCCTTGGCGACCACATTGGCCACGATCCGGTTGGCCGCCGAGGTGCCCAGCACCTCCTTGGTCTGGCCCTCGAACTGCGGCTCGGCCAGCCGCACGGTGACGACCGCCGTCAGGCCCTCCAGAGCGTCGTCCTTGACGATGTCGTCCTCGGCGACCCGCAGCATCTTGGAGGAGCGCAGGACCTCGTTCACCGTCCTGGTGAGGGAGCGCTCGAAGCCGCTGACGTGGGTGCCGCCCTTGGGGGTGGCGATGATGTTGACGAAGGACTTGAGATTCGTGTCGTAGCCGGTGCCCCAGCGCAGGGCGATGTCGACACCCAGCTCACGCGTGACCTCGGTCGCCGTCATGTGCCCGCGGTCGTCCAGGACCGGCACGGTCTCCTTGAAGGTGCCCGTGCCACTCAGGCGCTGGACGTCGCAGACGGCCTTGTCCTGCGCCAGGTACTCGCAGAACTCGCTGATCCCGCCGTCGAAGCGGAACGTCTCCTCCGTCTTGCCCTCGCCGTCGATGCCGCGCTCGTCGCGCACGACGATGGTGAGGCCCGGTACGAGGAAAGCGGTCTGCCGTGCCCGCTGGTACAGCGTCTCCAGGTTGAGCTTGGCGTCCTTGAGGAAGATCTGCCGGTCCGCCCAGTACCGCACCCGGGTACCCGTACGCGTCTTGGGGACGCGCTTGCTCTTGCGGAGGCCGTTGGCGGGGTCGAAGGGGCTGTCCGGGCCCTGCTCCGTGAACATGCCCGGGACACCGCGGCGGAAGCTGATGGAGTGGGTGGCGCTGTTGCGGTCGACCTCGACGTCCAGCCGGGCGGAGAGCGCGTTCACGACGGAGGCGCCGACGCCGTGCAGGCCGCCCGACGCCGCGTAGGACCCGCCGCCGAACTTTCCTCCCGCGTGCAGCTTGGTCATGACGACCTCGATGCCGGAGAGCCCGGTCTTGGGCTCCACGTCGACCGGGATGCCCCGGCCGTTGTCACGGACCTCCACGGAGGAGTCGTCGTGGAGGATGACCTCGATGCTGTCGCAGTACCCGCCGAGAGCTTCGTCGACCGAGTTGTCGATGATCTCCCACAGGCAGTGCATGAGTCCGCGGCTGTCCGTGGACCCGATGTACATCCCGGGGCGCTTGCGGACCGCTTCGAGCCCCTCGAGGACGAGAAGATGCCGCGCGGTGTAGTTGGAGCTGTCCCTGTCTGCGCCGCCTGCTCCGGTCAGCAGCGCAGTGGACGGCACGGAATCGGCGGTCACGCGGTTCGCTCCTCGCTGAATTTCATTTGGGGCCCAGTGGGTAACGGGCTCGGCCTCGGTAGCCGCTGAGAGCCTACCGAGGCCTGGTAGAGCGGTTGTAACGCCACCCAGGGGGAATCCTTATGCTAGTCCAGCCTCGCATACGCGTTCGATCATTCGTTAGGGTGACGTGCACATCACGTTCCCTTCGAGGCATGAACCATTTAGGCTCCGGGCACGTCCTCATGAACAACCGGCAAGCCAGCCGGCGGACCGGCCCACACAAGCAACGCGAAACCGTAGCGCTACGCAATACGGCACATTCGCCGCCAACCGGCAACAGACAGCCATCCTGAGAAGAAGTTTCGAAGAAATGCCACGAGCGGGAACGTTTTCGGCCTGGTTGGATGTTGACCCTGGTACGACAGCTCGTCGAGCTAGAGAAGAGGCGACGTGACTACTGTTCTGACCCCCGCGAGCCCGCTGACCGCAGCAGACCGCTGTGACCGTTGCGGCGCCCAGGCTTATCTGCGCGTCGTCCTGATCAGCGGCGGTGAACTGCTCTTCTGTGCCCACCACGGGCGCAAGTTCGAGCCGGAACTCAAGAAGATCGCCGCGGAAATACAGGATGAGACAGATCGGCTCACTGCCGTGCAGGCCAGTGCTGCCGACGAGGAACAACACTGACACCTCGCATCCACGACGAGCCATGGGTACGGTCCAGGACCGGCCGACGGGCGGCCTCCCCTCGGGGAAAGCCGCCCGTTCTCGTACGCCCGGACGCGAGGTCCGTTCTCCGTGGTCAGGTCCGGTCGGCCATCCACCGGATCGCCGCGGACACTCGTGTGTACACACCGGGGCTTCCAGGGCTCCCGCAGCCGCTGCCCCATGAGACGAGCCCGATGAGGCGCCCACGGGCCACCAGCGGGCCTCCGCTGTCCCCCTGGCAGGCATCCCGCCCGCCGGCGGTGTCACCGGCGCAGAGCATCGATGAGGCGTCGTACGCGCCCTGTGTGCCGCCGGGGTACGCCCGGGCGCAGTCGCTGTCAGGCAGCACCCGCACCGTGGCGGCGTGCAGACCGGACGCGTAGGCGCCGTAGCCGGTCGTGTCCCCCCAGCCGTACACCGTGGCCTCGGTGCCCGGCTCGTACGCCGCGTTCCCTGCCCCGGCCATCGGGATGACGCTTTTCTCCGGCAGCGCCCGGTCCAGCGTGAGAACCGCGAGGTCCCCGGCGTTGGTGTGCGGGTCGTAGCCCGGATTGACCCATGACGACCGCACGGGGATCTCCTGACCGCCCGGGCCGCTCAGCTCGTCCCGGCCCGCGATGACCCTCAGGTCCCGGACCTCCGTGACGGACGCCCCCAGGACGTCGTCCCTGAGGCAGTGCGCGGCCGTCAGCACCTTGGTGTGTGCGATCGCCACTCCGCCGCAGAACTGGCCCGCGCGGGTTCCCCCGAACCGGTCACGGCTCGACAGGGCCACGGTCCACGGACTGTCCGCGACGGCCACCGGCTTCCCGCCGACGATGATGCTGTCCGCGGCAGCCGGGGCGGGGGGACCGAGGGGTATCACCGCCGCAGCGGCCGCCAGGGTGAGCGCGGCGGGAAGGACACGGACGAGAACGCGGGGCATGGAGGCTCCTGACGCCGAGGTGAACAGTGCCCACTCAGCGTCATCCGCCCCGGTGCCGATCGCATGCGGACATGGGCCGGGGCCCGGAACCTCTTCGGTTCCGGGCCCCGGCCCATGTCTGACCTCGGTCTAGTCGAGGTAGTCGCGCAGAACCTGCGAACGCGACGGGTGGCGCAGCTTCGACATCGTCTTGGACTCGATCTGACGGATGCGCTCACGCGTCACCCCGTAGACCTTGCCGATCTCGTCCAGCGTCTTCGGCTGGCCGTCGGTGAGACCGAAACGCATCGAGACGACGCCCGCCTCACGCTCGGACAGGGTGTCGAGCACGGAGTGCAGCTGCTCCTGGAGGAGGGTGAAGCTCACCGCGTCCGCCGGGACGACCGCCTCGGAGTCCTCGATCAGGTCTCCGAACTCACTGTCCCCGTCCTCACCCAGCGGGGTGTGGAGCGAAATCGGCTCGCGCCCGTACTTCTGGACCTCGATGACCTTCTCGGGGGTCATGTCGAGCTCCTTGGCCAGCTCCTCCGGGGTGGGCTCACGGCCCAGGTCCTGGAGCATCTGGCGCTGCACCCGCGCGAGCTTGTTGATGACCTCGACCATGTGCACCGGGATACGGATGGTGCGGGCCTGGTCGGCCATGGCGCGGGTGATCGCCTGGCGGATCCACCAGGTGGCGTACGTGGAGAACTTGTAGCCCTTGGTGTAGTCGAACTTCTCGACCGCACGGATCAGACCGAGGTTGCCCTCCTGGATGAGGTCCAGGAAGAGCATGCCGCGGCCGGTGTAGCGCTTGGCCAGCGAGACCACGAGGCGGAGGTTGGCCTCCAGCAGGTGGTTCTTGGCCCGGCGGCCGTCCTCGGCGATGATCTCCAGCTCGCGCTTGAGCTTCGGTGCGAGCTTGTCGGAGTTCGCGAGCTTGTCCTCGGCGAAGAGACCGGCCTCGATGCGCTTGGCGAGCTCGACCTCCTGCTCCGCGTTGAGGAGGGGGACCTTGCCGATCTGCTTCAGGTAGTCCTTGACCGGGTCGGCCGTGGCGCCGGCGACGGCAACCTGCTGCGCAGGCGCGTCGTCCTCGTCGTCGTCGGAGAGGACGAAGCCCTTGTTCTCGCCCTCGCCCTCCTCTTCCTCGCCCTTGCCGGCCTTTACTTCCTCGACGGCCTCGTCGCCGTCGAGCAGCTCGTCGTCCTGCTTGCCGGACTTCTTCGCGGCAGTCTTCTTGACCGCGGTCTTCTTCGCGGCGGTCTTCTTGGCAACCGTCTTCTTGGCTGCTGTCTTCTTCGCAGGAGCGGCAACGGCAGCGTCGTCGGCCGCCACGTCCGCGCTCTGGGCCGCCGGGGCGGCAGATGCCGCGACGGTCCGCGTCACGGCCGTCTTGGCGGCGACGGTCTTGGTGGCGGTGCGCTTGACCGGGCTCTTCGCTGCGACGCTCTTGCGGGCGCGCTTAGGCGACTCCGCGGCACTGACCATCAGCGTCACACCCTCTTCCTCGAGGATCTGGTTGAGGCTGCGCAGAACATTCTTCCACTGGGTTGGCGGAATCTGGTCAGCCTCGAAGGCCCGACGCACGTCATCGCCGGCGATCTGCCCATCAGCCTTTCCCCGCTCGATGAGCGCCATCACAGACTCGGACTCGGCGATCTCCGGCGGGAGCGTACGGGATGTGCTGGCCGACACGAACAACCTCTCGGAACGATGGAAACGGCTTCCGGCCCGGCCCTGGAGAGGGCTGGAACCGACGACCGCCGGCTGGGGATGTCGCCGACGGCGCGGGCTTGGCCTCAGAACTGCACAGCGCACTGTGTGGCTGCTGTATTCCTTCCGCGGCGGTCACCTCTTAAGTCATCGCACTGTTTCGAGGAGTGTTACGCCCAATTCGCGTGGCCCCAGTCACACCCCATCCGCGACAAACAGACCCAGAGGTCACATCTCCGTACAAACATGCCGCCGAACCGCGAGGGTCCGGCGGCACACGGTCCGCATACCCCGGTCTCGCGGCGTTCAGTGCTCGCGAGGCGCGGGAACCACCCGCTCGCCGTCGGTGTGCCCGACCAGCAGCTGGCGCATGGCGGCCTCGGCACCGGCGGAATCACCCGAGGCGAGGGCCTCCACGATCCGCGCATGGTGCCCGAGGGAGGCCTCTGCGGGCCGGTCACAACCGGTGACGGGCCCGCCCGAGACATGCAGGGCCGCCGACACGATCCCGGAGAGGTGTTCGAGCATGCGGTTGCCCGCCGCCTGGATCAGCAGGGCGTGGAACTCCGCATCCGCCCGGGAGAACGTGATGGCGTCCCCCTGGCCCGTCGCGTGCCCCATGATCTCGATCATGTCGCCGAGGCGCTGCTGAATGTCCTCGCGCCCGTGGCCGGCGGCCAGCCGGGCGGCGAGCGGCTCGATGGTCCACCGGAGGTCGTCCAGCTCGCGGCGCTGGTCGTCGCGCTGCGGACCGAAGGCGCGCCATTCGATGATGTCGGGGTCCAGCAGATTCCAGTCACTCACGGGACGCACCCGGGTGCCCACGTTGGGCCGGGCGCTGACCAGGCCCTTCGCCTCGAGAACGCGCAGGGACTCCCTCACAACGGTGCGGGAGACCTCGAATCGCTGGCCGATCTCCTCCGGAACGAGCGGCCGGTCGGCACCGAGGTCACCGGAAACAATCATCTGGCCGAGCTGCTGGACCAGTTGGCCGTGAAGTCCACGGCCACGACTGGCCGTGCCACGCCGGCCCGCCCGCCCCAGATCGGATTCGGCACCGCCCCAGGAACGGAGGGCGGCACGCTCGCCGGCCGGGGCCTCCGTGTACGGGTAGCGGTCGATTTCGCCCGGGCCGGCGAGGCCGGAGTCGGCGGAGCGGGCGGCGGTCATCATGGTGTGCGCAAGGGTACTCACGCATCCTTTGTCGGCGCGGCTCACCCGGCCCTTGAGGTCTTTGCTGAAAAGCACACGAAAGGGTGATCGGCACCCGCCCCTCAATTGACGCGTTATCGGTAGAAATCATGCTCTTTCAGGGGAGTTGTCCGTAAGTAGCCCTTGAGCTCAGGCGAAACGATCACCAACGAGCTCTTCCCCGAAGGCTGGTGAACACATACGCGCAGATCAAGGCAGACAACGACAAGGAAAGCGCCAACCCCACGGGTTGAGCCACGACCCGCACGGCGGCCATGGCCAAGCGGTCCGTCTCGTACGGCCACTGCGCCCAGCCCAGTTCACGCAGCCGGCCCGGCAGTCCGGTGATCGAACGGGCGGACGGCCCCGCGAGAAGCTTCTGCATCAGCGGCACGACAAGGACCGGAACCGCCAGTACGGCCGCGACGCCGGCGGCCGTCAGCCGGAACACACCGGCCCCCAGCAGCCCTGCCCAGGCGCACCCGACCGACAGGCCCGCCCAACTCGCCGCGAGCTGCGGCGCGTTCTCCGGTACCGCCACCAAGTCGCCGCCGTACACGAGACGCAGAGCTTCGGCGTCCGCCAGTACGGAGAGCAGGGCGATCAGCAGCGCCACGCCTGCGGAGACGACCAGCTTGGCCATGAGGAGACCGAGACGGCGCGGGACCGTCCCCCGGCCGGCGGCGAGCGCCGGGTACCGGAACTCGTCGCCGAAGGCGAGCGCACCCAGCAGCCCTGCGGCGAACGCGGCGGGCGGTAGCGGCAGCAGGTCCGGCCAGGCGACCAGCAGATCCGGCAGAGGCACCTTGCCGGAACGCGCCAGCAGCACGGAGACGGCTGCCGAGACGACCAGAACGGCCACCATGATCAGGGCGGTTGTCCTGACGCCGAACAGACGGCGCAGTTCGTACCGCAGGGGCCTGAGCGGACCCCGGGCCGGGCGTACGGGGATCGGCGGGGGCAGCTTCGAGATCGCCACCGCCGAGGCGGGCCCCGGCAGGACCGTCCTCACTGGAACATCACCCGTGCCACGGGCCGGGGCGGCCACCGGGCCTGCGTCCCCCGTCTCGTCCGCGAGTTGATGGACGGGCAGGCCGTGCCGGTACGCCGTGTCCCCGACCTCCGCGCAACTGCTGCCGTACACCGACAGCCGGCTGCCGTCCTCGGCGACCACCTCGACGGAGCGCTGGGCCGCACGGGCCTCCCGGCTCAGCACGGCGGCCAGCCGGGCCGCGTGCGGGGTCCGCACGGCGACCCGGGGCCGCAGGCGGGTCCGCGAGAAGTCGGCGACGTCCTGGTCGGCGACGAGGCGCCCCTCGTCGATGGTGACCACGCGGTCGGCCGCGCGAGCGGCCTCCTTGGGGTCGCCGGTCGCGTGCAGGACCGTGCCGCCCTGGGCCGCGTGCGCGCGGAGCAGACCGTGGAGCCAGCTCCTCTCACGGGGCGAGAGACCCTCGGTGGGCTCGTCGAGCACGAGAGTATGGGGATCGCCGAGAAGCGCCGAGGCGAGGCCGAGCCGCCGGTCCATTCCGGCCGAGAGCGTTCCGAGGCGCTGGTCACCCAGTCCTGCGAGACCGACGACCTCGAGCAGTTCATCGGCTCGCGAGGCGGGAACTCCCGCTGCGGCGCAGAGCATGCGGAGCTGACCGCGCGCGGTGCGCGCGGGATGCCCCGGCACGTCCCCGAGCAACACCCCGACCTCCCGGGCGGGGTGGCCGATGCGGTGCAGCGGGCGGCCCTTGAAGTAGGTGACGCCCCTGCCGCCTTCGAGTTCGAGCATCAAGCGGAGGGCCGTCGTCTTGCCGGAGCCGGGTGCGCCGAGGAGCGCGGTGACGCTGCCGGGCGGGGCTTCGAAGGTCAGGTCGTCCACGACGGGCGGACGGTCGCGGTGGGGGGTGCTGGTGAGTCCGATGGCCTGGAGCATCGCTTCTCTCGCTGAGGGTGAGACCGCTCGGCGGCAGGGTGGAGTACCCCAGCAAGATAACGCGACATTTCAGACTTTTTGCGCAACGGTGCTTCCGTGGGCGTTCCGCGCACGCACGCCGGACGGGCCCACGGTCGGGGCCCCTCTCAGACCTCCGGCCGCAGCATCGGGGGGTTGAGCACGGTCGCCGCTCCGGCCCGGAACAGCTGCGCGGGGCGGCCTCCCTGCCGTGTGGTGGTCCCCCCGGACGGCACCAGGAAGCCGGGCGTGCCCGTGACCTTGCGGTGGAAATTCCGGGGGTCCAGGACCACACCCCACACAGCCTCGTACACCCTGCGCAGCTCGCCGACCGTGAACTCCGGCGGGCAGAACGCCGTGGCCAGCGAGGAGTATTCGATCTTCGAGCGGGCCCGCTCCACCCCGTCGTCGAGGATCTTCGCGTGGTCGAAGGCCAGTGGCGCCGACTGCTCCCCGTCGCGGGTGTAGCCGCCGCCCGGACCGAGGAGGTCCTCGACCGATGCCCAGCGGGCGCTGTTCGCGTCCCCGCCCGCTCGCGGGGCCGGGAGGTCGGGCGCCAGCGCGAGGTGCGCGACGCTGACGACCCGCATCCGGGGGTCGCGCCCCGGATCGCCGTACGTGGCCAGCTGTTCGAGATGGGCACCGTTCCCGACGGCGGGGGCCACCGGGTCGTGTGCGCAGAGCCCGGTCTCCTCGACGAGTTCCCGCGCTGCCGCCGCACCGAGATCCTCGTCGGCCCTGACGAATCCGCCCGGTAGCGCCCACCGCCCCTGGAACGGCGTTTCGCCACGGCGGACCACCAACGCGCAGAGGGCGTGACGTCGCACCGTGAGGACAACCAGGTCGACGGTGACAGCGAAGGGCGGGAAGGTCGACGGGTCGTAGGGCGGCATGCCGAAATCATAGTCGTCTTCCTGACGATAAACACTCCCTTCGCCACACCCGTTCCACGCGCTGCACCACTTCCTCCCTGTCCGGCGGGGTCGGCGCACGGAAGTGCTTCCGCCCGCCCGGGAGCGCGTCCCGCCCGGGAGCACGTCAGTCGCGGCTCCTGGCGCCTCGGGGCCCCGGCCGCCTGATGTCACGGGCCCCGCCCCGGCTCGCCGCCTTGCCCGGTGAAGGGGCCGCACCCGGTCGAGGGGCCGCGCCCGGACGGGACACGGAGCCCGGGCGGGACGCGGCCTCCGGTGCCGGCCGGTCAGCCGTCCTCCGCTTACGCCTCGGCGCCGGAGTGCGCGGCGCCCGAGGCGCGCTCCGTCGCTCCGCGCTCCGGGCCGTGTGTTCCGGAGAGCCCCCGTCGCCACCGCGCTCGCGAAGGGTGCGCTCCCCACGCAGACAGCGACGCAGCGTTTCCGGATCCAGGCCCTGGTTGCACGCCTGGTGCAGCAGCTGAGCGAACGTGTAGTCGGGATCGGCCCGCAGGGCGAGCCCCAGTGCCACCCTGGCTCCCGCCTCGTCGTCGGTGGACCAGGAGACCCAGGCGGCCAGCGTGAGCGGCGCCGCGGCGTGTTCCACGTAGGGGCCGACGCACCGGCGGGCGAGCGCGCTCCACAGCCGCAGCGCCGTCCCGGCCTCAGGGCCCTCCATCCACTCGGCGGCCCGGTCCCTGGTCTCACGGTCCTGGAGGCCCAGAATCACGGCTGCCGCCTCGTCGGGTGAGATCAGGCCGTCATCCCCGCCGTCCGTCCCCGCGGCCCCGGGGGCCGGGGCGTCACCGAGGCGTTTCATGAGGTCGTACGCGAGCGCCAGAGTGTCTCGCGACACCTCACCGCGCCCGTCGGCATCGAGGATGCGGGACACCAGAACGGCACCGGCCGAATCCAGCGCCCGCTCCTGCTCCCGCGCCGCCGCGGAGGAGCCCCATGGCATGAGCCGCGCCTCCATGTCCCGCAGCGAGCCCCGCACCTGGACACCGGCGTACGCCGCAGCGGCCGCCATCACCGTGGTCCCCGGGAGCGCCAGTGGATTGCCCTCGGGCGGACAGCAGCGCTCGTCCGGGCAGCAGTAGGACCAGTAACGGCCGTCGGAAATGCAGAGGGCCTCCAGTACGGGAACGTCCAGCGCACCGCAGGCCGTACGCAGGTGCTGCGCGAGTGGCCTCAGCCGCTCCATGGTCTGCGCGGGGCTCTCCCCCTCGGCCGGGTCCTGGCAGAGGAAGACGACGATCGCGTCGGGGCGGGATTCGCGCTTCTCGCTTCCCACGATCAGGCTGCGCGCCAGCTGGTCGGCGACCGGCGCCCATTCCTCGGGCTCGGGTGGGATCCCCAGCCTGAGCCGGCCCCCGAAGCGGCCGCGGCCGCCGTGCAGGGCCACCATGACCACGCTGTCGTTCGGATGGAAACCCATCAGGTACGGAAGGGCATCGGCGAGTTCGGCGGGGCCCCGCAGGGTGACCTGCTGCGACTCGGACGGTCCGGTGGATTCGTCGTGCTTGTTCATGGCATGACGGTCCCGCGAGCCGCCGATTTCCGCGACCCCTGTGGATAACTGGTTATCCACAGGCACGGTCCGCCGTTCGCGGTTTGTCGGAGGCATCGGGTTGCATGGGGGCATGACCAACGAAGACCGCGCAGAGCTCAGGGCCTCGGCCGATTCCGTACTCGCCCGTCTGGTCGGGGACGCCACCGGCACCGCCCGGCTGCGCGAGGACCAGTGGCGGGCCATCGAGGCCCTCGTCGCCGACCGGCGCAGAGCACTGGTCGTCCAGCGGACCGGGTGGGGCAAGTCCGCGGTGTACTTCGTGGCGACATCGCTGCTGCGCGCCCAGGGCAGCGGGCCCACGGTGATCGTCTCGCCGCTGCTCGCCCTGATGCGCAACCAGGTGGCCGCGGCCGCCAGGGCGGGAATCAGCGCCCGCACGATCAACTCCTCCAACACCGAGGAGTGGGACACCGTCCAGGCCGAGGTGGCGGCGGGCGAGGTGGACGTGCTGCTGGTCAGTCCCGAGCGGCTGAACAACCCCGATTTCCGGGACCAGGTGCTGCCGCGCCTCGCCGCCGCCACGGGTCTGCTGGTGGTCGACGAAGCCCACTGCATCTCCGACTGGGGCCATGATTTCCGGCCGGACTACCGCAGGCTGCGGACGATGCTCGCCGATCTTCCGGCCGGCGTCCCCGTCCTGGCCACGACGGCCACCGCCAACGCCCGCGTGACCGCGGATGTCGCGGATCAGCTCGGCACCGGGGCGGGGACGGACGCGCTGGTGCTCCGGGGACCGCTGGACAGGGAGAGCCTCAGCCTCGGGGTGCTGCAACTGCCCAACGCCGCGCACCGTCTGGCCTGGCTGGGCGACCACCTCGGCGAGCTGCCCGGCTCGGGCATCATCTACACGCTCACGGTCGCCGCCGCCGAGGAGATCACGGCCTACCTCCGCCAGTGCGGGCATCCTGTCGTCTCGTACACCGGCCGGACGGAGAACGCCGACCGGCAGCAGGCCGAGGACGATCTCCTGGCCAACCGGGTCAAGGCCCTGGTCGCCACGTCCGCGCTCGGCATGGGGTTCGACAAGCCCGACCTCGGCTTCGTCGTGCACGTGGGGTCGCCGTCCTCGCCCATCGCCTACTACCAGCAGGTCGGGCGCGCGGGGCGTGGAGTCGAGCACGCCGAGGTCCTGCTGCTCCCGGGCAAGGAGGACGAAGCCATCTGGCAGTACTTCGCCTCGGTCGCCTTCCCTCCGGAGGAGCAGGTCCGCCGGACGCTGGACGTCCTCGCCCAGGCCGGACGTCCCCTGTCGCTGCCCGCCATGGAGCCTCTGGTCGATCTGAGGCGCACACGGCTGGAGACGATGCTCAAGGTGCTGGACGTCGACGGTGCGGTGAAGCGGGTGAAGGGCGGATGGATCTCCACGGGTGAACCGTGGGTCTACGACGCCGAGCGGTACGCCTGGGTCGCGCGGCAGCGGGCCGCCGAGCAGCAGGCCATGCGCGACTACGCGTCCGGGACCGGATGCCGCATGGAGTTCCTCCGACGCCAGCTGGACGACGAGGAGGCCACCGCGTGCGGACGCTGTGACAACTGCGCGGGCCCACGGTTCGACGACAAGGTCTCCACCGCGGCGCTCGACGGGGCCCGTGGGGAGCTCGGCAGGCCGGGGGTGGAGGTGGAGCCGCGCAAGATGTGGCCCACCGGCCTCGCCGCGGTGGGGGTCGACCTCAAGGGCCGCATCCCGGCGGGTGAGCTGGCCCTGCCCGGCCGGGCGCTCGGCAGGCTCTCCGACATCGGCTGGGGCAACAGGCTCCGGCCGCTGCTCGCGGCGCAGGCGCAGGACGCCCCCGTCCCCGACGACGTGTCGAGCGCGGTGGTCACGGTCATCACCGACTGGGCGAAGGGCCCGGGCGGCTGGGCCTCCGGGGCCCCGGACGCGGCCCCGCGGCCGGTCGGTGTGGTCACGGTCGCCTCGCGGCGCCGGCCCCAGCTCGTCCAGTCGCTCGGCAGCCGTATCGCCGAGGTCGGCCGGATGCCTCTGCTGGGCACCGTCACCTACGCCCCGGGCAGCGAGGACCTGCGGATCTCCCAGACCAACAGCGCACAGCGCGTGAAGGCGCTGCACGAGGCCCTCGTCGTGGAGCACACGCTGGCGGAGGCGCTCGCCACGGCGGGAGGGCCCGTCCTGCTCGTGGACGATCTCTCCGACACGGGCTGGACCCTCGCAGTCGCCGCACGGCTGCTCCGACGAGCGGGAGCGGAGGGGGTGTTTCCGCTGGTCCTCGCGGTCCAGGCATGACGGAGGGCTTCGTTCACCGTCGAACGGGCAGGGATAGAGGCAGGGATATCCGTGTCATTCCGTCAGATACCCGTCACCCGCGCCAATTGCTCGTTGCCGCCTGCCGATACGCCAGGAAGAATTGGAGTCGCTCCCCGCACGGTCTCTTCGCGGGCCCGGAAGGGCTGTGCCGCGGCGCGCCCTCACTCGACCCTGCCCGCACCGTGGGCGCGTAGCGAAGGGAGGACCGTGACCTTCGGATTCGCTCCGTCCGCAGCCACTTCACTGTCGGCGTCCGCGGGCTCCGTCAACCACGTCGCCAGGATGCTCGAACCGGCCGAGTGGGCGGCGGCCGGCATACCACTGCTGCGCAGTCCGCGCGAGGTCGTCAGCGGCCTCCACGCACGGCACCGGCCGACCCCGGCGACCGCGGTCGTCGCGGTCCTCGACCATGAGGAACGGCTCACGGCCAGCGCCTCGTTCGCCCGGCGGTCCACCGCGGCCACGGACGGCTGGGAGTTCCGCAACGCTCTCCTGGCGCATCTGCGTCGGGTGATCCCGCACGATCTGCGCCGCCGCACTCCGGTGCGTACCGCCGTCCTGCTCTACTGCCGCGAGGGAGACGAGCGTTGGACGGAGGAGGACGGGGCGTGGATGTGGGGGCTGCGGGACGCCTGCACGCTGCACGGTCTGCGCTGCGGGGCCTACATCACCCTGACGCGCGGGGGCTGGCAGGTGCTCGGCGAGGGGCGGGGTGGCCGCAGGCCGACGCTGCTGTCCACGCCCTCGGCCCTGGCCGACACGACCACCGATCATGACCCCGTTCCGCTGAGCACCGGGGGCGGGGCGGCCGACGCACTGCGCCGCAGCGCCGCCCGGTGAAACGGGCCGTGGGTCCCCACCGCCCTCACGGACGGCGGGGACCCACGGATCGGGCGGCCTCACGGACGGCGGGGCCTTCGGGCGGAGGGCTCAGACCCCCGCGCCGAGAGCCGAGTTGACCGTCTGGGGCTCTCCGCACACGATCAGCAGCGCACCGGCGCGCTCCCGCACACCGGACAGCGCACGGGCAGCGGCCTCGTCGAGGTCACCGTTGACGGCGACAACGACCACGGAGCGGGTCGCGCAGCGGTCGGCGTTGGCCGTACGGGCGAAGAAGACGTCGTCACCCGCGTCGTGCTGGGCCCAGTACGAGGACTCTCCGAAGGAGAGTTCGTGAGCTGCCCAGGGGTGCTGTTCGCCGGTGGTGAGCACCAGGATGTCGCCGGGTGCACGACCGGAGTCGAGCAGCAGGTCGACGGCCTCCTCGGCGGCGTCGATCGCGCCGCCGGCCGGAGCCGGGATCAGCTGGAACTGCGCTGCGGAAGGTTCTTCCGGCAGCTTCCGCCCGGCGGGAGCCGGAGCGGCCGACGCCGGAGCGGCGGGGGCCGCCGGAGCAGCGGACGAGGCGGGCGTGGGGTGCGGGCGCTGCGCCGGAGGCGCGGGCCGCACGGTGCCGCGACCCGGGCTTCCGGGACGCGGGGTGGCCGCGGAACGCGGACCGGGTACGGGACGGGGGGTCGGCGCGGTGCGGCCGGCGGCCGGTGTGACGCGGGGACCCTGGGCGCTCTCGGGAATCTGAGGCTCCTCGGGGATGAGAGGCATGAATGGTTGTCTTTCACAGCCGACGCGGACACGTCGGCGGCGGCTGGGTACGCCTGCGCGATCAGAAGTCGAAGCCGAGCTGGCCCCCGCTTTCCAGTGCCGCCGCCTCGGCGGAGAATCGGACCTTCTTCAGGTGCTGCCACTTGGGCAGCGCGTCGAGGTAGGCCCAGCTGAGGCGATGGTGAGGCGTAGGTCCCCGCTCCTCCAGCGCTGCCCGGTGCACCGGTGACGGATAACCGGCGTTGGCGCCGAAGGCGAAGTCTGCGTACTGCCCCGTGTCCGCGCCCAGTTCGGCCATCATCGTGTCGCGGTGGACCTTGGCGATCACCGAGGCCGCGGCGACGGCGATGCAGGACTGGTCACCCTTGATCACGGTACGGACGTTCCAGGGCGTTCCGAGGTAGTCGTGCTTGCCGTCGAGTATCACGGCGTCCGGTCGCACGGGCAGCGCCTCGAGCGCCCTGACGGCCGCCAGACGGAGCGCCGCGGTCATGCCGAGGTCGTCGATCTCCAGGGGCGACGCGTGCCCCAGCCCGTAGGCGGTGACCCACTTCTCGAGCATCGGGGCGAGTTCCGCCCGTCGCTTGGGACTGATCAGCTTGGAGTCGGTGAGGCCCTCAGGGGGTCGGCGGAGTCCGGTGACGGCCGCGCACACGGTGACGGGGCCGGCCCACGCTCCGCGTCCGACCTCGTCGACACCTGCGACGGTCCTGGCACCGGATGTGGCGCGCAGCGAGCGCTCGACGGTGTGCGTGGGTGGTTCGTACGGCATGGCGCCTGCCAGGTTACGCCGATGGGCACGGCAAGAACACCCCGGGGCACCCTGCAGCACCCCTGGACGTGTCCGGCCATGTCCGGAACACCGCCGTCCGGTGCCCCGGGAGAGCCGCCGGAGGAACCGGACGCGGAGGTGGCTCCACCGCGCGGACGGCCGGCGGACGCCCGACGGACCCACCCGAGGACACCGGACGGACCCGGCGGAGGTCGAGACGCCACCGGTCCTGCCGCGTCTCACACGTCCCGAACACCCCTGTCGCAAGCAGGTGTTCGGGGGTCCTGCTCGACCGGTGGCGGACGGCTCCGGTCAGCTCCGGTCAGTACGGGTCGTAGGAGCTCTCGCCCTCGTGCCCTTCCCGTCCGTCCGACTTCGTCCCGAGGCGGTAGCAGTCGACCTCGTGGCTCTGCACCGGGTGCTCCTCCAGGATGTCCCGGGCCCTGACCTCGCCCCAGCTGGAGGAGTACCAGGGAGCGTCCAGGTCCGCGAGGTCGCGCTGGAAGTTCTCCAGCGCGCAGGACCGCAGCGGCTCCGGCAGCTCGTCCAGAGCCGGTACGGCGTCCGCGGAGAGCCCCTTGAGGTAGTCGATGTCGATCGTCCTGTGGCTGCCGTACCGCTCGACGTTCTGCTGGGCGATCAGCCCGTCGGGCGAGATCAGCCCGAAGGTGAGTACGCCGGCGGCCGCACTCACGGCGATGGCACGCGGAAGCAGTCTGGCGCCGAAGACACCGGCCGCGAGGATGAGGACCAGCACCACTCCGAGCCAGAGCTCCACAGCGGCCACGGAGATCCGCAGCCGGGTCAGCCCGAAGGCGTCGACGTAGAGATCCATGCGGCGCAGCGCGGAGGCCACGACGACGAGTGTGAGGACGCACAGGGTGCCGAGAACGCTGCGGACCAGCGTCCGGTCACCCGGTCCGCCGCGCGGGGCCCAGCGCAGGGCGAGAGCGATGACGATCAGCGTCAGCACGGTGGCCCAGAGGAGCTGCCAGAAGCCCTGCCGGGCGTATTCGGCGGGCAGCAGGCCGGTCTCCTCCAGCACCCTGTCGTACCCGCCGAGGAGCACGACGAGCTGGAGCGCGATGAAGGCGGCGAAGAGCAGGTTGAGCACGATCAGCGGGAGCGCCCACTCCGCCCTGTTCCTGGCCTTGCCCGGCCGGACGGTGATGCCGTCCCATCGCACCGGTGCCGCGGCGCTGTACGCGGCGGCGAGCGCTCCGACGAGACCCAGTACGAAGAGGAAGAGGCGCCAGGGGCCGTCACCGACCGACACATCGGGGGTGAGGTTGCCCAGCAGGTCGGCGAAGGCGGCGTCCGCGGAGGCGAAGAGGGCGCCGAACACGACGAGCAGGACGACGGCCACGGCCGTGCTCCGCACCACGGTGCGCACCCGTCCCCGGGAGTCGTCCGCGCGGTCGCGTACCCCGTGCCATCCCCAGCGCACGCCGGCCGCGGCCGAGGGGAAGAGCCCCAGTGACCCGAGCAGCACACCCGGCCAGCTGCGGCTTCCGTGCAGGGCGAGCGAGCCCAGGGCGAGGGCCGAGACCACGGCGAGGAACACCGGCCATCCCGCCTCGCGAAGCGCCGGAATCGCCAGCAGCGCAAGGCCGCCGACCGCCCAGACCGCGGTCCAGGGCCGCAGCCTGCGCCCTGCCGAGCGTGCGGCGAAGAAGGCACCCAGGGCGGCGGGCACGGCCACGATCAGCAGGTTCGGGCCCAGGCCGTCGCCGAGCAGCAGGGCGCTGAGCAGGGCCGTGGCGAGGACCGCGCCGAGCGTCGCCGCTCCGATCGCGGGCGGGGCCGGAGGCCGCAGGCGTGTCAGCAGGCCGACCGGCTGGTGGCGTCCGGGGCGCTGCCAGACATCGGTCTGCGGCGCCTTGAGGTAGGCGGGCACCTTCGGCACATCCGGGCCGGCGTCCTGCGGCGGCACGGTCGGGGTGGAAGCCCGCGCCGGCTTCCCCTCCGCCTTCGCCCGGCCGGGGCTCCCGGCCGGAGGCTCACTCCCCTGCCCGGGCACGGCATCGGAAGCAGTGCGCACCGCGTCGTCGCCGGACTCCGGTGACGACGCGGGCCGGCTGGACGCGTCGGACGACTGATCGGACATGGGACCCCTCCCCCCACCGGAGTCCGCTCGTGCGGCCACATCGCGGCGCGACGGCCCGGCGTCTCTAGGCGCACGCCCACCAAGATCGATGCGGGCGGCGTGGCCGAAAGAGTAAGTCGGGCGCGGGCTGTTCGGCTGTCCGGGGCCACCGCTGTGGCAGGACCGTGACAGTAAAACTGGCACACAGGGCCACAGGAGCGCCGCAAACCGGTACACCGCTGCCATAAGAGAGCGCCACGACGCGGGCCCGGAGCCGGCCTCGGCGGACGCTCAGCGCCGCGACGGTCCCCGGAGCTGGCCTCGGCGGACGCTCAGCGGTGCGTCGGGGCGAGGGGCACCCAGTCGGGCAGCTCCTCCGTCCGGGCCAGCCAGTCGGCCGGAGGGGCGCCGGCGGGCTCCGCGGCGACGATTCCGCCGACGATGGCGCAGGTGGTGTCCACGTCCCCGCCCGCCTGCGCCGTCGCCCAGAAGGCCTGCTCGAAGTCGCCGAGGTTCCGCGCCGCCGACCAGAGGGCGAACGGCACCGTGTCGTGCGCACTGGTACGACGGCCGTTGCCGAGCACCGCCGCGACCGTCCCCGCGTCCCGGTAGTCCAGCATGTCGCGCGCCCTGCGCAGCCCGGCGCCGACGGCACTGCGCGGCACGAGGGCGACGACTCCGTCGATCAGGTCCTCGGGCGTCGGCGGCCCTCCCGGCGCGGCGACGAGGGCGGCGGCCGCCGCAACGGCCATGGCGCCCACGACGGCCTCGCGGTGCTGATGGGTGGTGTACGAAGAGATCTCGGCCTGATGTGTGGCCTGCTCCGGATCGTGCGCGTACCAGGCACCCAGCGGCGCGATGCGCATCGCCGAGCCGTTCCCCCAGGAGCCCTGCCCCTGGAAGAGGGCGGACGCCAGCTCCCGCCAGTCACCGCCTTCACGGACCAGCCTGAGCAGCCGGTTCACCGCGGGTCCGTACCCGCGGTCGAAGTCGTGGCGCCGGGCGAAGGACAGGGCGAGGGCGTCCTGGTCGATGCGCTCGTGCGCGGCCAGCACGGCGAGTACGGAACACGCCATCTCGGTGTCGTCGGTCCACTGCCACTCGGAGGGCGGCAGGTCCCGGCTCTTGAGCAGGGGGTAATGGGCCGGGACGAAGAACTGGGAGCCGAGGGCATCTCCCACGGACAGTCCACGCAGGCTGGCCAGAGAGCGCTCGAAACGGTCGTAAGCGGAGTCAACGGTCATCGCTCTGCCACTCTATCCGGTGATGCCGTACGGCTCAGGGGTGCGCCACTGCTCGAAGGGCCGGTCGAGCGTATAGCGGCCGTCGTCACCGAGCAGCAGCGTCCGGGACTCACCGTTGCCGGGGTTGGACAGCGACTCGAACTCCGCCACGGACCAGTGGAACCAGCGCATGCAGAAGAGCCTCATCGTCAGCCCGTGGGTGACCAGCAGCACGTTCGGCGGGTGGTCGGGGGCCTCGAAACTCCGGTGGAGGCTCTCCAGGAACGCGTCGACCCGGTCGTACACGTCCGCCCCGGACTCGCCCTGGGCGAAGCGGTAGAAGAAGTGCCCGTACGCGTCGCGGTAGGCCTTCTGCAGCCTGACGTCGTCACGGTCCTGCCAGTTCCCCCAGTCCTGCTCGCGCAGCCGGGGCTCCTCCCTGGCACGCACGTGCTCCGGTTCGAGGGCGAAGGCCCTGAAGGTCTCGTGGGTGCGCCGGTAGGGCGAGATGTAGACGCTGACCCGCTCGTCGCCGAACGTCTCACGGAGCCGGGCGCCGGCCGCCCGCGCCTGACGCAGGCCCTTGGCCGTGAGCCTGAGCGCGTGGTCGGGCTCGCGTTCGTAGACCGTGTCGTCGGCATTGCCCTCCGACTCACCGTGCCGGACGAGAACAATGCGTTGCGGGCGTGCCATGGACCCGACCCTAGATGCCGTCAGGCCCGATCGAGCGGTTGTGCGGGCCACATCGGGCGCATGTGACCGAGTAAACGCCCCAGGGGCAGGACTGCGCGAGCCGTTCGGAGGGCGGCTCAGACCGTCCAGGACGGTTCGAGCTGCACCACGTCTCCCGTGAGCGCCGCGACGTCGTTCTCGGTCTCCGCCCGCGCCGACAGCCGGGTGACACTCTCGGGCCGGTACTTGCCGCGCTCGGCGCTCGACTGCCACATCGACAGCACCAGGAACTCGTGCCCCGGGGCTTCTCCGAAGACCCCGCGCAGCATGCCGGGCGAACCCGCCATGGCCGGGTTCCACACCCGCTGCTGCATGAGCGCGAAGTGGTCGACCCGGTCCTCGTACACCTGGCTGTGCGCGATGCGGACCACGTCCGCGTCGGTGAAGTCCGGCACGAAACCGGTCTTCACATCGAAGCGGTACTCGAAGAGCTTGACCTGCATGTCCTTGAACATGCCGGACTGCGCGGCGGCCAGCGGGTCGTGTCCGCGGGCCATGAAGGAATCGTGGAAGACCCGGTTCTCCCAGAACGCGAACACATGGGCGACATCGGGCCGCCCCCGGCTCCACCCACCGCTCTGACTCCGGAATCCGGGCTCACCGCGCAGCGCCGCCCACTTCCGCTGCTCCCGCTCGAAACCGCGGCGGTCCACCACGGTGCAGCGAATCCACTTGACCAGCACTGCGCCATCGTACGGCGCCCGGCGTGTCGCGGGTCACCCTCGGGAGGGCCGGGGGCCCGCCGGGGGGCGACAACGCACAACTCCGGCCACACGATGGCCCGAACACGACGTCCGTTTCCAACGCGGTTGGATCCACGGACCGTTACGGACATGATCTGAGGACGCAAGCGGTCCGTCGGTCCAGCAGCGAGGAGGCACGTCCGATGAGCACTCCCAACAAGGACATCGAAAAGGTCGAGGTGAGTGTCAAGTGGGACCCCAGCGACTTCGGGGAGCCCGCCAACGACCTCGACATCATCGCGGCGACGTACGGGACGGAGGCGCCCTACGGCAGCCCCGTCTACCTCGTGCACTTCGACAGCAGGTCACCGGACGGGACGATCACGCTGAACCGGGACAGCCGGACGGGTCAGGGGTTCGGCTTCGACGAGGTCATGACGCTCGAACTGGACCGGCTCTCGGACGCGTACGCGAGGGTCGTGGTCGGTGTGGCCATCCAGCAGCGTGACGGGCACAAGACCTTCGGACAGATAGAGCACACGGCCGTGCAGATCCGCGAGGGCTACACGAACCTGGCGGAGGACGACTTCTCCGGCGTGGCGACGGCGACGGCCGCGGTCGTCGCCGAGTTCGTACGGGACTCCAACGGCTCCTGGGGCTTCCTCGGCGCCATCCGCGGGTTCGACGGCGACCCCGGTTCCTTCGCCGCGGAGATGGGGAACCGCTCGGCCTGACGGCGGAAGCCCGGCGGCACCGGCCTCCCAGGACGGGGGCGCCGGCATCCACGTGCGCGGACCCACGGCCGGCCGACGGACGGGAGCGATCCGTGACGACCGTCCCGAAGGGAGCCAACCGTGACGGCCGTCCCGAAGG
>NZ_JAERUC010000114.1 GCF_016745505.1 Streptomyces silvae | reverse complement strand
TGACCAAACTCTGCGGCAACCAAGTCCGCATCATCCCCCTCTGACCAGTCGGCCCGCCCGGAGCACGCATCGCACTGCTGGTCCTGTGCCCCATCCGTGCCCAGCAGCAGGGAACTCCACCGGCCGAGCAGGCCGTCGTGTCGCAGCAGTGAGTGACGTCACCAAAGGCCGGAGGTCCGGCCGGGGAGAGTCAGGCGGCGATGAGGTCCTGCTCTCGGTCCGGCGTTCCGGCCTTGGGCTGCTTGTTCGGCAGGGAGAGCCGGAAGACCTTGTGCCACGCGGAGAACACCTGCTTGGGCAGCGGGCCGGTGACGTACTCCAGCTCGTACTTCTCGAACAGTGCGCGCACCTTCACCGCGACCTCGGCGTACCGGTTGCTCGGCAGGTCCGGGAACAGGTGGTGCTCGATCTGGTGCGACAGGTTGCCGGTCATGAAGTGCATGGCCTTGCTGCCGCTGATGTTCGCCGAGCCCATCATCTGGCGCAGGTACCACTGACCGCGTGTCTCGCCCGTGATCGACCGGCGTTCGAAGACCTTTACGCCCTCGGGGAAGTGCCCGCACATGATCACTGAGTGGGTCCAGATGTTGCGGACCAGGTTCGCGGTGAACGTGGCGGCGAGCGTGGTGAGGAACGAGGGGCCCGAGAGCAGCGGGTGGATCACGTAGTCCTTGAGCACCTGCTTGCGGATCTTGCGGCCCACGGCCCTGGCCCGCGCGCGGAACTCCGGGTTCTTGCGGCGGCGCTTGTGGAGGTTCTTGCCGAGCTCCAGGTCGTACGCGGCGATGCCGTACTCGAAGAAGCAGGCGTTGAGGAAGTTCCACAGCGGCTGGCCGAGGTGGAAGGGGTGCCACTTCTGGTCCTCGTCGACGCGCATGATGCCGTAGCCGAGGTCGTTGTCCTTGCCGATCACGTTGGTGTACGTGTGGTGCAGCTCGTTGTGCGAGTGCTTCCACTGATCGGACGGCGAGACGTGATCCCACTCCCAGGTGGTGGAGTGGATCTTCGGGTCGCGCATCCAGTCCCACTGGCCGTGCAGGACGTTGTGGCCGATCTCCATGTTGTCCATGATCTTCGCCACGGACAGCCCGGCGGTGCCGATCAGCCACGCGGGCGGGAAGATCGAGAACAGCAGCACACCCCTGCTGACCAACTCCAGCTTGCGCTGCGCCGAGATGATCCGCCGGATGTAGGCGGCGTCCTTCTCGCCGCGGTCGGCGATCACCTCGTCGCGGATGGCGTCCAGCTCGCGTCCCAGTTCCTCGATCTGCTCTGCGGTCAGGTGGGCGGTGGGGTCGATGGCGGTCAAGGTGCTCCTACCGTTCGATGTCGCAGGGGCCCGCCGCGGCGGACACACAGGTCTGGATGAGGACGCCCGGCTCGGCCTCGGTGATCTCGCCGGTACGCAGGTCGCGGACAGCGCCGGCCTTGAGCGGCGTGACGCAGCCGAAGCAGATGCCCATGCGGCACCCGGAGGGCATGAGGACGCCGGCTTCCTCGCCGATGTCCAGCAGCGGCGTGGCGCCGTCCGCGTCGACGGTCTTGCCGGTGGTGCTGAACGTGACCTCGCCGCCGTCGCCGACGACGGCGATGCCGGGGCGGAAACGTTCGGTGTGCAGGCGCTCATGGACGCCGTGCTCTCTCCAGTGCTCCTCGGCGGCGTCGAGCAGGCTCGCGGGCCCGCACGCCCAGGTCTCGCGCTCGGCCCAGTCGGGCACGAGCTCTTGGAGACGGGCGATGTCGAGCTTGCCGTCCGTGTCGGTGTGCACCTCGGTGAGCCGAAGCTTCTTGTCCGCGACCAGGCCGTGCAGTTCGTTGCGGAAGATCACGTCCTGAGGCTGTGGCGCGCAGTGGACCATGACGACGTCGTCGAACGCGGTGTCGCGCAGCATGCCCATCACAGGCGTGATGCCGCTGCCGGCCGTCAGGTAGAGCACCTTGGCGGGCTTGGTCCGCGGCAGGACGAAGTCACCGGTCGGCTGGTCGATCTGGATCAGCGTGCCCGGTTTCGCCCTGCGGACCAGGTGGTTGCTGACCTTGCCGTCGGGGATCGCCTTCACGGTGATCGTGACGCGGCCGTCCTGGCGATTCGTCGGTGAGGTGATGGAGTAGGCACGCCACAGACGCACTCCGTCGACGTCGACCCCGATCCGCACGTACTGGCCGGCTGTGTGGCCGCGCCAGCCCCGTCCTGGCCTGATCACGACAGTCGCGGCGTCATCCGTCTCGGGGTGTACGGCCTCGATGCGCCCACGGAGGTCGGCGCCCGCCCGCAGTGGGCTGACCAGGTCGAGGTAGTCCGACGGCAGCAGCGGCGTCGTGACCATCTCCAGCAGTTTCCACGCCCTGCTGCGGAGGGCTGTACTCGTCATGGCTCCAGCTTGCTGTACTTCACGGTGTAAAGTCCTGACCGTAAGACGTGAATCTGGTCGGCCGAATTGTTCGCAGGGAACAAAAAGTGAGTCATGCAGTCCGGAGGGCCAGCGAGCTGGCTCTGGATGAGACGACGGTCACCGCACTTCGGGCCGCGTTGAAGACCACCGCCGACGAGGTCGTCCAGGCGATCATCGACGAGGTCCCGTCCTACGCCAACGCCCTTTCGGGCCGCATGGGCGGCACCATCCGCCGGGCCGTCCGCACCGCCCTGGGGCACTACCTGGACCTTGCGAGCGGGAACGCCACAGGCGGCGACGGCGATGACGCAGCCTACGAGCTGGGCCGCGGCGAGGTGCGCGACGGGCGTTCGATGGACGCCCTGCTCAGCGCCTACCGCGTCGGCGCCCGCGTGGCCTGGCGATGCCTGGCAGCGGGTGCCGTACCCGCTGGGCTGCCCGCCGCCGAGGTCGCCAAGTTCGCCGAGCTGACCTTCGCCTACATCGACGAGCTCTCCGCCGCGAGCGCTGCGGGCCACGCCGACGAACTGGCCGCCCGGGGCAGGGCCCACGAGCGCCACCTGGAACACCTGGCCCGCGAGCTCCTCGCCGGCGCCGGCTCGGACGTGCTGCTGGCCTCCGGCCAACGGGCCGGGTGGCAGCCTCCGGTTTCGCTGACCGCGGTGCTGCTGCCCGCCGCCCAGGCCCGACCTGTCTACCGTGCGCTCGACCCGAGCACCCTCGTCCTCGACGATCTGCCGGATGCCACCGGTGTGCTGCTCGTCCCCGATGCAGACCGGTCACGTCTCCTGCGGCAGCTGACCGACCGCGCCGCCGTGGTCGGCCCGGCCCGGCCGTGGACCCGCGCGTCCGCCTCGTACGCACGAGCCCTACGCGCGCGCTCCCTTTCCCCTGACATTCGCGACACCGAGGACCACCTGCCCGACCTGGTGCTCAGCGCCGACGCGGACGCGTTCGCAGACCTGCGCGCCCGAGCCCTCGCACCGTTGCAGACCCTGCCTGCCGCAACCGCACGACGGCTGGAGGAGACGTTGCGGGAGTGGCTGCTGCACCAGGGAAGGCGGGACGAGGTCGCGGCGGCATTGTTCGTCCATCCCCAGACGGTCCGATACCGGATGTCGCAGCTCCGGGAGCTGTTTCCCGATCTCGCATCACCACACCGGGTCCTTGAACTGACGCTGGCGGTCGGCCTCCGGGTCAGCTGACGCGTCACCCGTCCACCGCCGCGTCCGCGAGCGGTCGTCCCAGGGGCCACCGCCGTCCTGCGGCGGCCCGTACCTCCCTCCCGGCAGCCGGTCGGACGACCGGTCGGGGTCCACCTGGCACACCGCGCGAGGGATGATGGGGTGGAGTACGAAGCGTGAGGTCAGGAGCTCCCATGCCAAAACTGGTTCACCGGCCTCGTGAGGACGCGGAGTTCGATTTCATCCTCGGGAGAAGCGAGGTTCCGGTTCTCGCGTACTTCACCGGGGCATGGCCCAAGGCCATCGAGCCCTGCCGGGTGATGGATGTCGTCGTGGGCGACATCGCCGCCGCGTACACGGGCCGCCTGACGGTCGTCCGCACCGACATCACGCGTTGCCCGGCGGCAACCGAGCGATACGGGATCACCGGAGCCCCGTCCTGCCTCCTGCTGAAGGAGGGAACGGCGGTGGCGCACGGCACGGGGCCCATGACCGTCGACGAGGTACGGAAGTTCCTGGACGATCACCTCTGAGCGGCCGCTGCGGCGCCCGGACCGCCGCAGGGCGGTTTGAGGGTCGTGCGTGAGACCGTGCTCAGGTACTGGCGGGACCATGCAGCCCCCGGCCAGAGCTTCGCTTCGTGGGTGCGGCCTCCGATGTAACCCCCGAGACCGCCGGGTCATCGGCCCGGGCCTTCGTTGCTGTCCAGACCTCTCGGGGCGCGTGTGTGTGCCATTCACGTGCCGCAATCGCCCTCACGGCGCGTCAGTTCGGGCTCCCGGGCCGCCCTCCCCCGGCGTGGTGAGGCTTGCGCACAGCAGGTCCAGAAGGGCGGTGGCCGCAGGGCTGGAGGGGCCGTCCGTTCGCCAGGCCAGGGCGACCCGGCCGCGTAGCCGCGGTTCGGTGATCTCCAGTGTCCGCAGGCCGAGGGCCGCCGCTGCGTCGGCTGGGAGGGCCGGGATCACCGCCACGCCGAGGCCGCGGGAGGCGAGGTGGGCGAGGAACAGTGGAGCGGCGGCCTCGAAGGCGATGCGGGGCTGGAACGCCGCCTGCCCGCACGCGCGATCGAGTACCCCGCGCAGTCCTGTGCCACGCGGCAGGCTGATCAGCGAACGATCGCGGAGCTCGGCCAACGGAATGCTCGTGCGCTCCGGGGGCGTGAGGGCCGGGTCGTCCAGGGCCACGCCTGCGACCAGGGGTTCGTCGACCAGGAGCTGGGCGGAGATGCCCGGCGGGGGCTCCTCGTCCGCGAGTCCGATCACGGCTATGTCGAGCTCCCCGCGATTCAGTTGGGTGAGCATCCGCTCCGAGGTGTCCTCGGTCAGGGCGATCTCGACTTGGGGGTGGTCCTCGTGGAAGCCGGCCAGTACGGCGGCCAGGTCGAACTCTTGGGATGCCGCGGCTGCGCCCGAGACCAGGCCGAGGGTGACGTGACCACGCAGCAATCCGGTGAACTCGTCAGCGATCTGCCGTACCGCTTCGACGGCACCGAGCGCGGCACGCGCGTACGGCAGTACGGCCTCACCCACCTCCGTCAGGGTCACCGACCGGCCGGTGCGGTCGAGCAGCGGGTGTCCGAGTTCTCTTTCGAGCTGACGCACCTGTGCGCTCAACCCCGGCTGCGACAGGTGCAGTCGGGCAGCGGCGCGGGTGAAATTGGCTTCCTCGGCGACCGTGACGAAGTACCGCAGCTGCCGAATGTCCATAACTGCTCATTCTAGTTGTGAGTCATACAAACTCTTGGACTTATGACGAGGCTGCCGAGAGCCTTGAGGCCATGAGGAACACGTCGCACCGGAGACCAGTAGCGGACATCAAGGCCGCGATCGCAGCCGAACGCCGGGAGCTGGCAGTCGTGTTGAACGGCTTGTCGGACGAGGAGTGGGACGCTCCGAGCCTGTGCGAAGGCTGGCGGGTACGGGAGGTCGCGGCCCACATGACGATGGGGTTCCGGTACTCCCTCCCCACCATGGCGTGGGAACTGGTCAAGGCACGAGGCAGCCTCCACCGGATGACCAGCCGGTGCGCCCACAAGGACGCGGCCGCCCATTCAACGGCGGAGCTCGCCGCCTTCCTCGGCGACAACGCGCACCACCCCTGGAAACCGCCGGTCGGCGGGATCGAGGCTGCCCTGGGCCACGACGTCGTCCACGGCTTGGACATCACGGTCGCTCTGGGCCTCGGCCGCCGGGTTCCCGAGGAGCGCCTGCGCATTCTCCTGGGGAGCATCGACGCCAGGACCCTCACCTTTTTCGGTGTCGACCTGAGCGGCATCGAACTCAGCGCCGACGACCTCGACTGGTCCTTCGGCACCGGCACGCGCCTGTCCGGCTCCGCACAGGATCTCCTCCTGCTCGCGTACGGCCGACGGCTCCCGCCGGGGCACCTCCACGGCGAACCACGCGACCGCTTCCTCGCCGGGCAGGGGTGACGGAGCTGCGTCTACGTCTCCTCCGCGGGCCGTGTCCGTGCCGGAGGCTCTGGCCACCGGCCCCGGTCGTACGGGGTCCCGGTCGTGACACGGCATCATGCACGCATGATCACTGTTCACCTGAAGTACGAGATCGACGCCGACAAGCTCGAGGATTTCGAGGAGTACGGTCGCCGCTGGGTCCGGCTCGTCAACCGGTTCGGTGGGACGCACCACGGCTACTTCCTGCCGAGCGAGGGCGACAGCGACATCGCCTACGCCCTGTTCTCCTTCCCCAGTCTGGCCGCGTACGAGCAGTACCGCTCGGACAGCATGTCCGACCCGGAGTGCCAGCAGGCGTTCGAACTGGCTCGTGAGACCCGCTGCATCAAGCGCTACGAGCGCCGGTTCCTCAGGCCGCTCGACGGCCCGTCCAGGTGAGGATCCTGCAACGCTCCCCGTTCTCCGGAACCGATCTTGCTGAGACAGAACCCGGACACGCGCAGGATCATTTCAGGATCGCCCCGGCCATAGTGTCATCAGTGCAAGCAGGAAGCACCGACCGAAAGCCGCTGGAGATCATGATGCGTTCGCGCCTCGCCGCCCGTTCCGCCCGCCTCGTCCTCGCCGCTGCGGCTGTGACGGCCCTCGCCGCCACCTCCACCGCCTGCAGCCCCGACGACGCCGAGGACACCGGCAGTTCGCCGGCTGCCTCCGCCTCCGCCGGCAAGACCGACAGCCCCTCCGCCGGCGAGAGCGTCTCCGCGAGCGCGTCCGGTTCCGGCGGCTCCTCCGACTCCGGCAGCTCCGATGCCAAGACCGAGGCCTCCGGCGACGGTGACAAGAGCGGCTACGGGCAGTCCTGCGGCACCAACGACCTGGACTTCAAAGTCACTTCGGAGACCCAGGCCGGCGGCTACTACCTCGTCACCGCCAAGGCCAAGTCCGGTATCACCTGCTACCTGGACGTCAACACGCCCAGCGTGTCCTTCGGCTCCGGTGACGAGGGCCTCGCCTCCCCCGTCGGACAGGGTGGCGAAGACCCGATCAAGCTCACCGGCTCCGCCGTCGCCTACACCGGTATCAGCCCCAAGACCACCAACACCGATGGCGGTGTGGAGTTCGAGAACGTCATCATCTCCGTCACCAACGACGACCCCAACCCGGCCGAGCTCAAGCTCCCCGACACCGCCACCGTCGACAAGCCCATCGTCACCAACTGGGCCACCGACCGCGCCGAGGCCGTCCCCGTCATCGTCTGACGAACCCGACCCGCGCCCTCGGCACCGCGCTTCTTCGCCATGGTGTCCGACGGCCGTCCGGCACCTCTCTCAGCGCCCCGGCACCGAGGTGAGGAAGTCCAGGACGAGCGGGCTCGCGACGGTGCGGAACTCCTCGAAGTAGGCATGGCGCGCTCCGGGGATCATGTGCAGCCTGGCGCCCGGAATGCGGTTCGCGAGCAGTGGGGCGTTGGCTGCGGGGTTGAGCAGGTCGTCGCTGCCGTGCACGACCAGAGTGGGTGCGCCGACACCGGGCAGGAGCGCCCAGGCATCGTGCTGGTTACTGGCCGCCAGATGACGGCGCTGGGCGTGGGCGGGCATGCCCGGGTCGCCGAGCGTCCGGTACGGGCCGGCGTGTGTCGCCAGCCAGGCCGGGGTGTACATCAGCTCCAGGAGGGCCTGGCGCGCCGCCCCCGGTTGCTGCTGGACCAGCGACCTCCGCACATCGTTGCCGCGTTCCACCCCGTGCGGTCCCCCGGGTGACGTACAGCCGAGAACCAGGGCGCGCACCCGGTGCGGATGGCGGGCCGCCAGCTGCTGGGCCACGCGTCCGCCCATGGACGTACCGTAGACGTCGGCCCGGTCGGCACCGAGGTCGTCGAGCACCGCGATGACGTCCTGGGCGAAGAGCTCCGTGCTGTAGGGCGTATCGGGTTTGTCGCTCTCCCCCGTGCCTCGGTAGTCGAGGGTGAGCATGCTGCGGGCCGCGTGGAAGTCGTCGCGTACCCCGTCCCACCAGTGGTGGTTGTTCGCTTGCCCTGCCAGCAGGACCAGCGGAGTTCCGGCCCCTTCGCCCCGGATCTGATAGGCGATGCGGACCCCGTCAGGCGTCGTCGCGTACGGCACTACTCGTCACCCGCTCCATGAGAAAGCTCCAGGCGCTGTCGCTGCCTAAGGTATGCGCATGCCCGAACAGTCGAACGGCGTACCGCCCGCGCTCTATCCGGAGCTGATCGCATCAGGTGGCCTGGCGGAAGCGCTGGCCCGCGAGGCTGCGCGGCACGGGCGGCGTACCGGACCGCCGGAGCCCGTCGAGGGGTACGGTCCCGCGGTCGCCGCCTGCTGGGCGCATGGAGAGTCACGGTTCGCGGCGTACGCGACCAACGCCGACGTACGCGAGTTCCGCATCCAGATCGCCGGGGACTCCGGACGGCATTGGGCCGCCTTCGGCAGCACCGACGACCTCGCGGTGGTCGAAGCCGTCCTGCACGCCGTGCGTGAGGGGGCGTCGATCGGCCAACTGCGGCGCGAGTGGGCCCTGCTCGCGGCGAGCCCGCTGGAAGCGGCCCCGCCGGGGAGGGTCGTGCCGACCGCATGGCGGCTGACCCTGGAGCGCTCACCCACGATCAGGCTGGGCGATGCCGAACTGGCCGAGGCCCTGTACGCGCAGCCCGCCCTGCGCGTGTTCTTCCCGTTTCCGTCGCACGGGGCGTTCAGCCTCCTCAGCAGTACAGCTGACCCCTTCTACGAGGAAGTTCCCGGGGCGATGCCGACCGTCGACGGACTGTGGAACGTGGTTCTCCGGTGGTCGCGCTGGTCACCGGACATTCCGGCACGCGTGCTCGGATCCCGCCTCGACGCCCGCGAGGCCGCGGCGCTGATAGCGGCGAACGTTCCCGCGGGAAGTGGCCCGGCGGTCGAAGGAGGCTGGCCGGAGCCGCCGCCGCTCAGGACGCCTGTGGCCGGCGCCCTCGACGACTGACGCTTACGCCTGACACCTGACACCTGACACCTGACACCTGACGCCTTGCGCCTTACGCAGACAGCGCAGGGCACGCCGGGAACAGCAGGCCCGACCGGCGCGGTTGCACCCAGGGACCGGTGCCGCACGGGCGGGGAACGACACGCGGGCCACGAGGCCGTACGCCCCCGCCAGGACCCGGACCCAGGATCGCGGTACGACCGCCGCGCGCCCTGACCACGACGTACATCCGCAGGAGGACTGTTTCCATGACCGACCGGCCCTTGACGCTCATGGCGGTACACGCCCACCCCGACGACGAGGCCACCGGAACCGGAGGGGTCCTCGCCCGGTACGCGGCGGAAGGCATCCGCACGGTTCTCGTGACCTGTACCGACGGCGGCTGCGGTGACGGGCCGGGGGGTGTCAAACCAGGTGAACCCGGGCACGATCCGGCCGCCGTCGCCCAGATGCGCCGCCGTGAACTGGCGGCGAGCTGCGACGTCCTGAAGATCAGCGACCTGGAGATGCTCGACTACGCCGACTCCGGGATGATCGGCTGGCCGAGCAACGACGCCCCCGGATCCTTCTGGCGTACCCCCGTGGAGGAAGGCGCCGCCCGGCTCGCGGAGCTCATGCGGCACTACCGGCCCGATGTGGTCGTCACCTACGACGAGAACGGCTTCTACGGCCACCCCGACCACATCCAGTCCCATCGCATCACGATGGCGGCGCTGGAGATGACCGAGCTGACGCCGAAGGTGTACTGGACGACGATGCCCCGCTCGGCGATGCAGCGGTTCGGGGAGACCATGCGCGAGTTCGGCGAGGACATGCCGGAGCCGGATCCCGCCGAGGCCGCCGCGATGGCCGAGATCGGCCTCCCCGACGAGGAGATCAGCACCTGGGTGGACACCACCGCGTTCAGCGGCCAGAAGTTCGACGCGCTGGCCGCGCACGCCAGCCAGGGCGAGAACATCTTCTTCCTCAAGATGGGCAAGGAGAGGTTCGGCGAGCTGATGGGTGTGGAGACCTTCGTACGCGTCAAGGACGCCACCGGCGCGGACGTACCCGAGAACGACCTCTTCGCCGGACTCCGCTGACCCGCGTGCGGCGGGGCCCGCACATCCCGCACGCACCACGCACCACGCACCACGCACCGCAAAAGCACACGCACACGCAGACGCCCCGCACACGCTCCGCCGGAAGGGCGTCTTCCCGCCGGGACGGCCTTCCGGGGATCAGTCCGGTGTCGGCTGCCAGGAGTCCTGAGCGGCCTGTGCGGTGGGGTGGGTCGGGAAGACCCGGTCCAGGCCGACGATGCGGAAGATCCGGCTGACGCGGTCGGGGACGGCGGCCAGGGCGATCGTCGCCTCGGCCGCCAGTGCGTAGTTGCGGGCGGCGATGAGGGCGGTGATCCCGCTGGAGTCGCAGAAGGTGATGCCGGTGAGGTCCAGGACGAGCTGCTGACCCGGCCGGATGCCGAGTCGGGGCAGCGCCGCGCGGACCTCGGGTGCGGTGCGGTGGTCCAGGTCCCCGGCGAGCTCGACCACCGCTCCGGCAGGGGTGGTGCGGGTGTGGAGGGTCAGGTGCTGGGTCACTGCTGCTCTTCACCGGTGGGTCGGGGCACATGGACGGCGAGGACGGCGGTGTCGTCGTCCACCCCGGTGCCGAACGTGTCGAGCAGGTCGCGGACCGCGCCGACGGTGGCCGAAGCGGTGGTGGGAGCCAGGGAGCGGGCGAAATCGAGGAACGCGTCGTCCCCGTACCGGTCCGCACCTCCGGCGATGGTGTGGGCTTCGGTCAGGCCGTCGGTGTGCAGGAGCAGGGTGTCACCCGGGGCGAGACGGACCGTGGTGGTGGCGATGTGGGCGTCGGGCAGGACGCCGATCAGTTGTCCGCCGGGGGTGGGCAGGTAGTCCGCTGTGCCGTCCGCGCGCATCAACAGGGCCGGCGGGTGTCCGCCGCTGGCCAGGGTGATCTGGAAGCCGCCGAGGTCGGGGTCGGGGGTGAGCACCCCGAAGACGACGGTGCAGAAGCGGGGGTCGGTGCCCGTGTACTCGTGGTTGAGCACCGTGTTGAGGTTGGCGAGGACGGCTGCCGGGTCGGGGTCGTAGACGGAGGCGGCACGCAGGGTGTAGCGGGCCAGGGAGGTGACGGCCGCGGCCCCTGCGCCCTTGCCGCACACGTCCCCCAGAAAGAGGCCCCAGGTCCCGGCGGCCAGGGGGAAGAGGTCGTAGAAGTCGCCGCCCACCTCGTCGACGGAGGCGATGTGGTAGTGCGCGGACACGTCGAGACCGGGCACGTTCGCCAGGGCCGGCGGCAGCAGGGTCTTCTGCAGGGTCGTGTTCAGGAGCTTCAGCCGGTCGCGCTCCAGGTCGGCTTCCTGGCGGGCCCGCAGCAGTTCCGTCTCGTAGGCCCGGCGGTCGCGGGCGTCGAAGACGGTCGTACGGACGAGCAGGGGCTGACCGTCGCTGCCGGTCCTGACCGTCGAGGTGATCATGACGGGCAGGCGGGAGCCGTCGGCGGCCTTCAACTCCAGGGCGATGCCGCTGATCTCGCCCTGCATCCTCAGCAGGGGGGCGAAGTGCGTCTCGTGGTAGAGCCGGCCGCCCACGGTCAGCAGGTCGGAGAAGTGCTTGCGGCCGACCAAGTCACCACGCTCGTAGCCGAGCCAGTCGAGCAGGGTGGTGTTGATCTTCGCGATCTGTCCGTCCAGGAGAGTGGACAGATAGCCGCACGGGGCGTGCTCGTACAGGTCCTCGGCGCTGTCCTCCAGCAGTGCGGAGAACTGTGTCCGGTCCTCCTGCGGTGCCCGGCCCTCGCGGGGGTCCAGGCTGTCCGGGTCACCCGTACCGGGCATCACCGGGCGGTTCCCGCGAACGCGGCGATCGCGGCCGCGGTCTCCTCCGGGGCGGCGAGCTGGGGGCAGTGCCCCGTCGCGTTCAGCGTGAGCAGCTCGCTGCCCGGTATCTGCGCGTGCACGTACGCGCCGACCTCCGGCGGGGCGATCGCGTCCAGGGAGCACTGGGCGACGAGCGTGGGTACCCGCACCGCGGTGAGGTCGGCCCGGTTGTCGGACAGGAACGTCACCCGGGCGAAGACCCGGGCGATCGCGGGGTCGGTACGGCAGAAGCTGTTGGTCAGCTCCTCAGCCAGTTCCGGCCGTCCCGCGTTCCCCATGATCACCGGCGCCATGGCACCCGACCAGCCGAGGTAGTTCGCGTCCAGCGACTCCAGCAGCTCGTCGATGTCCTCGGCGCTGAACCCGCCCCGGTAGCCGGTCGCCGGGTCGTCGACGAAACACGGGGAGGGGGCGAGCAGCACCAGGCCGGAGAACGCGTCGGGCTCGCGTGCGGCGGCCAGCACCCCCATCATCGCGCTCACCGAATGCCCGACGAACGTGACCGGGCCCAGCGCCAGCTCCCGGCACAGCTCCAGCACGTCGTCGACGTACCCGTCCAGCGACCCATGACGCTCCCGGCTCCACGCCGAGAGCTGCGAACTTCCCGAGCCCACATGGTCGAAGAGCACCACCGTGAAGTCGCGCTCCAGCGTCGGCACCACCAGGCGCCACAGGTTCTGGTCACAGCCGAACCCGTGCGCCAGCATCACCACGGGTGCGCCGGCCCGCCCTGTCACCGTCACATGGTTCCTGCTGCGCACATCCATGCATCACATCCTCGCAGACGGCTCCGGAACACCCGGATGATCACATAGGGGACGGGCCTGGCGGCCGGGGGCAGGGGACGTGGGTGCCGCCGGGACGGTGAGAGCGGGCCGGGGCAGGGGGCGTACAGGGGCGGAGTGGGAGCCTCCGCTCCCGGTGCACAGATCCGCCCGCGCAGGAGTGAAACATTTCCCGGCACTCACCGCATCTGAAGGGGGGTAGGGGAGAGGGGTGGCGGATGAGGCAGTCCAAGGAGAGCGCCTTCCGTGAGTTCGCGGAAGCCCGCATGGGGCATCTGTTCCGTTCGGCGTGCCTGCTGACCGGCGGGGACACACACCTCGCCGAGGACCTCGTGCAGGAGACGCTCGGCAAGATGTACGCGGCCTGGGGGCGCGTGTCACGTGTCGGGAACCCGGCGGCGTACGCGCAGACCGTGCTCGTGCGGTGCTATCTCGGGCACCGGCGGCGCAAGTCCGCGGGGGAGCGGCCGAGCGGCGAACTGCCGGACCGTGCAGGGCAGTCGGCCGGGGACGCGACCCTGAGGATGACGCTCATCGAAGCCCTGCGCGGTCTGCCGCCCAAGGACCGGGCGGTGATCGTGCTGCGTTACTGGGAGGACCGCTCGGTCACGGAGACCGCGGACGCGCTGCACGTCAGCTCGGCGGCGGTACGCACCCGCAGCACCCGTGCGCTCGCCCGGCTGCGTGAGCAGCTCCAGGACTCCGTCGGCGAGCTGGCCGCGCCCTGAGCCGGCCGGTCTCCCCCTTCACTCTCTTCGTTCCTCTCTTTTCTTTCCTTTGTTCTTTTCCACAGATGTGGGGACGGTGGTGGACGGCATGCAGGAAAACAGTGCTGAGAAGGACCGGGACGCCTTCGAGGGCGGGCTCGGCGCGGCGATGAAGGAGGAGGCGGAGGCGTTCTCCGTCGCGGGACGCCCACTCGTGGACGGCGGGATCACACGCGGCCGGCGCCGGATGGTGCTGCGCCGCAGCGCCACGGTGACCGGGAGCGTGGCGGCGCTTGCCCTGATCGGGCTCGGCGGGTCGTACGTCACCGGGGGCATCGGCACGTCGCAGGGCGGCGGCAACGGGGCGGCGGTAGGTGCGCGGGCGTCGGAGAACACCGGCGAGGCCGCAGGCAGCCCCCCCGGGCAGCAGGTGATCAGTACGCTCGAAGAACTGCTGCCGGAGGCGAAGCTCAGCAAGCAGCCCAGCGGTGGCGGCACCCCCGCGGGCGTCCGGAAGCGCTCGTCCCAGTCCTCGGCCGCGGTCGTGTACGACGACGGCCATGGGAAGGCCGCCCTGTCGGTGAGCCTCGACCGGCAGAACCCGAAGGAAGTGGCCGAGGGCGACCTCGCCTGCCCGGACAAGAACTTCACCCCCTTCGAGACCTGCTCCGCCAAGACCCTGACGGACGGATCACGCCTCGTGCTGTTCAAGGGCTGGGAGTATCCGGACCGGCGCGAGGAGACGAGGTGGTGGTACGCGGACCTGCTGACACCCGAGGGCTACCGGATCTCGGTGCACGAATGGAACGCGCCCGCGGAGAAGGGCGCCCGCGTCAGCCGTCCCGCACCGCCCCTGTCGCTGGACCGCATGAAGCGACTCGCCCAGGCCGAGGAGTGGCGCCCCCTCCTCGCGTCCCTCCCCGAACCCGAGGCGTCGGCGCCCCGACCGCCCGCCCCGGAGGGCCTGAGCGGTGACGTGATCCTGAGCCGGCTGACCGAGCTGCTGCCGAAGGGCCTGACGGTGAAGGAGTCCGGGAAGCAGGAGGCGGAGTACGCGTACGTCGTGGTCGACGACGGCCAGGGCAAGAGCTTCGTGCAGATCAACGTCCAGCCGGGCATGTCCGATGTCGTGGAGGAACTCTTCGGCGCCGAAGCCGAGGTCCTGGAGGACGGCACGAAGGTCGTCACGCATCAGGGCCCGGGCGAGAAGGGCGGTGCGGGCGTGAAGATGAGGGAGGTCGACACGATCCGTCCCGACGGCCTGCGGGTGGTGATCTCCGCCTTCAACGCGGCGAACCAGAACGAGGCGGCCTCCCGGGAGGAGCCCGCCCTGACCCTCGACCAGCTGAAGAAGATCGCCACGAGCGCGGTGTGGCTGGGCTAGGGACTCCCTTCCGGATCGGGCAAGGGTCGGGACACAGCCCCGGCAGGGATCCGGCACGGACCGGACACGGACCGGACATGGATCAGGCATGGATCAGGGACTGTCCTGATCCATGCCTGATCCATGCGTACGCAGGCCGCCGGTGCGGGAGGGCTCTCGCTCAGCGCACGGGGAAGCCGAAGGAGTACCCCTGCTCCTTCAGCCAGGGCAGCACCTGGCGCAGAGCCCCGACGGTCTGAGCCCGGTCCCCGCCCGCGTCGTGGAAGAGGACGGTCGGCCCGTTGGCGATCTCGCTCTTGACGGTGGCGACCATGGCGTCGACGCCGGGACGCTCGAAGTCCTTGGAGTCGACGTTCCAGCCCAGCGGCCGCATCCCACGGGAGGCGGCGAGCTTCCGGCTGTACGGGGTGAAGGCGCCGCCCGGGGCCCGGTAGTACTGCGGGCGTACCCCTCCGGACGCCTCGGTGATCATCCGCTCGGCATCCAGGATCTGCTGGGACTGGTACGCCTCGGACTTGGAGTCCATGGCGGTGTCGTGCGAGATCGTGTGGTCACACAGTCGGTGCCCGTCCGCGACGACCTTCTTGACGAGGTCCGGGTAGGCCTTGGCCTGCGTACCCACCATGCAGAACGTGGCCTTCACACCGTTTTCCTTGAGCAGTTGGAGCACCTGGGGCGTCCAGGTCGGGTCCGGCCCGTCGTCGATGGTGATGTTGACGCCCCGCTCACCGCGATCCGAGGCGTGCACGATCTCCTCCGACACGGCGGCCGCGGGCCCGGTGTCCGACACACTCGCCTGCGGCTTGCGCGCGCCGGCGGGGTCGGCCTGCGCGGACCACACCGAGGTGGCCGCGGCCAGCGCCGTCACCCCGAGTCCCGCTGCCAGAAGCCGGCTGTGCCATCCCCTTCCCTTGTGCTTCGCCATGTCTGCCCGCCCCTTTGCTGCCTACGCCGATGCCGTGCCCTCATGTAGCCACACGAACGACCCTGCGGGGACCCCCTGTTACCGATCGCGGACGAACCCGCAGGAGGGTGACGACAAACGGAGGAGTTCCGCCACATACGCAGGTCGGAGGGCGTTCGGGGGCCATACAGCTGATCGCCCACACCGAACGCCCGCTGCTCACCGCTCCTTGACACCCCGTCGTACACCGCCGAGGCCGGCGGAACGGGGAAGAGCCCGTCAGCATGCTGACGGGCTCCCGCGAAAGGTGAGGCTCAACCTGCCATCAGGTCAGATCGTCGGTGTGTCGTCGACGATCTCCTTGTGCGGCTCGACGACGAACTTCCAGCCGTCGCTGGGCTCCAGGAACCGCACCCGGGTCGGGTAGATGTCCAGGGCCCGGCGGTCGCGGTTCTGGTTGTTCGTGTTCTTCCGCCCCCGAGCCGGCTCCTCGTACAGGTCGACCTTGACGTCGGGCACCGCGACGGTCTCCTCGCTCCAGCGCTGGACGACTCCGGCACCGAATGCGTCCCGCGCGGAGGAGTAGAGCGACTGCAGGGATTCCTCGCTCCCGTTCGGAACGAAGAGGGCGAGGTTCAGGAGGACACCGGCGCTCTGGAGGACCTCGATCTCCTCCCCTGCCTTGTCGGCGATCCAGACCCCGGGCTCTTCGGCATTGTCCGGGAGGACGGAGACCTGCTCACCGAAGACCGTCCTCGCGAAGAAGGACCCACCCTCGAACTTCTTACCCGGCTCCGTGAGGAAGGCCGGTGCGTAGCAGTCGAGAGGAAGGCCATCCATCCCCGCCGAGACGAAGATGCTGTCCTGGAGGCCCAGCTCAGAAACCTCTTCGGCCGTAAGACGTCGAGCCGTAACCTTCTCGGTATTCACGCCATTCCCCTTTTTTCGTGGCGTCCTGTGAATTCATAAGAACTCTACCACGAAAACGATCACACATCGGCCCTTCGGGCGCTTTCCCACACCCATCCGACGTCACCCATCTTGCCGTCAATTCTGCCCAGAGGAAGGCGAGATGACTCCTACCGCATCCCGAGCGGAACGCGATCGCGCGGATAAATGCGGCGATATTCGCGAGATCTCCATTTCGCTTCCGAACACCCTTTTCAGCAGCCACATCGGCCCGTCGGTGTGAATTCCGCCGGAGCTGCGGAGCTACGCCTGCGCGATGTCGGGCCCGCGCAGTCGGGCCATGAATCCACGTCACGCCCGGCGCCCCTCGGACGGCCCCGCCGGGCCGCCCGCCCACGCGCGCACTTCGGTGCGGACGACGGGCCCCGCCCTCTTGCCACCACCCCCTTGCCACCATCGACTTACAGCCGTAGCCTTACGCTCGTAAGGTCGATGGGGCGTCAGGATCCGGCCGGGCGTGACCGTCGGCGTGCCATGCACGAGCCCAAGAACGAGAAGCGAGAGAAACAAGGAGGACGTCATGGCAATCTCATCCGACGCCATCGCGCGTGAGGGGGTGCCTCGCACTCCCCTGGCGGTGACCGTCTCCGCCTGGGCCGCCCCGTTGCTGGTGCTTACCGGGTTCGCGTTCGTCGCGTTCGTTCCCGTGCTGATCGCGCTGGTCGCCGCTCTCGCCCGGGCCCGCGACACAGGGGTCAAAGCGGTGGCCGCGGTCCTCGCCGTCGCCTATGCGGTCCCGTTCGTCCTGTGGCGGGCGCGGCCCGACGGTGCGCCGAGCCTCTCGAAGGACATCCATCCCGGCTTCGTCGGGTTGATCGTCGCCATATCCGCGGCGCTCCTCCTCACCATCCATGGCGTGCGTCGGCGCTGATTGCGCCCTGTGCGTCGTGCGTCCACAACTCGCCCTGTCCAGAGCCCCTTTACGGAAGGAATCCACTCCATGTCCGCCACCCGGTCCGGCCTCGTCACCCGCATCGCCGCGCTCGCGCTCTCACTCGCCGCTGCAGGCAGCGTCCTCTCCGCCACCGCCTCGCCCGCCGAGGCTGCGTCAGGTCACGCGCTGAGCGGCCGTCACGACGCCGGGCTCACGTGCCGTGGGCAGGGTGTCGACCCCGACGCCCTCGTCCGCTACCGGTCCGAGGTCTTGATCGACGCCCCGCTGAGCACCGTCTTCAGGACCCAGACCGACGTGGAGCAGTGGCCGTCCTGGCAGGCCGCCGTCCTCACCAGCGAGCGGCTCGACTCCGGTCCTCTGCGCGCGGGCTCCTCCTTCAGGTGGACCACCCCGGTGCCCGCCACCCCGTCGACGCCCGCCACCACGCTGGAGATCACCTCCACCGTCCACCAGCTCCAGCGCAACCACTGCGTCCGGTGGACCGGGCCGGCGGACGGCGACGGCATCCACATCGACGAGGGGACCCATGTGTGGACCTTCACGAAGGTCAAGGGCGGGGTCCTCGTGCGTACGGAGGAGACCTGGACCGGGGAGCAGGCCGAGGCCGACGTCCCCGTCTCGACCGAGGCGCTCGGAGCCGGTCTCGAGATCTGGCTGAAGGACCTCAAGGCCGCCGCCGAATCCCGCGCCTCCTGCTGACCCCGTAGTCCGCGTGTGGAGAGCCGGACGGCGTCCGGCCGGGTGCACGGGCAGCATCCTCCGTCGGGCGAGCCATGTGCGTACGCCTACCTCTACGCTGGGGCCCGCCAGGTGTTCGATTGACGAGCAGTTACGGAACGGGGCATGCGGTGACGGCGGGGGAAGCGAACGGCAGGGAGCTCGTAGGGGCACTGCTCGGGGGGCGTTACCGGGTGACCGCGCTGATCGGGCGCGGTGGCATGGGCATCGTCGCCCGGGCGGTGGACGAACTGCTCAACCGGGAGGTCGCCGTCAAGGTCCTGCGGGCCTACACCGACGCCTCCGGAACCGAACTGGCCGATCTGCGGTTCCGGATGCAGCGGGAGGCGCAGGCCGCTGCCCGGATCCGGCACGGCGGCGTGGTCACCGTGCACGACGTGACGGAGGAGCGGGGCCTGCCCGTCATCGTCATGGAACTCGTCGACGGGCCCTCGCTCGACGACGTACTGACGGAGCGCGGGGCGCTGGATCCGCGCGAGGCCGCGGCGATCGGCGCCAAGCTGATGGACGCGCTCCACGCGGCGCACCGGGCCGGCGTGCTGCACCGGGACGTGAAGCCGGGCAATGTCCTGCTGGAGCGCGGCGGGCGGGTCGTGCTCACCGACTTCGGCATAGCCAGCATGGAGGCCGCCGGCGACGAGGCCATGGCCAAGCTCACCCAGAGCGGCCAGCTCGTCGGTTCGCTCGACTATCTTCCGCCGGAGCGCGCGCAGGGCATGGAGCCCGGTCCCGCGTCGGACGTCTGGTCGCTCGGCATGACGCTGTACGCGGCGGTGGAGGGGGCGCCTCCGTTCCGCCGTCCGTCGGCGTGGTCCACCTTGTCGGCGATCGTCACCGAGCCGCTGCCGGAGCCCCGGCGTGCGGGGCCCCTCGCTCCGGTGCTGCGGGCACTGATGGACAAGAACCCGGAGAGCCGGCCCACCGCCGACCAGGCGCGCGAGATGCTGGAGCGGGTGGCCGCGGGCAGCTCGGAAGGCCTGGCACCACTCCCATCACAGGCCTCGACGCGTATGACGCCGGTGCAGACCGCGCAGTCCCCCGCACCGACGCCGGTGCAGGACCCCGCCCCCGTACAGACATCCGCGCAGCACCCCGTCCGGACGCCGCCCCAGGGGGTCGTCCAGACACCGCCGCCCGGGTTCGGTCCGCCGCCGTTCGTCGCGGCCGCCCCGCAGCCTCCGTACACCGGGTATCCGCCGCACGCCCAGGCGCCCGCCTTCCCGCAGCCCGGCGATCCGACGGTGAGCGATGCTCCCGGCACGGGCCGCACCGCGGCCCGCCGTTCGCGGCGCCGCGGCCGCGCTGTCGTCGCCGCGGCGGCCGCCGTCGTGCTCGTCGGGGGTGGAGTGGCGTACGGCCTGATGGGTGATGACGGCGGTACGAGCAGCGAGGAAGCAGGGCCGGCTCCGCTCGGGGTCAGTTCGCCTGCGGGCGGCAGTCGGCCGAGCGGTGGCGACCTGGCCACCGGGGCCGCCACCCCGAGCGCCTCGCCGTCCGAGAGCTCCTCGAGGGGACCGTCCGGGGTTCCCTCGGAGCAGTCGGGCCGGACCGAGGGTTCCGGCGACAAGGCCGGCGACGCGGATCCCGCGACGTCGCCGAGCGCCGGCGGCGGCACGGCCCCGAAGCCGTCCGCCTCCTCGAAACCGTCGGCCTCGCCCACGACCGGGTCCGGTCCGGTCTCGACGAGTTGCAACGGCTGGGGCCACCAGAACCCTTCGCCGGGCACCTACGGCTACATGTCCGGCACGTACTACATAGTCACCGGGCCGTACCAGGCGTGCTCGGGCGTGGCCCAGGCCAAGTCCGGTACGAAGCTCTGGTACCACTGCTACGTCGTCAACGCGTACGGCAACAAGTGGATCCATGTGCGGGTCGACGGCGCGAGCACCTCGGGCTGGATGTCCGGCGACAACCTCACCGGCCAGGTCGGCTCGTTGGCCCGCTGCTGAGCGGGCGGCAGCAGTTCAGCCCATCGCCATGCGCAGGCCCAGGCCGAGGATCAGGCAGCTGGAGACCGCGGCCGTGACCGTACGGCCGCGGCGGCTGGTGAGGGCGCCCCCGAGCAGCCGGCCGCCGCCTGCCAGCAGCAGCTGCCAGCTCGCCGAGGCGAAGGTAATGGCGGACAGGTAGGCCAGCGACTCGGCGGTGCTGAGGGGCCGTTGGGCCTGTTGTCCGAGGATGAGGGTGACGAAGTAGAGGGCGGGCCACGGTTGAGCGCGGTCAGCGAGAAATAGGCGAGGTAGGCCCGCAGCGGGGTGATCCGTCGGCGGGCCGGGGCGCCCGAGGTGTCCGGGGTTCCCGACGAGGCTGTGGCGGACGCCCCGCTCACGGCGGGGGCCCCGGGCTCTCCGCGGTTCCGCCCCAGAGCTCCGGCGAGGATGCGTGCGGCCATGAAGGCCAGGATCGCGAAGGCCGCCCACCGCAGCGGCCCCAGCACCGGCCGTACGACCACCACCAGTGCGCTGCCCCCGAGTACGGCCGCGACCGCGTACCCGGCGTCGGCGGTGGCCGCGCCGAGCGCCGCCGCGGCGCCGGTCCGGAGGGAGGTCGCCGCCGTCATGTTCACCATCAGCACGGCGACCGCCCCGACAGGGATCGCGAGGCCGTATCCCGCGAGCAGGCCGGCGACGACCACGTCGGTCATGAGCGGGCCTCGCCGCGTACGGCCGTCGAGCCCGGCCGACCGGGCGCACCGGGGGTACCGGGCGTACCGGGCACACCAGGAGCGCCAGGAGCACCTGCCCTCCGGTCCGACTCCGCCACAGAGTGGCCGAGTTGGCGTCCGGTGGCGGTGGGCACATCAGGCAGGACGTACGTGGTGTCGGTCATGGGCCGGCTGCTCTCTCGACGGGCCGGGACGTCGACACCGGCGTCGGGTACCAGGACCGCGCCGCCGTCGCGAGCCCGGCGGGTGGCTCGGTTCGGTTCGGTTACGGACCAGGTTGCGGGCCTACGATCGTGTGCGTCCATCGAAGATTTACGTACGGAATCATGCGAGGGCACTACATGATCGACCCGCGTCTCCAGACCCTCCGCGTCCTCGCCGAGACCGGCACCGTCACCGCCACCGCCACCGCCGAGTCCCTGCACCTCACCCCGTCCACCGTCTCCCAGCAGTTGCGCCGTCTCTCCGCCGAGCTGAACGTGCGACTGCTCGAACCGCAGGGGCGCCGGGTCCGGCTCACCCCGGCCGCCCGCACGCTCATCGACCACGCGGACACCCTGCACGCGCAGTGGGAGCGGGCCGTCGCCGACCTCGCGGCCCACCGGGACAACGGCCCGGGCGAGCTGCGCGTCACCTCGGTGGCGACGGCACTCGGCACGCTGGTGGTGCCGGCCATGGACCGGCTGCTCTCGTGGCATCCGGGGATGACGTACTACCTCGGCGAGGACCCGGAGGCCGACCGCTTCCGGATGCTGCTGACCCGCGAGCGCGACATCGCCGTCGTCATCCCCGCCCCGGGCACACCGCCGTCCGACGACGAACGGTTCGAGCAGCACCTCCTCCTCCAGGAACCGCAGGATCTTCTGGTGCCGCAGGGGCATCGGTTCGCCGGCCGGACCTCGGTCGAGCTGCACGAGGCGGCCACGGAGACATGGCTCCGCGCGGGCGACCCCCGTGACCAGCACCTGTTGCTCACCTCGGCGTGCGCGGCGGCCGGCTTCTCGCCGCGTGTCACCCACAACGCCGTCGGCTGGTCCGCCATCGCCGCCCTGGTCGCCGGTGGTCACGGCATCTGCCTGCTGCCGCGCCTCGCGACGTTCCCGCGGAGCGATGCGCTGGTGCGTGTACCGCTGACCGGCGACGTGGTGCCGACGCGGCGGCTGGTCGGGTTCGTACGGCGGGGCGGGAGCCGCACACCGCTGGTCAGGGACGGCCTGCGGGCCCTGCGGGAGGCAGCGGCCGAGTCCGGCGGGGCGCACGGCGGGGCGCACAGCGGCGGGTCCGGGCTGTGAGCCGGCCCGGGAGCGGCTCCTTCCAGCCGGTTCCGTCTCCGCCCGGAGCGTTTCCCGAACAATCAGGGTGACGGCCGCGCAGAGTGGTCTCCATGACGACACCCGCAGAGCTGCTCCGTTCCCTCGCCCGCACCCGTGCCTCGCTCGACGGGGAGGAGGTCACGTACTGGTGGTCGGGAGACGTGTACTCCTGGGCCCCGGACGAGCCCTACCAGCGCCTCTTCGGCTTCGAGGGGCTCAACGTCGCCCGTCTCGTCCAGGATGCCGAAGCAGGTCCGGACGCCTATCAACTGCTCACCCGTGAGGCCGCGTTCTATCTGGACCCCGCCACCCGCGAGATCCTGGAGAGCTGGCAGGACCTGCCCGTGGTGCACGTCTGGAACGACCCGGCGAACCAGAAGTGGCGCCCCTTCCCGGTCCCGACGACCGAGCTCGGCGGACAGGTCTGCTTCAGCCTGGAGATCCCGCTCGCCTACCCCTCGCCGCTGCCGGTCGCCCAGTACCCCGTCCACTCCGCCGGCGACACGTACAAGGCCCTGGAGCTCTTCCAGTTCTTCGCCGACCGTGCCGACCTGGCCGGCCCGGCACCGAGCGTCCCGGCCACCATGTCGTGGTCCCGGATGTCCCCGTGGCTCCCCTGGATGGCCCGTGGCCAGCGGCCCGGCGGCCTCACCTTTCACTGCCGGGGCCGCAAGCTCGGGTCGTACGCCGAGGTCCCCGAACGGACCCGCGCCTACATCGCCGACCGCCACCCGGAGTTCGCCCACGCCCCGGAGAAGTGGAGCGAGCCGAACGAGACCAGCTGGACGTACTTCCGGAAGCTCAACCCGCCGCAGTGAGGCCCGCACCCCGGACGGTGGTTATTGACCGATCGTTCTGATTGGACCTAGAGTCTGGACCGTGGCCAGGACCAAGGAATTTGATCCGGACGCCGCGCTCCAGGCAGCCCTAGAGCTGTTCTGGCGACGCGGTTACGAAGCGACCTCGATGGCCGACCTCGTCGAGCACCTCGGCATCGGGCGCGCCAGCATCTACGCCACCTTCGGCAACAAGCACGAGCTGTATCTGAAGGCCCTGGACCGATACTCCGAGGGATGCGATCCGTTCATCCTGGCCGAGCTGTCCCAGCCGGGGCCCGCGCTCCCCGCGGTGCGGGCGCTGGTGCGCCGCTTCGCCGCGGAGGCCGCCGCCCCCGAAGTCCGGCTGAACGGCTGCCTCATCACCAACACCGCGTCCGAGCTCGCACCGCACGATCCCGACGCCGCCCGCCGGGTCGAGATCAGCTGGGAGCACATCGAGACGCTGCTGCACTCCGCACTCGTACGGGCGCGGGCCCAGGGCGAGTTGCCGGAGGCCCGTGATCCGCAGGCGCTCGCCCGCATGCTGCTCGTGCTGCTTCAGGGCGTACGGATCGTCGGGAAGGCGTCCAGCGACCCCGCCCGGGTGCGGGACGCGGCGGAACAGGCGTTGACCCTGCTGGACTGAGCCGCCGTCACCGCCCCGGCCACCACCGCACCACCGCACCCCCCTCACTCCCGCCGGAGCCACCGGAGCAGGCTGCCGCATGCCCGAATAATAGACCGATCGATCAATTATCAAAGGGGAGGAGAGGCATGACCGCCGGGGGAGCCAAGGGAGCCAGAGGCATGCGCCAGCACCGCCACGCCTTCGTCCTGCTCGGGAGCCTCCAGACCACGCTGATCTTCACGCTGGCCGCGATCGCCGTGCCGCTGCCGCGCATCGGCGAGGAGTTCGGCCTGGAGCGGCCGGACCTGATCCTGCTCAGCGCCTCCTACGGGCTGACATTCGCCGGGCTGCTGCTCTTCGGGGGCCGCCTCGCCGACCGCTACGGCGGGCGGCCCGCCCTCGCCGCGGGGCTCGTCGTCCTCGGCGCCGCCTCGGCCGCCGCTCCGTTCGCCCCCGGCGTCTGGGCGCTGCTCGCGGCCCGCTTCGCCCAGGGCGCCGGCGCGGCCCTCGTCGCGCCGGCCGCCATGGCTGTGCTGCGCGCCGCGGCCGCCTCCCCCGCCGCGTACAGCCGGTCGATGGCCACCTGGGGCGGTCTCTCCGTGCTCGGCGCGACGGCCGGCAATCTGTTGTCCGGGGTCATCTCGACGCTGCTCTCGTGGCGTTGGACCTTCGCCGTACCCCTCGTGGTGTCGGCCGCGGCCCTGGTGCTCATGTCCCGGCTGCTGCCGCGCACCGAACCCGACCGGAGCAGGGCGCTCGACCTTCCGGGGGCTCTGCTCGCCACCACGGGTGTCACCTGCGCCAGTTACGGGTTCGTCTCGACCGACACCCGGGCCTGGTCGTCGGCCGGCGTGCTCGTACCCCTGCTCGGCGGGACCGCACTGCTCGCCGCGTTCCTGTACGCCGAGCGGCGCACCCCCGACCCGTTGCTGCCGCCCCGCTTCCTGCTCGTCGAGCGGCGGGCACTCGCCCTCGCGGCCATCGCGCTCAGCGCCTGCGGGACCGCGATGACCTTCGTGGTCCTCTCCCTCCACCTCCAGCAGACGCGCGGCTGGTCACCCCTGCAGACCTCGGCCGCCTTCGTTCCGTTCGCCCTCGCGCTGATCGCCTCGGGCCGGACGGCCGGGCCGCTCATCGTCCGGTACGGCGCCCGGACGGTCACGGCCGCGGGGCTCGCCACCGGCGCGGCCGGGCTCGCCCTCCTGGCCTGCACCGGGCTCGATCCGCACACCCCGTACGCGTACGGGCTGCTGCCGGGCCTCCTGCTGCTGCCGGCCGGCGCGGCGGCCTCCTTCGGTGGCGCCACCGTGCTCGCCACCGAGGGCGTGCCGCCCCAGCGGTCCGGGCTCGCCGGGGGCGTGCTGAACAGCGCGATGGAACTGGGCCCCACCGTCCTGTTCGCCGTCCTGCTCACGCTCGGCAGCGACGCCCGGTCCCTGGCCGCCACGGGTGCCGCCCTGGTCGTCCTCGCCGTCGCCCTCCTTCTGCACGACCCGAACCACCCGACCGGCAGACCACCCCCACCGACTGACGCATCACGCCGACCGATCCCACGCTCAAAGACACTCGAAAAAGGGGAACGCTGACATGGACCGCTTCACCGGCACCACCGTGCTCGTCACCGGCGCAGGCTCCGGCCTCGGCCGCGCCATCGCACGTGCCTTCGCCGCCGAGGGGGCCTCGGTGGTCGCCGCCGGGCGCACCGCCGCCACCTTGCACGAGACGGTCGGCCTCATCGAGGCGGCCGGCGGCACCGCCGTGGCCGTCACCGCCGACGTCACCGACTCCGGGCAGCTCCGCGATCTCGTCCGCGAGACCGTCACCCGCTACGGCGGCCTCGACATCGCGGTGAACAACGCCGGGATATTCCGGGGCTCCGGGCCTGTCGGAGAGGTGGGCGAGGAGGACTGGGACGCGGTCATGCGGACCAACCTCACCGGCGTATGGCTGGCCATGAAGCACGAGATCGCGCACATGAAGGAGAACGGCGGCGGAGCCATCGTCAACATTTCCTCCAACCTGGGCGCGCACCTCCGCATCCCCGGTGCCGCCGCGTACCTCACCTCGAAGGCGGGGGTCTCCGTGCTGACCCGTGCCGCCGCTCTCGACCACATCCACCAGGGCATTCGCATCAACGCCGTCAGCCCCGGCGCCTCCGCCGCCCCCATGTCGCTCCGCCCCGGCGAGACGGAGGCCGAGCGTACGGAGCGGATGAAGGCGGAGAACCCCCTCGGCCGGGTCGCGGAGGCCGAGGAGGTGGCCGCAGCGGTGCTCTACCTCGCCTCACCCGCGGCCGGTGCGGTGGTCGGCACCGACCTGGTCATCGACAGCGGGGCCTCGGCCTGACGGCTCGGGGCACCCGCGCGCCTCAGGGCGCGGGGGTGCTCCCGGGAGATACCTGGATCCGGCCTGCTGCCGCCGCGGCGTAGCGTGCGGCGAGTTCGGCGAACGCGCCGGTCAGCTCGGGCGGTCCGATGACCTGGATGTCGGCGTCGAAGTGGCCGATCGTGGTGGCGAGGCCGGTCCACGACCAGGAGCCGAGGGTGAGACGGCAGCGGTCGAGGCCGAGTTCCTCGACGATTCCGTCCCGCGCGAAGGGGGCCACCGCCTCGGCCGGAAGACCGAGGACGACTTCACCCCGGCAGGGCCAGTCGGTGGTGGAGCCGTCGGTCCCCCGGAACCGGCCGGCGACGAACGCGGCCACGTCCTCGCCGGGCAGCTCGCGTGGGGTGAAGCGCGGGCCGGTGGGGGTGCGGGGGCGTATGCGGTCGGCGCGGAAGGTACGCCAGTCGTCCCGGTCGAGATCCCAGGCGACCAGGTACCAGCGACCGCGCCAGGTGGCGAGGTGGTGCGGCTGCACCCGGCGTGGCCGCCCGACGGCACCGGCAGCCCCGGCGGTACCGGAGGCGCCTGAGACTCCCGAAACACCGGCAGCCCCGGCGGCACCGGCAGCCCCGCCATCATCGTCCCCGTAGTCGAAGCGCAGTTCCTCGCGGGCGTGGATGACGCGGCCCAGCTCCGCGAGCAGCCCCGTGCCGACCGGGGAGGCGCTGCCGGCCCCGGGCGGCCGGACCGCGGTGACCCGCAGCGTGTCGATGCGCCGGCGCAGGCGCGACGGCATGACCTGGCGCACGGCGACCAGGGCCCGGGCCGCGTCCTCCCCGATTGTTTCGTCGGTCGCCGCCGACCGGAGAGCCAGCGCCAGGGCGACCGCCTGGCCGTCGTCGAACAGCAGCGGGGGCAGGTGCGCACCGGCGTCCAGCCGGTAGCCACCGGAGGGCCCCTTGGTAGCGCGGACCGGGTAGCCCAACTCCCGTAGCCGGTCGATGTCGCGGCGCACCGTGCGCGGAGTGATGCCGAGCCGCCCGGCGAGGTCGTCACCTGACCAGTCGCGGTGCGTCTGGAGCAGCGAGAGCAGGGCGAGCAGCCGCGCGGACGTCTTCTGCATGCTCCTCATTCTGCCCGCAGTACAGGACACAACCTGTCCGCTACCCATGGAATGGTCGGTCCCGAGATCAGCGGAGAGAACCCGCCACGCAAAAACACGCAGCACGAACGCGCGCAGTCACCCACATACGCACAAGGAGCACGCCATGTCCGTCACGACCACCACCCACCTGAACTTCCGCGGGGACGCCCGGCCCGCTCTGGACCACTACCGGTCCGTCTTCGGCGGCCGCGTCACCGCCGTCACGTACAAGGACACGGGGGACGTACGGAACGAGGGCGAGGCGGACTGGGTGATGTGGGGTGAGGTGCGGGGCGACAACGGCTTCCACGTCATGGCGTACGACGTGCCCTCCCACCTGCCCTGGGACCAGGGCCGCAGCCCGTTCTTCGTCTCCGTACGCGGGGACGGTGCGGACGAGATCAGCGCCCTCTGGCAGAAGCTGGCGGTGGGCTCGACGGTCGTGCAGCCCCTGGGCCCGTCGCCGTGGGCACCGCTGTACGGCATGCTCACCGACCGCTTCGGCGTGACCTGGGTGCTGGACGTGGCGGCCCCGTACAACGGCTGAACCTCTCCCCGACCGGCCCGGTCGGCGACGAACCGCAAGGTAGCCGGACAGCATGGTGTGCGGCAGAAAGGAGGGCCGGCTCCCATGACCGTCCTCAGCGCACGCGCTCTCAACCGCGCCACCCTCGCCCGGCAGCACCTGCTGGAGCGCACGACCGCACCGGTCCAGGAGGTGGTGGCGCATCTGGCGGGCCTCCAGGCCCAGGAACCGCAGGAACCCTTCACCGGCCTGTGGTCGCGGCAGCGCGGCTTCACCCCCGGCCTGCTCGACCGGGCCCTGACGGACCGGCACGTCGTACGCACGCATCTGATGCGCCGCACCGTCCACCTGGTCACCGCCGACGACGCACTCGCCTGGCGGGCCCGCCACGACGCCATGCTGCGCGGGCGGGTGCTGGCCACCTACCGGAGCGAGCTCGCCGGGATCGACCCCGACGAGCTCGCCGCGGCCGGCCGGGCGGTGATGGCCGACGGCCGGCCCCGCACCATGGCCGAGCTCGTCCAGGCACTCCAGGACCGCTGGCCCGGCCCGCCGCGCCGCGCCTTGGGCGAGCTCCTCGTCGCCGCGCTCGTCCCGATGGCCCAGCTGCCCCCGCGCGGTCTGTGGCGGACGACGGCAGGCGTACGCAACCTGCCCCTGGACGCCTGGACCGGACGGGACCTCGCTCCGCTGCCGGAGGGCGCCGCCGACGACGACCCCGTGGGACAGCAGCTGGTGCGCCGCTATCTCGCGGCCTACGGGCCCGCCTCCACCGCGGACCTCCGCTCCTGGAGCGGTCTGGCCGGCCTCCCCGCGGCGGTGAAAGCCGTCCGGGACGAGCTGGTCACCTTCCGCGACGAACGCGGCCGGGTGCTCCTCGACCTGCCCGACGCACCCCGCCCGTCCCCGGACACCCCGGCCCCCGTCCGCTTCCTCCCGGCCTTCGACAACGCGATCCTCGGCTACCGCGACCGCAGCCGCATCATCGACGACGCCGACCTCGGGCTGTCCGTCGCGGGGCTGCGCGCCGTGCTCGTCGACGGCCGCGTCGCCGCCACCTGGACCACGCGCGACCGGCGGCTCGGCATCACGCCCCTGCGGCCCCTCTCCCCCCAGGAGCGGGAAGCCGTCGAGGAGGAGGCCCATGCCCTGGCCGCCTTCCTGGACCAGGGCATCGACACCATCGGCTTCACGGCACCGTGACCGGCACCCACGGACACGGACTCCGCATCCGCCGAAGGGCTCGGACGGTTCCTCAGCGCAGCAGACGGAGAGGAACCGCCCGCGCCATCGCCTCCGCCCCGGCGTCGTCGGGGTGGAGGTGGTCGCCGCTGTCGTAGCGCGCGAGGAGGCGCTGCGGGTCGGCCGGGTCGCGCAGCGCCCTGTCGAAGTCGATCACCGCGTCGTACTCCCCGCCGGTGCGGATCCAGTGGTTGAGGGCCTGGCGGGCGGCCTCGTTCTCCGGGCTGTAGAAGCCCAGGGTGTCGCCCTTGAAGGGCAGGACCGTGCCGCCGTACGCCTTCAGGCCCCGGTCGTGGGCGCGGGCGATGATCTGGCGGTGGGCCTCGATGAGGTCGGCTGCGGTGACCCGTTCCGACTCGGGGGCGACGGTGCCGGGGTGGCCGAGGTCGTTCACGCCGAGGAGCACGATCAGATGGCGGGCGCCGGGCTGGGAGGCGACGTCCCGGTCGAAGCGGCGCAGGGCGCTCTGCCCGAAGTACGCGGCGAAGTCCTCCGCGTCGGACCCGGCGGGCGGGTTGGGGTCGTGCAGGAGGCGGTTGCCGCTGACGCCCTCGTTGAGTACGCCGACGGTGTCCGGCCCGGCCGAGGCACGCAGCCGTCGGGCGAGGAAGTCGGGCCACCGGTGGTCGGCGCCGACCTCCGTCTCCGCGCCGTCGGTGATCGAGTCGCCGAGCGTGACGACGGCCGAGGAGGCCCGGCCGGTGCTCACGCTCACGCCGGTCAGGAAGTACCAGCGGTCGACGGTCGCGGTGGGCTCGATGTCGGTACGGCCGGTGACGTTCCCCGCGGCCACGTAGTTGTGCCGCTGGGCGAACGCGTGGAGCGTCGAGCCCGGGGTGGGGCCGGGCAGGTGGATGCTCACCACGAGGTCGGTCCCGGCGGGCACCCTCAGGGAGACCGGATCGCTGAGGAGCGGCGCCCCGGCCGGGACGGTCACGGAGGTACGGCCGCCGAAGGTGAGCGGCCGGTCGGTACGCGGATCGATGCGGCCGGCGGGCCCGCCGGCCGCCGGACGCGCGACCCGGGCCTCGCCGACGACGAGGGGACCGCTGCCGAATTCGTTGGACAGCCGGATACGGACCCGGTCACCGCCGATGCTGGTGCGGACGGTCTGCCGGATCGTCTCGTTCGCGAACTCCGTGGTGTCCGAGGCCGGAGCCGCCGTGGGTGTGGTGGCCCACGTCCCGGTCCAGGACGCGGGCGCGGTGCTCCGGGACACGGGCTCGGCGGAGGTGGCCGGAGCAGCCGCCGTCGCCAGGAGCAGGGCCCCGGTGAGTAACGCCACCAGCCGGCCGACGGGACGGCCGGGGCCGGCGGAACGGGCGCGGCCCGTGGATCGTGCGGAGTGCGGTCTCATACGTCGGTGTCTCCTGGTCCGGACGGCAGCGGCAGGGGCGTCACCCGCCGCAGGACCCGAAAGTTTCGTACGGAACCACGATCGGGCGAGCAGACGGTAAGGAGGCCCGCAGGCCCGCGTCAAGAGGGCGTCCCACCTGCACAACTCCGCGTACACACAGGTCAGATGGTGTCTCGGAGGCATCGCACGGCCGATTCCGTCGCACCGGATGGCCGCCCCCTGCGGCCGTCCGTCCCGGGACACGATCCGGGACACGGCGGGAGGCCACGGTGTACAGTTTTTGAGTCCTGTTGTCTCCGATAGAGGTGGACGTTGCGCATCTGAGGTCCGCGATCATCGCGCGGTACGGCCCCTGCCGTAGCTCGTCACGCCCTGTCGGCCTTCCTGCCGCCCCGTGACCCACCGCGTGGATGCGACCTCGGTGCATGAGCCGTCCTCCGTACGTCGGACGGACCACACCCCTTCCTCCCCGGCCGGTCGCCGCGTGGTGCTCGCACACGAAGCCCCTGTTCACACGCTTTCGACCGCGAGGATCACATGTCTCATCCCACCGCTCCCGCCGCTTCCCTGAGCTGCTCGTCCCTGTCCTTCCGGTGGCCGGACGGCACGGAGGTCTTCGACGGGCTCTCCCTCAGCGTCGGCCGGGGCCGCACCGGGCTCGTCGGGACCAACGGCTCCGGCAAGTCGACCCTGCTGCGGCTGCTGGCCGGCCGGCTGAAGCCCTCCGCCGGCTCGGTGACCTTCGGCGGGCATCTCGCCTACCTCCCGCAGAACCTCACCCTGGACACCGGTCTCCGCGTCGAGGACGCCCTCGGCATCACCGCGCGGCGTACGGCGCTGCGCGCGATCGAGGCGGGCGACGTCGCCGACGAGCACTTCGAGACCGTCGGCGACGACTGGGACGTCGAGGAGCGCGCCCTGGCGACCCTGGGTTCGCTCGGCCTCGGCGAGGTCGGCCTCGACCGCACCGTGGGGCAGCTGTCCGGCGGCGAGACCGTGCTGCTGCGGCTGGCCGCCCTCCTGCTGGAGCGCCCCGACGTCCTGCTGCTCGACGAGCCGACCAACAATCTCGACGTGTTCGCACGCCGCCGGCTGTACGACGCCGTCGAGTCCTGGCGCTCCGGGGTGCTCGTGGTCGTCAGCCACGACCGTGACCTGCTGGAACGGGTGGACCGCATCGCGGATCTGCGCGCGGGTGCGGTGAGTTGGTACGGCGGGGGCTGGTCCGCGTACGAGGAGGCGCTGGCCACCCAGCAGGAGGCGGCGGGCCGCATGGTGCGGGCCGCCGAGTCCGACGTACGCCGGCAGAAGCGCGAGCTGGAGGAGGCCCAGATCAAGGTGGCCCGCCGCCAGCGGCACAACAAGAAGATGGACGCGCAGCGGCGTGCGCCGAGGATCGTCGCGGGCGAGCACAAGAGGTCCTCCCAGGAGGCGGCGGGCAAGCTCCGCGGGCTGCACGAGGACCGGCTCCAGGAGGCGCGGGAGCGGCTCGACACGGCGTCGGAGGCCATCCGGGACGACGCCGAGATCCGGGTACGGCTCCCCCACACCGCCGTCCCCGCCGGCCGTACGGTCCTGAGCGCGCACGGGCTCCGCCCCCGCTTCGGCGCCCTGCGCGACGGCGGACTCCACGTCCAGGGGCCCGAACGCATCGCGCTGATCGGGCGTAACGGGGCGGGCAAGACGACGTTGCTGCGCACCCTCACCGGGGAGCTGGCGCCGGAGGCCGGCGAGGCGCGGACGCATGTGCCGCTGCGCTTCCTGCCGCAGCGGCTCGACGTCCTGGACGACGGGCTGAGCGTCGCCGCGAACGTGGCCCGCGCGGCACCGGGGACCACCGACAACGAGATCCGCTCCCAGCTCGCCCGGTTCCTGTTCAAGGGGGCGCGCGCCGAGCAGCTCGCGGGGACGCTTTCCGGCGGTGAACGCTTCCGGGCCGCCCTCGCGGCGACGATGCTGGCCACCCCGGCCCCGCAGCTCCTGCTGCTCGACGAGCCGACCAACAACCTGGACCTGGCGAGCGTGCGCCAGCTGACGAGCGCCCTGGAGTCCTACGAGGGCGCCCTGATCATCGCGGGCCATGACCTGGCGTTCCTGGAGTCGGCCGGCATCACCCGCTGGCTGCTCGTGGGCGAGGAGCTCACGGAGCTGGGCGCCGACGAGGTGCGCGAGCTGATCGGCGCACCCGACGCGATCGGGTGACCGGTGGTGTACTGGAAGGGTGCGGGCCGCGCTCCCGGGCCCGCCCCAGGCACCACCGGCCACCGATCCGGACACCGTCATGAACCGTCCCCATGGATTCCGACGCGTTCCCCGGGCCCTCGCGGGCGCGGCCGTCGTCCTGCTGGCCGCCGGAGGCACGGCCGCCGCCGGGACTCCGACAGCCACCGGCCCTCCCCCGGCCGTCGCGGCGGCCGCTCCGGCGCCGCCCGCCGGCCTGCCGGCCGACCGGACAGATCCGCGCACGGCGACCGCCGAGCTCACCGTCCCGGCGATCGGCATGACGGACCTGCGTGTGGTCCCGTACGAGGGCACGACGGACGACGGACCCGGCACCCGCATCCAGGACCGCGGTATCGCGGCCAGCCCGTACGGCGAGGACGGCGGCGTCGGGCCGGGCGAGAAGGGGAACTACCTGGTGACGGCCCACCGGATCGCGGCCGGCGGCCCGTTCCGGGACCTGCCGTCGCTCGACAAGGGCGACAAAGTCCTGATCACCGAGGGCGGCACGGTGTACGAGTACCGGATCACGGAGACCCGGCAGACGTCCTTCAGGTCCGAGCGCTCGCTCGCCGAACAGCGGGCCGAGGTGCCGGGGAAGCCGGGCGAGGAACCGTCCCGGGCGATGATCACCCTCTCCACCTGTGCAACCCCGGAGGACGACGCGGCCGGCAACTTCTGGCGCGACGCCCACCACAACCCGGAGCACCGCATCGACAAGATCGGCGTCCTGGTGTCCTCCAGGCCGTCATGAACCGCCGGGCATGTCGTCGGGCAGCTCCAGCCACCGCGCCTCCCCGGGCTCGATGACGTACGCGCTGCCGTCCAGCCTGACCCGTACCCCCGGACGCTCCGAGTCCGGTACGGCGATCCGGAGGCGCTCGGCGCGCAGGCGCAGGTCGACGTCCCAGTGGCGGCGGAAGCGGAGCCGCATGCGGAACTTCGAGAGCTGGGGCAGCGTGGCCGGGGCGAGCCACAGGGCGTCGTCGCGGGTGTCCAGGCCCGTCATGCCGCGCTGGACGAAGTCGAGGGTGCCGGCCATCGCGCCGAGGTGGATGCCCTCCTCCGTCGTACCGCCCTGGATGTCGGCCACATCGCCGATCAGCGCCTCCTCGCAGTACGCCCAGGCGTCGTCGCGGTGGACGCGCGCCAGCACCCAGGCGTGGACGAGGGAGCTGAGCGTGGAGCCGTGGCTCGTACGGCCCACGTAGTAGTCGACGGTGTCCCGCCAGGCGTCGTCGTCGAGCGCGTGGCCCAGCCGCCGGAACAGCGCGGCGAGTTCCTTGGGTGAGAAGAGGTAGCCCAGCATGAGGACGTCGGCCTGCTTGGACGCCTGGTAGCGGTTGGCGGTGTCGCCCTCCGCCTCCAGGATCCGGTCGAGCCGCCGGATGTCCCCGTACCGCTGCCGGTAGCCGTCCCAGTCCAGCTCCTCCAGGTCGCCGTAACCGGCGAACTGGCTGATGACACCCCGGTGGTGGGGGACGTACAGCCGACGGGAGACGTCGTCCCAGTGCTCCAGCTCCGCCGGGTCGAGCCGGATCATCTCCAGGAGCTGCGCGCACCGGCTCGGCGGCAGGGTGCGGCAGAGCTCGCCCGCGCGGGCCAGCACCCAGGCCGCCGTCACGTTCGTGTACGTGTTGTCGTCGAGCCCCGCGGCCTCGGAGTCCGGGTAGGCGTCGTGGTACTCGTCGGGCCCGACGACCCCCCGGATCCGGTAGCGCCCGACGGAGGCGTCCCACTGCGCACTGTCCGCCCAGAAGCGGGCGATCTGCATCAGCATCTCGGCGCCCTTGGAGTAGAGGTACTCCGTGTCGCCGGTGGCCTGGCAGTACTGCCACACGTTGTACGCCACCGCCGAGCCGACGTGGTGCTGCAGCCGTGACCGGTCGGGCAGCCAGCGCCCCGAGCGGGGGTTGAGGTGGAGCTCCTGGGTCTCCTCACGCCCCTCGGCCGCGCTCTGCCACGGATACATCGCCCCCTCCCTGCCCACCGCACGCGCGGCGGCGCAGGCCGCGGGGAGCCTTCGGTGGCGGTAGTCGAGCAACCCCCGTGAGACCTCCGGGAGATGCAGGTTCAGGAAGGGCAGCACGAACAGCTCGTCCCAGAAGACATGCCCCCGGTACGCCTCCCCGTGCAGCCCTCGCGCCGGCACCCCGACATCGAGTTCCGCCGTGTGCGGGGAGAGGGTCTGGAGCACATGGAAGAGGTGCAGCCGCAGGATGTGCCCGGGCTCACCGGGCACCTCGATCTTCACCTGCTGCCACAGGTCGGCCCAGGCCCTGCGGTGCGAGGCCCGCACCCGGACGTACGCCGGTGCCTCACCCACCGCGGACACGGCGGCCCGTAGCGGACTGCCGATGGCCGGGTCCCGGGAGGTGTAGAGGGCCACCGTCTTGTCGACGACGGCACCGGACTTCGGGGCGATCGGGAGCCGCAGCGTCTGGTGGACCGCGCGGGGCTGCTGCTCGGGTTCCGCCCGGTGGTCGCCGTTGCGCTCCGGGCCGCAGGAGGCCACCGTGCGGGCGGCCAGGGCGATCCCGATGTCCGACTCCACCGTGCGGCAGCGCAGCCACACCATGGACCCGGGTTCGGTGCCGGTCTCCCAGCCGGTGAGATGGCGGTCGGCCAGTTCCCGGTAGCGCGCGACCCCGTTGTTACGGATGTCCCCGTCGATCCCGGACTCCACCTCCAGCTCGCCCGACCAGCCCTCCGCGGTGAACACCGTGTGCAGGGCGGCGAGATGGGGGTCGCCCATGTGAACCAGCCGCTCCTGCTCCACCGTCAGCCGACGGCCGGCCCTGTCCTCGTACACCGAGCGGCGGTTGAGGATCCCGCCGCGCAGATCGAGCCACTGCCGGTGGTCCACGAGGTAGGCGTGGTCGGGGGTGAGCCAGGGGCCCGTGCGGGAGCCTGCGGGGCGGATGCGGTAGCGCAGCGGCAGCCAGTTGGGGAGGTTGACCACGTCCTCGTTCTCGACCTGGCGCCCCTGGACGGAGGACGTCAGCCGGTTGTAGCAGCCCGCCACATAGGTGCCCGGGTAGTGCTTCTCGGCGGCGGGTGTCTCGGGCGCGGCTCCCCGAGTCGCGAAGTAGCCGTTGCCCAGGGTGCACAGCGCCTCGCGCAGGCGCTCCTTCTCCGGGTCGTACCCCTCGTACGCCCAGACCCAGCCGCGCGCCATCAGTCCTCCCCGGTGATCAGCAGGTCGCCCGGATCGGCCACCACCAGGTCGGCCCCGTGGCGGCGCAGATCGGCGGCGCCCTCGGGGCTGTCCGTCCGGTCCACCCCGACGACGAGTCCGAAGCCGCCCCGCCGGCCCGCCTCCACGCCGGCCAGCGCGTCCTCCACGACGGCGGAGTCCCCGGCCGGGACGCCCAGGCGCCGTGCCGCCTCTATGAACAGGGCGGGGTCGGGCTTGCCCGGCAGCTCCAGGCGGCGCGCCTCGTTGCCGTCGACCACGGCCGTGAACAGCTCCAGGAGCCCTGCCCCTGCCAGCAGTTCGGTCGCGTGCCGGGACGCGGACGCGGCGGCGATGGGCACGCGGGCTTCGTGCAGCACGTGCAGGAGTCGGACCGTGCCGGGCCAGACCGCGATCGGCTCGGTGCGCAGGGTCCGGGTGAAGGCCTCGTCCTTCCGCGCGGCGACGGCCCACACCGTTCCGGTGCCGGGAGGGTCGTCGGGGCTGCCCTCGGGAAGATCGAGTCCCCTGGACGCCAGGAAGGCTGCCGCACCGTCCATACGCGCCTTGCCGTCGACGTAGCGCCGGTATTCGGCCTCCTCGTCGAAGGGGCGCCGGTCTCCGTGGGAGGCCAGGCAGGCGTCGAACGCCTCCTTCCAGGCCGCGGCGTGTGCCGGGGCGGAGTCGGTGATCACACCGTCCGTGTCGAAGACGACGGCGTGAAGGGAGAGCAGGACTGCGGCCGGTGACGGTGCACGTGCCATGACCGGTGGTCCCTTCGTCGAGGCGCCCCCGTTCCATGGCACCAGGTTCCGGACCGGGCCGCTCCTCGTGGCGCCCGCAGGCCGGTTCTCCGGCGCGAGCTCTGGGCAACCTTCGAGGAAAGCACTGGCAAAAAGTCGGAAAAGTTTCTAAATGTCTCGTTCGGGGCTACCGTAAAAACATGGCCAGAACCGAGCGTCAGACCGACAGGCAGGCGGAGTACGTGTGTCCGGCCTGCAAGCAGCCCGTCGCGACCGTACTGGCGCGGCACAAAACTCTCGGCATCTTCGTCCCGCACTGGGGACCTGGGCCGTGCGACAACCCTGAGTGCCACCGTCACGAGGGGATGTCCGGGGCCACCTCCGGGTCGGACCGGGGAAGGCATTCCGTCCGGGGCAGGCACTCCGTCGGTCACTGAGCGGAGCGGGGGCCGGGGTCCGGGTCGGAGCCTGGGTCGGGGCGGGAGCCGGATGCGGTCCGGTCCGCGGGAGCGGGGGACGTACGGCGCCAGGGGTCCTCGGTGTCACGATCATCATGCTCCGGATCCGCGGGTTGTCCGCGCTCGACCGGTGAATCGCCGTGGCCTTCATGGCTCTCGTCTCCGTCTCTGCCGTGGCCGTCATGGCTCAGAAGTCCGGGCGTTCAGACGTTCAGCGTTTCAGCGTTCAGGCGTTCAGACGTTCAGGCGTTCAGGCGGAGGTGCTGTCCGGGGAAGATCAGGTGCGGTCCCTGGTCCAGGATCTCGCGGTTCAGCTCGTACAGCGCGGGCCAGCCACCGTCCACATCCGCTCGCTCGGCGATCACGGAGAGGCAGTCGCCCGGCTCGACGACGTACGTGTCGGCGTCGACGAGGTCCTCGGAGTAGTGGTGCGTGGTGCCGCTGTCGCTGCCCGCGGTGCTGTCGTCGCCGTGGTGCGAACTGCCGGCCGAGCTGCCGGACGACGTGTTGCCGGACGAGCCGCTGTTCGAACTGCCGGTCGACTGCCGCTCGGGGGCTGCCTGCGCCGTGTCACTCCCGCCGACGCTGCCACTGCTGCCGCTGCCACCGGAGGACGAGGAGCTCGATGTGCCGTTGGCGCCGAGCCGGCCGCAGGTGGGCCAGGCACCCAGTCCCTGCGAGCGCCGGACACGCTCGGCGACGGCGATCTGCTCGGACTTGGAGGCGAGGTCGGCGCGGGGCGCGTACTGCCCGCCGCCGTAGGCCCGCCAGGTGGAGGGGGAGAACTGGAGGCCACCGTGGTAGCCGTTGCCGGTGTTGATGCCCCAGCGGCCGTTGCTCTCGCACTCGGCGATGCGGTCCCAGTCGGTGCCGGCCGTGACGGTCGGCGCGACGACCGTCGGCGCGATGACGGCCCGGGCGGGGACGGCCTGGGCAGGTACGGCCTGGGCGGGCGTCCGGGCCGGGGCCTGGGCGGGGGCGTCCGCAACGCTGCGGCCGGCGAGGCCGAGCACGCTCAGGAGGACGAGCAGAAGGGCGAGCACCGATTCGACGGGCCGCTTTGCGAGGGGTGATGCCGGCATGACGGTATTCCTCCGCTGTGCTCCAGAAGGTGTGCAAGGGCACGAACAGATAAGCCGCCGATCATCTTTTCAATGGGCTTCGACGCGGCCGACTCCCGAACAATCACCCGGGTGGAGGGCCCGCCGGTTCGCCGCGCCGCGTGACCGCGCGCAGCCGCCGCCGGCACCGCCAGGTGCGGGGCGGGACGTCGCGCCGTACGGCTCCCGCGCTACTTCTTCCGGTCCCGCAGCCGCGCCATCTCCGCCCGGATAGCGGGCAGTTGGGCGTAGAGCGCCTCACCGGGGCAGTACGTCGAGAAGGTGTCGCGGTGCCCGGCCACGGCGTGGAGGTAGACCACCTCACCGCGCCGGTACAGGCTGTCGTCGTTCGTCGACACCATCCGCACGATGCCGCGGGGGTCGATGGAGCGGTCCAGCTTCCACGCGCCGACCTTCGCGATCCCCTCGATGAGCGCCTTCGGCACGGTGACACCGGGATCGAAGGAGCCGAGGGCCGCTATCCCCACGCTGTGCGCGTTGAACCCGGTGGTGTGGGCCCCGCGCACGGTGCGCCCGACGCCGCCCGCCCTGCCCTCGTATATGGTCCCGCAGCGGTCGACCACGAAGTTGTAGCCGATGTCGTCCCAGCCCTCACCGCGTACGTGCGCCTCCTCCATCGCCCGGAGCATCTCGGGGGCGTCGGCGCAGTCGTAGTTGTTGGTGTGACCCGTGTGATGGACGAAGACGGCCCGCACCGTCCCCGTGTACACCGCGTCCTCCTTGACCAGGCTCTCGTCCGCGTGCCACTCCGCCCGGCTGACGATCGCGGGACGCGGGGCCGCGGGCTGCGCCGCCGGCTTCGCGGTGGCCTGCTCGGGCGCGGCAAGCCGTACCGGCGCGTCCCGGAGTACCAGGAACGCCAGCGGCACGACCATGGCGCACACGGCGGTTCGGCGAAGCCACATAGGGCCACCATGCGGGCTGACCAGCCACTTCGCAGGCGCCCACACCCGATCGGGTGACATGGGGCGGGGGCCCGGGGCTCGCCCGTGACACCGCCCGGACGGTCAGGAGACGGCGACCGCCTGCTGCTGCTCGATGATGCGCGCCGCGCGGTGCGGGGAGGTGTCGAGCCGGGCGAGGACGCCCGGGACCGCGTTGTTCGGGAGGATGAGCTCGAAGAGGGCGGAGATCTCGGCGACCAGGTCCGGCGGCTCCGCCATGGACTCGGTCACCAGCTGGACCCCGGTCCACGCCCCGACGAAGAGCCGCGAGGTGGCCTCCGGGTCCACATGCGGAAGGAGCTCGCCCCGCTCCCTGGCCTCGGTGAGTATCTCCGTGCCGAGGGCGATCCAGTCGGGCCAGCGGGTGCCGAACAGCCCGCGCGCCCGTGGGTCGACGGACAGCCGGATCGAGGCACTGAGCAGGGGTTCCCTGGGCAGCCGGTAGGCGAGCAGGAGTGCTATGTCCACCCATTCCTGCAGCTTGAAGGTCTGCGGGGTGACCCCGTCCGCGGTCACCGCCTCCTGGAGGACACCGCGGGCCAGCTCCTCCTTCGACGTGAAGTGGAAGTAGAGCGCACCCCGCGTGAGACCGGCCCGGTCGAGGATCGCGGCGATCGTGGCGGCGTCGTAACCGTGCTCGTCGAAGACCTCGGCGGCGGCTTCCAGGAAGATTCTGCGCGTGCGGATCGCCCGTTGCTGTCGTGCCAACTCGCGCTCCCCTTGAACGTGGCCTGACGCTTCTTCAAAAAGTACCGGTGAACCGGTATCATATCAGCGCCGTAATGCCCATTTTGTTCCATTCTCCGGGAGGGCCGTGCCCGACATACCCGTTGTTCCGAGACCACCGCACTCCGCGGCGGAGGGCCGGAACGGCGTCCCCAAGGAGTACGTCCACCTCGGGCGTACCGAGATGGTCTTCCTCACCACCTGGCACAGCAGGGAAGATGGCGAGTTCTCGCTGTCCGCGCGATGGCCCGCACCCGCGGAAGGGCTCCCTTACGACCCCCGGGTGCTCACCCAGACCATCAGGCAGAGCGGACTGGTCATCGCGCACGCAGCGTACGGCGTTCCCCTGACCGATCAAACCCTGCTCCACTACTTCGACTTCACCGTCGCCCCGGGCTTCCGCGTCCCCGCCGACGGCCCCTGCGGCCTCGACGTGGAGGTCTCCGTCGCCGAGCCCAAGAAGCGCGGACGGACGGTCAGTTCGCTCGGGATGGACGTCCGCGTGCTCCAGGGTGGCAGCTTGGTCGCCCGTGCGGATTCCGAGTTCGGCTGGATTTCTCCGCGCGCCTACCGCCGGCTCCGCGGTGAACACCTCGCCGTCGACTGGAACGCCTGGCCACTGCCTGCCCCGGTCGACCCCCGGACCGTAGGGCGGCACACTCCGCACGACGTGATCCTTTCGGCCGGAGACCGGCCCCGGCACTGGCAGTTGCGCAACGACGTGGACAACGTGGTGCTCTACGACCACCCCGTCGACCACGTCCCGGGGCTCGTCCTGATGGAGGCCGCCCACCAGGCCGCGAACGCCTCCCTGTATCCCGCGCCCTTCGAAGCGACCACCGTCACCAGTGAGTTCCTGCGGTACGCCGAGTTCGACCGCCCCTGCTGGATCGAGGCGGAGATCCTGCCCGCCGGCCCCGGGGAGACCTCCGTCCTGGTGACCGCGGCGCAGGACGGGGAGACGGTCTACCGGGGCCGGCTGAGCGGGCCCTGCGGCTGACGCCTCACTGGTTGATGAAGCCACCGTCCACCGGGAGCACGGTGCCCGTGAGGAAGGGGCAGCGGTCGCTGAGCAGCCAGGCCACCGCGTTGGCTATCTCCTCGGGCTCAGCCGTACGCCCTTGTGGCGTACGGCTGTTGACCATCTCCTCCAGCCCGGGGTTACGGCCGAACCAGTCGGCCGTGATCTCGCTGCGGGTGGTACCGGGCGCCACCGCGTTGACCCTGATGCCCTGTTGGGCGTACTCGTCCGCGGCGGCCCTGGTGAGACCGACGACGGCGTGCTTGGCCGCGATGTAGGGCGCGGCCGCCGGTATGGCCACCAGCCCGCCCACGCTGCTGTTGTTCACAATGGAACTGCCCCCGGAATTGGGCAGCATGGCCGCGATCTCGTGGCGGAGGCAGTTCCAGACGCCCCGCACGTTGGTGTCCATGACCGCGTCGTAGACGTCATCTCCCATGAGGTGCAGGGGAGTTCGGTCACCGCCGAGGCCCGCGTTGTTGAAGGCCGAGTCCAGGCGCCCGTAGGTGTCGACCGTGAAGTCGACGGCACGGGCGGCGTCCTCGGCCACCGTGACATCGCAGACGACGTAGGAGGCTTGGGCTCCCTTGTCCTTCAATTCGGCCGTCAGCGAGGCCAGTCGGTCCTCCCGGCGCGCGGCCAGGACGACCGTCGCGCCCTCCTCGGAGAACACCCGTGCCGCCGCCGCGCCGATACCGCTGCTCGCCCCGGTGATCAGGACGACTCTGTCGTGAAGAAGATCGCTCATGGCCCGCAGTCTGGCAGGCGCACCGCTCCACGACCACGGCCGATACGCCCGGAGCACCGGCCGGCCCACCCCCCGGGCCCCGGACCGGCCTCACGACCATAACCGACCGATTGTCCTGTTTTCGCCTCCCCGCTCACCGGATTCCGACGGCCGGTCACCGGGCCCCGGCCCCTCCGGACGGCCCCGCGATACCCTGCGGCATGCTCGCGATCCAGTTCGACCGCTTCGGTGGCCCCGACGTCCTCCGCCCCGTGGAACTGGCCGCCCCCGTGCCCGGCCCCGGAGAGGTGCTCCTCACCGTCGAGGCCGCGGGGGTCAACTTCGCGGACACCCATCAGGTGGACGGCTCCTACCTCGGGGCCGACGCCCTGCCGTACGTCCCGGGCAGCGAGGTCGTGGGCCGCACCCCGGACGGCCGGCGGGTGCTGGCCCGGGTCTCCCACGGGTACGCGGAGCAGGTGACCGCCAAGGAGTCCGCCGTCCTGGAGATCCCCGAGGACCTCGGCGCCGCACAGGCCCTCGCCCTCATGATGCAGGGCCTGACCGCCTGGCATCTGCTGCGGTCGGCGGCCCGGCTGCGCGAGGGGGAGACCGTCGTCGTGCACTCCGCGGCGGGTGGCGTCGGCAGCCTGGCCGTCCAGCTGGCCCGGGAGTTCGGCGCGGGCCAGGTGCTCGCCCAGGCCTCCACCCCGGAGAAGGAGCGCCTCGCCCTGGACCTCGGCGCCGACGCGGTGGCCGCCTACCCCCTCGCCGAGAAGGCGGACGTCGTCCTGGACGCCGTGGGCGGGGACCTCTTCGACCGGGCCCTGGGCTCCCTGGCGTCCTTCGGCCGGCTGGTGACCTACGGCAACGCCGCCCGCGGCGGCTTCACCCCGGTCGACCCGGCCCGTCTCGGCCGCCTGAACGCCTCCGTCGTCGGATTCTGGCTGCGCCCCGCCCTCGCGGCCCCGGGTGGCGTCAGCGGCCCCCTCAAGGAGCTCTTCGCCCTCGTCGGCGAGGGCCGCCTCAGGCCCGTGACCGGCGGCAGCTACCCGCTCGCCGACGCCCGGCGCGCCCATGAGGACCTGCTCGCGCGCCGGACCACGGGAAAGCTGATCCTGACGCCCTGAACCCGCCCGGCCCGGGCGGGAGGCTCTAGGGTGGCCCGATGCCCTCCCTGACCTCACGCACCCCGGGACCGGCAGGCGCCGACGCCGGAGAACCGGCCGCAGCGCGGTCCCGCCCCGGCCGCGACCCGTTCTTCGACAACGCGAAGTACCTGGCCATCGTCCTCGTCGCGATGGGGCACTCCTGGGAGCCCCTCCCCGGCAGCGGGCGGCTGGTGGAGACGCTCTACACCTTCGTCTACACCTTCCACATGCCGGTCTTCATCATCATCGCCGGATACTTCTCGCGCGGCCTGGAGCTGAGCTCCGACCGGGTGTGGAGGCTCGTCACGAGCCTCGCCGTGCCCTACGCCGTCTTCGAGGTCGCCTATACCCTCTTCGAGCGCCTGACCGGGTCCCCGGAGTTCCCCCTGAGCCCGCTCACGCCGTACTGGCTGCTCTGGTTCCTGCCCGCGCTGTTCCTCTGGCGGCTCACCACACCCTTCTGGCTACGGGTCCGGTGGCCCATGGCACTGGCCCTGGTCATCGCCGCCATGGGCGCGGTGACCAGCAACGTCGGCGAGGACCTGCAGTTCCAGCGGATCCTGCAGTTCCTCCCGTACTACGTCCTGGGGCTGTGCCTGCGTCCCGAGCACTTCGACCTCGTACGCCGCCGGGCGGTGCGCCTCGCGTCCGTACCGGTCTGCCTGGTGGCCCTGGCGGTCGCCTACTGGGCCGTGCCGCGCTCGACGACCTCGTGGTTCTTCCGCCGCTACGGCGCGGAGCAGCTCGGCTCGCCCGCCTGGACGGGCGCCGTGGTGACGCCGCTGCTGTTCGGCTGCGCGCTCGTGCTCAGCGCCTGCTTCCTCGCCTGGGTGCCGAACCGCAGGCTGTGGATGACCGCGCTCGGCGCCGGCACGCTCTACGGCTATCTGCTGCACGGCTTCTTCATCAAGGGCGCGGTCAAGCTCGGCCTCTACGAGGTGGACGTCGTCTCCACGCCGCTGGGCCGGGTCCTGGTCTCCGCCGTCGCCGCGGCCGTGGTCACCGCCCTCTGCAGCCCGCCCGTGCGGCGCGTGTTCCGTCACGTCGTGGAGCCCCGGCTCGACTGGGCCAGGAAGCCCGTGCCGAAGTCCTGAGGCCCCCGGGACGCACCGCACCCCCGGGCCGGGAAGGCCTCGGGGGTGCGGTGCGCGGGAGGGAGCGGCGGCTCAGGCCTCGCCGGGCGTTCCGAGCATGGCGGACGCGTTCTCCAGCGGCGTGAGCGGCGCCACGGGGACGGGCACCTCCGCCGGGCGGCAGGTGAAGCCGAGACGCGACAGCGCCCTGGTCACCTCACCGGCGGAGAAGTCCCGGCGGTCCTGGCGGGTGATGATCTCGCCCACCTGCTTGACGGGGTACACACGGCGGTTGACGACCACCGCGTCACCCGTGACGGGTTCGGGCTTGACGCCCTTCATCAGGTCCTCGACCTCGTTCTTGAAGAAGTCGAAGGGGAAGCGGGCGATGACACAGCGCATGGTGCCTCAACAAGGGTGTCGTGGAGAAAACCGGACAGGGACGGCCGGGCTCCCGGCCGGGTGACTACGCGGCCTTGTTGGCCCGGCGCTGCGCCGAAGCGGCTCGCGCCTGCGGCGTGGGCGTGTTGGCGTTGGAACGGCGCCCCTGGCCGGGACGCGCGCCGCGCCGGCCCCGGGGGCCGGAACTGCCGCTCTTGCGCTCCGACACCGGCGAGCTGATCGTGACGGGCACACCCGAGGGGGCCTGGGCACCGGTGATGCGGTTGAGCTCGGCCTCGCCGGAGCGGACCTGGGCGATCTGCGGCGTGATGCCCGCGTCGGCCATCAGCCGGGTCATCTCGCGGCGCTGGTTGGGCAGCACCAGCGTGACGACGCTGCCGGACTCCCCGGCGCGCGCGGTACGTCCGCCGCGGTGCAGGTAGTCCTTGTGGTCGCTGGGCGGGTCCACGTTGACGACCAGGTCGAGGTTGTCGACGTGGATGCCGCGGGCGGCGACGTTCGTGGCGACCAGCACCGTGACATGGCCGGTCTTGAAGCGGTCCAGGGTGCGGGTGCGCTGCGGCTGCGACTTGCCGCCGTGCAGCGCGGCCGCCCGGACACCGCTGTGCAGCAGGTGGTCGGTGAGCTTGTCCACCGCGTGCTTGGTGTCGAGGAACATGATCACCCGGCCCTCACGGGCGGCGATCTCGGTGGTCGTCGCGTACTTGTCGGCGCCCTGGACGTAGAGCACGTGGTGCTCCATCGTCGTCACCGCACCGGCCGCGGGGTCCACGGAGTGGACGACCGGGTCGTGCAGGTAGCGGCGGACCAGCAGGTCCACGTTGCGGTCCAGGGTGGCCGAGAACAGCATCCGCTGGCCGTCGGCGTTGACCTGGTCGAGCAGCTCGGTGACCTGCGGCATGAAGCCCATGTCGGCCATCTGGTCGGCC